>JBBPIS010000035.1:0-56913 GCA_038040225.1 Planctomycetota bacterium
GCGCACGTTCCAGACGTATTCGCCGGGCCTGGCCTCGATCGAGATCAAGCGCCGCGCGGGAAATCGCGATGGTGCAGAGGTCTGTCCGGGCGCTCGCCAGGGCCGAGCGCATGTCATCGGAGACCAGCGCCATCTCGCCAAACACATCGCCCGCTTTCAACGAACTGATGACGCTGCCGTTCCGCAGAATGTCCACTTCACCGCTGACGATGACAAACAACCGGTCGCCAAAATCGCCCTCGCGGAAAATGACTTCCCCTTTGTGAAAGTACATTCGCCGCACCGACTCGTGCTCATAAATCCGAAGCTGAGCGATGTCGCGGGGCAAGACCAGGTCAATCGCCCAGTCCATCGCCACGCGGATCTTGCGGTCCCAGCCCGGAATCTTCGAGAGGTAGATGGCCTTCCACGCCAGCCAGGCCAAGACGCCTCGCAACTTGATCCCCATCACCTCGGCGACGGCGGAACGTCTCCCCAGCGAAGCCAGTTTCCCCAAGCCGGTGAACTTGAAGCCGACCTTTTCCTTCCCGCGATACGTCGCCAGCAGATTGGTCGCGCACACGGTTGCCTGTCGGACCGCGTGCTGGGCCGTCGGTGGTGAGGTGATCCCGTCCGGCTGCGGAACGGCCGCACAATCGCCGACCGCCCAAACGGCGTCGAATCCGGGAACCTGCAAGAATTGATCGACCACGATTCGACCGCGATCGAGCTGGCAGGGAAGGCTGCTGACCAAAGGGTCCGGCGCCGCGGGGACCGTGGTCACGACCGTCCGCGTGGGAATCAGTTCGCGCTCGGTGACGCCTTTCGGCTGCACGATCACCGCATCCGCCGAGACGGCGTTGAGTCGGACATTCACCCGGATTTCGATGCCGCGACGTTCCAGGATTCGATGGGCGTATTCGGCGAGCACGGGATCGACTTCCGGCAGGATTCGTTCGGCGCTCTGCAACAGGACGCAGCGGAGTTCGCGCGGCACCAGATTGTGATAGGCCGACATCGCATGCCTCAGGAAATCATGCAACTCCGCGATGCATTCGACTCCCGAGAACCCGCCTCCCGCGACGACGAACGTCAGCAGCTTCCGTCTCTCTTCGGGATCGATTTCGATGTCCGCCTCTTCGAGGGCTCGAACGGCTTCGTGCCGCAACCGCATCGCGTCTCCCAGATATTTGAAGGGGATGGCATGTTCTTTCATCCCCGGCACCAGGGAAAAGTTGATGCGACTTCCGAGGCAGATCACGAGTTGATCGTAGGCCAGAACATCCGTTCTCGGTTGAAATCCCGGGGCCAGACCAACCCGTTTCCCAGCGACGTCGATGAACTGGATGTCGCGGATGTAGACCCGAGTCGTCCGCAGCAGCCGACGGACGGGAGTCACGCCGTGTTGCAGTTCGATCGTTCCGCCGATCATCTCGGGCAGCAGCGGCTGGAAGACCATGTAATTCACGTTGCTGATCAGCACCACTTCGATGTCGCGACGGTCTGCCGCCGACATGCGTCGTTCCAACTCCATCGCCGTGTGAACACCGGCAAACCCGCCCCCGAGGATCACGATGCGATGTTTGCGGGTGGGTGACGCGGCGGGGTTGTCGTGTTGCATGGACCTGCCAAAGCTGGTGATTAGACGAAGCGCGGAACCGATGTGTTGTGATTCCCGGCCGACGTACTGTAGTCCCGTCGCTCCGCCGCCGGGACCGTCGCGGGAATGGAAAACAAACGTGCGGGGATGCTCGTCGCAGCCCGTCCCGCCGACGGAGCGGCGGACTACTGTAGCCGACTTCGTATTTACCGAGATTTCAAACTGGCTTATACCACGACGTAAGCCCCTGTCCCGCGCACGATCCCCAAGCCGAGTTCTCGCCGATGCTGCTTTCCTCGTCGCATCGTCCGATTCCGCTGGTTCGACGAGCGGACTTGCAAGTGAGCCTGACGTCACTCCGGGGAGAAGAGCATGCCGTTGTCAAAGATCCGCTGGGCGTTCGGTATTTCCAACTTCCCCTGCTGCAATACCAGGTGCTGGATGCCTTGGATGGTCGGCGCTCACTCAGCGAGATTCTTTCCCGGATCCAGCAGGGCGGAATGACGACCGGCATCAGCGCTGCGGAAGTCCTCCGATTGATTCTGGACCTTGCCAGCAAACGCTTGATCTGGAGTCAACGTGCCGGAACGTCAGACAGTCTTTGGAAGCAAGCCCTCGAAGAACGGTGGCGCGTCATTGGGGCGGTTGTCAGCAATCCGTTTTTCATTCGACTGCCCGGCCTGCATCCCGGTCAGACCTTGAAATGGATATCCCGGTATCTGGGTTGGATCTACTCCCCCGCCATGGTGGCAACTGCGATCGCGATCATCATCGGAACCTGGCTGTTTCTGCTCTTGCATGTGGACACGTTCCTCCACGAGTTGCCGACGGTGTCCGGACTGCTGGCGGGAGACGGTCTGTGGTCCCTGTGGATCGTGGTCGGGATGCTCAAGGTGCTGCACGAACTGTCGCATGGAATGGCTTGCGAGCGATTCGGCGCGGAGTGTCAGTCGATCGGGCTCGCGTTTTTATTTTTCAGCCCGTGCCTGTACTGCGACGTCACCGATGCCTGGATGCTGGAGAAGAAATCACATCGCATCGCGATCTCGATGGCGGGCGTCTATGTGGAACTGCTGATTTCATCGCTCGCATTGTGGTTGTGGTGGCTGTCGGCCCCCGGACTGTTTCATCAGATCTGCCTGCAAGTCTTTCTGGCCGGCTCGGTCGTGACTCTACTGTTCAATGCCAATCCGCTGCTGCGCTTCGACGGTTACTACGTGCTGGCCGACCTGCTCGAAATCCCGAACCTGTACCAGCGCAGCCGACAGACCATCCAGCGCATCGCCGCCCGGTACTTGCTGGGATTTCGTCTGCCGGACGATGCGCGAGTCTCGGGCAATGAACCGCTGTCGATTCTCGCCACTTACGGATTGGCCTCGATGGCCTATCAGGTGCCGCTGATGTTGGGGATGGGTTTATTTGTGTACGGCCTGCTCGACCCGATCGGTCTGGCGGCTGTCGCCTGGTTCTGTCTGCTGGGGACGCTGATGCTGGCCACGGGCCGATTCCTGACCTGGAGTCTTCAAATGAGCCGCAAACAGAAATCACCGGGGCGCGCCTTTGTTCAGTCGCTCGTCAGCGCGGCGTGTTGTGCTTCGGCTCTGGTGGGAATCTGGTTCTGCCCGCTGGGAAGCTCGATCACCGCACCGGTCGTTGTGGAACCACAATCCGTGCAACCGGTCTATGTGGAGACCCCGGGAACCGTTCGAAACGTGTTCGTCCGGGAGGGAGATGTGGTTGAGCCGGGAACGTTGCTGGCCGAACTGGAAAACCTGGAACTCGATCGCAGGCTGGTCTCGCTGGAGGGACTGCGGGCGGCTCATGAAACCGACTTCCGATTGGCACAGGCGGTCGGCGATCCCGATTTAATGACACTCGCCAAGACGGCGATGGAATCCTCCGCCAGTCAAATCGAGCATGCCCGAGCGGAGAAGGATCGACTTCAATTGCGTGCCAGCATCTCTGGCACGTTGGTCTCCGCGAAAACATCGTGGCAGGGTTCACGAGGAATCTCCGCGGAGCCGACGGCAGAGTCCGCGGGGATGCTCAATTCGCGGTTGATCGGGATGCGTCTGCCCCGCAGAGCGTGTCTGTGTGAGATCGCCCCCGGTCATCTCTGGCAGGCCGCCCTTTGGGTCGATCAGCGCAGCCGACAGTTCCTGTCCGTGGGACAACCAGTGGATGTTTGCCTGGATGCGTTTTCAGGAACGGTCGTCACCGGCAAGGTCGTGGCGCTCGGTGCCGCCAACGAGCCCGAGATTCCCGCCGTGCTGTCCACCAAGTATGGCGGTCCGTTCGTCACCCAATCCGGCACCGGGGGCGAGGAACCGCTGGAACCCGTCTATCACGCGACGGTGATCCTGGACGAGCCGCGTCTCCCCGTGCAGACCGGCATGCGCGGCACCGGGCGGTTCACCCGCTCCGCCATGACCGTCGGGTCGTGGTTGACGGATGAATTCCATCGCTTGTTCGTCGTCAGGTGAATCCATGCGGAGCCCACACAAACACAATCCTGATCGGCGGGTCTCCTCAATCTTGCCCCCAGGGTGGCATCGTTGGCGTTGGGAAGCGGTCGCTCGTCGCGTCTGGGACGAGTCTCAGAAGCTGATGACGACCTCTGCGGTAGACCTGCAACAACGTGCCCGCCTCTGTCGCGGCCAGGTCAAACTGGCAACCGTTGACGAACCGGTGATCGTGGAAGTCTTTGCCCTGGTTCGTGAGATTTCCGGTCGCGTCCACGGGATCAGGCATCATCCGGTTCAGATCCTCGGCGCGCTGGCCATGTCGCACGGCTGGATCGCGGAAATGCGCACGGGTGAGGGGAAGACGCTGACCTCGCTCATGACCGTGACGCTGCTGGCATTGAGAAACCGAGGCTGCCACGTCTTGACCGCGAATGATTACCTTGCCGCACGCGACTGCGAATTCGCCAAGCCCGTGCTCGACTGGTTTGGCCTGACGGCGACCGTGCTGCATGCGGAACTGCCGGCTCAAGAACGTGCTGCCTGTTATCGCGCCGATGTGACGTACGGGTCCGAGAAGGAATTCGGATTCGACTTTCTACGCGACCGGCTCAGCAGCATCGCGGCACCGGGCGACGAAGGCCGGTCCGCGAACCGCGACACGAACTCGAAAATCCAAGATGGCCATGTCTGCGCTTTGATCGACGAAGCCGACAGCATTCTGATTGACCAGGCCAGCACACCCATGATCATTTCCTGTCCGCAACCTCCCTCGGCGGACGACCTCGAACTGTTGCATTGGTGCGAGCATTTTTCAGGGACGCTGACCGCCGCCACCGACTTCGCGCTGGACCCGCGGCTTCAAGCGGCGCGGCTGACTCACCGCGGATGCCGAAAACTTCGGTTGACGGTCAAGCCAACTCCCGTCGGACGACTGCCGGTGGAATCGGTGTTCACTCAGGTGGAACGGGCCCTGGCGGCGCGCCACTTCTTTCGCGAGAACCGGGAATATCTGGTCATCGAGGAACGCCTGGAGATCATCGATCAGGGAACCGGGCGCGTGCTCCCCGGCCGAAAGTGGCGCGACGGTCTGCAGCAGGCGATCGAACTTCGGGCCGGCCTCCCACCGAGCGACGCCTGCGGGAGTGCGGCGCGCGTCACGCTGCAGAGCTACCTGAGGAACTATCGATTCCTGTGCGGGATGACGGGGACCGCCGCCGAGGCACGTTCCGAATTGAGGAACACGTACGGACTGCGCGTGATGTCGATTGCCACGCATCAACCCTGTCGGCTGCTGCAACTGCCGACACGCATCTACGCCAGCAGCCAACAAAAATGGTCGGTCTTGATCGCGGAGTTGGAACGCATCGCGCTTTCCGGCCGAGCGGTGCTGGTCGGCACGACGTCGATCGTGGCCAGCGAACAATGTGCGGCTGAACTGAGGCAACGGGGGCTCGACGTCCAGGTCCTGCATGCCAAGCATCACCGGGAAGAATCCGAAATCGTCCGCCTGGCGGGCCAGCCGGGCAGGATCACCGTGGCGACCAACATGGCGGGCCGCGGGACCGACATCCAACTGCATCCGGATGTCCGGGCCGCGGGCGGCCTGCATGTGATGCTCTCCGAGATGAATCGCTCCGCCCGGATTGACCGCCAACTGGCCGGTCGCGCCGCACGTCAGGGAGATCCCGGCTCGTATCAAATCTTCGTGTCGCTCGAAGATGAGTTGCTGACGATTCTGGGCGCGAAGCGCGTCTCACAATGGAAGAATCTCGCCCGGCGCAGTCGTGCCGAAGAGTTGCCCAGAAATTGGATTTCCCATTTCGCTCGAGCCCAGCGGTTGTTCGAGCGCCGGAGTGAGCAGGAGCGGAACCAACTGCTGGTTCGCGAACAGAAGCAGTGGGAGACGATGCTTCCGCTGGGCCTCGATCCCTACATCGAACTGCCAACCGACGTTTGAACGAAGCAGCCTCTCGACCGCAACCAAGAACCGAAACCACGGATGACACAGATTTCACGGATGACACAGATCGGACAAAGAACTCTTCTCCCTCTTCATCCGTGTTATCTGTGAGATCCGTGAAATCTGTGGTTAGTCTTTTGCTTCGACGGCTTCTGTCATCGCTTGGCTTTGAAATGCTCGCGTGAGAACCAGAAGATGAAGTTGAAACTTCAGCGAGCCTACTTCGAGGGCAGCGTCCAGACCGGATCGTAGTCGTGCAGATCCCGCGACCAGACGTCAGCGGCTCTGGAAAGCAGCACCATGGTCGGTCCGTCGTGACTGTTCCTGGCGACCATCTGACTCAAGGTTTCGATGGCGGACTGCAATTTGTGCTGCTCCCACGCCGTGAGGGCGCGTTCGTAGTCCTCGGCAAACTGACTCCAGGTGGGGCCGGGATTCGCGACCAGTTCGAACAATTCGACGGGGTGTTCAATGTTCTTCAGCCTCACCGAGCAAAGCCGCCGCGTACAGAACTTCCCATCGAGTTGTCTGGCAGTGGCACCGGTGATCAGGGCGGGCGTGCGGAGATAGCGCGTGGCACCCTGGACACGGCTCGCGATATTGACGTCGGATCCCAGCGGGCCGTATTTCAATTTGTGCTCCGTGCCCGTGTTGCCGACGCGCACCCTGCCGGAGTTCAGGCCGATGCCAATCTGCGTCGATTCGCCGGCCGGGAGCGAGAATTTCTCATTCAGCGTCTTGAGCGAGTTCAACATCATGACAGCCGTCTCTGCCGCGGCACGCGCATGATCCGCAACAGGCAACGGTGCGCCCCACATGGCGATGAGTTCGTCGCCGATGTAGTCCACGAGCGTTCCCTTCGTCGCCAGCACGCACGTCGAGAGCATTTCCATGACCGCATTGATCCATTCAAACGTGCCCGTGGGACTCAATTGTTCGGAAATGTGGCTGAACCCGGCAATGTCGCAAAACAGCAGGGTGACGTCCGCGTCCCGGCCGATGAGTGCGTCGGGATCATCTTCGAGCCGTTGCGCGATCTCCTTCGTCACAAATCGCTCGAGTTGCACGCGCCGGGCGGCGGCGGCTTTCTCCTGCTCCATGCGCGCCCATCCTCCGGCCACGCCGCAGGCCATGATCTCGATCATCTTCGCATCAAACTTGTCGATCGGAGGACGGTTCCAGGCGATGCCAATGCGACGATCTCCGTAGACCGCCCCGATGACTTCACCGGCATCATCGAGGATCGGCGCTGCGACGACCGCGACAATCGAGGCCGCGCTTTCGGAAACGGCGGAACCCGCCGCGCCCGGTGCTCCCCACACGGTGCGCCGGTCCTGCACCACCTGATTCAACAGCCGTTGACTGGGTCGCCAGGAGTCGGAGACGCCCGCGCGCTGCTCGGCCAGCGCTGCAACCCTCCAGGATCCGCCGTCGCGCACCAACACGGCCGCTCGATCCAGATTCACCATTTCCATCGCCGTCCGCGCAATCACGTCCACAAAGTCCGCGGTGGAGGCCGCCCGCTGCAAGACCGAGACCAACAGTCCCAGTCGATCAAACATGTCGTCGGCATTCGAGCCGCGGATCGAAGCCACCAACGAATCGGTTGCCGTTTGTGGCGAGAAGTCCGGGGCGTACATCCGCCTGGCGATCGCCACCACGGAGCTCGGAGATTGCGGGACCGCCGGCAAAGATTGAAAGACATCGCTGGGCTCGGAATCGGGAAGCCGTTCGCCCCCCATGACTTCAATGCCCAGTTGAACACTGCCGCGAGTCACCCTCAGCGGCAACTGCGAATCGCTCGATTCGCCGGGTCCCAAAACCGAACCGGAAGACAGGGTGATGCTGTTGGCATCGTTGATGTTGGTCAGTCGCACCTGTTGAGGGCCGATGACTTCAATCCGCAATTGCCGCCGGCCGATCTCCGTTTGTTCCTTCGTGACGATCACGAGCCGGGTGACATCCGGCATGGGAATCACGGCCAGCGGAGGCGGATCATCCCTTGTCTGCCGCCCAACTTCCAAAACCCGGTCTTGGGGTTCAAGCTGCAAACGGATATGGGTGGGCAAACTCTCCAACCGAGCCATGATGGATTGGCCTTTATCGTTTGATTCGCAAGAGGATGACGGCCTGCCGCGAGCAGGACTGACCGAATCGCTGAGGCTTGAAAACAAACAGCAAGGATTCAAGGCGGAGCGCGACGAAGGTGGATTCTCCGGAGGACCGACCCACTGCACAAGGTTGGCTCGGCAACTTCGCTCGAACGATAACGAGGCGCAGGGATGATCGTTCGGAACACGGACAGCCTTCCGAGTCATACGGACCTGATTGGAGATTGTGGAGTTGTCCAAGTCGCTGACCGGCGGTTTCTGCCGTTCCGGGATCTCGGGTGAAGGATTCTGTACGGGAAATCAACATCCACGGGAAAGATTGTGGTGCCCGCACATGCTGGAAGAACTACTGTCACGCGCCCAGAAACTCATCCAAGTGATTCACGGCATGAAGTGAAGTCTTTAACCTCAAGCCAATGGCTTGCGCGGGTGGTGACACGCTGTCCAGTTTGGCGTGCCCTGACGCATTCGCCTTCGGTTCGCGGTAAGACGACACAGTCTGTGACCGTAACCAAATGCAAGCGGCGGAACCACGGATGACACAGATTTCACAGATGACACGGATCCGATCAAGACCCAAGTTCTCTTCACTTTCTACTCCCTCTTCATCCGTGCCATCTGTGATATCCGTGAAATCTGTGGTCAGTCTTTAGCTTCGTCGGCTGGTGTCATCGCCTCACTTGGAAAGGCGAGCGAGACGACAAAAAATTCATGCCTCGTAGTACGAGGGTTGGTAATGGCGGTCAGCGTTCGGCGTTTGGTTGGAATTCGATCTGCTTCACTCCCCTGATCCATTGAAAACCAATGACACGCTTCACAGAAGATCGTTGGCTGCTGACCGCCCTTGGGTTGGTGGCGATCTTTTGTGCCTGTCCGGGCTGCACATCATTCGGCACGAGTCCGAAGAAAACGATCGCCAATCCGCACGCGATCTCATCGCCAACGTCTCCCTCGACGCACGTCGGCGATGCCGTCGATCAGCGGTCTTCCAATGGTCCAAACATTGAATCGATTTCGACCATTGCGACGTCAGAGGAGCCACGCCAAGAATCGCCTCCCCGGTTGTTGGGCTCTGCGGAGAGCGGCTCGGGTGTTCTCGCGCTGAGTGTGACCGAGGCGGTGGCGAACGCGCTGAGCAACAACCTGCACCTGCGAGTGATCGCGGATCTGCCCGAAGAAGCTGGCAAGCGGACCGAAATCGAGCAGGCCCAGTTCGACATGTCGTTCAACTCGAATGTGCAGTATTTGCAGGGAACCCAACAGGTGGCCTCGGCACTTCAGGCCGTTCAAGGGGGCCAGAGCCAGTACGGGACAACATCGATCGGTCCGGTCGCAGGCACTCCCAATCTGGTCTCCCTCGAGCAGAAATTCTCCACCGGTACGACAGCTCGAATCGGCCTGGGCAGCAACTACAACTACAATTCGCCGATGGGGCAATATCTGCTTTACAACCCGGCCTACCAGAGTGCCGGTAGCCTCGTCATTGAGCAGGCAATCTTCCGCGGTGCCAACCGCCAGGCGAATCTCGCCGGGATGCACATCGCCGAAGCCGGTCAAAAACAATCCGCTGCGGAGTTTCAAATTGAGGTCAACCAGACGCTGACCGACGTCCAGCGCGCTTA
Source organism: Planctomycetota bacterium (assembly GCA_038040225.1). Lineage (GTDB taxonomy): Bacteria > Planctomycetota > Planctomycetia > Planctomycetales > Planctomycetaceae > Schlesneria. The sequence goes on from JBBPIS010000035.1 coordinate 9,738, forward strand.
CTGGCTGGCGTGGCTGGCGGAATCACAGCTCAAGACGTATGAGGAATTTGTCGAGCAGGCTCAGGCGACGCACGCCCTGGAACAAAAGCGATTTGAAATCGGCAAGGGAGGAATTGTTCCCGTCGCACAGGCCACCGAAAACCTGCATTCGCTCAAGGCGGAACTGGCGCAGGCCCAACAGCGATCGCGTGCCGCCAGAAATCACCTGTTCACGCTGATGGGAATTCCTCCCGAAGACCAACGTCCGTTGCAAATGACGGATGAGCCGCTGGCGAAACCGGTGACGCCCGACCTGCAACAGGGGCTGGCCATCGCCGCTCAACAGCGCCCGGAAATCCAGGTCCGGCAATTCCAGGTGGCCCAGGCTCAATTGGAACTGGAACGCCGCGTCAACAATGAACGGCCCGATGTTCGTGCCTACGCGGGATACGCGTTGACGGGGTTGAACAACAACCTGCTCGGCTCCGTCAACCAGTTTGGTTCGGGCCAATTCGGCAACATGAGTCTCGGTGTCCGCTACACGTACCTCTTCGGCCAGCGTGCGGAACGAGCGGCCTCGGAGCAGGCTCGGATGGCCTTTGCCCGACAAACCCGCGCACGGCAGGAAACCGAATACTTGGTCCAGCAGCAGGTCCGAGATGCCTGGGACGCCGTGAATTCATCCTGGGAAGTCTTGCGCTGCCAGCAGGAGCGAGTCACCGCCGCACGCGTTCAGTCGGAAACGTTCGGCCAGCTTTACGATGCCGGACAGATCGACTTGGATCGGCTGCTGCGCGCCCGCCAACAATTGGCGAGTGCCGTGCAGCAGTCCCACGGCGCGCTCATCGAATACAACCTGGCACTCAACGGCTGGCGATTCGCGACGGGAGCCGTGACCGCTCCGTTGATTCCCATCGAAGATCATCCCCGCAATGTCCATGTCGCCGCAGGAAACTGGGATGAGCCGGTCGATCCACCGGACGGAAGCAAGAATCTCCCGCAAGATGATCTGCCGTAGCCCTGTCGCTCCGCGACAGGAAAGCCGAGTCAGCAAACAGCCCGCCAGCGATTTCGTCCGTTGGTGAGTCCACCGTTCATCGGCTCTCCTGTCGCGGAGCGACAGGGCTACTTTGAACCGATCGGCAGCGTGCGTCACTCGCTCGGCAAGTTCTCACGTGCGACGGTTGGTTTCTCGAAGACTTGAGCCTTCGGGCGTTCGGCCAGTTTCTTCTCAATCGCACGATACTCCGGCGACTTCGCCTTGGTCTGCCACTCCTCGAACGACAGCGTGCGAAGTTTCAGATTCGCATCCAACGTCGTCCCGCTCCGAACCTCCAACTCCAAGATCCGCTCGTCCGGAGCGAGCATCTCCAATGGATCGCGGATGTCCCACAACTGCGCATTATCGTTGCCCCAGGTAAGCACGCGCGACTCGTCGCGGCTGAACTTTGCGCCCCGAAATCCGCCATCGAGCTTGAAGGTCTGAATCGGCTCGTGCATGGTCACATCCCATAACTGGGCGGTCTGGTCTTTGCTCCAAGTCAGAAAGCGAGACCCGTCTCGGCTGAATTGTGCGCCGATGATGTTGTCATCGTGCTGGACGGTCTGGAGCGGCTCGGGCTGGGTCACGTTCCACAACTGCACAAAGTTCTTGTCATTGCTCCAAGTTAGGAGGCGAGACCCATCTTCGCTGAATTCGGCGCCGGTGATCTCGTCATCGTGTTTGAAAATCTGGAGCGGTTCGAGCTTGGTCGCGTCCCACAACCACGTCTTCCATTTGTAGCTTTCCTTCCATTTGTAGTTTTCATGGTCACCGCTCCAAGTCACGACTCGCGACTCGTCAGGGGTGAACCGCGCACCTTTCACACGGCTGTCGTGTTGGAAGATTCGGATCGATTCCGACCTAGCAACGTCCCACAATCGCACCGTGTTGTCATCACTCCAGGTCAGCACACGCAAATTGTTACGGTTGAACTGCGCCCCATTCACTTTTCCGTTATGTTGGAAGGTCTGGATGGGTTCAGGTTGAGTCACGTCCCACAACCGCGCGGTGTTGTTATAGGCCGTCGTAATGTCAGTGCTCCAAGTCAGCAAACGCGACTCATCTCGGCTGAACTGAGCGCCGGACACACTGCTGTCATGCTTAAACGTTTGTAGCAGTTCGGACCGAGTCACGTCCCACAACCGTGCCTCGTGTATCTTGGTTCCAAGACCATTGCCCCAAGTCAGCACGCGCGACTCATTCCCGTTGAACTGAGCACCGACCACATAGTTTCCGTGTTTGAAGGTCCGTAACGGTTTGGACTGCGTAACGTCCCACAATAGTGCAGTATTATGACTCCAAGTCAGCAAACGCGAATTGTTATTGTTAAGCTGCGCGCCGTTCACGGATTCGAAGGTCCGGAGCGGTTCGGTTTGGCGCACGTTCCACAATCGCGCGGTGTTGTCATCACTCCACGTAAGCACACGCGAATTGTTGCGGCTGAACTGCGCGCCAGACACGAAACGATTGTGTCGGAAGATCTGAATGGGTTCAGGTCGAGTCACATCCCACAGCCGCACGGTATCGTCGCCCCAAGTCAGCACGCGCGACTCATTCTCGCTGAACTGAGCACCGGCCACTGCTTTTTCGTGTTTGAAGGTCCGAAGCGGCTCAGGCTTGGTAACGTCCCACAAGCGCGCCGTATTGTCGGCGCTCCAAGTCATTACGCGTGATTCATCCCTACTGAATTGTGCACGCCTCACTCGGTCGTCGTGCTTGAACGTCTGGAGTGGTTCGGATTGGGTCACGTCCCACAACCGCGCGGTATTGTCGCGGCTCCAAGTTAGTACACGTGACTCATCTTTGCTGAAATGTGCGCCGCCCACACCGCCGTCGTGCTGGAACGTCCTAATCGGTTTGGTCTGGGTCACATCCCACAACCGCGCGGTGTCGCTGCTCCAAGTCAGTACACGTGACTCGTCCCTGCTGAACTGTGGGCCCAATTCTCCGCCGTCGTGTTGGAACGTCCTGATCGGCTCGGGCTGGGTCACATCCCACAACCGCGCGGCCTTGTCATAATAGCTCCAAGTCAGCACGCGTGAGTCGTCTCTGTTGAACTGTGCCCCCCACACTCCGCGGTCGTGCCGGAACGTCCTGATCGGCTCAGGCTGGGCCACATCCCACAACCGCGCTGTCTCGTCATCACCGCTCCAAGTCAGCACGCGCGACTCGTCCCTGCTGAACTTTGCGCCCCACACTCTGCCGTCGTGTTGGAACATCCTGATCGGCTCGGGCTGGGCCACATTCCACAACCGCGCTGTCTTGTCATCACCGCTCCAAGTCAGCACGTGTGACTCGTCCCTGCTGAACTGTGCGCCCAACACTCTGCCGTCGTGCTGGAAGGTTCTGATCGGCTTGGGCTGGTTCGCATTCCACAACCGCGCCGTCTTGTCATAGCTCCAAGTCAGCACGCGCGACTCATCGCGGCTGAACTGTGCGCCTGTCAAAGGGGCATCATGTACCCATGTCTGAACACAATTGCGATCAACATAGGACGCGGCCTGTACCTCGAACCGAAGCAATAAAGTGTCGGAAGCAGTGATATGATTGGTCGAAATCTGAGCGAGAGATTGGGCACCGCGTAGGAAGAGGTGACTAACGCGAAGGTTGTTGAAATCTTTCGAGTCTCGGATATTGGCGGCTTGGTGCCAGTAGTGATTTGCGTTTTGGCGGTTGGCTGCGGCTTGCTGTATTTCGGCAAGTTTGCGTTGTTCTCGCTCGGCGTCTTTGGCCAGCGTCTCCTTGTTCTTGGCCGTGACGGCGGCGGTCCGTTCCGAGTTGATCCACAGGGCGGCCACACTCGACACTACGGCGACCAGGGCCAACGCCGCAGCACCCGACATGGCCCACGCGCGATGCTTGCGAAGCCAGCGAGAACTTTGAGCCAGAGTGCCCTCACGATGGGCGTTCACCGGCTCGTCAGCCAGCCAGTGTTCGATATCTTCGGCAATTGCCGACGCGGACTCGTAGCGGTGTTCGGGTAGCAATGCCATCGCCTTGAGGCAGACGGCTTCGAGTGATTTGGGAATGGACGAGTTGAGTTCACGCGGACGCGGAAAGTCGCCTCGTTGGACGCAAGCCAACAACTCCGGCAGCGGAAGTTTTGCAAACGGCGAACGGCCCGTGAGGACGTGGAACAGCGTCGCGCCCAAACTGTAGACATCGGTGGCCGGACCGAGTTGATCCAGGCGTCCGGCCGCCTGTTCGGGACTCATGTAGGCGGGCGTACCGACCACCGAGCCATCCGCTGTGTTCTCGATGCCGCTGCCTGATGACGGCACCAACGTGGACTCATCGATGTTGGCAAAGCGGTCGTCCTTGCCCGCCACTTTGGCCAGGCCCCAGTCCACAACCAAGGTCTCACCATACTTGCCGAGCATGATGTTGCCCGGCTTCAGATCGCGATGCAGGACACCGCGACTGTGCGCGTATTCGATTGCCTGGCAAACGTCGATGAACCGCCCCAGCAGCTTGCGAAACTCCACTGAAGCGAAGGTCTCGCTGGAGACCAAACGCGGGGCCGGTTCGGTCGCAATCAACGTCGGTGCGGTCACGATGGTCGGCGCTGTCTCCAGCGAAGCGATCTGCGCACGGGGCATGGCATGAAACTGCTCGATCGCCTCCTTCAAACTGTCGCCCCGAATGAACCGCATCGCGTAGTACGGACGGCCGTCGCCGTACTGACCCAAGCCATACACGGGAACGATGCCGGGGTGTTCCAGTCCCCCTGTGACCTCGGCCTCCAACGTGAAGCGGTTGCGACTATCCACGTCCATTGCAAACTGGGGCTTGATCTCCTTCAGTGCGACTTCACGGTGTAGTTCTTCATCATGCGCCACCAGGACGCGACCAAGCCCCCCTTCCGCGTGAGGCCGCAAGATGCGAAACCGCAACCGAGGCGGGGCACGGTCTTCCGAAGCGGTCTCTGGTCTCGGTCCCGGGTTCGAGGAACTCAATGCGGCGGGCAGATCGCTGAGGGCCACGTCACCGCGTGCTGCGACCGCTCCCCCGGCGACGCGAGACAGCGACATCGACAATTCCGCGTCGCCCAGCCGTTGCAGTTCGTCCCTCACCGGACCCAGCGAACTGAGCGTGGCCAGGCTCTGCTCCACGTCGCCACCGTGCTGTCGCAGGTGCTCGTCCACCAGTGCTTCGAGCAACTGTCGTCTCGCCGCCGTCAAGACTTTCTGCCGCTCCAACAGTTGTCCCAGCGGAGTCTGCTTTTCGCGTAGCCAACCCGTGACGACCGCGACCAATTGCTCGCGCGTGACAAAATCCAACTGCAACGCCAGCACGCCCAACAGCAAGTTGCAATCCGCCGGTGTTGACATCAGTTGGCCTCCCTCCGAAATAACTGCGAACGTGCCCTCACAAATGAATCGAGCCGCGATAGCACGCACAAGGCAATGCAAGCTAACAAACCTACCGGGGCGATTCATGGCCACGCGAGCATTTCGGGGACGACTTTGTCGTCGTGGACCAGAGGGGTCGGGCTGTTGAGGCGGTTAGTCAGGGTCGAGCAAGGGATGATCCGCAGAATGATCCGCTCGCACGCTACCAAGCCAATCACCGCCCTGGTCGGTTGGGAAAGGGAGTGACCGGGGCGTTCGGTTCGTACTGACCCGGCCCGCCCTGCAGGCGTCGTCCATGCCACCATCCCAGAGCGGTCGAACGACGGAAGCCGGGAACGATCGGCTTATAGTCGACGCCGAAAGTTCCTTCGTTGGTATAGCGGCACTCTCCCTTTGAAGGAGGTGCTCCGCCTCCCACATAGTAGGCGATGTATTTGGGTCCATACCCGACACGGGCGTAACTCGCAACCTGATGCGAACAACCGGCTCGCGCCAGACCGTCTTCTGTTTGTCCCCAGGCTTCTCCGAGGGGCAGAAACCAGAATCCGGCCAGGGTGAGCAGCGTGCTGATGTTGATTCGCATCTCGGACTCCGGTGTAAACCCGACGATGAGCGACGTTCCGCGTGAAGCGTCATCCGAACGGGTTCCGGTTGAACTTCTGATAGGGCAGGCGGACGCCATTCACGAAGAACTCATCCGCGGTGTCGATCGAAACGCCATCTGGCAGGAAGCCCTGGGCGGCGAGGAATGTCACGACGTCGTCCTGGTCAACTCCGTCGCCGCTCACGCCCAGGCCACCCACGAGTACGCCATTCTTGTAGAGCGGGGTGCTGCCGGGAAAGAAGATGATTCCGTTCTGGTTGGCAGGATCGGTCGGGTCGTGGAAGTTCGTGCCCGGATTGAAGACGTCGTGTCCCATCACGCTAGTGAAGGCCGTTGCGGCCGCCGGCGCGCCGATGTTCTCACCGGTCTCAGGATCGAAACTCGCCGCGGCGGCATCATTCAAGATCGAGAATTCCGGAGGTGCGGTCTCATCGACTCCCGACGGATATCGCGGCTCGGCCAGAAATCGGAAGGTTCGATTCGTGAACGCGGTGCCGGCGGCGATTTCCGGTCCGCCGGGGCTGGTGTTGACCTGGTCGATGGGTTGCAACTGGGTTGCATCAGCGTAGTAGGTGACGTTGCGTGCCTTCGCTACCGCAACGTCAATCGAAAAGACCGTACTGTCCTCCATCCGGTACAGGGCCAGCACATCTCCATTCAGGTCGGTGATGGCAAACGTCATCCGCACGCCGTCCGCTCCGGTCCTGCTGTCAGGACCGAGACGAATCGCCGCACGCACTTCGTTGGACGCTGCGATTCCCGCGTCGATGATCTGAGTCATGTCTGCGACCGTCAGCCCACCGGTGCCCGGATGCGGAGTGACGAGATACCCGTCCGGTACGCTGGCTCCGTCACGCAGCGTGACCGCACCGCCCAAAGGCTGATTCGCGCCGCTGTTCGCGCCGGTCCCCGCCGTTTCGATAAACGGTGCGACCACTTCCTGTAGTCCCAGCAGCCCGGGAGTTGGCCCCACCACTTCCAGACCAACACCGTTCAGCGTGAGGAAACCGAACGGCAGGTCGAAGTCTCGGAAGGGTGGGATCCTGTTCAGAACGCTTGGAGCACAAGGGAGCAATCTTGCTGAGTGACTCCCCCCGATTGCGGCCAGCGCGATGAACTCCGCCTCCAATTCGCGATTGGAATTAGTTCGCTCCAAAGTGGTTTGTCCGGCCCCCGCCACAAAGCCCTGTTCGTGAGTGGCGTAGCCATCTGCTCCCGGAAAGAATACGCCGATCCCGCCAATCAAGGTGTCCCCGTTGCCGTCGCCGTTCGTGTCGCGAAAGATTGGCAGCCCGCCCGGAAGCGTGGCGATCCCTCGATTTTGCGAGTCGCCGGGAATGCCGGCGTCGGTCCCGTAGGAAATCGGTGTCGCCAATGTTTGACCGGTGGGAACGTTGGCGGGGTCGATGTTGAAGCGATCGCGCCCGGGAATGATGGTGCTGTCGCGATTTGAGGCTTCGATGTCAAACAGATCGACCGGTGGCGTATGAGCGATGTCCGCCGGGAAATGTCCTCCGATGCCGATGGGAGCGACAAAGCCTGGCCCCTGCGTGGTGGAAACCGTGGAGTTCGGGTTGGATTCCACTTCACGCTGCAGGATCGTCGTCTGGCTCAGATTGCGGACCGTCCGGGAAGTCAGTGGAGCCGTGTCGTTGGCGAAAAATGCGGCCGTGCGAGCCTTGGAGACGGCTCCGTCGATCGCGAACGCGAGCGTTGCCGGATCAGTGATGGTATCGAGCACACCCTGTTCAACGCGCACTCCAAGAATCGTCCCGTTGCGATCGACGATCGCGATGATGGCGTCGTTGCTGGGCGTCGCGACGGATGCCCGATCCAGCAGCGTCGAGACATCGCTCTGTACGAGTTGCGGATATCCCATCATGTTGTTCGTGACGAACCCCTCCGCATCCAGCGACGTCGTCGAGAAGAAATGCGGGTTTTGGAACGCCGTCGTGATGCCAGACAGATCCTGAGGTCCGGAATAATTCGGGTTCATGATTCCCGGGCGGGAGGGATCGTCTTCCAGTCCGACGATATGACCCACTTCGTGAGCCATCACGGTGGCGAAGTCCACGCTTCCGGTGGCAACTCCGTCCGTTGAGGAATCGTCCCAAGATTCACTGTGATCGAGCCAGATCGAACCGACGGATGTCTGGCTGCCGTCCACCGTCTGAATCGCGTGGCGTGTGGAACCCAACGTTCCTCCCTGGCCGCTGCTCAAATCCAGAGCCGACAGATCACCCACCCCGATATTCACGATCGCCTGGTTGTCGGCCTGCGTGTCTCGCACGAACTCAATCGTCCCGCCACTGGCCGCGGACCAGGCTTGCAGGACTTGTTCCGTGGCTTGAATCTGCCCGGCAGAGATCTCGTTGGTGACGCCGTTGTTGTCTCGGAAGTCGTAGTGAATGACGGCGGTCACCTGATCGCCATACCAGGCCGGTACGATGGCAGCAGGACCACCCTCCTCGGCCGCCGCCAACTCTTCGGCCGTAACGAAGACGTTGGTATTCACTGCGGTCAGCGCGGCGTCGATTGCCACGGGAGGACTCGAAGCGTTGGAATTGCCGAAGGCCGGCAGCGGCGAACTTTGAGTCGACAGGGGGTCAGTATCAGTGACCGGCGGACTTCCCGGCGTGGTGAGTCTCGGCGGCTGAACATTGCCGTTGTTCGGCACTCCGATCGAATTCAGCAGCGTCTGGGCCGTGATGTCATCGTCGACGATTGCCGACGACGAGCTGCCCGATGTTGTCTGGAGGTCTCTCGACAATTCATCGGGTACCGCCAGCGACTGTGGTGTGATGAGCGGAGGCAGGTTTGGTTGTTGCAGCGGCAAGGTCGTCGATGGAGGACCGCCGAATTGAAACGGCTGTTGAACGCCGCTTAATGGTGTCGAGGCACCATTGGCGGAAACGCCGGTTCCCTCCGAATTCGTCTGCACACCGCCGAAGGGAACCAGAGCCGAAGGGTTCGTCGAAAGCGATCCCAACACCAGACGGCATTCGAGGATCTCGGTCGTGCCAGCCCGTGAGTCGAAGCAGACAGGCCGTTCCTCCATGTCATCGGTCAAGAACCAGTCGCGGATGGTATCCATCCATTTCATCAGAGACCTCTCCGCCCACTGGGCGATCCGTCACGCGCGAATCGGCTCCCGTCATTGAATCGTGCGAGCAAACGTGACTGCCAATGGAACGGACAGGGAGGCGCGTTGCCTGACGCCTTTACCATTTCATCGGCAGGCGTTACCAACGGCAAACTCACTTTTTTCTACGCCACCGGCAGATTGGATCGAAAACCGGGAGCGAATCGACAATTTCTGCCGGTCGACCAGAAGAATTCAGCAGCGCGTAGCCAAATTCAACGGTTTCGCGATGGTTCGTCTTGATCTGGTTTTTGAATCATGGGACGTTGCCATTGATCGAGTCCGAACGCCGTTTCTCATTCCACGTATGATCGATGCCCGAATCGCTTCCATCACAGCGAAGATCTTCTCTCGTGGCTCGGCGTAAGAAATGGCCCGCGACGCGGTGTCGATGGTGGTGTCGCCACTGGTTGCTTTCTGTTTGCTTCGTTCTCGTCCTCCATTCCATCGCGAATGCGCAAGCGCTCGATGCCATCGCTGATGCAACGCCCCGCGAAGTGCTGAACTCGCTGGCAGGCGACCTCGACTGGCCCGAGTCCACTCGAGCGGCCGCGACCGACATCCTTTCCGCTCAACCGTCCACGAGCTTGGAAGGGGTCTTGCTGGAGCTCTTGAAAGACCGGAACAACCTGATTCGCCGCCATGCGTTGGAAGCCATTTCGCGGATCGAGCCGAGTCGCGCCGCCATTCGGCAAGTTTTGATGCTGGCGGATCGCGATCCCGATCCGCTCTGCCAGGCCAAGGCACGGCTGCTATTGGCAGAGTTCTCATCGACGGCCCCCCATCGTCTGACGGACTCCTTCGATTCGGAGTTGCCGTTGAACACCGGCGGGGAGATGGATCGTGCACCGAACACTTCAGTTCGCCAGCCAGCGAGGCGAGATCAAAGCGTGCAGCCTTCCCGACACCGAGCCAACACGGCGGATTTTCGTTTCGATGACCCTTCCAATCTAAGGTCTGCGGAACTCGTGGATTTCGATCCGTTCGATTTGCCGCCTCTTCCCAACGGACCGCGTCGACCATTTCCGGAAGTCGACGTCTTATTAAATGGCCTCGACGACGAGTCCAGCAAATCGGGCGAGGCGGAACCGGCCTTGCTCAACCGTCCGTTCGGTGAGCCGGATGAGGTCTTCGCGAACGCAGATGCCTTGTACGGCTGGCCAGTCAATCCACGGGATGCCCCGTTGGGTTACACGGGGAAGTCCGGAATCCTGCCCATTGATGTCCAGGAGGATGGCGATTTCGTACCGATGCCGGATCGCTGGCGGTCGGGCTTTCCGTCGTGGGATCGGTACGGCAAAGGACATCCGACAGGCGAAGATTACCCCTACAAAGAGGGGCATTGGTGGGATCCGTACAATCTGAATCTGCTCAAAGGAGATTATCCGATCATTGGGCAGCACACGTTTCTCAAGCTGACCGGTCGGATCGATTCGCTGCAGGAGTATCGCCAACTTCCCGCCCCCACGACGCCGTTTGAGAGCACGGTGAATCCGAATCAAAGACAATTCTTCGGTGATCCCAACCAATACTTCACAACGAACTTCTTCCGGCTGACGGTCGAGCTGTCTCACGGGAACACGAGCTTCAAGCCGGTCGACTGGAGTCTGAGATTCACGCCGATCTTCAACTTCAACTACCTGGACACGCAGGAACTGGGCATCGTCAACCCGGATGTGCGCAGGGGGACAAACCGGTACGACGACTTCATGGCCTTGGAAGAGTATTTCGTCGAGGCGAAACTCAAGGATCTCAGTCCCGATTATGACTTCCTGTCGCTGCGGATTGGATCACAACCGTTTACCAGCGACTTTCGGGGATTCATCTTCTCGGATACGAATCGCGCCGTCCGACTGTTCGGAACCCGGTTGGCAAATCGCGACCAGTTCAACGTCGCGTTCTTTCGTCAGGCCGAGAAGGACACCAACAGCCAGTTGAACACGCTTGAAGACCGCGATCAGTCGATCGCCATCGCCAACTACTATCGGCAGGACTTCCTCTTTCCGGGGTACACGGCTCAAGCCAGTGTCCATTACAACAACGACGGCCCGAGTTTCATCTTCGACCACAATGACTTTCTCGCTCGGCCGGATCCGGTGGGTGTCTTTCGGCCTCACCGTGTGGAGGCCGTCTACCTGGGGCTGGCGGGTGACGGCCACATCGGTCGGGTCAACGTGACGAATGCCTTCTATTGGGTCACGGGACGCGACAGTCAGAATCCGATCGCCGGCACAGAGCAGAGCATCAATGCGGCCATGGCGGCAGCCGAGGTGTCCTACGATCGTGACTGGATTCGATTTCGAGGTTCGTTCTTCTATGCCTCGGGCGACCGTGATCCGTACGACTGCAAGGCCACCGGGTTCGATTCCATTCTCGACAGCCCGAACTTTGCGGGGGGGCAGTTCAGCTACTGGCAACGGCAGCAGATCAACCTCCTGGGCGTGGGCCTGGTGAACCGGTTCAGCCTGGTCCCCGATCTTCGATCCAGCAAGTTTGAGGGACAAAGCAACTTTGTGAATCCCGGACTGCGGTTGCTGAATGTGGGTGCCGATTTTGAGCTGACTCAAAAGACGCGATTGATCACCAACGCCAGCTATCTCGAATTTGACAGTGTCCGCGTTCTGCAGGCCTTCACGTTTCAGAACCGCATCCAACGTTCGATCGGCTTCGATTTGAGTATCGGAATGGAATACCGCCCGTTGCTGAGTGACAACATCATTGTGACCGGCGGCTATGCATGCCTGGTGCCCGGTGCCGGGTTCCGGGATTTGTACGGCTCGACTTCACCGTTCACGACTGCGAATGCCAACTCGGCCGGAATCGGCCTGCTCAATTCCGCATTCATGCAGCTCGCGCTCGCGTTTTAATTGCCGGGGCCCCGAACGGGCTTGTCGGTCGAATTTGGCAAGGACGCCGTCATGATCGAACGTCAGCAAATTGGTCACTCGCGTCGCAGTTGGATTGTGGCGGCGGGCATCGTTTTTGGAATGCTCGTCAACGTGGGGCTGTTCACCTTCACGGGGCGGAATCCGGATCCATTGACCAGGGTGGTGCAGGCTGGAGACAAGATCCGGCTCGCGAGCGGCTCGACGAAGTTGGCGGTCGATTCTGAAGCGAACATCGACGGAAACGCGGACGTCGGCCAGGCACTGCTGAGTCAGCAAGAAGAGCGTGGACATGCTCTGTTGAATCAGTCGGCAGAGTCGGCTGCCGCCAAGAGTCGGGGATGTGTGACGTGTCACAAGGATGCCTGTGATCCGCATGAGCAGCCGGATCTTCCCTCGTCGTTTCAACTCGGGTGCATTGACTGTCATGGCGGTGACAGCAACGCCACGAACAAACAGGATGCCCACGTGCATTCCCGATATCCGGATGTCTGGAGTTCGTCCGCGAATCCCGTTCGTTCGTACACGGTGCTGAACCGCGAGTGCCCCGAATTCATTCGCTTCGTCAATCCCGGCGACCTGCGCGTGGCCCATCTGACCTGCGGCATTTGTCATCCTCGAGAGACGCTCGAGGTCCGCAAGAGCATGATGACTCACGGCTGCATGTTGTGGGGGGCGGCGCTCTATAACAACGGGGCCGTTCCGAATAAGTGGCCGCGTTATGGCGAGAGCTATTCCATGAACGGCACGCCGCAGCGACTGCAAACCGTTCCCACGCCGACTCCGGAAGAAACCGCCACGAAGGGAATCCTGCCGTACCTCGATCCGTTGCCGCGATTTGAAAACAGCCAACCGGGGAACATCCTTCGCATTTTTGAACGGGGAGGTCGGTTTGCTCCCGAAGTCGGCATTCCAGAGACGTTGGAAGTCAACGGACGACCGAGGCAACGACTGAGCAACCGCGGTTTGGGAACGCTGAACCGTACGGACCCGGTGTTCATCGGGCTGCAGAAGACCCGGTTGTTTGATCCGACGCTGAACTTTCTCGGAACCAACGATCATGCCGGTGACTATCGATCCAGCGGATGCACGTCCTGCCACATGATCTACGCGAACGATCGGTCGCGGGTGAATTCCGGGCCGTGGGCGAAGTACGGCAACGAAGGCAAGGCCCATTTTGAGGTCGATGAACTGGTCAAACAAGTCGATCCGACAATTCCCAAGCACGAGCCCGGTCATCCGGTCGCTCATCGGTTCGTGACGGGGATGCCCACCAGCCAGTGCATCGTCTGCCATATTCACCCCGGAACCACGGTCATGAACAGCTTTCTGGGCTACATGTGGTGGGATCAGGAGACGGACGCCGAATTCATGTATCCAAAAGTCGAACGCAAGTTCAGTTCGGAGGAAGTCACGCTCGCACAAATGAGCGACCCGAACGAGATCGCCGCCCGCAGCAATAGCGCGGACCCGAACTTCCTGCAGGCTGTCTCCGAGTTGAATCCCCATCTCAAGAAATCTTACTTCGCGGACTTTCACGGCCACGGATGGGTGTTCAAGGCCGTGTTCAAGAAGGATCGTGAAGGGAACCACCTCGACCATTTCGGCAACAGGATTCCCGATCCGACGGCCGCGCTCCGACAAGTCGCCGTCGATCAAAGTTTGGAGTCGCGCAATCTGCATCGCAACCGCGACGAACGAACGCTGGCGGAGCTTCAGGAACTGGAAGAGACCCTCCGACGCAAGCAAAAGGGGATCCCGGTTCACATGCTCGACATTCACCTCGAGAAGGGGATGCACTGCGTCGACTGCCACTTCGTTCAGGACGTGCATGGAAATGGCAAGCTTTACGGCGAGGTCCGCGCCGCCATCGAGATCCGCTGTGAAGATTGTCACGGCTCCGCCGATCGGAAGGCGATTCAGGTGGTGAACGGCATCCCCCGGATGCTCACGTCGGGGCCGGCCGCCGCGGAGCATCCCGAGCAAAACGTCACCGGTCGTGACCTGACACGAATGCGAACGCCGTTCGGCAAGCGCCGGTTCGAAGTCCGGGGCAACCGCGTCGTGCAGAATTCGATGGTGGAAAAAGATCTGAGCTGGGAGATCAAGCAGGTCGCAGACACAATCAATCCGAAGCACGCGGATTACAACGCGCTGTCAGCCCTGGCGAAGACGGTCCGGTGGTCGGACACCACGGACGAAATGGAATGGGGCGACCTGCCGTCGCAAGAGAAGTGTGCCCACAGCTCGCGGAAGATCAGTTGCATTGCCTGCCACTCGTCCTGGAACCCCAGTTGTTACGGCTGTCACCTGCCGCAGAAGGCCAACAAGAAGACCCCCTCGCTGCACAATGAAGGGGATGTGACTCGGAACCACGTGGCCTACAACTTCCAGACGCTTCGCGAAGACATTTACATGCTGGCTCACGACGGGAACGTCACCGGAAACAAGATCGGCCCGGCGCGGTCGTCCTGCGCGGTGCATGTGACCTCGTACAATCAGAACCGCGAATCCATTTACACCCAGCAGCAGACCATCTCAGCCGAGGGGATGAGTGGTATTGCATTCAGCACCAACGTGCCCCACACCGTGCGTGGACGCGGCGAAACAAAGTCCTGTGGAGATTGCCATCTGACACCGCAGAATGACAACAACGCACAAATGGCCCAGCTCCTGATGCAGGGGACCAATTTCATGAACTTCGTTGGGCGCTATTGCTGGGTGGGCGCCGGAAAGCACGGCTTGCACGCCGTCGAAGTGTCCGAGCAGGACGAACCGCAGACGGTCATTGGCAGTTCCATGCACCAGATCGTCTATCCCAGTCGTTATCGTAAACATTGCGAGCACGAGCATCTGTTGCACGCCGATCATCATCCCGGCAGGGACATCGGCGATGCCATCCTGAACCCGCGGAACAAGCCCGAGATTCTGAGCCTGTTGGCTCGCGGCGAGTTCCTGTACGCGGCGTGTGGTACCGGGGGGATTCGCGTTTTCGACATCGCCTTCATCGACAACAAGGGCTTTTCGGAACGGGTCTCGACGGCTCCGGTTTCGCCGTTGGGGCAACGCTTCTACGTTCGATCCCGTTATGCGACCTCAGTCACCGCTCCAACGACGATCGCACCCGATCCGACTCGAACACACCTTCCGGAGAATCATGAATCCGCCGTTCATCCTATTTACGCCTACATCTACGCGACCGATTTGTACGACGGGTTGATTCTGATCGGAGCGGGAACACTGCTCGATGGTGATCCGACGAACAACTTCCTGGAACCCGCCGTCGTCTTCAATCCCGGCGGACAACTCAACGGCGCGCGCGCGGTGACGATCGTCGGGAGATATGCGTATGTCTCCTGCACGGCGGGACTGGTGGTCGTCGATCTCGACGACCCCCAGCATCCGTGCATCGTGTCCACGATTGGCAGCGACATTCTGCGCGATCCCACCGCGGTGCAGGTCCAGTTCCGGTACGGGTTTGTCTGTGACAGGGACGGGTTGAAGATCCTGGACGTCACGGACCCGGCACATCCGCGCTTCGTTTGCGGTTATCCGCTGCGTGATGCCCGGAATGTCTACGTGGCTCGCAACTATGCGTATGTTGCCGGGGGCTGCGACGGACTGGTCATCATCGACGTGACGAATCCGGAAGCCCCCGCGCTGCATGTGACCTATGATGCCGACGGTCAGATGAAGGATGTCCACGACGTGAAGTTGGGAGCGTATTACGCCAGCCAGTTTGCCTTCGTCGCCGACGGCCGCAACGGAATGCGAGTCCTGCAACTGACCTCACCCGACACACAGGGTTACGACAGCTTCCTGCCCAAGCCGGTCCCCCGCCTGATCGCCTGTTACCCGATTCCCCATGGCGGTTGTGCCTGCGCCATTTCCGAAGGGGTTGATCGTGACCGCGCCGTGGACGAATCGGGCAATCAAATCGCGGTGTTTGGTCGGGTCGGTGCCCGCCCGCTCTCGCGGGAAGAGCAACTGAAGATGTACCTCCGCCGCGATCGGGTGACACCGTACCGCGTGACGGACATGCTCAGAAATGAGGAGATTCCTGGAGGACGCGAACGGGAAAAGGAACTGCATTACCGCGTGGAAAGCAGTTTTGGCGAATCGCGCCATCCGGCATTCGGTCCCAAGGCTGCGTCCGAGAAATGATGTCACGAGCGGGACACTTGCCCGTCCGGCTCCGACTCTTCGCTCGGCAATCTTTCTGCCTCTCTCTTTCTGTTTCTGTCTGCATCTTCCTGCCAGGCAGAAGCGGGGAGACAGAAAGAGAGAGGCAGAAAGATGTGTCGATTGAATTCCTGGCGAACTCTCGAACGCAGTCGATGCACAGCCCCTTGCGAACTCACTTCGGCGCGCTGGCGTCTGTCGATGGAAGTGGACGCAGTTTTCGAAAGGCATCGCGAACCGGTTCGGGATCGTAAGCAGCGGACTGTTTCAGGACTCTGCCGATGTCGATGGCAAATTGAGTCTTCTTCGTTCCAACACCCAGTTGCACCGGTTTGTCCATCGGGATCCGATTGGCAGGGTCAGGCAACCAGAGATTCAATCCCAAGACGGCTGGGTCTTGATTGCCACCAAGCCACTCCTTTGGAGCGGCAGGGAGCAGCCGGTACTTGATTCCCTCGACACGATCGGGCGTTTCCAATTGGGACTTCGTCCGCTCGTAAGCCCAGACAAGCTGACGGGCGGAGTCGTAGTCCAAGAGTTCCGCCGACCCGACGTTGGCGATGCTGGCCAGGAAGTCCCGCGCTTGTTCGCGATGGATGGCGAGCGAATTCAACTCCCGAGACCGGACTTCCGCCGCCCTCGCCAGCGCGGTCGCGGCGGCCTTCAATTCAACTCCGTTGCCAAAGGGACGGGAGTTCAGCGCGGTCATGACTCCCCGGATTTCGGCATCGAATGGAAAGTCATTTCGTTCCCGTTCCAGGGTGTCTGTCACCGCGCGCGAGAGTGCAAACGGCCATTCGTGCAATGTCGGACGGCCGGGATGGGTTGTCAGTCGCCGCATCCGGCGCCAGCCGTCTCGCTGCAACTCGTGATGGCAGGCGAAGCAGGCGTAGTTCGCCAATTCCGGCCATTGGGTCGCAGCGGATGAATGATCGATCAGATCGGCCGTGAGCTGCATCGATTCTTCCAGCGACACGAGTGCCGCGATCATGGTGGTCTTTGTGACCGCCAGGTCTGATGGATCAAATTCACCCGCCCCTCCGGCCGGTTGGAGTCGTTTGCGGCGATCCAGAAAATCGTCTCGCACCTTCTTGTTCTTCTCATCCAGACGTTGCCAATGCCGACCCATCTGCTGCACGAATTGCGACAGTTCAAAACTGGGGAGGGGCGGGTGCCCGGCGGCATACATCTCATGTGTGATGATCTTCTGCTGCTCGACGTTCCCCACATGGCACGACAGACAAATGCGCGACTGTGACCGTGGCGAATGAACATCCCAATATCCAAATTCCTCAAACTTGGATTGTGGGCTCAACGTTCTCCACAGCTTCGGGTCATCCTGTTCAAAAGGCTTGGCATGAGCGGAGCCCCAGCCTTCCAGTCCGTCGGCGCGTTTGCCTGCGGGACCATGGCACGCTTCGCAGGAAACACCAATCGTGTAGAGCGGGTTGTTGGACGTTTCTTCCTGAACCAGTTCGCCCTTCAATGTCATTTGATCGACCGGCATCGAGCTGTGGCACGACAGGCAGCGGCGGTCTCGATGGGCGAGCGATTTTCCCTGCGGATCGAGGATTCCCAAATTCTTCGCGATTTGCCGGGACTGGTCATTCAGCAGGCTGGCGAATGCCTGGTGGTGGCAATCGTGATCGTTCCAGGTCACCAGTTCGTCGCCCAGAATCCAGCCGTCGTTGCTGCGGCCGCCGATATCCGAGGGCAATTCCGGCTCCGATTGGGACGGAGCTTTCCCATGACAAAACGCGCATTTCGAAGTGAGCAGTCCCACGACCTTGCGCTCCTCGCCGCGGCGCGACCCCATCAGATCCCGGACATTGCGGGAGGCCGGCTCTTCGCCAAACGCCGCCGGAGCGCAGACAAAAGAGAGGGTGCAGCAAAGTAGCGAGATCCATGACCGGCTCAGATGGAGCATCATCATTTCTCCTCCGACGCACGAGTTCTCATCGAACGTTCGCGCTTCACGCCGACGGGAGCCTCTGAGTTGCCGTCTGATGACTGCAACTGTTGAAATTGCTGGCGTATGGCCGGCCGGTTTGACTCGAGTCGATACGGACTTTCAGGGTGGGTCGGAACGGCCGTGGTGGTGTCGCGAAATGAGAGCAGTTCGCGCAATCGAAGGTAGGCCTCCAGCCGCGCAGGATCGACGCGGTTTCCCCGGCCGTGCGCGTCGGTCACTCCCTTGTCCAGCGCGACCGCGGCGAGATAAAGCTGAGTCGAGCGGTCCCAACCCTGCTCGGTCAGCCGCTCATCGGCCTCCAACAGCCTGTCTCTGATCGTCGTCAGATTCTCTGCCGACATCCGGGTCTGCGACAGATGTCTGGTCGCGTCGGCAAGTTCCGGGCGCAATTTCGCAATCAAACCCGCAACCCGAGTTCTATCGGCGGGAAGGGATCGCATCGCCGTGACGAACTCCGTTTGATCGACGACAACCTTTTCGGACAAGCGGGCGGGCAGATGGCGCTGCGTTTCCTCAACCAGGCCGAGATTCCATGTCCCCCAGGGCAACTCGCCGGGTCTGAGGTTCCAGGCCGCTCGCGTCCTTCGCCAACTCGGCGAATTCAATTCATGGTGGCAACCGAAGCAATCGTATTGTGCCAACTCGGGCCAGACGCGGTTCGGGTTGCCGGCTGCGGCGGCCAGGATGTCCAACTCATGCTCCGCGTTGACCAGTTGTCCCACCAGCCAGTTCGTCGCTTCATACGTCGATCGGTCTGATGCGGGCGCGTGGTTCGCCACCGGGGTTCGCAGGCGATCATCAAATCGTCGCCAGTGGACGGGCATTTGGGATTGATGGGAGGAGTACTCAAAGACCAGACGGGGATGGCCGGCCGCGATGAAATCGTGTGTGACCGACTGCTCGGCATTTCCGACATGGCAATCGGCGCAGAGATTGATTCGTGCCAGCAGTTGTTTTGTTTCGCGGAAGCCCGCCTGCGACTTGCGGGCACCTGGCCAGATCTCGGGCTGCTTCCATTGCGCGGAATGATGGAGGCCGAGCCACTGGCGTGCGGGCCCGTGACAGCTTTCGCAACCCACGCCTTCGGCCAGCCTCGTGGGGACGGTTTGCCGATCGGTCTCATGAATCGCAGCGGGCGCGTGGCAGACCAGGCACTCGCGCGTCTCCCACGCGGGCAGTGGCAAGTTCAATCGCGCGGCAATGTCCTGTGACCTCTTCTCTCGGAGCACCGCTCCCCCCAATTGGTGCTTGTCGCGATCCAGAAAGAAATGGGCTGCCGAGCCGAGCACCGATTCACGACGAGGGTTGCCATGACAACTGGCCGAGGCACACGACAGGCTTCCCAGAAACATCCCGGTCGGCGGATTTCCCGGAGTCCCCACGTCTGCTTCAGGCGAGGTTGGGACCTTGATCGGGGCAACGTCGGATGTTGCCAATTCCGTTGGCAACGATTGTGCAACCGCCATCGACGGACTGACCAACAGGATCCAGCAGCAGACCGACAACACTCGATTCACGACGGACTGCCGGGCCGATCGGCCTGCGATACGAGTCGGGGGCTGCCGCTCCATGAGTTTCGTTGGTATGCGGACGATGGTCATGATGTTGGCAGCACGGAACGCAAACTTTAGTGCGGGAATTTGACCAGGGGATTGATCCGGATGGCCGCATCATGTGGGCACGATGTGACACACGCCGGCTGCTGGCTCGGGAGATGGCTGCAGAGATCGCAGACTGCGGCGCGACGAGTCACCAAATCCATTTCGGGCCGCACTTCCTGTCCCAAGACCTCCAAAGTCCGATTTCCAGCCTCTGCAATCGCATCCAATGAGGCGGACAGGACGAATTGTCCGTATTCCGCAGGTCTCTCCACAGTGACTTCGATGGCGAGGAGATTGTCCGCTCGCGCGAATTGCCCAACCTCAAGATCCAGGGAATTCCCGGACCACTCCAGAGGTTCTCCATTCAGCCAGACACCGGCGACTTTGGACTTCTTCACTCGCATCTTTTCGATGGCACCCTTGCGCCGGTCATCATTGATCGACAACCGAAAGGACCTCGCGTTCGACGTTTTCGGCAGGCGAAATTCGTGTCGAAAACACAGCCGCAATGGCTGGGCGTCCGGAGTGTCTGGTTGAGCCGTCGACCATTCTCTGAGTGTGTCCCCCTGCCAGCGAAATGGAGACGTTCCCTGCTTCCAACCAGCGCTCAGCCGACGAGCGCGGTGCCAATCATCCGGTAGAGATCGGCGACATGCGTAAAGCCACCCCAGCGATTCTTCCGGAATCAGCCCCGTGTCGTGCATTTGAATGGAATCGTAGGGGCATTGGTCGGCACAGACCGAGCAACCGATACACCAGTCGTAAATCTCGATCTGCCCGTTTTCTCCGCGTCCGATCGATCCCACCGGACAGCCGATCATGCACACGGGGTTCAGACAATTCCGACAGGACGACGGGACCAGAAAGCGGTCATAGCGGGGTCCATCCAAGAACAGACGGGAGTAGCCGTCGTCATGGGTGTCAACGCAGGCCTGCACACAATCGCCACAGCGCGTACAGGAATCCAGGTCGATCACCAGCAGGCGGGTCCCTTGAAACAGCCCCATCTGCTGGAATTCGGTCGAAGCGACGAGGTCCGATTCCGTATGACGGCCTTCCGCCGAATGAACCTGACTGATTCGCTCGGCGGCGAGTTTTCCCACCCGTTGCTTGAGTTGCGGTGATTCGGCCATCAGTCGTCGAAAGGCCGTGCCGGGAATGCGAACCAATTCGACGTTGCCGAAGTCACGAGCGTCTTCGCTGGACGGGTGGTTATAGGCGATGCAACTCGCGTTGCGCGGGCTGCCGTTGATCACGGCAATCTCTCCGATGCAATCGCCGCGAGAGAGATAGGCCAGCACTCGCGGCGGACCAGAAGACTCGATCGGCTTCCGAATAATCTTCGGAAAGATTTGGCTCAGTACGGCCCGGCCGGTGGTCCGCAGCTCAAGTTCCGACCAGTCTTTGCCAATTCCTTTGAGTCCCTTCGGGAATGAGGCCACTTTTCGCTGGATTTCCGCATGCTGAAGGGACTCCACGATCCCCTCCTCCTGAAGGAATTGACGCGAGCCGGCCAGAACATTGAGTGCGTTGAGAATGACAACCTTCATCGGGTCGGCAAGAGGCTCTCCCTGCGCACACCGGCTGACAATCTTCTGAACCGGATCACTGAGCCACGAATAGACCAGGTATGCCGGGGGGCCGGATTCCCTGGATCGCGATTCCTTCAAGAGAGGCAGATCCACCGTGGCATCGACGCTTGCCTCAGGCGTCGGTGACGATTCGATCGGTGACCTGTCCGACGGTGGATTGCTTGCGGCAGGACTCGTCTGCGGAATGGGCCCTTCGGTCGGAGGTCCAGCCTTCTTGGCACGCATCGCCGCCATGAGTTCCTGCGTCGATGGCTTCTTGGCGGGAGGAGCTTCTGGCGGGGGCGCTCCTGCGTCAGCGGTTGCACTGGATTGGACCGGGTCGGCAATCGACGCGGATGGTTCCGGCGGTGTGGCCGCTTTCTTGGCACGCATGGCGGCCATCATTTCCAGCGGTGACGGTTTCTTGGCTCCAGGGCTGACTTCGACTGGCGGAGGCTCAACCCCCGGTACCGACGGTTGGTCCACCGAGTTCGCGTTCGGCACCGGTGCGATGGGACTCAATGGTGACGCCCCCTCGGCATTGTCCGCGAGAACCTTGCTGGCGGGTGTGCGAACGCGCAACTGGGCTGCGGGGGAGACGGAACGTGCCGCCTGGGTTTCCCCTCCCTTGGGATCTGGCCGGCTCTCCGCCAATTGGCAACACAAACCGGTCCAGTCACGAATGTCGTCCATCCGCAGGGAGAGATGGGCGTTGACTGTCACCTGCACAACACCACTGCGAACGATGAACACGTCCAGCGGATTGGCATCAGACCAGGGTTCCCCCTCCTCGCAAATCACCTGCCCTGGAAGAAAGACTTCCAAAGAGACATTTTCTTTCAGGGTTTGAATCTGTGAATCGCTGAGATCTCGAAACAACTCGAACTGGCGCAGATGCGTGTCGAGCGTGCGGCGTCTATATTCCGCTTCCACCGAGGCTTGATGGTTCGGATCCCCCCGGAGCTGGTCGAAAACATTTCGGTTGAATTCCAGCAATTGGCAATCAACACGAGCAATGACCGTGGCAGAGCGCGGTGTATATGAGATGCAACTCATCTCGCCGAAAAGATCCCCCTCCATCAGCGGCGCTTCACGCGAGACGTAATCGATGTCAGTCGGTCCATCTCCGGGAATGGCGGCGACTGTTGGCGCAGGTCGTTTCACGGCAGGAGAGAACCAACGTTCAAAAAGTCCCGGCGTTCGAGTCTGTATTGTCGAAGGGATAATCAACGCCGACAGAATATGCCGGTTGCGGTCAGGATCGACCACGGGATCAGCGGGTGGCATCTTGCCCTCCTCCAGCCCCGTCAACCGGACCATATCCTCCGCCGTCGGAATGTAAAATGCCGTTCCGCCCGATTGACCTTGTTGAAAGACAACGTCCCCGCTCCTGTAGCTCCGCCGAACAATCGAGCCCGGCAGTTTCTCGACGGAAATCGCTTTCTTCATCCTCCGAAACAAGCTAACTTGGGACAACGTATTGGCATTGACGGGCTTGTCGCCGGGGCGAACCTCCAGATGGATCTCGCTCTTCACAGTCTGCGACTTTGAAGCGCTCTCTTTTTCAGCGGCCATTATGAGTTTCTCAACATAGAACCAGCCACCACAGCAAACGGCGAACTCTCCACCGAATTCGATTCTCACCTCCCCAGTTGCTGTATGCTAGCCAGAAGTGCTCTGAAGAGTTTGGATTCGACCCGAGGCCCTCGTGATTCTCGACCGTTCGCACTACTACTGGGCGCTGGCAACCCTCTCGATGGCCCTCGCGTCCACGGCTCTGTTCTGGATCTACGCACAATCGGTCCCCAATGGTCCCCGTGGAGGAACCTGGCAGGGAATGTTGTTTGGCGTGGCCGGAACGGCTTGCATGACGTATGCCGGGCTGCTGGCCGGCCGCAAGACGGTTCCGAAATGGCGGGTGGGCACCGCTCAAACCTGGCTGCGGGGACACATCTGGATGGGATTGTTGAGTGTTCCTTTAATCCTGTTTCATTGCGGCTTCCGCTGGGGCGGATCCCTCGAACAAGTCCTGCTGGTCACATTCGCGATCGTGGTTTTCAGCGGCATCTATGGCCTCGCACTCCAGCAAGTCTTGCCGCGCCTGATGTCGACGAACGCTCCCGCCCAGGCCATTGCGCCGCAGGTTCATATCGCGTGTGAGAAGCTGCGGCAGTCCATCGAAGTCCGACTTCAAAAAGTGTGCGGTGCGGTGTTTCTGGATCCCCTGTCGCCTGTCGCGGTCCACAACGAGTATTCGCCGGAACGCGAACTGGCGGCCTTCTACTGGGAACAGTTGGCCGGATTCCTTGAATCTGACGCGAGTCGACAACATGACCTGTCAAACCCCACCCTCGCATCCGCGCGATTGTCGAGGTTGAAGGAGAGTGTTCCCGAGGCGCTCCGTCCCGTCGTCGAGGAACTGCAACTGGCCTGCGATGAACGACGCCAACTGTTTTCTCAAATGACGATTCATCACTGGCTCCACGGTTGGCTGTGCGTGCATGTCCCCCTGTCTATAACACTGCTTGTCCTGGGGATGCTGCACGTGATCATGTCTGTTTATTACTGAGATATCTGCTGTGGCTGACCCAAGACGTCTGAAATCGATTGCGTCCCGCTACGATCTCGAAGTCACCCGGCATCGTGATCCGTGGCTGACATTACGCTCCCGGCTGTCGTACATTTTCGCTCTCGGCTCGATTGTCGCGTGCCTTCCCTGGCTGCTGGGAGATCACCGTGCGTTCCAGTCGCGGTGCGTTTCCGACGCGCACCGGGTGTTTGAACAAAACTGCCAAAACTGTCACGACCGCAGCCTTGTTCCCCTGCGGCGGATGATGACGTTCGATAACACAATTCATTCGACGTCGGACAAGAAGTGCCGTGTTTGCCACCGCGAGTCCAATGAGGATCACTTGTCACCGTCAATTACTGGTGAGACCCACCCGTTGTCGAAGTGGCTTGATGGAGCCGATGAGATTTCTGACGGGCGGTATGAGGCGCTGAAGCAGCGGTTGCAGGCCCATTTTTCGGAACTCGGCTGTGCCGGTTGCCACCAGGAACATCGCGGTCATTTGCAACTGGCCGACGTGGCCGACGCGCACTGTTCAAAATGCCATTCCACGGCTCACGATCAGGTTTCACCGCGGCGATTTGAACTGAATTTTTCGGAATTTGGTCACCATCCCGAATTCGCCCTTTGGCGGAACCGGGACCAAACGCCGACGGTTCCTGCCGTGGAGCACCCCAATCCACCGCTGGTCAAATGGGACGGAGTCAATCCGGTGGACCAGGCGGCGATCAAATTCAGCCACCATCGGCACCTTGATCCGCAACTGCCGATACCTGGTGGAAAAACGGTTGCGCTTGGTTGTGTTGATTGCCATCAATCGGACCCCAGCGGCGCTTATTTTCGTCCGCTGACCTTTGAGCAAGACTGTCAGCGATGCCACAAGTTGGGCTTTCCCTCCACGGGCGAACTGCCGCATTCCAAGCCGGAAATCATTCGCGGGATCCTGCTGGACAGACTCGCAAAACATCGGGACGGAAAGCGGCCGGCCGCAGCGGACGAACTCGGCGGGCCGACGAAGGCTCCAATTCCTGCGATCAAAATCAACTCCGATGCTCAGCCAAGTCTGGCCACTCTGAAGCCTGAACTGGAAAAGCTGGAACAGCAACTTTTCGCGGTTCTGCACCCGAAGACATCGAATGAACGTCCGCGAGTGACCGGCCTGCTGGAAGCGGCCTGCACGAAGTGCCATTTCACGGAACGAACAGACGGAGCTGGCGAAGCTTGGAAGGTGATCCCGCCCCGAATGCCCGCACAATGGATGAGCCACAGCCGCTTTCGCCACGACCGCCATTCCTCGGTCGATTGTCAGGCTTGCCACACTCGCAACGGACATCGAATGGACACGGTACCGCGTGAACAGTTCTATCCGGTGTTAAAAGACGGATGGAAAGAGTCGGTGTCGATCTATGCCAGTGAATCGGCCCAGGACGTACTCATGCCACGGATCGAGATCTGTCGGCAGTGTCATGGTCATGGCTCCACGCCGGGAAGCCGCTCGGTCGGTGACCGGTGTGTTGACTGTCACGCCTATCATCACACGCCGATGACGTCCGAATCCCGTCCGGGGATTGCGGAATTGCTCAAGGCTGGACGACAGGGACGCAGAGACGCGAAGCGTGCCGAACCCGCGACGGGGGCAGCCCCATGATTGCCTCGCACAGATCATCCCTGCCACCAAAGTGGACTCGAGGGATCTGTCTCGTGGTTCTCGGGTGGATCGCGGTCCCGGTTGTCCTGGGAATGCAGATCCTGATCGACAACCATTCCGGCCCGAGTTTCCAGCGTCCCGAACCCGGAGCGGAAGCCCGTCTGGTCGGAAAGGCAATTTCACAATCGGGCCTTCGAACGCAGTCTTGTTCCACGTCAAACTGTCACGGATCTTTAACGCCGGACATTCGAGAAGAAGAAATTCGGAGAGACGAATACTTTGTCTGGCTGGACGATCCCCATGCACACGCTCATCGGACGTTGTTTGGCGAAAAATCTCGAGCCATCTTTCAACGTTTGGGAGTCACCGACGAACACCTGCGGCCGCTCGAAGGCCAGGCCGACAGATTTCACGCACAGTGGACCAATTGTCTGGCGTGTCATGAGACGAACAGCCAACTGTCCGTATCTGCGGGAACAGCGGACCATCCGGTCATTCCAGCGGCCGAAGGCGTGAGTTGTGAATCGTGTCACGGCAACGCGCAGGACTGGCTGCACAGGCACTATCGGTCTGATTGGAAGACGCTCCGTCCGGAAAGCCAACGGGAACTCGGATACATCCCCGGAAAGGATGTTGCGGCACAGACGCAACGGTGTGTTTCGTGCCACGTCGGCAGCAACGGCGGTGACGTTAACCACGATCTGATTGCGGCCGGGCATCCCCCCCTCAGGTTCGAGTTCGTCTGGTATCAATCACGGCTTCCCAAACATTGGAAGCCCGACCGCAGCACGGCCATCGAGCGGATTGCGGGTCAGGCGAAGCAACTGTCTGACCAGGCGATGGTTCATCCGATTCGGGACTGGCTGATCGGTCAGTTGGTCACGGCGAGTGCCGCATTGGAACAACTGGAGCGCCGGGCAGCAGCACCCGCCGTTCGAGCGAGTTGGCCTGAATTCGCCGAATTTAATTGCTCGGCGTGCCACCACGATCTGAAGGGGAATTCGTGGAGACACGAGCGCGGCTTTCGGGGGCTGGCAGCATCGGGCTCCCAAAAATCACATTTGAAGGTGCCGTGGGGGAATTGGAATCTGGAACTGGTCCAGATCCTGGCCGATCAATTCGGTTCGAAAGAATCGCAGGACTTTTCCGCAGCGTTTGGCCCCCTTCATGACTCGTTTGGAGATGGTCCGGTTGAAGTCATCAACCAGTCCCGAGTCGCCCGGGTAAAACTTGAAGCGTGGCTGTCCGTGGTCTCGAAGTTATCCGAGAAGGATGCCACGCGAATGCTGCAACAAATTGGACGAAGTGATTCGGAGAAGTTGATCTCGTCCTGGGACACGACGGCCACACTCGTGCTGGGATACGCGGCCCCCTATCACGCCTCGCAGGCAATTCCCGATCCGCTCCAGATCGCCATGAATCGCGTGCGGTTGCCCGACGTACCGATTGCGTTCGACAGCCCGCGAGATTTCCGTTCGGCTGAGAACAAGCAATCGCTGACGGCGAAGCAGTGGATCGAACTGCTGAAGCAACTCGCGGAACTGGTCCCGGAACCCTGATTCGATCGAACGCCGATCCCGGTGGTAACGGACATTCAATACTTCCAAATTCGTGGCCGACGCTGCCAGCGTCCTTCAACAAACTCCGGCAATGAGTCACGCCGACGCTGGCAGCGTCGGCCACGATTACGCGAATTGGAAGTACTGACATTCAATTCTCGCGCGCATTGCGCGGCGATCGATCGATCGCGACGTCGTCGTTCTTCGTCTGGGAAGTGCTGATGCGCATCGTCGCCGGCAAACCATCCTTGAGCAAACCGCGCCGGTTTTCGATTTCAGCCCAGACTCGAACTTCCTGGCTGACTTCATTGACGATCGGCGCAACGTGCTTCACCCGGCCCTCAAAGCGGCTGGTCCGTTGCGGTTCCGTGCCGGTCACTTCGACGACGACCGCAGCGCCCCGTTGAACGCGCCCACTGGACGCGACCGGAATAAACCCTTCCACTCGCATCGTGTCAAAGTTGGCAATTTCCACGACGACTTCACCGGCTCCCAATGCTTCCCCCGGCTGCTTGTTGACCTGCAGGACGACACCGGCAAACGGTGCGACGATGCGGTAGGAGTCGAGAGCCACCTCGGCCTCTTTTGTCTTGATCGCCGCCATTTGCAGCAGGAAATCGGCCTGCTCCAATTGCAGCACCGACTTTTCCGCCGCAAGTCGCAGTTTCTTGACGTCGATCTCCGAAACGCCGCCCGGGATCGTCCGATTCAGTTCCATCGCCTTGGAGAATTCCAGCGTCGCCAATTCACTGGTCTTCTTGGTCAGGCGCAACTCGACGGTATTGGCCATCTCCAGTTGAGCAATGGCCAATGTCTGCCGCGCCATCTCATCGCGCAGCGTGGCGACAACCTGCCCGCGTTCGACGGCGTCACCCTCGGAGACCGACACGGTCTGCAAGATTCCCAGACGCGCTCCCGCCAGCGACGCACGGCGAATGAGAGCCACCCGGCAGTTCGACACGACCAGCGGTTGATCCGGCGGCTCGGCGTCAACGCGGCCTGCGACCATCAGAATTGCCCCGAGCGAAATCACGATCCGTCGTGCATTCATGTGCAGAGTCTCCCCACTTTCCGGCGCGAAAAGTCGGCGAAGGCTACCGCAGGATGACCGTTTGACATAGATCAATTCCGCACTTGACCGAACCTCGCCATTCGATGAATCTCCCTTCCAAAGTCGAAGCGCAGCCGCGACCGGAGTGGATGACAGGGACGTGTGATAATGGCCCATTGAAGGTCAATTTCTTGGGGTGAGCATGTCGGATCGTCGCGGGGTGTCACCCGTTTTTCAGCGACATGGCCACGAGCGTGACGACCGGTCAGGAGTCACGTTCCCGGATGAAGTTCCATCCGATGTCGCGGCGCCGGACCTGTTTCATTCCGGAGAATCAACCGCGACGTCTGGCATCGAAACGTTCGCCGCCCGGGTTCATCAATCGCTGAATCCCAAGGAAGTCATGGCGGTCGCCGTTCAAGAACTGCGACCGATTCTGCGCTGCGAGCGCGTCTGTTTTCTGGAGCGACGTGGAAAACGATTTCGCCTGCTTGCCGCGAGCGGCCAACCGGGGCTGCCGCCCAGATCACGGCAGGCTTCGCTGCTTGAGCAGATTGTGTCTGCGGTTTTGCCAAGAGGCGAGCGGTTTGTCTATCCCGAGGATCACCTCACGTTGCCGGACGACTTGGCTCGTCGGCTCGCGCACTATTGGGAAAGCGCCAATGGTCAGATGATTCTGGTGGAGCCTGTTTTTTCGGTTTTGCCCAAGCCGGACAGGATCGCATCTCAGACGGTCGTTCGCCCGGTCGTTGGAGCGCTGGTGATCGAACAGTTCAGCCGATCGAGTTTGCAGCCCGGGGCCATTCAGCGTCTCGATTCGGCGCTGGAACATCTGACGCCCGCCCTGGCCAACGCCAGGAAGTATTCGCGGTTGGTCGCCGTTCCCGGCCTGTATCAACTTGGCCTGCTCTTCGAGTTGATTCGCCGGACTCGAACCGCCGCGCTGTTGATGTCTGTCATGCTCATCGCCGGTTTGCTCGCCTGTGTCTGCCTGGTGGAACGGCCGTTTGAAATCGAATGCCATGGCCGGCTGATGCCCACCGTACGTCGTGAAGTCTTCGCCGGACTCGAAGGCGAAATTATCGACGTGATGGTGGGCGAATCGGTTCATGTTGAGGAAGGGCAGATCATCGCCCGCATGCAGTCGCGCGATCTGGAAAAAGCGATTCTCGAGCAAACCGGATTGCTCAAGGGAAAACTGAAGGCGCGCGATGCGGCACGGGCAGAGTTGCATGGCCGGTCAACCCCGCAGGTCCGCGGCCAGTCTTCGCGCGATCAGGCTCAGTTGGAGGTCATCAACGCCGAAATCGACACGATTCATCGGCAACTCGAACTGTTGGAGCAGGAGCAGCAGCAACTCGTCATTCGAGCACCCATTTCGGGAACCGTCACCACGGAGAGACCACGCGAAAAACTGCTTGGACGCCCCGTGCATCGCGGTGAATCATTGTTGGAAATCATGGATGAATCGGGCGGATGGCAAATCGAACTGGCCGTTGCCGAGCGAAAGATCGGCCATTTGCTGTCGTACCAACAGCACACGTCCGAAGCCGTTGTAAAGTTTCGATTGCTCTCGTCGGCACAGCAATCCTTTGAATGCGCAGTCAACCGGGTGGCTGACAGGATTCTGCCTTCTCCTGAACTGGGATCATGCAGCCTCGTCTTCTGTGACGTTTCAAAACTTGATTTGCCAGCACGGCAGATTGGTTCCGAAACGAGCGCCAGAATCCAGTGCGGAAAGAAAAGCCTGCTGTTCATCTGGTTCCATGAGTTCTGGGAACTGCTGCAGCGCTCCTGGTGGGTGTAAGCGGGCAATCACCATCACTCGAACTGACCGGCGCGTTTGCTCTTTGAATCGTGCCACACGGCATCGGTACACCCGAGCCGACCAATCGCGTAATGCGGGCAACCTCGCGCGGCGCTTGCAAAGTGATTCGTCGTCCCCTGTCGGGATCGAGTGCCTGATAGGCGGAACGGCCCGGCCCGCAACCTTCATGCGAGGCCGACGCGGTTCGATTGTCTCAACCTTTCCGTTCGGAGTATTGCGGTGCATTCGGTGTGGGAAGTGATAGACTGTTGCCCCATCAATGGAACTGTGCCGATTTCGTCGTGCCAATGCTCGCTGGACTTTCAGAACGGACTGAAATCATGTCGATGGAAAGTAGAAATGACGGAAGCACTGCTTTGGACGATGCCATTGCGGCGTGGTTCGATTCCGTCAAGTCCGGTACCACCCCCGATCGCGAGGAATTCCTCAGCCGCTACCCGGACGTCAGTTCGGAGGTGCGCCGCTTTTTGGCGAACTATGACTCCTTCCGGGAACGCGTCGCCACACCGGAAAGCGGTCGGCCGAAGTCGTCGAATTCGCAGCCCGAAGGGCAGTCGACTGCAAGCTTTGCCACAGCGGTGTCGATCGCGGGAACCCGCGCTTCCATCGATTCCGTAACCACCAGTGCCCGATTTCGGGAATTGAAGCTGTTCAAAAAAGGGGGCTTGGGTGAACTCTATCGTGCCAATGACGAGTCGCTGCACCGCGAAACGGTCGTCAAGTTTGTCGGTGACGTTTCCGCCGCCGACCCCGAACTGTTGAATCAATTTCGCATCGAGGCTGAAATCACCGGGCGACTCGACCATCCGGGCGTCGTGCCGGTCTACGGCATCGGTGAGGATTGGAATGGCAAGCCGTTCTATGTCATGCGGCTCGTCAAAGGTCGCGAATTGACGCAGGCGATTCATGACTATCATTCGGCTCGCACGGCTGATCCCCGTGGCGCGGAGGCGCGACGGCAACTATTGACGTTGCTGGAGCATTTGATCAGCGTCTGCAAGACCGTGGCTTATGCACACGATGTCGGCATCATTCACTGCGACATCAAGCCGGCGAATATCATGGTTGGCAAATATGGTGAAACCTTCGTGCTCGACTGGGGACTCGCCGTCGCCTTCGAGCGTACGGCCACTTTCGTGGCGAACGAACCGACGATGCGCGTGCGATCCGGAAGTGACTCGTCGGTGAGTGGGACCCGTGGTGGAACTTACGGCTACATCAGCCCCGAACAACTGAGCCCGGACATGCCGATCGTGCCCGTCTGCGATGTCTACAGCCTGGGTGCGACTCTGTATGAGATTCTGACAGGTGTGCCACCCTTCAACGGCCGTGACCAGCGCGTCGCCGATCAGATTCGGAGCGGGCAGTTCTCGCCCCCACGCACCGTGTTGAACACCATTCCGCGGCGGTTGGAGGCGATTTGCCTGAAGGCGATGAGTTTGATGCCCACGGGACGCTATTCAACCGCAAAGCTTCTCGCTCGCGACCTGACCAACTGGATGCGCGACGATGAGTTGCTGGCAGCGCCGGACCGGTGGTTCCATCGCATCGGCCGGATGGCCCGTCGGCACCTCGCGATCGCCGTCGCCACGGTTCTGACGACGGTGGTGATTGCCTCCGCAGCCGCGTGGACGATGCATCAGTCAGAAAAGAACCGCTATGTGGGCCAGCAAAACGAACTGGTGCAGAGTAGTCTGAATACGTCACTGGACACGTTTGAAGACCTTTGCCGTCCCGTGGCGAACGGAGAAATGAACAATCTGGGAGTGTTTCGAAGCTTTGCGGACAAGATCAACGCCTTCACCACTGACTACCTCGAAAAATTCGAGCAGAATCCGATGATGCTGCCGCACACAGGACGGGTGTATGAATTGCGCGCCACAATCTCCCGAGTCCTGTCCTCTGACACCACCAAGGCCCTGAAGTACTATCAGCAGGCGGAGAAGAGCTATCAGGCGCAGCTCAGCATTTCGGACGAATCACTCGCCGCCGAATTGCGGGGGCGGCTGGCTCACCTGCAACTCAACCAGGGTCTCTTGCATATCCAACACGAGGATTATGACCAGGCTGAGAAGATCCTGCTCGACGCACGCGAGTCGATGGAGAGCCTTCGGAAGCAACCGCATCAGAGTGCGAACCTGGGGCGTGATCTGGCCGAAGTCTACCATTCGTTGGGTGAGGTCAACTTGGATCGCGAGGTTGACGTTGCCGCGCGTGACCAGGCACTGCAGGTCTCACAGGACTTTTTTGAGAGGAGCGCCGAGCTGCGGAAAGGCCTGTTGCAGACGGCGGCTCGCTCCGACCGCCGCAGCCTTCAGCGTGACCTGGCACGGAGCCACGGATATCTGGGTGACCTCTACCTGGCACAGGGTCTCGTGGCCAAGGCCGAGAAGAGCTACAAAGAGTCCAAAGGTTTGCGGGAGGAGTTATACCGTGAGAATCGAATGGATCCCGAGTCTCGATTTCAGTTTGCGCGTGGCTTGGGAAACTTCGGAGTTCTGGAGCGAAACTTCAGGGGCAACCTGGACCACGCCGTTGAAGTGCTGACTCAGGCCGAAGAACTGCAGTCGGGCTTGGCGAAAGAATTTTCGGAGTGGGAGAAGATTCATCTCGATCTGGCCCGCACGCAAAGTTCTTTGGCGGAAGTCTACCTTTGGCAGGCCATCGATCACTCGGATCAGGCCGCCAAAGATCAGGCCGCTAAATATGTCGATCTTTCGCGGAAAGCTGCCGAAACCGCCGGGAAAATCTACGGGCCTCGTCAACGCTCCGGCGATCGTCAAAGTGCGCACGGCCTGGCGTGGACCCGCGTGACGCTGGCCGCGTTGGAACAGTTGGAGGGTCGTTCGGAACAGGTTCGACCCCTCGCAGAGGAGGCGAGGGAATTGTTAATCAACCTCCCGGGCCGCGAACACGCACTGGGCCGCAGCGAACTCATCACGTTCGCCATCGCCTGTTCTTTATTGGGTGATGTCAAGGCGTCGTACAATGCATTGAACGATGCCGCAGATCGTGGCGAGAACACAGTCGTGCGGTTTGAGAAACATGGTCAGGCCGGACTAAGGGCACTCGCCACCGACCCAACTTTCGGATCGAAATTCAGCGAACTGTGCCGAAGGGTCACACTCAGCCTCAAGAGCGATTGACAAATATCATGATCTTGCAGGAGCGTTTTAAAGAATGGACGCTCGATGCGTTCCCATTTGGCCTTGTGGCAGTTTTGTGGCGTTTCAACTCGGTTCAACGTACACCGGCAAGGAATTCAAGCGGTTGACGACTGCGTGCAAAACCCTGTCATCCCAGCGTAAATCGCTATATTCGGCAGGCAGTCAGTCAGTCGTTCAGAGAATCCCCCCCTCTCCGTTCGCCTCACTGCCCATGAGCCGTAACCCACGGCTCATGGGCATCTGCATTTCTGAGATCTCCTCAAAACACCCGTTTGTGGCGAGCGGGTTCGACCGACGACCTCGCCCCGATCGTTGATCCCGACTTGTCCTGAAATGTGAATCGTCTTGCCGCCGGTCGCGCTGACCACATGCGTCCAACCAAACGTCGGACACAACTGCGGCGGATTGAGGAACTCGATGTTCATGTCGGAAGCCTTCTCAAGTGATCGCGAGGACTTCACCGTCGCTGACCGGGAGCGGGCGGTTGAGCATGTCGCGCAGCTCGGCTCTGGGGGAGATGCCGAGGGCGTGAAAAATCGTGGCGTGGATGTCGGGTGGCGTGCAGGGCTGCGTCTTTGGAAACGCCCCTTTGCTGTCACTGCTGCCGTAGACCTGGCCGCCCCGAATGCCGCCACCGGCCATCGCGATGGAATAGACACTCGGGTAGTGATCGCGACCGGCCGCGCCATTGATGCGCGGAGTCCGGCCGAAATCGGTTAGCACGACGACCAGGGTTTCGTCGAGCGTGCCTCGGTCGGAAAGGTCTTGCAGCAGAGCCGAGGTCGCACGGTCGAAGACGGGCAGCAAGTTCTTCTTGAGTCGGTTGAAGTTGTCGCCGTGCGTGTCCCACATGTCGCCGGAGCCGCCGTTCAGGTCGCCGGCCGAGCAACAGACTTGGACCACCGGCACGCCCGCTTCGGTCAGTCGCCGAGCCAGCAACATGCTCTGCCCGCCGAGATGTTTGCCATAAGACTCGCGAACCCGCAGCGATTCCTGGTCGAGGTTGTAGGCGTTCTTCACGGCCGAGCCGGCCAGAATCTCTTCGGCGAGGCCGCGAAAGTGCTGGAAGCTCTCGTAGTCGATGGACGGCCGAATAGGCGGCTCGAACGCGGCCAGCAGTTGGCGGCGCGAGGCCAGTCGCTCCGCGTTGATTTCGCTCAAATCCAGAACCTCGGAGCCCAGCGTGCGCGACACGCCGCCGAACGGCTCGCCGCTGGAAGGACGCATGACGATCGGGTCGTAGTTGACTCCCAACCAGCCGCCGTATTCGCCCGCTTGCAGCGTGTTGTTGTCGACCATCGGGTACGGCAAGCGGACGGCGGTCGGCACGCCGCGCGGAGCCGAGCGGAATTTGGAAATCATCGCCGGCAGCGACGGCCAATCGTCCCGCATCGGTGGAATGTTGCCGGCTCGCGGAGGCCTGTGTCCCGTCAGGTTCCAATACATCCCTCGGCCATGCGCCGAATCGTCGTGATTGATCGAGCGGACAATCGCCAGCTTGTCGGTGTGCCGCGCGAGCAGCGGCAGGTGCTCGCCGATTTCAATGCCAGGCACGACCGTGTGTATCGGAGAGAACTCACCGCGAAATTCGGCCGGGGCGTCTGGTTTGAGGTCGAACGATTCGAGATGACTCATCCCACCCCAGCAGTAAATGATGATGCAGGCTTTCGCTTTGTCGGTGGACGTGCCGTTCGACGGGGCCGCCGAAGCCTGCAACTGCAAGAAGCCGGGCAACGAGAGTCCGCACATTCCCGCCGTTGTCGCCAACACCTTGCGTCGCGACAACGCCAAGTCTGACTGCGGAGTGATTTGCTGCGGTGACATCGGAGTTTGGGGCCTTTGGCTAGCCAATCAATTCCGGCAGCGGCCGGTGATCGCCGACGAGGTATTGCGGGCGGCCGGAGCGGTCGGTGAATTGCGTCGCCGCGACATCAATCCCCAGCCGCTGATAGAGCGTGGCGAAGACGTCGCGGAAATGAACCGGTCGAGTCAACGGCTCCTCGCCCCAGCGCGTGGTTGAACCGATCACTTGGCCGCTCCGCATGCCGCCGCCCGCCACGAGTGCGCTGCAGACTCTCGGCCAATGGTCGCGGCCGGCGTTCTGGTTGATCTTGGGTGTGCGACCAAACTCGCCCCAGACGACGACCGCGATGTCGTCCAGCAAGCCCCGCTCGTCGAGATCCTGGATCAACGCGGACAGCCCGAGATCAAGCAGCGGCAATGCTCCGCGAGCCTCATTAAAGATGTCCTTGTGCCAGTCCCAGTTGTAGTCCCCTTTGAGCATCCGCCCGAACGGCCAGCGGCAGAAGGCCAGCGTGACACAGCGAGCCCCCGCTTCGATCACCCGGCGGGCCAGGAGGAACTGGTCCAGCAGCGTCTTGCCGCTGCGTTCTTGAGGATAGGCGCGAGTCAGACCATAGAGGCCGCGAGTGGCTTCGTCCTCTCGACTGACGTCCAGCGCCTCGGCGAGTCGCGGCGACGCGAGCACCTCCAGCGCCTGCCGATGAAACTCGTCGATGCCGTCCGTGAGGCCGCCTTGATCGACCTCTCGGCGAAAACGATCAAAGCTGGCCAACAAGGCTCGGCGGTCAGCGATGCGATCGAGCGTCGTACCGTTGAGTCGGATGTTCCGACGATCGACCGCCTCGACCTCGAACCCCGCATGAGCCGATCCCAGATAGCCGGGCTGTGTCGGCGGCGTGCGAAGGATGAACCGCGCGTCGGGATCGATGGGCGTCAGATCGACAGCGGGCGGAACGCCGGGGACTCGCGGGCCAAGCTGTTTGGACAGGATCGACCCCATCGACGGCCAATCGCCCGGCGGATATCCCGCCACGATCGGCGATGAGTCCATCGGCGGATGCGACTCCCAACCCGTCGAGCACCAATGCGTGTTGTGATCGTCCCGGAACCCGTTCAGCGAACGAATGATCGTCAGCTTGTCGGCCACGCGCGCCAGCCGAGGAAGCAGTTCGCAGATCTCTAAGCCGGGCAGATTCGTCGCAATCGGCTGGAACTCGCCGCGGATCTCGGCCGGAGCGTCCGGCTTGAGATCGAACGTGTCCAAGTGAGACGGCCCACCGGGCAGCAGCACCATGATGATGCCTTTGGCCGTTCGCGTGGAACCGGAAGAGCGACGGACGACATTCGTCGCTTCCGCTCGCAGGATTTCGGGCAGTGCCAGCCCACCCAACGCCAACCCGCCGATTTGCAGGCAACTACGGCGAGACAAGCCGTCACAAAAGCGCGACTCCGATCCGGCGATGGTCAGCATGGTCGAAACCCCTCGTGACCGATGAACGCATCCAACGTCGCCAAAGTATCGAGGTCGGCCGGGTCTCGCAACGACTTCGCCGATCGAACAGGGCAATGCCTGAAGCCCCGATCCGTTCGAGGGTACGAACGGTCCGTGGGACGTTTCTCACCGGCCGTCTGAGGTGACAGGCGGTTTGTGGGAGGTGACGAACTTTCCGGCAGAGGTTCCGGACGGTTTGTCGGAGGTCACGGGGCATTTGTGGGAGGTGCCGGACGGCTCGTCAGAGGTCACGAATGATTTGTCGGAGGTGACGGACAGTTTATCGGAGGTGCCGGGGAGCTTGTGGGAGGTAACGGACGGTTTGTCAGAGGTAACGCAGAGTTTGTGGGAGGTAACGAACTCTGCGTTACCTCCCACAAACTCTCCGTTACCTCGACGGGGCGGCTGGTGCGGGGTGCCGGGAAATTCCGGAAGCCTGCAAAACATCAGGGTTTACGCCACGAATCGCCTCGCGGTGGCCATTTCGAGCCCGGCGGGACGGCTCGGCGGTCGGAGGACGGGCTCCCGAGCCGGGAGAGCGGCCCCTGAGGTCGTGGGCGGCAGATCCAAACGCCGGAACGGGCGGTGGAGCGGGCTGTCACCGATGCGGGGAATTCGGTGCGGGTGACTCGGAAGAAAGTGCTTTGAGTCGGAGCGGTCGATTGTAAAATGCTCCCGTCACGGCGTTGTCTTGCACGCCGGTTCAAAACTCCCTTCGTTGAGAGTGCTCTCTCGCACTGGAAAGGCCACAGGATCATGCCCGCACAACCCTATTATCCCCGACCGGAATCCGAACAGGTGACTTGGCTGACCAATTACCGCGGCGGGATCGGAGTGCATGGGCTCGCGTGCGGGATCGCTGCGGGCGAGATCACCTCGACCGAGGCGGATCTCGATTTTCTCATCTGGGTGATGCAGACGTGGAACCCCGCGATCCAGCGGGATTCCAAGTCCGCCACCGCCTACAGGACACAGATCGCCACCGGTACCAGTCCCGGCGGAGCCACCGTTCCGGTCCCGGTGGTCAGCACCTTCGCAACACCTCCCGCCGTGAGGCCTCCGGGTGTCCTGACGCGGCTGTTCAACCAGGTCTCGCGGATCAAGCTGAGTACCGGCTACACCGAGACGATCGGCCAGAGCCTCCGGATCATCGGCACGCCGGTCACGGTGGAGCATCCGTTCCCGGTCTTCACGCTGACGGTCAAGCAGGGGGCGACGTCGCAACAGGTGCAGATCGACTTCACGAAGTTCTCGCATTATGGCGTCTGGATCGAAAGCCGCCGCAACGGCGGCGAGTGGGAGTTCCTCGCCATCGACACCGTCAAGCCGTATGTCGACGATCGCCCGCTGCTCGTCGCCGGCACCGCCGAAACCCGCGAATACCGGATGCGCTGGTGGGACGACAGCGAACCCAATGGCGACTGGAGCCCCGTCCAAAAGGTCACCGTCGGCACGTGAGCGACCGCCACTCAAACCGGGTTATGGTGCCCTGCCCCCGTTGGAAGCGGCGGAGATGATCGATTCTGAATTGCCGTTGATCAGCCGGTGATAGAGTTGCGGCAGATCCTCTTCCTCGGGGACAACGTCGCACAGCGTGATGTTGTGCCGCACCGACAGTTCGAAGAAACGGCCGTTGGGCCACTCGGCGGGGACATCGACGAGAGCTTCGTCGTGGCGAGTCGTCTCTGCGACCGAGACGCCCGCCTCGCGCAGAGCCGTGACAAAACCGACACCCGCGCCGCGCCAGCGGAGTCGATAACGATCGCGCCAGTGTTGGCGAAGTTCTCCGATCCGGCCGACTCCCAGAATGGATCCGCGATCCACGATGATGACCTGCTCGCAGACCCGGTCGATGTCGCCGAGCAGGTGGGTCGAGAGAATCAGCGACTTGCCGTGTCGGCTGGCGATCGCATGCAGCAGCCGCAGCATGGCGTCTCGTCCGTGCGGGTCGAGTCCGGCGGTCGGCTCATCCAGCAGCAGCAACTGCGGATCGTGAACGAGCGCCGCCGCAAGCTTTAACCGTTGCTTCATGCCGACGGAATACTCCTCGCAGCGGCGATAGCGGGCTTCGTCCAGTTCGAGATACGACAAGACCTCGTGAGCGCGCCGCAACGCCTGTCGTCGTGGCATCCCCGACAGTTCGCCGGCCAGCGCGACGAGATCCACGCCCCGCACACCGGGAACGAGCGACTCGGCCTCGGGCATGAATCCGAGTCGGCCTCGCAACAAGTGCTGCTCGCGCACCAGATCGCATCCCAGCACGGAGCCGCCGCCACCCGTCGGCCGCATCAACCCGAGCAGCAGTTTCAAAAGCGTCGATTTCCCCGCCCCGTTCTGCCCCACGAGTCCGATCGCCCCCGGAGCCACCGTCAACGAAACATCCTTCAACGCCTGGAAGCGGCCGTAGAAATGTGAGAGACCACGAAGTTCAACGAGTGGCTGTGAAGCAGGAGAAGGTGAAGACTGAATCACGCGGGATCCTTGCGAAGATGATCGGAAGCGAGGAACAAAGATCAGCACTGAAATGACTGTCGTGGCCGACGCTGCCAGCGTCGGAACGGATGCTGGCAGCATCCGCCACGCGGGCCGTCATTCCTTCGTCATCGTCTCATCGAGGTTGAGGATCAGGTTGGCGAGTGCCGTGTAGGCGGCAAGGTCCGTTGCGTTGAGGTTCAGATCGCGGGGGGAGTCGCCTGCGGTGATGAGCTTGTTCGCGGCTGCGGAGTCTTGCTCGTAGTGGGCCTTCATCGACGCGAGGGCTTGGGTGAGCAGAGTTTTCTCGTCGGAAGACGGTGACCGCGAGGTGGCGATGCGGAAGGCGAATGTGATGCGCAAGTCGGTCGTCTCGCCCCCTTCGGTCAGCATTCGTTCGGCCAGTTTGCGGGCGGCTTCGACGTAGGTGACGTCGTTCATCAGGGCGAGGGCCTGCAGC
The DNA here is from genome assembly GCA_038040225.1 of Planctomycetota bacterium. GTDB lineage: Bacteria > Planctomycetota > Planctomycetia > Planctomycetales > Planctomycetaceae > Schlesneria. Next base: position 49,117 of record JBBPIS010000035.1, read on the forward strand.
GGCGTGTTTGTTCTCGGCAGCTTGACCGTGCAGACGTTGCGGCTGCTCGCGTCGAAGAACATCGTCGGGGCGGCGATCCGCCGCCAGAACGTGTACAGACTACGACGGTACAGGCCCTCGCCCTTGTCCGGCGTGTAGCCGATCTTGCCGAGCGACGCATCCTCCCAGATGCCCGCCGGTTGGTAAGGCCTCACCGACGGCCCGCCGATTCGCTCGACGAGCAGCCCGCTCATCGCGAGGGCCATGTCGCGAATGGCAAACGCCGACATCCGATGCCTCGGCCCACGAGCCAGCAGCCGGTTGTCGGGGTCTCGCTCACGCAGCGCGGCCGTCACGCGAGACGACTGCCGGTACGTGGCACTCGTGACGATCAGGCGGTGAAGGTGCTTGGTGTCCCACGAGGGCGGAAGGGGGAAGGCGGAAGGGGAAACGGAAGAGGACGCTCCATTGGTGTGGCTTGTCTTCTCTCCGCCCTCCGCCTTCGCCCTTCCCCCTTCGCCAAACTCCACCGCCAGCCAATCCAGCAATTCCGGATGCGACGGCGGCTGTCCCTGTGTGCCGAAGTCCTCGGTCGTCTTGACGAGGCCCGCGCCGAAGAAGGCCTGCCACGCGCGGTTGACCGTCACGCGCGCCGTCAGCGGGTTCGCGTGATCGACCAGCCACTGGGCCAGCGCGAGCCGGTTCGGCAGCGCATCGGCCGGCAGCGGCGGCAGCGCGGCGGGGACGCCGTGGCTGACCTTTTCTCCCGGCTGGGTGTACGTCCCGCGCGTGAGGATGAACGTGTCGCGCGGCTTCGGCTGGTCCTGCATGACCATCGTCACCGTCAGCGCGTTCTCATAGTCGGTGAGCTTCTTTTTCGAGGCATCGATGGCCGTCTTCAGGCCAGCAAACTGGGGCGACACCTTGCTGCGGTAATAGTCGCGCAACTGTTGCTTCTGCGTGTCGGTTCGTTTGTCGGCTGCGACGCCCAGCGCGGCGACGACCTCGGCGGAAGGGGCGTCGAGCCGCGGGGCTCTGCTGGTGGTAGCGGCGATGCGGAACCGGCCGAGGACATGTTTGACGTGGACCGACTCGTGCTTCAGCGCCAGCCTCAGTTCCACCTCACCGGTCAACGCCAGAGCCGCGTCGAGAACGAAGATCGCGACTCGGCCCTTTGAGTTGTCTCCCCCCGCCACGGCCCAACCGCTGTTCTTGTCGGTGTCAATCACTCCCGCCGGACTGAATCCCCCCTGTGAGTAGTCCGCGTCCGCCCGACTGAACGGAAGCTTCACACTTTTCTTCGGGTCGGTCACCGATGCGGCCACCAACTCCAACGTCGTCAGGACGAAGTTGCCGTTCTCCGGTGCCCGGCCCGGTCCCTTCGACGGCAACGAATCGTCCGCCATCGCCTCCAAACGGAGACCGGTCAAAAACGCGGGCTGGCCGGGCTGTCCCACACTGATGCGGAACGCCAGTTCGTAGTCGTCGTTGGCGGGACTCTCACCCGAGGCCAGCACCGACAGATCGGGCTGCTTGGTCAGCGTCGCCCCGTTCTTCGACTTGAACGAGACGGGATCGAGCACCGACCACTGGGTCACTCCGATCGGGTTCTTCTCCCATTCAAGTTGAGCCGCATCGACCGCTACCAGTCCCTCCTGCTGAGCCTTCTCGGCGCGGGCCACTTCGTCGCGCAGTTCGCTCAGGCGACGTTCGATCTCGGGCGTGACGATCCGTTCGACGGGGTTCGCGTTGCCGCCGCGATCGACCGCGCCCGACTCGGCGATGGAGTTGAAGTAGGCGGAGAGCTGGTAGTACTCCTTCTGCGCGAGTGGATCGTACTTGTGATCGTGACACCGGCAGCAGCCGATGGTCAGGCCGAGCCACACAGTGCCGGTTGTCTCGACGCGGTCGAAGACGTACTCGACGCGCGACTCTTCCGCGATCCGGCCCCCCTCGCCGTTGAGTGGGTGGTTGCGGTGAAAGCCCGTCGCGATCTTCTGGTCGAGCGTCGCGTTCGGCAGCAGGTCGCCCGCCAGTTGCTCGACGGTGAACTGATCGAACGGCCTGTTCGAGTTGAGTGCGTTGATGGCCCAGTTGCGCCACGGCCACATCGTCCGCGTGCCGTCTCCCTGATACCCGTTGGTGTCGGCGTAACGGGCCGCGTCGAGCCAGTCGAGCACCATTCGCTCCCCATAGCGCGGCGAAGCGAGCAGCCGATCGACGAGTTTTTCATACGCATCGGGCGACGCATCGGCGAGGAATTCGTCCACTTCGCTCAGCGTCGGCGGAACGCCCACCAAGTCGAGCGTCACCCGCCGGATGAGCGTTGTCTTCTCGGCCTCGCTCGACGGAAACAGCCCTTCTTGCGTGAGCCGCTGTTTTACAAACGAGTCGATCGCATTCCGGCTCCATGCCGGTACTGTCGTCGTGGGAACCGTTGGTCGTTGTGGTGCGATAAAACTCCAGTGCGCCTGCCACGGTGCCCCTTCGTCGATCCAGCGCACGAGCAGCTTGATCTGCGCGGCGGTCAGCGAACGGGTCGACGTTCGCGGCGGCATCACCTCGTCGGGGTCGCTCGAAGTGATCCGGCGAACCAACTCACTGCGAGACGCCTCGCCCGCGACGATGGCTCGATGTCCGTCACGTTCCGCCTTGGCAGCCTCTTCCTGATCGAGCCGCAACCCGGCCTGCCGCTTCGCGCTGTCGGGGCCGTGGCAGTGAAAACAGGTGTCCGACAGGATCGGCCGGATGTCGCGATTGAACTCGATCTTTGGTTCTGCCGCGAAGGCGAACGTCTCGAACAGCAGCAGGTACAGGACAGCGAAAGAGCAACGAATCATGCGGGTTGCCTCAAGGAAGCCTTTGAGCGGAAGGGCTTGGTGAATCCTGTCGGTTGTCGGTCGCAGCCAGAGCGTGTCGGACTCGCACTCACTCATGCTTGGCGTCTCTCTGGACGAGGATTTCTAACAGAAGGACACGAAGAAAACGAAGGACAGAGCAGAGCGTGCCAATCGACACCGTGAACCGTCTCGAAGTCGTGAGACATTTCAGAGCGGGGCGGCGTCAGCCCCCCGGTTCTTCCTGGAGTTGATGGTTGAAGGTCGAGAGTTGATGGACAGAGTTTCGACCCGACTTTTGCCCTCAACCATCGACCCTCAACCATCGACCTTAGCCTGTCCCTGCACCTCGTTCTTTCGCCGGACAGTTTATCCTTCGTGCTCTTCGTTCGCTTCTGTTCCAATGGCGTTCCGCATCTGGCAGGACGGCCACGTTGAACGCAACTCTGATTGGCAGAACGTCAGTCCGACCGGTTGGCTGGCGAAGGTTCTCGGGAAACAATCTCGCATGACGTTCAACTATCTGCTCGTCGATATGAACTCGTACTTTGCGTCGGTCGAGCAGCAGAACCGTCCCGAGTTGCGGGGCCGTCCCGTCGGCGTGGTCTCGATGCTGGTCGACACCACCTGCTGCATCGCCGCCAGTTACGAGGCCAAGGCATGCGGAGTCAAAACCGGCACGCTGGTGCGGGATGCCCGACGTCTCTGTCCCGAAATTCAGTTTGTCGAGGCACGGACCACGCTGTACGTGGCGACACATCACAAGATCGTCGAGGCGGTCGATTCGTGCCTGCCGGTGACTCAGGTTCTTTCGATCGATGAAATGGTCTGCGAGTTGAAGGGCCCCGATCGAGAACCCGATGCCGCCCTGACGATTTGTCGAGACATCAAGACGGCGATCCGCCAGCGTGTGGGAACCCACTTGAAGTGCTCGATTGGACTCGGACCAAACCGGCTGCTCGCGAAACTGGCCGCCGACTGGCAGAAGCCCGACGGCCTGACCACGATCCGGCGCGAGGAGCTTCCCGAACGCTTGTTCTCGCTCAAACTGACCGACTTCTCGGGGATCGGCCGGCGCATGGAGGCTCGATTGCGGAAGAGCGGCATCACGACGGTGGAGCAGTTCTGTCGGCTCTCCAAAAGTGAGATGACTCGCATTTGGGGCAGCGAACTGATCGGCCGAAGCTGGTGGCAGCGGCTCCGCGGTGAGGACGTTCCCGACCCGAGAACACACCGCCATTCGGTCGGTCACTCGCACGTCCTTCCGCCCGCCCGGCGGAATCCCGCGGCGGCCCGAGCGATCGTGATCCGCCTCCTGCACAAGGCCGCCGCGCGACTGCGACACATCGGCTACTGGACCGGCTCGCTCACCCTGTCGGTTTCATACCTCGGCCGCGACGGCTGGCACGAACGAGTAAAGGTGACTCCCTGTCAGGACACACTCAGCCTGATCCGCGACCTCGGCCCCCTGTGGGATCGACGTCCGAAGGGGAAGCTGCTCAAGGTGGGAGTGGTTCTGGGTGACCTGGTCCCCCAGTACGAGATCGCCCCGTCGCTGTTCGAGGACGATCGCAAGCTGACCACGCTGGCTCACATCATGGACCAGCTCAACGGCAGGTTCGGAGACAACGCGGTCTTCTTCGGCGGCATGCACGGAGCCGAGGAAGCCGCCCCCACGCGCATCGCCTTCAACCACATCCCCGACATCCCGATGCAGGAGTTGGCTGATGCCGAGGAAGAATCGCTCGACGAATGATTGCCATTCCGCAGGACTCCACGCCTAGACCCAGCCTGCTCCTACCGGTGAAGTTGCATTTGTCCTCGCCCCTGCGTACTCTCCTGCGGCACTTCCGGACACCTCTCAAATCAGGCCACTTGAAAGGAACGACCGATGTCGATCCTAGCCTCGACAGACGCCATCGACATCGCGGAACTGACTTTAGCCGTAGACGACGCCCGAGACGCGCCGGACCCCTACCAGCTTCCCCCCCTCCTTGCGCACGCTGCCCGATTTGCGGCTTGCAGATTTCATGGCGAAGGATACCGCCACGGATTTGAAGGACGGGGATCGAGCAACCGTGTGGAGACTCGTGTGCGAGGCTCTCGATCTCCTGCAGAAACTGGAGTGGGACGGGTACAACTTCATCAACGGCTTGGGAAGCAATGCCATCCGCAACGCCGAGCGACTCGGCTTGTTCATCTCCTACGGTTGGACCAGCAGCGGTCTCGTCGGCGACTTCACAGATGCCCGGATTCAGTCGCTGACGGATCAGGCAATCGCCGCGACTCCCAGCATCACCCCTCCGACGCGGCGCTACCCAGCGGCATTGATGACGCTGATCACCGAGCAACGGGCCATCGTGAACGCAAACCAGCCGATTGCGACGGGCGGGACCGCCCAACCGGCCATCGACGCCCGCGATGTCGCCCTGTTGCTGCTGCAAAAGATCAACGCCCGCATCCGGTTCTATTACTGCTGCGTGAGCGACGAGTGGGACCAGACCCCCGAACCGACCTCCGTCGGCCGCCAAGCCCGCCGCCCTTCCAGTCAGGCTGGCTCCGCCCCCCGTTCAGGTCCGGTCGGACCTGTCACTTTCAACACCACCGCCCTGACACTGTCCGCCAACGCCCTCCCCGAACACGCCACCAGCCTGCTCGCCTACCGCCAAGCCGCCGGAGCCCACCCGAACTCGCGGGCGAGTCCTCTACCCCCACCGTCTCCGTCACCCAATTCAGCCCGCTCACTCCCGACGTCACCTACGAATTTTGGTTAGTCGGCCACAATTCGCCCAGGCGACGATCCAGAGAGCGGCCACGTCACGTACGTCGCGATCGAAGTATGCCCCAATCTCCCCAGCAATCTCGAAGTTCGCGCCGTAGTTATGTTTTGTCGGGGATCGTGCTGTCAGGGATCTATCCATTAACACTCAAGCAGCTAGCAATTGTCGCATGTCATGTCGGATAATGACGCATTCATTTTATAGGCTATGCTTCAACCCATCGTCGTCTCTTCCGATTTGGCCCAGATTTTTACCATCGAACGGGAAATGAGCCATGTTCGACGCATACTATAATATTCTCAATCCAACTTCGATCCTGGATATTGTTGAGAAATCGGTGTTGCAGTCATTGATGCAATCATTCTTTTATCGGCAGCGCACGGGATTAATGCTCCGCTATGACAATGGGACTGATTCAATGTCCCGTAAATTAGAAAACTTGGAACCTTTCGACGGCCACCACAAAAGTCACGAAGCTTTTCATCCATTCTGTGCCGAGTTTCGAAAAGTCGATACGTGCGAATCAAAGTGTCACCACTGTGATGAGATTCATGCGGATAAACTATTTTCCGGCACAGTCAAGGGACTGCAGGAGTACACATGTCATATCGGTCTGATGGATTTGAACTATCCAATCAAGATAAATGGCCGAGTTCGAGGTGTGTTGTTTGCTGGTCAACGAGTACCCGAGTGGGAAGCTGGAGCTCTTGACAAGATCAAGAAACGAGTAGGTCAAGAAGCCCCAGATCGAGTCGATAAATTGCTTCCGCTGCTTAACAAAAAGCCGTTTCCATTAGAAATGCTACCGGCAATTGAATACGAGCAGTTAAAGGGTGAGTTCCAACTGTTTGGAGAAATGGTGCAAACAACGGTCGATGCACTCTACAAGGCCAAACGCCAAGAGGCGATTCAAAAGGCGGCCATTGAAGCAAGTGAATTTTTGGGAGTCAGCCAACCCGACGAAGCCGAAGATTGGTGGGGATCGACGAACACGGTCTTGAATGAGTTGGAAAAACTTTTGGGCGAAGATAGCCCACTGGTTCTGCTTGTAAGGCGAAAAACACAATACGTGACGTGCGCCGCTTCAAAAGGTGTTGGTAAAGTTCCATCAGTTAACATTCCGCTCAGCGCACAGTTGCTGGAGTTACCACGCAATCAGTGGGCTCATTTTCACTCCAGCCAACCCGAATATAACAATGTTGTTCCACAATTGACTTACTGGAGAATGAGAACCGCGAAGGGCAAATCAGTGTCGCAACAAATGGTGCTCTATCCGTACCATCGACCCGGTCCCGAGAATTCAGCTCTCTCGACCGTATTAGTGGTGCTTGGGCCGATACATGATCACAAAGACATGATGGATGACATCTGCCGTGTGATGGCATTTCACGCGCAAGTCGGAGTTCTCTTGGAGCGGATGGAAAGTCAAAAGCAGCACTTTATTCGAGAAGTTCGCTTTACAGCCCATAGTTTGAAGACGCCACTTCAAGCAGCAATGTTGGAGCTGAAAATACTACGTGACTATGCCAGGGGTAAACGGAAACTGTGCGCTGATGATGCGCGTATACTTGCAAACAAAGTGGAGCAATTGATTTTTGAATCATCACTTGACTCACAAATGCTACAAGTCGTGGGAAAAGATCTACGCAAAGATTTCGATGCCCTCGCTATGTTAAGAAAACTGCTACCAAGATTTGAGACCATCGGCCAAAATCAAAGCGTGACATTGAAATTGGAATCCGGAGACGACAGCCCGATCTGGGTAACCGGCGTTGAGTCACAGATTCGTGTTGCGTTCTCTAACGTTCTCGACAACGCAGTGAAATACTCTTTCAGTAAGCGTGAAGTTCGCATTCGTATCAAACGAATCGGACGCGGCGCGGCAGAGTTTGAATTCGAAAATTACGGTGTTGGAATTGCCGACAATCTTAAAAAGGAACTGTTTAGTCTTGGTGGAAGAGCAGCTCTTAAGGATAGCCGTCGTGATCGAATCGGTTTCGGATTGGGTTTGGTGCAAGCCAAGGATTTCGTAGATGCCTGTAACGGTGACATCGAAATTGAAAGCCACCGCATAACTGAATGGGAATCTGCTGCCACAATTACAGTCAAGATTACGCTCCCTATGAAAGTTGCACCATGATAAGTTCCGCGACGGTATTGATCATCGAAGACGACAAAAGGCTGCTAGGAATTATGTGTGA
>JBBPIS010000036.1:0-15607 GCA_038040225.1 Planctomycetota bacterium
ACTGGCCCCCCCGGCGCGGTTCCTGATTGTCACCGAATCGCTGTCCAGCGTGTCTCATCCACTCAAAATGCCAAGGAGCTATGCATGCGTCTGTCCGCGTTACTCGTTTTGATTTCGCTCACGATGTTGGGCTGTGGCGGGCTGGAGAAGTTCTCCACTGCCAAGGTCGATGGCAAGGTGCTTTGCGACGGGCAGCCCGTCGCTCATGTGTCGCTCGTTTTCGCGCCTGTCGCCAAGAAAGGCAATAAAGATTCCGGCAAAGCGGGTTTTGGAAGTGCGGACGCGAGTGGCGCGTTCACAGTTTCCACCTACGGCAAAGACGATGGAGCGGTCGTTGGCAAACACGATGTGATTGTGATGCCTCCACCTTCCGAAGATGTTCCCAAGTTTAAATGCCCGTGCGAGACAAATCCCAAAAAGCCTGTTGAACAAGTTGAAGTCGTGGCTGGCCAACCGAATAACTTCCTGATCAACCTGCCATTAAAGGCCGCGAATAATAAGCCAACTAAGATCAGGCCGTCAGAACTCCAGGATGCCATCGACTCGGCAGCGGCATCTGAACCGACAGCAGGGAAGGATTGAACAGGACAAGCTCGACACGACACGGCCAAAACGCCCGACGATGACTGCGATTTGTGGACGGGTCGTGACGGGCGCGCAGCTGCTCGTCGCCACTGTTCTGGTAACGGATTCGACGAAGAGGTGATTTCGTGGCAAACGCAGTGGCTGAATCAATGGACTACGCCGCGTCGACTCCGCAGCAAATCGTCCTCGACCGGCTGGTAAACACCTTGCTGGCTCCTGTTGACGCTGCGAGCTTGGTCGCGTTCAGGATCGGCTTCGGGCTGATCACGGCGTGGTGGTGCTTCGATGACTTGCGCACGGGGCGGGTGCATGAGCTGTATGTCGTGCCCTCCCTCCACTTCACGTACTACCTGTTCGACTTCATCCGCCCCTGGTCCGGGGTCGGGATGACGCTGCACTTTCTGGCTCTGCTGCTGCTGGCGCTGTGCATTGCGGCCGGGTTTCTGTACCGGGTGGCGACGGTGCTGTTCGCGCTGGGCTTCACGTATTTCTTTTTGCTCGATCGGACGAACTACCAGAATCACTACTACCTGCTGACGCTCGTCAGTTGGACGCTGGTGCTGCTGCCGCTCAATCGCTGCGCGGCTGTCGATGCATTCGGAGGTCTGGCACCCCGCTCGGACACGGTTCCTGCGTGGTGTCTGTGGCTGCTGCGGTTTCACATCGCGCTGCCGTACGCCTTCGGGGGAGTAGCGAAACTCAGAGCCGACTGGTTCGCTGGCGAACCGCTGCGGACGCACTTGGCGTCGAAGACTTGGTTACCACTCATCGGGCCGTTGCTGACCTCGGAAGTGACGATCGGATTCTTTACCTGGGGGGGGCTGCTGTTCGATCTGGCGATTGTCCCGCTGCTCCTGTGGCGTCGGACGCGCGTGCTGGCGTACGTGCTGTGCCTGGGCTTTCACCTGATGAATTCGCTCCTGTTCGACATCCATGTGTTCCCGTGGTTCATGATGTTTGCGACGACGATTTTCTTCGCGCCGGACTGGCCGCGCCACGTGTTGGGCAGTCGTCGCCCGGTGCTGCCCGAGGCGACTGCTCGGACTTGGGCGACACTCCCACGGTGGTCACGGCTGACGGGAATTCTCTTGTCGATTTACTGCGTCGGTCACCTGTTGATTCCGCTGCGACCCTATTTGTATCCGGGGGATTCCTCCTGGACGGAACGGGGGCATCACTTCTCCTGGCGGATGATGCTGCGGTCGAAGTCATCGGCCCTGCGCTACTACGTGATCGATCCCAAGACCGGCAAGACGGGTTCGGTCGATCTCCGTCGGTTTGTGAATCTGACACAGCTCACGAGTTTTTCACGCGATCCCGAGATGATCCTGCATCTCGCCCATTTCATCGGGGACGAATTTCATCGACAGACCGGACGAGACGTCGAAGTCCGGGCGCTGGTGCTGACGACGCTCAACGGTCGCAAGCCCGAATTGCTGATCGATCCCCACATCGATCTGGCGAAGGAACCGCGGGGCTTCCACGTCCGCAACTGGATTCTGCCTCAGAACGAACCGCTGCGTCCGGTCGCCTGGTCGGTGCCGATGCAGGAATGGGAACGGCATGTCGAGTTGCCTCCGCTCTCGTTTCTTCAACCCCAACAACCAGACCGTCCGCACAAGCCTTCCGCGCAGTCGGCACTGGGAACGAGTCGATTGCCACCGCAACACACGCCGCCACGGAACGAAGTTCGGCGGTCATGATTGGACTATCACCGATCGCTTCTCCGCACTGAGACAAACAAATTCGTGAGACCATCCGATTCCTCACAACAACTACACACGAGGCACACAATCAGACGGTAACGTCTCCGCCATCGAACGACTTCTTCGCGCCGGAAGCCGGTCGCTCGCAATGGTGGCCGGGTCAATGAATCGAGCCGTTCGCTGTCTGAACTTTGCTTGTTCGGTGGGGATGTCCCCGCAATCAAATTGAAGGGAGTTTTGAGATGAGTGTTCCCGTGGGTGCAAGACTCTGGCTGTTGGCGACGCTTTGTCTGTGGCCCGTGTTGGTTGACAGTGCGGAGCCGGTGAAGCGCGTGGCGGTGTCATTTCAGCAAGGTGTCGAAGAGTATTCCGGGACGATCGACACCGAGGTCTGGGCACTGGCTGTGAACACGATCCTGGAGAGCAATCCCAACGCCACGTCGGATGCGGATAACGATGGCGGGGAAAGTCAGGTTCTGATTCGCTTCGACGACATTTTCGGAACGGGACAGCGGAAGATTCCGCCCGGCGCGACGATTCATTCCGCGAAACTCCTGGTGAGTGCGTTTGACCAGGGCAGCACGGTCAATCTCCACCGGATGCTGGTCCCGTTTGATCGCTCGGCTACTTGGAACAGCCTCGTCTCCGCCGTGTCCGCCGATGGGCTGGAGGCTTCGCGGCACAAGGACAGTTTCACGTTCGGCAAGATCGCCGCAAACTCGACCGAGATCGTCTTCGAGGTGACCGACACCATGCAGACGTGGGTCAACGGTGAGACGAATCACGGCTGGGTGTTCATCAACACCGGCGGCAACGGTTGGGATTTTTACACGTCGGAGTTCGACAACGTCTCCCAGCGTCCGAAGCTCGTGGTCGAGTTCACACCGCTCAAGTCTCAGTAGTCCTCAAACAAGCGACGCCACTGGGCTCGCCCCAGTGGTTTAGCGGCTTTTGCACTAGCTCAGCGCTGATTCTGAGTGAAGGCAGACGTAGTGCAACAGCCGCTAAACCACCGACGCAAGGTCGATGGCGGCGCGCTCGCGCAGCTCGAAGTTTCACCAATCCTTATGGAGGCCCTTTGCCATGTCGTCACCCACGCCTGGAACCTGGTTTGCGGATCCCGCTCATTTTCGGCGACCGAACCGTCGCGACTTCTTGTATGCCGGATGGCTCGGCGGCCTGGGGCTGACGGCCGGCCAACTGCTTCAGTTGCAGGCCGCCGCTGCGGAGAAGCAAGGGACCAAGATCGCGACCAAGGCCAAATCGGTCATTCACATCTATCTTCAGGGCGGCTTCGCCCACATGGACAGCTTCGACCCCAAGCCGGATGCCCCGCTGGAATACCGAGGCATCCTCGGAACCGTCGACACGAATCTGCCGGGCGTCCAGTTCAGTTCGCACATGCAGGACACGGCGAAGGTGGCCGACAAGCTGACTGTCGTGCGCAGCATGACGCACACCGAAGTCGATCACAGCCGGGGCGAACACAGCATGTTTACCGGCTATCGCCCCAGTCCGGCGCTGGTCTATCCGAGCATGGGCAGCGTGGTGGCTCAAGAGTTGGGTCCGCGCGGTGCCACACCGCCGTACGTCTGCGTGCCCACTCAGGGAAGTCAATTCATGAGCAGCGGATACTTGAGCAATGCCTGCGGGCCATTTGCTCTCGGGACCGATCCGGCGCGACCCAACTTCACGGTGCGCGATCTCAGCCTGCCCAAGGGTGTCGATGAAAGCCGCTTTGAAAGCCGGAAGTCATGGAAGGGACTGGTCGATGATCATTTCGGTCAGGCTGAGCGGGATGATTCGCTGACGACGATGAACTCGTTCTACCAGCGAGCCTACGATCTGCTCGCATCGCCTCAGGCGCGGGAAGCCTTCAGTCTGAAGGGGGAAACCGAGGCGACCAAAAATCTGTACGGGATGAAAGCCTGGGGGCCCATCCTCCGTCCCTCCGCAGGCGCACGGTTCCTGGTGGCTCGACGCCTGGTGGAAGCCGGCGCACGTTGCGTCACCGTGACCTACGGCGCGTGGGATACGCATTCGTATCACTACCGCGGCATCGAAACGCAACTACCGGATTTCGACAAGGCGTTCGCGGGGCTCATTGGCGATCTCGATGATCGAGGCATGCTCGATTCGACGCTGGTCATGGTCACCAGCGAGTTCGGTCGCACTCCCAAGGTCAATGCCGGTGGCGGTCGCGATCACTGGCCGCGCGTCTTCAGCATCGTGCTGGCGGGAGGAGGCATCAAGCGGGGACAGGTCTATGGCGCGTCGGATGGCCTGGCCGGTGAACCGGCGAACAATCCGCTGTCGGTCGAGGACTACGCGACCACGGTTTACCACCTGCTCGGAATCGATGCGCACAAGGATCTGATGTCGCCGGGCGATCGACCGCAACAGATCGTCATGAACGGCAAGGTTGTCCGTGGGCTGCTCGCGTAGCTGCCCGTTGAAAAGTCGTGCCACGGCTCTGTGAGCCGTGCGGTCAAAGGTCTCGCGAAATCCGCACGGCTGGCGCAGCCGTGGCACACGATCAATCCTATTTCAACCCGCTGCATTCTCTCAGGATGACCCATGCGATCCCTGCTTCTGCCGTCTCTATTTGTTTGCGCCTGCTTTGCAGCATCGCTGTCCGAGGCGGCGTCCCCTTCGGTCGAGAGTCTCTCGCCCGGTATTGGTCAACGTGGCACCGAGTTTGTGTTGAAGCTTGTGGGAGCCGGTTTAGAGGACGCTGCCGAACTGATGCTCTATTCGCCCGGTGTCGTCTGCGAAGGCGTGACGGCAGCGTCGGACAACGAGCTGTCCGCTCGGCTGCGTGCTGCCGCAGACGCTCCGTTGGGAAGTCACGCCTTTCGCGTGCGGACGAAGCACGGTCTGTCCGAGCTGCGCACCTTTCGAGTCACGCCATTGCCCGTCGTGTCGGCGGAGGAACCGAATGAGTCTCCGGCCGAGGCGCGACTGGTTGCCAACAACGTGACGATTGCGGGAGTGATCGAATCGGGCGACATCGACTGCTTTCAGGTCACGCTGAAACGGGGAGACCGGTTGGCGGCGGAAGTCGAAGCGATTCGCTTCGGTGGAGCGATGCTCGATACTGTTCTGGCAGTGTTCGGACCCGACGGCAAACAGCTCGCCGCATCCGACGACACATCGTTGTTCCGGCAGGATCCATTCCTCACGATCATCGCCGCTGAAGACGGGCCGCATGTGGTGCAAGTCCGAGAAACCAGCTTCGAGGGAGACGAGAACAGTCGGTATGCGCTGCATCTCGGCACGTTCCCTCGTCCCGCGTTTGTCTATCCGGCGGGTGGACGGGCCGGCCAAACGATGTCGGTGCGGTTTGGAGGCGATGCCAGCGGAAGTTTCGAAAACGAGGTTCGGCTGCCAACGTTGCCAACGAACCAATTCGGACTGTTCGCCGCGCAACAAGGCCAGGTCTCGCCGACACCGAATCCCTTTCGAGTCTCACCGTTTGACAACGTTCTCGAATCTGAGCCGAACGACGATCCGAAACGTCTCACGAGCAGTGCGGCCGAGTTGCCCGTCGCCTTCAACGGAATTCTGGAACGAGCCGGAGACCAGGATTGCTTCCGCTTTCGAGGCTCGCCAAGGACTCGCCAGCAGTTTGAAGTCTTCGCGTCCCGACTGGGTTCGCCGCTGGACAGTTTGATCTCGATCACCGACTCGACCGGCGCGGTACTCGCCTCAAACGATGACGATGGCAGTCACGACAGCCGGTTGATGTTCGTGGCTCCGGGTTTCGGCGAGTACGTGTTGCAGGTCACGGACAAACGAGGAGCGGGGGGTGACGGTTTCGTTTACCGTGTCGAAGCGACCGAGCCACCACCTGGTCTCGCTGTCTTCCTGCCACGTCCGGATCGCAGATCGCAGGATCGGCAGACGATCGTCGTCCCGCGCGGCAATCGGGTGTTGATGAACCTCGGTACCCGACGCGACGGAGTGGATGGGGAAGTTCAACTTGTGGGGCGAGGGCTTCCCTCTGGCGTGTCGTTCTCGGAAGCAAATCTTCCGCCCGACCGGTTCTGGATCCCGGTCGTGGTTGAGGCGCGTGCCGATGCTCCGATCAGCGGGGCGCTGGCGGAAGTGTGGGCGACTGGAAAAGTCGACGGCCAGACGGTGGCGGGGCAATTCGTGCAGATGATCAATCTCGTGAGTGCGCCGGCGGACGCCTCGTTCCAGTCGATTGAAGTCGATCGGTTGGCGGTGGCGGTCGTGGAAGAAAGCCCGCTGACAGTGACACTGGAAGAGCCGAAAGCAGCCCTCGCACAGGACGGCACCATCGGGTTCCAGATCCGTGTGGACCGAGCCTCGGGATTCGAGGGACCGGTCGATGTGGCGTTTCCATTTCTCCCGCCGTGGGTCGATGGACCGCCCTCGATCACGATCCCGGCAGACCAGTCGAGTGCGATCTACACGGCCCGCGCCTTCCCGCAGGTCGAACCGCGCACGTGGCGAATCGCGGCGGAAGCCAAGGCCGGCAGTCCACCCGCGCGGAGTGCGGCGATGGAGGCCGCACCCGGCGCGCCCTCGGCCCGTCCGTCTCGTCGATCACGTTCGCGTTCGGTCTCCACGGTGGCCGTTGCTTCGAGTCTCGTGACGCTTCAAGTTTCCAAGTCGCCCGTGACCGGAACCATTGGAACTGTCACTGCGGAGCAGGGAAAAGAAATCAAACTGGTGTGCAGTCTTCAGAGTCACGGCCCACTGCCGCAGCAAATGACTGCCACGCTCGAAGGGTTGCCCAATCGTGTCGCCACGAGCCCGGTCACGGTTTCCAACGAAGATCGGCAGTTCGCGTTCACCGTCAAACTGGAACCGACGGCACCGGTCGGATCGTTCCCCAGCCTGGTCTGTCGGCTGACGGGCACGATCGACGGACAAGAAGTCTCCTGCTGCGTGGGCCGTGGAGGCGTCCTCAAGATTGAATCGGCGGGCGCTCTCGTCACCGATGCCTCCGGTCGCCCGCTCAGCCCACTCGAAGTCTTGCGTCGGTCGCAGCCACGCAAGGCTGACGACAAGCAGACACCGGCGCCGTAAGCCGTCAGTTCACGATTGAAAATTGGTCAGTTCGTCAGGTCTTCTTGAGAGGTCGTTCCATGTCGCGGGTCTCTGTTCAGTTTGCGTGGATGCTGCTCCAGTTGTTCGCGCCGGTCAGTTTGACTGTCACGCTGGCGGCCGACGCGCCGCAGCCGACGCACCTGACGGCGTCTCCCGAGCGCATCGTGCTCAACACGGCGCGCGATCATCAGGGGATTGTGGTCCAGGCGAAGCTGGCCGATGGGAGCACGCGGGACGTCTCGGCCGTTGCCAAGTTTGAGGTCGCTGCTCCCGCCGTGGCCAAGCTGAATGAGGGGGTGCTCGAACCGCTGACCGATGGAAAGACGGAACTTCGCATTGAGTTCGAGGGGTTGCGGTGCGTGGTTCCGGTCGAGGTCGTTCGATCCACGGAGGCGAACCCACCGCGGTTTCGGAATGACGTGCTGCCGGTCTTCACGCGAGCCGGATGCAACACGGGCAAGTGTCACGGCTCGGCTTCGGGCAAGGACGGGTTTCGTCTCAGCTTGTTCGGCTACGATCCCCAGGGCGATCATTATCGGTTGACCCGCGAAATCAGTGGCCGTCGCATCAATCTGGCGGCTCCCGAAGAGAGCCTGCTCGTCAACAAGTCGATTGGAAGCGTCCCGCACACGGGCGGCCAGCGAATTGATCCGGAGAGCGAACACTATCAGACATTGCTCACCTGGCTGACTGCCGGTGCAGAACCCGATCCCGTCGAAACTCCCAAGCCCGTTCGCTTGGAAGTGTTTCCCCGCCGAGCCGTCTTCGCCAACAAGGGTGAAGAGCAGCAGATCGTCGTGGTGGTCCATTACAACGACGGATCGGACCGCGACGTGACAGACTTGGCCGTGTTTCTGAGCAACAACGATTCGGCGGCCACGGTCTCCGAGCACGGCCTGGTGACCGGAACGGGCTCGGGAAGCGCGTTCATTCTGGCGCGGTTCGACCAGTTCACCGAAGGAACCTCGATCATCGTTCGACCGGGCACGTCGTACACCTTCCCCGAGATGCCCGCTCGGAACTACATCGACGAGTTGGTGTACTCGCGCTGGAAAGACATGCACCTGGTTCCGTCCGAACTCTGCTCGGATGAGACGTTTCTCCGGCGTGCCTCGATCGATCTCATCGGGTTATTGCCAACTCCGGAACAACGGCAGCAGTTTCTCAACGATACTGATCCGAACAAGCGGGAAAAGTTCGTGGACTCGCTGCTGGAACGAGAGGAGTTCCGCGATCTCTGGGTGATGAAGTGGGCGGAGCTGTTGCAGATCCGAACCGCCAACGGCGGGAGTCCGAAGGGGCTGCAACTTTACGACCGCTGGCTGCGCGACAGCGTGCGGGCCGGCGTGACGATCGACAAGATTGTGATGGAACTCATTCCGGCGACGGGCGGCACGTTCGAGAACCCGGCGACGAGCTATTACCAAACCGAGACGACACCGCAGTTGCTCGCCGAGAACGTCGCACAGGCATTCCTGGGAACCCGCATCCAGTGCGCTCAGTGTCACAACCATCCGTTCGATCGCTGGACGATGGACGACTACTACGGTTTCGCAGCCTTCTTCAGTCAGGTGGGATACAAGCAGGCACCGGATCCGCGTGAGATCACCGTCTTCAACGCGGCGACGGGCGAGATGAAGCATCCTCTGGGTAATCGCACGGTATCGCCGAAGTATCTCGGCGGAGACATCCCCACGATGACATCGGGCGAGGATTATCGACAGTCGCTGGCCGGGTGGCTCGCGTCGGCGGACAACCCGGTGCTGGCTCGCAATCTGGCGAACGTGATCTGGGCGCACTTCCTCGGCATCGGCATCGTTGAACCGGTCGATGACGTGCGTGTCAGCAATCCGCCCTCGAATCCGCAACTGCTCGACGCGATCGGTCAACGGCTGGCGGGATATCGGTTCGAGATCAAGCCGCTGGTTCGCGACATCTGCAATTCGCGGACGTATCAACTCACCACCCGTCGCAATGAGTCCAACGCCTGGGACGAACGCGACTTCTCGCACGGTCGTGTGCGCCGTCTGCGAGCCGAAGTTCTGTTGGACTGCTTGAACCAGGTTACCGAAACTCAGGACCGATTCCCGGGACTGTTGGCGGGAGCCCGAGCCGTGCAGGTCGCCGACGGTCGCACTCCGAACTATTTTCTGACGACCTTCGGCCGCTCGACACGCCAGACGCCCTGCACATGCGAGGTGAAGACTTCACCGACCTTGTCCCAGGCACTGCACCTCATCAACGGAGAAACCACCTCGGGCAAGATCGAGGAGGGGCAGTTGGTGGAGCGACTGCTGACTGAACGGAAGGAACCGATGGCGGTGGTGGCCGACTTGTACGAACGCTGCCTGTCGCGGCAACCGACTGCAAAAGAGGCGGCGGCGATTCAAGCCAAGCTCGCGGCGAGTCCCGATGCACAGGCCGCACTGGTGGACCTGTTCTGGGCACTGCTGAACTCCAACGAGTTCATCTTCAATCATTGAGAAGCATGGTGGGGTGCGTGGACTCCTTCGAGTTCGATGGATGAGACATTGAGTCAAGTGGTGATGGAAGCGAACTAGGACTGCAAAACCTTCGTTCCCTTCGTTTGCTTCTGTTCATGAATTCTTTTGAACAGAAGCAAACGAAGGGAACGAAGGATGAGACTGGCAGAGGCGGAGCCTCGCTGGAGTCTTCGGAACGCGCCAGTTCAAGTCGCGGCTCCAACGACGGTTCGTTCCGAAGACTCCACACACCCTCCAGTTGATAACGCGATTTGAGTGAAAGAGAAGGCAACCAACGTGAGATCTATCATGCAGCGATCTTGGATACCGACGCTGGCCGCATTGGTCACGATGGTGGTCGGCAGCGCGAACACCCGACCGGTGAGTGCCCAGGAGCCGGCAACCGAGAAGGCAACTGTGGCCTTCGATCAGGTACGTCCCGTGTTTCGGAAGCACTGCACGACGTGTCACAACTCAGACCGTGCTCGGGGAGACCTCGATCTTTCTTCGATCGACAGTCTCAAGGCCGGGTCGGCGTCCGGTCCCGTCGTGGTGTCTGGAAAGCCGAGCGAGAGTCTCCTCTATACGCTCGCGGCCCACTTGGAGACTCCCAAGATGCCGCCCGGTAAAGCGAAGATTCCGCAGCGCGAACTCGATCTCATCAAGGGTTGGATCGAAGGAGGACTGGTCGAACGGGGTGATGTGGCCGCCAAGTCCGCAACGCCGGGTGCCACTGGTGAGGGGCACTCGCCAGTGGCTTTGAAGAGCACTGGCGGCCCAAAGCCGCCGCCAGTGGCACCCGGCGCATCCGAGACCGTTGCCAGTGTGGCGATCGAGCCGGTTCCGCGTGCCACGGCGATCACCGCGCTGGCGGTGAATCCCAAGGCCCCGTTGGTCGCCATCTCCGGTCGGAAGCAGGTGGTCCTGTTCCAGTGGACCGACCTCGCACCGCTCAAGGCATTTCCGTTCCCCGAAGGCGATGTGTTCGCTTTACGGTTCTCGCGCGATGGCAAGGTGCTCGTGGCGGGCGGAGGAATCGGTGGCGACTCCGGCAAGGTCGTTGGTTTTGAAGTGGCCACGGGTCGGCGTCTCTTTGAACTCGGCGATGAGCCTGACGTGGTACTGGCGCTGGACATCTCCCCCGACGGGAGGCTGGTCGCATTGGGTGGACCGAGTCGCTCGGTCAAAGTCTTTCGCACGGCTGATGGCGAGTTGATCGCCACGCTTCGCAAACACACCGATTGGATTCTGTCGCTCGCATTCAGCCCCGAGGGGTTGCTGCTGGCCAGCGGCGACCGCTTCGGCGCACTTCAAGTCTGGGAGGCAACATCGGGGAAAGAGTTTCACACGCTGCGCGGCCATGTGGGACCGGTCCATGCCATTGGCTGGTCGGCCGATTCCGAACGTCTGTTGTCCGCTGGACAGGATGGCTCATTGCGGTTCTGGGACATGCACCAGGGAACGCAGACCGCAAAATGGAATGGAGATGTGGGAGGAATCCTGACCGTCGAATGCGATGCGTCCGGAAAGGTGGTCTGCGGCGGGCGAGACCGCAAGATCGCTGTCTGGGAGAAACCGGAAACAAAACTCCAGCAGATGTCGATGCCGGACGAAGTCGTGAAACTGGCGATCAGCCATGAGTCGTCCCACGTGATCGCCGCAGATGCCGCCGGCAACGTTTCCGTGTTTACGCTCGGCAATGGAAGCCTGGCAGGTCGGTTCGCGCTGCCTGTCGCGCCCGCGTTGGCCAGGACGCAAACGACACCACCCGCGCGGTCAAAGCCAGCGTCACGAAAGTCACCGTCACCGCAGCCCGATTCACAACTTTCCCCGGAGGTCATCGCGTCCGAGACCGAAGCCCGGAAAGCCGCCGCAGAATTGGTTGAGGTTCGCGAGGCAGCGGCCCTGGCCGACGTGGCTGTGAAATCGACCGAGGAATCGCTCAAGAGACTCCGCGAATCGGCGGTCAAACTCCAAGCCGTTGTTTCCCTGCGGGATGAGGCGGCGAAACAGGCTGCACAGCGGGCCGCCGAGCTTCGCGCGAAGACCGAATCGTCTCGTCCCAAATCAACCAAGCGATAACCAACGAAAGTCATCATCTTCAAGAGGAGTCCGTTCGCGTGAAGACTTGTTCGACAATCACCGTCATCCTGTTTCTCTGCATCATGGCGTCATTCTCACGTGCGGAGGACTGGCCGGGATGGCGCGGCCCGCGTGGCGATGGCATCAGCCGGGACACCACCGCCCCCCTGCATTGGTCCGAGACCGAGAACATCGTGTGGAAGACACCGATTCCGGGAGTCGGCCGCTCGTCACCGATCACTTCGGGCGGTCGCGTGTTCGTGACGACGGGCGATCTGACCGACGAGACTCGGCGTGTGATTTGTCTCGACCGCACCAGCGGCAAGATCGAGTGGAACGTGGCCGTCCACAAAGGCCCCGGTGGCCAGATGCACCGCTTCAACACCACGGCTTCGAGCACTCCGACGGCCGATGGCGAACGAGTCTACTCCGTGTTTGTGGACGATCAGGGCCTGCGGGTTATTGCCGTTGATTTGACGGGTCAGATTGTCTGGTCGGCCAACCCCGGCAACTTCCATTCGCAACACGGATTCGCCGCGTGTCCCGTCTTGTTCGGCGAAGGAGTCATCGTCAACGGCCATCAGGATGGCGATGCCTTCGCGGTGATGTTGGACCGTCGCACCGGAAAGGAAGTCTGGCGCTACAAGCCCGCCGTGAACCTGCGGTCCTTCTCGACTCCCGTTTTGATCGAGCATGACGGCCAGCCGCAGATGATTTTGTCGGGCGCTTCGCAAACGGTCGCACTCGACCCGAACACGGGCAAGACCATCTGGTTTGCCAGCGGCCCGAGTGAGAAGTTCGTCTGTACTCCCGCCGTCGGCCACGGCCTGGTCTTCAGTTTTGGAGGCTCTCCCGAAAAGAAGGCGATGGCGGTGAAGCTGGGTGGAAACGGCGACGTTCTCGGTTCGCACGTCGTCTGGCGCAATGAGCGTTCGATGCCCTACATCCCCTCGCCTCTGCTAGTCGGAGATTTTCTGCACGTCATCAGCGACATGGGCATCTACACGTGTCTCGACCCAAAAACGGGCGAATCGCTCCACACGGGACGAAAGCTCAAAGCGGTCAACAGTTCGCCGGTGTCCGTCGCAGGCCGGGTTTACTTCTTCGAGGACTCTGGAACCTGCACGGTGATCAAAAACGGAGCCGACTTCGACGTGATCGCCACCAACGAGATCGGCGAGACGGTCTACGCCACTCCAGCGATCTCATCCGGCAACCTGTTCATTCGCACGGAAGCGCACCTGGTGTGCATCGGCTCGCCAGCCAACACCGCGAGCGCTGCCGAACGATGAGCGGGAACTTTTCGTTCGTTTGACAGAATCCTCGTCGATGGTTCATCCGCT
The DNA here is from genome assembly GCA_038040225.1 of Planctomycetota bacterium. Taxonomy (GTDB): domain Bacteria; phylum Planctomycetota; class Planctomycetia; order Planctomycetales; family Planctomycetaceae; genus Schlesneria. The sequence continues at coordinate 13,279 of JBBPIS010000036.1, forward strand.
CTTGATGAAAGTCTGGAAGATCGGCCGCACCGCCTGTCGTAGTGACTTTCAAACTCATTAGCCCCCACTGGAAAGGTTGTCGCATGACCTCAATGCATCGTCGCGGTTTTCTGGGATCGACCCTGGGTGGCTTCGCCGCAGCGCTCTCGTGCGGACCCGGCCTCTTCGCGCAGGAGGGGCCTGTCACCGCGCTGTCGCCGGTGAACGAGGATGTCACGTTCTTCGCCCCCGAGACTTTGTTTCTGACCTGGCAGGCGGATCCGACCACCACGATGACCGTGCAGTGGGTCGGCCCCGAGACTGTCGCCCCGACGCCCATCCAGTACGCGACCGCGGATGGTGCGTTCTGGCAGTTCGGCAGGGTGACCACCAAGCCGTATCCGAATACCGACCTGATGGTTCATCGTTGCGAGCTGACGGGTCTCACCGCGGGGACCGAGTACCAGTTTCAGATCGGCAGCATCTCGCCGAAGTATCGTTTCCGCACCATGCCAGCCAAGGCGACGAACACCATGCAGTTCGTGTCCGGCGGAGACTGCGGCGTCAATGTGCATGCCATCGGGACCAACATCCTGGCGGCCAAGCAGGAACCGTACTTCGCACTGATCGGTGGTGACCTGGCCTATGACAACGGCCGCTCGCCCGAGACCTTCACCATGTTTCTGCAGAACTACCACCGGCACATGGTCGATGCCAAAGGGCGGCTGATCCCGATGATCACGTGCATCGGCAACCACGAGGTGAACGGGAGCTACAAAACCAAGCGGATCAACTCGCCGCAGTACCTCAGCGTCTTTGACGGCTTGTTTGCCGAGAAGACCTTCGGAGTCCTGGACATCGGTGACTACCTGAGCCTGGTGTTGCTGGACACCGATCACATCGAACCGATCGGCGGAGAACAGACCGATTGGCTCGAAAAGACTCTCGCCGCGCGGCAAGAACGACCGCATCTGATCGTCGCGAATCACGTCCCCGCCTATCCGTCGTATCGCGCCCCGGAGGGGAAGGACGGCAAATTCGGCACCGGTGAGGAGCAACGGAAGTACTGGTGCCCCTTGTTCGAGCGATACAACGTCGATGTGGTCCTCGAACATCACGACCACACGTTCAAGCGGACCCATCCGTTGACGAACGGAATGAAAGACAAGCATGGCGTCCTGTATCTGGGCGACGGATCGTGGGGCAAACTGCGGGTTCCGAAGCAGCCGGAAGAGCGACCCTATCTGGCTGCGGTCAGTTCGGCGTACCACATGACGGTCCACCGCCTGGAGGGCGACCAGCGTTTCCATGTGGCGTTGGAGGAATCGGGCAAAGTGGCCGACGTGTGCCTGACCTCCAGCAAGCGCCCGGCAAAACGCGGATAGCGGATCCATACGTCTGACTCAAGAAGCGAGTAGGGCAGGTCAACGAACTGATCCAATCGACGCAGAGTCTGATTAAACGAACTTGCTCTGTCAGGCCTGCCATTGGGTCGCGCTTCGTGATTAGGAGCCGATAGCCTTGCAGTTCGATTCGTCAAACTCGAAGCGAATGAGTTTCGTCCGTGGCGGTCGCAGCCAGTCTTACGTGCTGACGAAGCGCTGCCCCAATGAAGCTGGATTGTTGCAATACTCTTAAGCGAAGGGCGTTGATGGGCACCTCGCCGTCGTGGCGAACGGGTGCTTTCGGGCTGCGCTTCGCTGCGAGAACGGCATGGCCCCCTGATGCGACGACCGTTGGCCTGAAGTCGATGCCTGCGGCGACTGAGTTCGTCTGCGTCGGGGATGCCATCCCCCGAGCCGTGAAGGATCGGGCCGGGCGACCGGCGCGGCTCCCTCCCACCACTCCGCCGCCGGTGATGTCTTCTCGGTGTCCTCTGTGCCTCTGTGTTTCAAAACAGTTTTCAACACAGAGGCACAGAGGGGACGGAGAAGAGTGAGAACATCCGTGGCTCAGGCGGACATCCGTCCCGTTGGCGGAGCGACGGGACGAGCGACAGAGGAGACCTTCGGTCAGCGGTTTCGGCGGGGTCAGGAGAGCCGCGCCGAACGGGCGACTTTGGAGTCAGCCGCCGAACATCCCGGCCAGTTGCTGATAGACCTTGGCCAACGGCGGGTCGAAGTGCAGGCCGCGTTGGTGCATCTGGTCCAGCACACCGAAGCACTCGCGCAGTTCCGCTTCGAAGCCCGCGTCGTCGCCGCTCTGCCGCGCGAACATCGCCAGCTTGTAGTGCGAGGCCGCCAGGTCGCGCTGCCACCCGGCGTTGGCCGGGTCGGACTCGGCCAGACGCTGCGCGATGCGGAGCGACTCGCCGAAGAGCCGCTGGGCCTCGGGCAGATTCCCCTGCGCC
>JBBPIS010000036.1:15707-56606 GCA_038040225.1 Planctomycetota bacterium
GATTGCCGAGCTTGTCGAACGACACCGACAGGTCGCGCTGCCACGCGGCGTTGGCTGGGTCGGACTCGGCCAGCCGCTGCGTAATCCGGTGCGCCTCGCCGAAGAGCCGCTGGGCCTCGGGCAGATTCCCCTGCGCCGTCGCCAGAATGCCGAGCTTGTTGAACGACACCGACAGGTCGCGCTGCCACGCGGCGTTGGCCGGGTCGGACTCGGCCAGCCGCTGCGTAATCCGGTGCGCATCATCCCAGCGCCGTTTGGCATCGGGGAGATCGCCTTGTGCCGTTGCAAGATCGCCGAGTTTGCCGAACGACATCCACAGGTCGCGCTGTCCCTCGGCGTTGGCCGGGTCGGACTCGGCCAGCCGCTGCGCGATGCGGAGATCCTCGCCGAACAGCCGCTGGGCCTCGGGGAGGTTCCCTTGCGCCGTCGCCAGATCGCCGAGCTTGTTGAACGACACCGACAGGTCGCGCTGCCACGCGGCGTTGGCCGGGTCGGACTCGGCAAGACGCTGCCGGATGCGGAGCGACTCGCCGAAGAGCCGCTGGGCCTCGGGCAGATTCCCCTGCGCCGTCGCCAGATTGCCGAGCTTGTCGAACGACACCGACAGGTCGCGCTGCCACGCGGCGTTGGCCGGGTCGGACTCGGCCAGCCGCTGAATGACGTTTCGCTTCGCCGAGTAGTGTGTGTGTGCCTTCGCGAGATCACCTTGTGCGCTCGCCACATCGCCGAGTCGTTCGTTGGAAATGCCGAGGTCGTATTGCCATTGCGCGTTGGGCGGGTCGGAATCGGCCAGCCGCTGCGCGATGCGGAGCGACTCGCCGAAGAGCCGCTGGGCCTCGGGCAGGTTCCCCTGCGCCGTCGCCAGATCGCCGAGCATCCCGAACGACACCGACAGGTCGCGCTGCCACGCGGCGTTGGCCGGGTCGCTTTCGGCCAGCCGCTGCATGACGGCGTTGGCGGCGACATAGAGACGGCGGGCGGTGCCGAGGTCGGCGTAGGCGGTGAGAATTTGGCCCAGTAACAGGCCGCTCTGTGCCATCGCGGTCGTGCAGTCCTTCCTCGCCATGCGGGTGATGAGGTCGGCCAACAGAACGCTGCGCTCCCACGGTGCGAGCGGATAGTGGTGGTCGTGTTCGGCCTGCGTGCAGCGTTGCTCAATAAACCCTTCCACCGCCGCCACGCGGGCCGCATCTTCCCCGGCCTGCTGCGCGCTCAGCCGTAGGAACTCCCCGGCGAGGCGGTGCAGGCGGGCGATCGACTCGTGTTCGCCATCGGCGTGCGTCAGCAGACGCAGGCTTTCCGCCAACCGCAGCTCGGCCCGGTCCCACGCGCTCAGACTGCCGGGGATGTCGGACTCTTCCCGTAACTCGGGATGCTGCAGGCTGGCGAGAATGCGGAGCCACGGGAGCGGCACGGCCTCGGCCGGGAAGTGCGCGGCGTAGTGCAGCACGGTCGCGGCGGCGGGGTGTTCGTGAGCGAGACGGTCGAACGTGAACCGCAGCGTCGCCGCCAGCGCGTGGGTGTAGCCGGGCAGGTCGGTCTCGCGCTGCTGCGCCGACTCCAAGGCTCCCGCCGTTTGGCCCGGCGTACTGGCCAGCGCGGCACGCAGCCGGGCGAGGTGGCTGACGGCGGTCTCGCCAAAGCTGCGGCGAATGTGCCGGGCGGTGATCTCGACTGCGAGCGTATGCCGCTCCAGCAGCGTGATGATCTCCGTGGCGGCGGCGAGTTCCGTCGGAGACAGGCTCTGACCCGGCTCGGCGAGCAACCGCTGCCAGAGGGCGAGGGCATCACTCATCGGCAAGGCATCGACCGGAATGATGTGGCCGCTCAGGGCCGGCGGAAGCTCATGTTTCTCCAGCCGCGTGGTGGCCAACACATGCAGCCAGCCGTAGTCATTCCCCAGTCCCGCTTGGCGCATCGCCTCGTGCAGGGCATCGCGCTGTCGCTGTGAGAGCAATTGCGGGTCATCGACATTGTCGATCACCAACAGAGCCGCCGTGGTGAAACCGGGCGTGCGCGCGACCTCGGGATCGAAGGCGCGGCGGTGCAGTTCCGCCAGGACGCGGCGGGCGGTGCCGGGATCGTCCTCGGTGGGAATGGGGGCGAGATCGAGTGGCTCGCGCAAAGTGGTGAGCAGCGGCAGCAACTCACTCTGCCCCTCGGCAATGATCTGCCAGCAGCCGCCGAGGTAGCGGCCCCGCAGGTTCCGCCCGTAACGGAGCGCGAGCGCCGTCTTCCCCTGCCCACCCAGCCCGCGCAACGCGGTAATCACGCCGAGCGCTCCGCCGCCGAAGAGCTGCCCCTCGATGGCATGCAGCTCGTCCGTCCGACCGACGAAGGTGTCGGTGCCGCTGGCGAGGTTCCCCTGTTGCACCCGTTCGGCCCGTCGGGCATGGGCGATCTGGTGAGAGACACGGTCGGCCACGCGCTGAAGAGATTTGGCGGTTTCGGGATCATCGCGCAGGGCCTTGATCCGGGCGAGGGCGTCCAGGCCGTGAGTTTGGAACTCGATGAGTCGGACTTGGCGTTTTGTGAGCAGAGTCTTGGCCCAGTCCGGGGCGGCTTCAATGATGCTCTGCGCGCTGACGCCCGGCGCGGTGGCGATGTAGATGGGAGTGATCCCCCCCTCGACATTGGCCAGCCCGCGCGCGCTCTCCTGTTCGAGATAGGTCTCCCACTCGAAGCGGCACCATGCGCTCTGCCAGTAATGCTCCGACAAGCAGGCCAGCAGCACGCGCGTGTGAGCAATGGCCGCACGCAGCCGCGTCTCCCACTGATGTCCGGCGTGGATGTCATCGGGCGCGTAGAAGGCGTCCCAGTCGGGTTCGGTATTGGCCGTGGTCGTCAGCGGCTCACCCGTGAAGTCGGCGGAGAGAGCCCGCACCCGCTTGATGAAGACCTGCACCCACCCCTCACGCTCACCCGGCGACGCGAGTGGGTCCGGCGGAAAATTGTCCTTCGTCGAATAGGAGACAAACAGATCATAGAAGCCGGGGTCATGGGTGTCGGTCATGGCACGGTGTTTCCGTTGCAGGAATGTTGAACTGTCCGCAGGGTTCCCTATCCGGGGAGCGGCAGGGCCAATGCCTGTTTGAAGCTGGGCAGGATGTAGGGTGGGACCAGCGGCGCTTCGCCGCGCCGGCCCACCAAGCACGTCAGTTGTTTTTCTTCCCACTCCCAGCGGCAGTAGTCGCTGCGAAAGTAATTCGGCGACAGACAGACCAGCAGAAATTTGGACGACCGCAACCCGCCGAGAATGCGGTGCCGCCAGTCGTCCATGTCGCGGATGTCGTCCGCGTCGAAGAAGATCCGCAGCGGCTCGGTGTTGAACCGGCGATGGTCGGCGAGAATGTGATCGCGCAACGCCATCACCCAGCCCTTGGTCTCCGGCGGAGCATCGTCCGACACCATGTTGTCGCGACGCGAGTAGCTCAGAAAGATTTCAAACGTCTCGGTCATCTCGATCATCCCACCAACTTGGGTCCGCACCGACGCCCCACCGTGCGACGCGAACTCTACGTGACCGGGGAACGGATGACCAACGTCATGGACGGAGCACGGGCCGCTCCGCAGGGTGCGTGCCGCCACACGAAACACACCGGCACCGCGACTCGTCAATCGGTCGTCTTGGTTGCAGGCGGCGGAGGTGTCCGCCACGATGGCTCCTGTCTGCCAAGGCGATTGTGTCTGACTGACGGCTCGTGCCAGAAAGGCTGATCGATGCAAGGTGTCTTTCGATTCGGTGTGGCTCGGTGTGCGGTGGTGTTGTGGGTGGTCGGTCTGTGCGGTGCGAGTCTCGCGCAGGAGAAGCTTGCGTCGCAGGAGCAGGACGGGATTCGCTGGTTCGACATCCGGCAACTCGGTGTTGAGGGTCAGGGTTGGACCGAGAACAAGTCTCCCTACGACCGGCTCCCGGCGAAGGCCGAGGGCAAGGTGCGCGAGGCCGTCTGGGGGCTGAGTCGCGATTCGGCGGGGATGTGTGTCCGGTTCGTGACCGAGGCCACGACGATTCACGCGCGCTGGACGCTCACCAAGGCGAAGCTCGAAATGCCTCACATGGCCGCCACGGGGGTGAGCGGACTCGATTTGTATGCGAAGGATGACAAGGGCCGCTGGCGCTGGGTGTCGGTCGGTCGGCCAACGGCGCAGACCAACACACAGAAGCTGGCCGATGGGATTACGCCCGGGAAGCGCGAGTACCTGATCTATCTGCCGCTCTACAACGGCGTCTCGTCGGTCGAGGTCGGTGTCCCCGCAGCCAACTCCATCGAGAAGGCCGCGGCCCATGCCAGCGACCGCGCGAAGCCGATCGTTTTTTATGGGACGTCGATCACTCACGGAGCGTGCGCCTCGCGGCCGGGAATGGTTCATACGGCGATCCTTGGCCGGAAGTACGGACGGCCGGTCATCAATCTCGGCTTTTCGGGCAACGGCCGGATGGAGCCGGAAGTCACGGCATTGATCGCGGAACTGGATGCGGCCGTGTACGTGATCGACTGCTGCCCGAACCTGGGCGGTGCCGAGACGGCCAAACTGACGAAGCCGCTCGTCCAGCAGCTTCGAGCGGCGCGGCCCGATACACCGATCGTGCTCGTCGAAGACCGCGTCTACACCGACGCGTGGCTGATCGCCTCGAAGCAGTCCCGCAACGATGGCAATCACGCCGCGCTCAAGAAATCGTTTGAGGAACTGATCGCAGCGGGAACGAAGCAACTCCATTACATTCCGGGAACCGATCTGCTCGGCGACGACAATGACGGAGCCGTGGACAGTTCTCACCCCAACGATCTCGGCTTCGCCCGACAGGCCGAGGCCTTCGACAAGGTGTTGGCACCGCTGATGAAATAGAGGTCAGAAGTCCAAGGAAGACGCATCTTCTGACCTCTGACTCCTGACCTCTGACTCCTGACTCCTGACCCCTTCTTCCAGGACTTCCCATGGCTGCCCCCGTTTTGCAGGCGATGTTGCTCGCCGATCAGGTCTATCAGGATCGAGCCACGGGCAAGTACGTGATCTGCGGCATCTTCAGCGCGATCCACTTCGTGCCGAAGGAGCCGCCTCACGGCAGGGACCACTCCGCCGGAGCGGGGACGCCCGGCGAAGGGGCCGACGAGGGTGACACCGACGAAACGTCCGAGTCCTCGGCCCCCGCACAGACTCCCGTTCCGATCGCCCGGCTGGTCCGGGCCGGTTCTCCGTTCGCCTACGTCAGCCTGACCGAGTTGCAGGGGAGTCGAAAGTTTGAGCTGCGCTACGTCGATCTCGAAGAGAACAACGTCCTGTTTGGAACGACGTTTGAGGTCTCGTGCCGCGATCCGTTGGAGACGATTCAAATCACCGTCCCGTTGCCGCCGCTGCCGATTCCTCACGAGGGAGTCTTCGTACTGGAACTGCTGTGCGACGGCGAGATGCTCGGCTCGCACCGCGTGCTGGCGAAGTCACAGCACAAGGGGTGAAGAGACCTGCCATTGAAGCCTGACGCGCAAGCGAAGGGTATTGCAGCAGCTCCTTCGCTTGCGCGTCAGGCTTCAATGCATCCGTGAATAGTCCGCGTTAGAATCGTGGCCGTTCTGGAATCACTCCTCTCACCGAAGCTTGTTCGTCGGAGAATGTCGTGGCCGATTATGTCGAACCGCTGGGAAAGCGGATTCTGATTCGGAAGGATGAGGCGCGGCAGCGGACTCGCGGCGGGATCGTGCTGCCCGATCAGTCCGAGATCCCCACGATTACCGGGCGCGTGGTCGAGATCAGCGTGCAGATCGAACGAGACCACGACTTTCCGATCCGCAAGTACGACAAGGTGCTGTTTCATCCCAAGAATGCGATCCCCGTCGACTTTGAAGCGGACAATCTGCTGTATGTCGTCCCGATCGAGGACGTCGTCGCGATCTTCCGCCGCGCGGAGGCTCCCATCGAGAAAAAACGCAAGCGAGGCAAGAGCACCGACACCGGCGATGGCCTCAACGACGAGTGATCCCAAGCGGGCGACTGAGTCAGATTGGGGTGCCACTTTCCAAATTGAACAAGGCGATGGGCCTGTCACTGTGGAGAACGGACGTTGTGAGATTGGTGGAAGCTGATAAACTGTGCCGCGTGGGTTGAGTTGCGGTTAGGACGCTGCGTCTCCCTCACTTTCCCATCCTCTCGGCCGGGTCCGCAATGCGATTCGAGACCTCGCAGTCCGCACCATCACAACTCAATCGTCGCCTGCAACTGCGGATGCTGTCATTCGTGGTCATGTTTGCAGTGGTGATGTTCCTCGTGAACGTCTTGTTCACGGATCCGCCGAAGAAGCAAGACGATGCGGTCGACCGTTCGGGTGTCGCGCGTCGAAACCGGGAAGCCGACTTCCCTGTGCGTGACGATGGGTCGCAATCGCTGAAAGACAATGGAGTCGCCATCACCGAGCCGGACCGGTTCGAGGCACCGATCGAACGTTCGCGCGAGTGGCTCGACGAGCAGGCGGCCAAGGGTGAGGAGTGGGCCGAGGACGCAGCGGCCCGGGATCGTGAGGCGGCTCGCCGCAGCACGCGGTTCAACAAACGGCTCCTCGCCAACGTGAAGGACAACACGCTCGGCATTCGTCGCGATGAGGCGGATGCCTACTTTCGGCTGCTCGATCATGTGAAACACGTCTCACCGGCGGACCTCGAACGAGCCGCCGTGGCCGAGGTGCAGTACATCAACCTCATGACCGAGCCCGATCGTTTTCGAGGCGAACCGATCACGATTCAGGGCGACCTGTGGCGGCTCTACGAGTTTGAAGCCGGCCCCAACGACCGGGGCCTCACCACGCTGTACGAAGCGTGGATCTTTACGGGCGATTCGAGCAACCATCCGTACCGCGTCGTCAGCACCAGCCTGCCGCGCAGGCTGACTCCGGGCGAGAACCTCCGCCAGCCGGTTCGCGTGACCGGCTATTTCTTCAAGCGGGAAGGCTATCCGTCACAGGGCGGGATGCACATTGCACCGACGCTGCTCGCACCGACAGTGACGCCGTTCCGACCGGCGCATGCCATCCCGCTCACCGACGCGATCACTCCGTACGTGACCGGACTCGTGACGGCGGTTGGGTTGGCGCTGCTGGTGACTCTGCTCGCGCTCACCCTCGGAGATCGACGAGTCAAACGGAGCGCCCGACAACGCCTGCTCAACGAACCGACCCCGTCATTCGCCGGACTCGACGCGGGGCCGTTCCTCACGGTCGAGGAATCGCTGGGTAGGTTCGCCGAACTGGAACGACAGGCCGATCTGCGCGATGAGATCGCAGCCACAGGCCATAGCGCCGGAACCGTCGCCACCTCGGTCCTCTATCGACGCGATCCTTACGCCAGCGTCCCTCCGCCGGTCCCCGCCGTCACGCTGAGCGACGACGAACTTCATTCCAGACAAGTCTCCCAAGCGAATGTCCTGCAAGGCTGGGCCTCGCGCCAGCAGCCGACGGAAAACGAAGAGGCCCACTCGCGCGCGGACGATGAACAACTGATCCGCGAGCAGCGCGAGACCGACCGCGTTCTGAATCGTCTCGATCCCGAAGCAACCGATGACGCGGATCGCGCTGACACCGAGAACTTGGACGCGGACGGCTCGGTCTTCACGCTCGGCGCGTCGCGAACGAACCGTTCGACCGACGAGATCGCGACCGACGAATCGAGCGGCAGTCCGGGAACGTCGAAGCTCGCCGAGTGGGAGCGTGAAATCCAACAGATCTCGGAACGAGGCACATCATCCACGTCAAACCCCGCCACCGATGAGCGTGCCGCACGAGCACAGTTGGAGCGGGACCGACTGAATCGCGAGCAGGAACTGCGCGACAGGCTGCACGAACAACGGGCCAGGATTGAACAGGAACGACAAGAGCAACTCGAACGGGAACGCGCCGCCACGGCTCATGCCGAGTGGGAGGCCGCCCGCGCCGATGCCGAGCGAGAACGAATCCGCCTCGAACGTGAGCGACTGCTGCACGACGATCAGGATCGCGACCAGGCGTCACCCGAGCGGCTGACCTTCGATCGCGCCGCCCGCGAAGAGCCGTCTGCCGAGGACGAACTCGATGACGAGAGCGATCTCGATGCGAATGATCAAGACCTGAACACGACCGAGGCAGCCGACTCAGAGGGCGAATCGAATCGCCCTCCGCGGCCCCCCGGTTGGCTGCGCGACCAGCAGCGAGCACGCCGTCGTGGTCGTCATCGCCGCGACGGCCGTTGAACGAACTGCTCACGCGTTGCGCGTGTCATCGCCCAGGTCCGGATCCCTCGATGTGACTGTCCTCTCGACGCGATTCCGAAAATGAACGATCGCGCAGGCGATGAGGATGCTGATGCAGAGTCCCTTCCAGACCAGCAGCCACCACGGTCTCCACCACGCCCCCGTTTGAAGCTCGACCACGTCGGAGAGGCCGAACAGGACGAGCGTCACTGCCGACAGCAGACCCCGCCTGCGGTGAGGCGATTCGGCCCGCAAGCTCTTCACACCCACGACAACTCCGCAGCCGATCCACCAGATGACTTCAAACGCATTGATGCCATCGACCACACTCATCGCGATTCCTCAAGAGCCAGTCGAAGCCAACGCCCTCTCCTGCGGCTGCATCCGGCGCGGGTCGGTCGCCGAGATGATCTCACTGATGCCGGTCTGGTTGAAGCCCTTGTAGCCGTCGTTGCGTTGCAGGATTTCGAGGTGAGACCCGATCGCTCCGTGAGCGTTGAACTGCCGGGCCTGTTCGTCGGTGATGAGCTTTGCCGCCCGCAGACGTTCGACGCGATGAGGCTTCACCGGCCATTGCTCACCGCGCGTGAAGGCTTGTCGCAAATAGGGGAAATCGGTGAACGGAGGCATCGTGTCGATCCCCGCCTGGTTCAGTTGATCGCGCGTCGCGCCGAAGTCGAACTGACATTCGAGGTGATGCAGGCCGGCTTGCAGGAACGCCTCGCCGTGCAGCGCACACCACAGGCCGACCGTGCCGAGGCGGTCTCGCGGCGGCAGCGGCTCGTGCGAGAAGTCCTGCGACAACTCCTCGGGCGACATGTCCACATCGGCGAAGATGATGATGCCGGTGACGGGATGCTCGATCACCTGCGCCCCCCAGCCCGCTTCGCGTCCGGCATAGAACCGCTCGCGACACTCGAAGCCGAGCCGTTCGAGAAACGCGATCAGTGGCGCGAAGCTGGCGCGGCTCGAACGGTACGTGTGGTGATCATGATTGGCCCAGCCGAGTCCCAGCGCGTCCTGTCTGGCCTTTTGAACCCGCCCTGCCCTGTTGCGTCTCAGCCAGTACTCGCGCTCGGCGATGAAGAACAACTCGCACGCGCGGTCTCGACCGAGGTCGGCGATGGCGGCATCCACCAGTTGGGTGGCGTGAGCGAACCCGTCGGCATCGTGATCGAACTCGCGACGTCGCAGTCGCAGGGCCTCCCCATGGCAGGCGATCTCCGCCAGCGGGACCGCTTCATTCAGATGCGGCTCGAAGGCGAGAGACGCATGTCGCTCGACAGCCCACAACTCGACATCACCCTCGCGGGCGATGCAGGCTCGACGCAGCGAGGCGAGCGGCTGGCCTTCGATCTCGACCTGCGTCAGCCCGCGCGCCGCGAGGAAATCGACAATCGACTCCACCTTGATCGCCAGTTGCCGCGTCGTGCCCGGGTGGCAGCGCACGCGCGGGAACAGCCCGAGCGGATGTTCCCACACTTCGCTGATCGAGCACGATTCCAGGGCCACGGTTTCATAGTCTGCGGCGTGGCCGTGACGGTCCGAACTGATGGGAAATGCACACGGTCCGCCTTTGGAAAATGGCAGCGCGGTCGGGCGAAAGGCCCTCACATATCCGACCCGACTCAGTTCGGAGAGGGCGGGATCGCCGGTGGGCAACCCGAAGTGATCGATCCAGTCGAGCAACCGCGTTCCCGTTTCGTCGAGCATCTGCCGCGACAGATTCGCCGCATCCGGACAGCCTCGCAAACAGTCGTCGAGCAGCGACTGAACGAACTGCGCCGGCTCGGGCTGCGGCGACCAGGCATGAGCCGTCAAAGCGGCCAGTGCGTCTTCAGTGGTCAGAGTTGTGGAAGCTGGCATTTCGCGAACTCCGTCAGGGCCTATAATCCGATCCGTCGCGGGGGATTCTAGCTTCGAAGACCGCGCCGCGTCAGCACTGTCGAAGTGTTCGGTGTTCGGTTTTCCGTGTTCAGCCAGAGAGTCGCGTCGCGAATGATTGCTCCCGCCCCTGGCGGAACACGGAAAACCGAACACGGAACACTCCAAGCCCGCCATTTCTAAGGATGGATCAATGACGAACGTCTTGTTGCTGGGAGCCGGAACCATCGGGCGGATGATCGCCACGCTGCTCGCTCAAACGGGTGACTACCTCGTGCGCGCGGCCGACTCGGACGCCGAGGCGCTGCGGCGACTCAACACCAAGCTGGGAGTGGAGACCCTCGTCATTGATGCGGCTCGCGAGGATCAACTGCTCGAGGCGATGAGCGGACAACAAGTGGTGATCTCGGCCCTGACGTTTGCCCTCAATCCGGGAGTGGCCCGCGCGGCGCTGGCGGCCGGTTGCAGCTATTTCGATTTGACCGAAGATGTCGAAACCACGCACACGGTGCGCAAACTGTCGGCCCGGGCCAAACCGGGCCAAATCTTCATGCCGCAGTGCGGGCTGGCACCCGGCTTCGTCGGGATTGCCGCCAATCACCTGGCTCAGAAGTTTGATTCACTCGATTCGCTGATGCTGCGGGTCGGCGCGCTCCCCGAATTCCCCACGAACTCACTCAAGTACAACCTCACCTGGTCCACCGACGGCCTGATCAACGAATACTGCAACCCGTGCGATGTGATTCATCAGGGGAAGCGGCAGGATGTCTGGCCGCTCGAAGGGTTCGAGCATCTCTCCATCGACGGCGTGGAGTACGAGGCGTTCGCGACCTCGGGCGGACTGGGGACGCTGTGTGAAACGTTTGAAGGGCGCGTGCGCGAGTTGAACTACAAGACGATCCGCTACATGGGCCATCGCGACAGGATGCTGTTCCTGCTCGACGAGCTTCGACTGCGTGATCGGCGGCAACTTTTGAAGGAGATCCTGGAGAACGCCGTCCCGCGGACGTTGCAGGATGTGGTCGTGATCTTCTGCTCGGCGACCGGCCAGCGCGACGGCCAGATGGTTCAGTTGTGGGACGCGCGCAAGGTCTACCACCAGAAACATGGCGATGAAGTCTGGAGCGCGATCCAGATCACGACGGCCGCGGCCATCTGCGCGTCGGTCGATCTGCACGTCCACGGCCAGTTGCCCTCCACCGGCTTCGTGCGGCAGGAGCAGGTCGATTTCGACACCTTCCTCGCCAACCGCTTCGGCCGGCACTACGTCGGGCCGGGTGTGAGGATGAACAATCAGTGACGAGAACGACCTACCCGAGCAGCCGCCTCAGTGTCTCGATGTTCTCGCGATCATCGAAGATCGCGCGAATGGGGATGCGGAAGTTGGAGACGACTCGGCTGGCGATCTCGCCCGATCCCGACTTGAGCAGCAATTGGAAGCGGTTTCCCTCGATCGCGTACTGCTCAACGGTCTCGGCTTCGGCATCGACGATCCAGTACTCGCCAACGCCGTGCGCTTCGTAGTCATCGAACTTGACTCCCCGATCACGACCTGCCGTCGAGTCCGAGAGAACCTCGATCACCAAATCGGGGACGGGAAACAGCATCGTGTCCGATTCAAATTCAGCGGCCTTGGTGGGACCGAAGAACACGACATTCGGCTCGTAATCGTTGCGCGGAAAGACGCACAGGCACTTCTCACAACGCACGATACCGAGCGAATGCCGTTTGGCGTGGGTGTCGAGCAGCGCGGCGATGTTGAATTGGGCGCGAAGGTGCCGGTTGCGTGCGGGCGAGTGCATGACGACTTCCCCATCGACGAATTCGACCTTCCGGTCATCCGACATTTCATCGCGGAACCTGGTTCGCGCGATGGCCTCGGTACGCAGACGGTCGCTCAGTGTCGCCACGATGTCGGGCAAACAGGGTGAATTCAGCAGCGGTGCAAGGTCGAGCATATTCATGACCACACGATACTCACGTCCCATCGGCCTTCACAACCCGGCAGTGAGTCGGCGGAGTGGCCCGCATGGGGCGGATCATTCATACTTCGACGCGGCCCGTTTCAATTCTGCGAGACTCGATCCGTTCTGGGGGAGCACTTTCGATGACCACACTGACTGACGCTCTGAATCGACTCGACATGGAATCTGCACCCATGGCGATCTGGGTCGGAGGCGAATGGTTCTCTGGTTCGGGCGACCAACTGACCGGTCGCTCGCCGATTGATGGATCGACTCTCACCACGTTGGCCTCCGCGTCGGTAGACGATGTGCCGCGCGTCCTGCATGCGTCGACCGAAGCCTTCAAAACGTGGCGTGTCACACCGGGGCCGCAGCGCGGTGAGTTCGTGCGGCGAGTCGGCAATCGCTTCCGCGAACTGAAGGCCGACCTGGCAACCGTCATCTCGTGGGAGGCGGGCAAGATCACGCAGGAGGCGTTGGGCGAGGTGCAGGAAGTCATCGACATCTGCGACTTCGCCGTCGGCCTCAGTCGGCAGCTTCACGGTCTGACGATCGCCAGCGAGCGACCGAGTCATCGACTTGCCGAGCAGTGGCATCCGCTGGGACCGGTCGGCGTCATCACGGCCTTCAATTTTCCAATGGCCGTCTGGGCGTGGAACGCCGCGCTGGCGTGGGTCTGCGGCGATCCCGTCGTGTGGAAGCCGTCCGAAAAAACGCCGCTCTGCGCGCTGGCTTGCCAGGCGGTCGTCGCGTCGGTGTTGCGCGAGATGCCTCACATTCCGCCCGCCGTCTCGTCCGTCATCATCGGAACCGGCGCGGGAGTCGGCGAAACTCTGGCCGATGCGCCCGAGTTGCCGCTCATCTCGGCCACCGGTTCCACCACGATGGGCCGAAGTGTCGCGCAACGTGTCGCCGCGCGACTCGGTCGATCGCTGCTCGAGCTGGGTGGCAACAACGGCATGATCGTCGCTCCGTCCGCCGACCTGGAACTGGCGGTCCGCGCGATCGTCTTCTCCGCCGTCGGCACCTGCGGCCAGAGATGCACGTCGCTCAGAAGACTCGTGGTTCATGAGAGCCTCGCCGACGAACTCGTGCGGCGGATCACGTCCGTGTATGGGCGGCTGCCGATTGGGAACCCGCTCGACGCCGGAACGCTCGTCGGGCCGCTGATCGATGAACGAGCCTGGACCGCGATGCACACGGCACTCATTCGTGCCAAGGCCGATGGCGCAGTGGTTCATGGTGGCGAGCGACTGGCCGATGGCGTGCCGACCGGTGGCTGCTATGTCCGCCCCGCGCTGGTCGAGATCGACCCGGCGGCCGGGATCGTGCAGGAAGAGACCTTCGCACCGATCCTGTACGTGATGAGATACCGATCGCTCGAAGAGGCGATCTCGTTGCACAACAACGTCCCGCAGGGATTGGCCTCGTCGATCCTGACCAGCGACATGCGCGAGGCCGAACTGTTCTGTTCGGCCGCCGGTTCCGACTGCGGCATCGTCAACGTCAACGTCGGCCCCAGCGGTGCCGAGATCGGCGGAGCCTTTGGCGGCGAGAAGGCCACCGGCGGCGGACGCGAGTCCGGCTCGGACAGTTGGAAAAACTACATGCGCCGCGCGACCAACACGATCAACTACTCGAACGACCTGCCGCTGGCGCAGGGGATCAAGTTTGAAGTGTGAGTCACGACAAGAACTCGACGTGTCCGAGCATGTCGTCGGCATCGAGCAACTGGTGGATCAGCATCAACCCTCGGATGACTTCACCCACGGAAGCCTCCTGCCGGATGAACGCGATGCCGGAGTGTTCGACTCCCGCCGCGTGCAGCCTCAGGAAATCTTGGTCCTGAGAGAAGACCACGCGACCTTCGCGATGAGCCCACGTCAGATGAGCCTCGTCCGACTCGCCGAGCATTCCGGATTCCGGGACCGTCACGACATCGACGCCCCGTTCTCGGAGGCCACGTACCACGGCTCGGGAGACGTGTTCATCCGTGTAGAACTTCACCGGCCGGTTCATGCGTCATCCGTCCTGCAGCTTCTGGCGAACCTTGGACGGGGTGCTTTGACGCATGGCATCGGCGAGGGCGTCGCCCGCGCCGATGGACTGGTCGATCTCGGTGCGATGCTCGAAATAGTAGGCCATCGCCGCATAGACATCCGCCAGTGGCAAGTCGTACTCGGCGGCGATCTCATCGGGGCTCCACCCCATCCGTTCGTGCCAGATGGCGATGTTCTGCACCGTGATGCGGTGCCCCGCGATGCGCGGTTGGCCTCCCGCGATCTCGGGAGAACACTCGATGTACTGATCCATTGTCTTCATGGCGTGTGCTTGTCCGACCGTGGTTGCTGGTACCTGAATGGCAAAGGCACGGAGAGTGCCGACGACTGCGGGTCGCAGTATGCGTGGAAACCGCGAGGTTGTCGAGACTTTGTTGGGCAAGTATGAACCAGCGCGTTGGACGCGGGCAGGTTACAAACCTGCCCCACATGAGTGGAACACACGGCTCACGCAGCCGTCGTTGGCTTGGGCGACAGTGGCCGCGAAATCGGCGAGGTAGCCGCGCGCGTGTTTGATCGTGGGTGCCCGCCACTCTTGTCGTCGTCGTCCGAGTTCTTCGTCGCTCACATGCAGCGTGATGGTTCCCGGCAGCAGGTCGAAGCTGATCTCATCGCCGTCGTGGACGAGCGCGATGGGGCCGCCGACGGCGGCTTCGGGGGCACAGTGAACTCCAATCGCGCCGTGTGAGATGCCCGAGACGCGCGTGTCGGAGATCAACGCGACCTTGCCGTTCAGTTCGGGAACGGACAGCGCCGACGCGGCCAACACGACCTCGGGCATCCCGGCCGCCACTGGACCCTGATACCGCAGCACGATCACGTTGCCGGGGCGAATACGGCGTTGTTCGACTGCGTCGGAGACATCTCGCCCGCTCTGAAAACAGATCGCCGGGCCACGGAAGCGAGGTTCGCTGAGACTCGATACTTTGAAGACGATGCCGTCGGGAGCGAGGTTGCCGAAGCAGACCTGCATGTCGGCGAAGCTCTTGAATGGCGCATCGAGCGGCGCGAGCAAGTCTTGACCGGCGGGTGCGTCGCTCGCGCCGGCCACGTTCTCGGCGATCGAGTGACCGGTCACAGTCAGGCAACTGCCGTCGATGACTCCGGCTCGAATGAGATGCTTCAGCAGCACCGATGTTCCACCGAGCTTGTGCAGGTCGACCATCGTCTTCGTGCCGCGCGGAGCGAAGCTGCACAGCACCGGCGTTTTCTTCAAGAGGGCTTGCAGGTCTTTGAGGGTGAAGTCGACGTGGGCCTCGCGCGCGAGTGCCAGCAGGTGCAGCACCGCGTTCGTCGAGCCACCGGCCGCCGCGATCGTGGCGGCGGCGTTGTCGAAGGCGCGCCGCGTCAGGATGTCTCGCGCACGGATCTGTCGTTCGAGCAGGTTCCGGATCAGTGGGCCCGCGTTCAGGCAGTCGGCGTGCTTGGCCGGATCGATGGCGGGGATCGAACTGCTTTGCGGCGGCATCAGACCGATCGCTTCCATCGCGAGGCCCCAGGTGTTGAACGACGCCGCGATTCCGCAGCCTCCCGGTCCCGGACAGGCCACGCGCCGGATCTCGTCCGCCTCCAACTGTGGGATCGCGCCGACGGAGGCCGCCGCCTGCGAATCGTACACGTCCAGAATCGTCACGTCCCTGCCTCGATAGCAGCCGGGCTGAATGCTGCCGCCGCTGAGGATCAGGCCGGGATAGTTCATCCGCGCCAAAGCCATCGCGAACCCCGGGCCGTTCTTGTCGCAGTGGTGCAGTCCGACCATTGCGTCGTAGCAGTGCGCCGACACGACGCACTCGGCGGAATTCGCGATCAGGTTTCGCGAGACGAGACTCGCCCCGCCTCCTTCCAAACCCTGCGTCAGATTGTCACTGACGGCGGGCGTGCCGAACGGAAAACCAAGCATCCCGGCCGCGCGACAGCCTTCCGCCACCTTGCGGCCCAACTCGTAAGCGTGCTGGTTGCACAAGTTGCCTTCGAGCAGCGGAACGCCGATCCCCACTTGCGGCTTGTCGAAGTCGGCCTCCGTCATCCCGAGGCCGTGGAAGAAAGCCGTCACTCCCCGCTGCCATCCATGTGTCAGTTGTCGACTGTTCCAGTTCAGTGCGGTCATGTCGTTGATGTCCCGGAGGTAGTCGTTGGTATTTGCCGATGCGGGCGAATGCGCCTGTCGGGCGGAGTATAGCTTCGCGGCAGAAACTCCGGCGATGCCGGTCCTGCGGGGTGCGCCTGTCCTTTGGGAAGCGAACCTAGTTCTTCTGGAAGCTGTCAGGGGTGCGGAAATACGGCCTCCCGCAGACCGGCCGCTCGCCTTGGGTTGACTCGGCCGATAGACTGTTACGCCCACAGACATGAAAACGAGGCCGTGACCGGGGAGGCACGGCCCAATTCGTCAACTGACCTCCCTGAAAGACCTGTTTGAGGATTCGCGATCGTGGCTACTGCAACCTGCACTCTGACTCCTGCTCCGACAACAACCCAGAAGTTGAACGGGGCCGATGTGTTTGTCGAGTGCCTCATCCGACAGGGAACGGACATCATCTTCGCCTACCCGGGCGGATGCAGCATGCCGCTCCATCAAGCGCTGACTCACCGTGCCGCCGACATCCGCACGATTCTGCCCCGGCACGAGCAGGGCGGTGCCTTCGCCGCGCAGGGCGTTTCGCGCACGACCGACAAGGTCGGCGTCTGCATGGGGACGAGCGGTCCCGGCGCGACGAACCTCGTCACGGCGATTGCCGATGCCAAAATGGACAGCATCCCGCTGATCGCCATCTCGGCCCAGGTGCCGACTCACCTGATCGGAAGCGACGCGTTCCAAGAGACGCCGATGGTCGAGATCTGCCGCGCGATCACCAAGCATCACTACCTCATCACGAAGACGGAAGACATTCCCCGCGTGATCAAGGAGGCATTCTACATCGCTCGCACGGGACGCCCCGGTCCGGTGCTGATCGACGTCCCCAAAGACGTGCAGATGAATCTCGTTGAGAATGTGAAAGTCGATGGCCAGCCGTGGGTGGTCGACTACGATCCGCCGATGAACCTGCCCGGCTATCACCCCGAGGTCCGTCGCGTTCACCCGAACCAGATCCGTGCGATCCTGAAGGCGATCCGCGAATCGAAGAAGCCGATCTTCTACGCGGGCGGCGGCATCATTCAGGCAGGGGCGAGCGAAGAGTTCCAGAAGTTCGCTCGCAAGACGGGCATTCCCGTGGCGACGACGCTGATGGGGATTGGCTGCTTCCCCGCCGATGACGATCAGTCGCTGCACATGCTCGGAATGCACGGCACGGTTTACTCGAACTTTGCGATCGATCAGGCCGATCTGCTGTTGGCCTTCGGCGTGCGATTCGACGATCGCGTGACGGGCAAGCTGAGCGAATTCGCCAAGCACGGGAAGATCGTTCACGTCGACATCGATCCGTCCGAGATTCACAAGAACCGGCTGGCCGAGATCGCCGTCGTGGCCAACATCAAGGAAGTGCTGCAAGGCTTGAACGCGATGATCGCGGACGAGGACGTTCCGCAGATCGATCCGTGGTGGAGCCAGATCGATGACTGGAGGACGAAGTACCCGCTCACCGTGCGCGAGTCGGGCGACTTCATCATTCCGCAGTACGCGATCTCCGAGCTGTGGCGGCAGACGATCGACCTCGACCCGTTCATCAATGTGGGCGTGGGCCAGCACCAGATGTGGGCGGCTCAGTTCTACAAGTTTCGCAACCCGCGCCGGTGGCTCAGCAGCTCGGGCCTCGGCACGATGGGATTTGGACTGCCGGCCGCGATGGGCGTGCAGGCCGCGTATCCCGATCGGCTCGTAATCGACATCGACGGCGACGGCTGCATGCTGATGAACGTGCAGGAACTGGCGACGCTGAAGTGCGAAAACCTGCCGGTGAAAATCCTGCTGCTCAACAACCAGCACCTCGGGATGGTGATGCAGTGGGAGGATCGGTTCCTCAAAGGCAGCCGGGCTCACACGTATCTCGGTCCGGTCGATCACCCGGAGGCCGTCGGGGCGGGAGCGGGCGAGCACTACGAAGAGACGTACCCGAACTTCGTCCAGATCGCACAGGGCTTCGGCCTCGGAGCGGCTCAGGTCCGCAGCAAGAAGGAATTTCCGGCGGCTCTCAAGACGATGCTCGACTACGATGGGCCCTTTCTGCTCGATGTGGTCTGCCCGTACCAGGAACACGTGCTGCCGATGATCCCCGGCGGCCAGACCGTGAAGCAAATTATCATCGAGTAAATTGGAGTCGAGTCATCGGGGCGGCGGTTGTCCTGACGCGACGAAACAATCACGGCCCGGCTTCCCACGAAGCCGGGCCGTGCTGTTTTGTGTAGCTCGTTCGCGTCTCTGCCATCGCTTGAACGTCGATCTCGACGCGATGCCGCGCGAACTCGCCGAGCCTACGGAACGGAGGCGTACTCCTCGGTCTCAGGCGGCTCGGTCGCCGCCTTCGGTGGATGGAAGAAGATCGCCAGAATCACGGCCGCCGCGATGGCGGCAGCACACGGCACGAGGAACAGTCCCCGGAAATCGGTGATCTTGGTCTCGGCATTCGTGTAGACGGTCTCGAACAACCACGGGCAGACGAAGTTGGCGACGAGTGCTCCAAGGCCCAGAATCATCAGGTTGAACAATCCCTGCGCGCTGGTCCGCACGTCTTTGGGGAAGTGCTCGTCCACGAAGATGTAGACCGTCGCGAAGAAGAAGGCATAGCAGATGCCGTGCAACACGTTGACCGTCACGATCAGCCACGCCATGTCGGGCGTCCCGCAGAACGCGAAGATCGCGAACCGCGCGGCATGACCCAGAATCCCGATGATCATCGTCGTGCGCCAGCCCAGCGTTTTGAGGCACGTTCCCAGCACGGCCATCGTCAGGATCTCGGCAATCTGGCCGATGCTCATCACGGGCGTAACCCAGTTGCCCGGAATGCCGACCGTCGGCAGAAAGCGTCCCGTCCAGTTGAAGAAGCAGTTGTGAACGAACGAATCGACGAACGTCACCAGCCACAGCACGAAGACAAACGGATGGGCCAGCAGTTTGAGCGACTTGAGCCACGCCGAGCTTTCGCCCACTTCCGTCGCCAGCTTCGGTGGAGTGTGCGGAAGACTCAGGCTCAGTGCGGCCAACGCGAGTGAGGCCACTCCCGCCACGATGTAAGTTCCGGCCGTCGCATCCTGGAGAGCCTTCCCGCTGAGACCCGACGCGAACACGGCGTCGAGCCAGCCGCCCAGCCCCGTCGCACCCTTCTCCGTCACCTTGGCCCAGTCGACCAGAATGAAAACCGGCGGCCACGCGGCGGCGATCCAGCCGATCGTCCCTCCCATGCGCACGATGCCGAACTCGGACTGAGCATCCTTCATGCTGGCAAACGCGATCGAGTTGGTGATCGAGATGGTCGGCACATAGAAGATGCAGTGAACCAGCATCAGCGCGAAGAACGTCCAGAAGTCGGTGACCCACGCCAGGCCCATGATCGACAGGCCGCCGATCAAGTGACTGACCGCCAGAAACTTCTCGGCCGCGAAGAAGCGGTCCGCGAACTGATTGCTGAAGAACATCGCCAGGATCGCCGCCGCCGGAAAGGCATTCAGAATCATCGACTGTTGAAACGCATCGAACTTCAGGGCGGGCAGGTAGCCGAAGATCAGCGGCAGCCACGCACCCCAGATAAAGAACTCCAGAAACATCATCGCGAACAGCTTGTAAAACACAGACCGCTGCATGGAGGTGGCCTCTCGTCTTGAGATGTCGATCACGGGTCGAAGGGACAGGCGAGGCGAGATGATGCCTTGAGGCAGTGCCTCGGGCAAGCAACGACGACGGCTGCGGGACTGGATTTCCTTCATCGCCCATTCGTTGGTGAGCACATGGAACGGAGGTTGGCTCTGCCATTCCGGGGCCGCTGACGATGATCGGGTTCACCAACCTGAGGCATGAGCGAGGTAGCCGGACTGCTGTTCCTCGCTCACGCTTCGGTCCGGCGTGGGTCGGAATTCTCAGCCGTCCCCTGAAGCAGGGTGAGCGGCGATTCGGCTCGGTATCCGAGCGCGAAACCGACTCGCCAATGAAATCTCCCAGATATTCCAAATATCCCATCTTTACTACAATCGCTACAATCGCTACAATCGGCACAACCGCTGTAACCGCTACTTGGCGGGCGAACTCGGCGGACGGTTGAGCACCGAAGGTCGGTGCTCTCGAAGGTCAGTCAAGAGAGCGAGGCACAACATGCAATTGGTCAAAGATTTGTGGCAGGACGAGTATGGATTGATTTTGTCGGCCGAGGCCGTCACGGTCGGAACGGTCGGCGTTCTGGGAGCCGTTGTCGGCATGAACATGGCCGCCACAGCGGTGGATGAGGAAATGAAGGAGTTCGCGTTTGCGATCCGCAGTCTCGATCAGAGTTACGGGTATGCGGGTCATCAATCGTGCGGAGCCTGGTCGGCAGGATCGTGCTACCGTCAACCGGACGTGCAGGTCTCACTGAACGACATGAGAGCCGACGGAACGACCGACATTCGAGGGATTCAGGAGCATGTCGGTGAGCAACAGAAGGCTCATTTGCCACCGGCCTCTCCTCCTCAAGCCGATGCCGAACACACAGTCCCCGTCGCGCCGAACCAGATCCCGGTTCCGGCCGTGAAGGGGGACAAGCCCAAGTCCGAGATGAAAGCTGGCGAGAAGAACAAGGAGTCTGACAAGCCAGCTCCGAAGAAGAAGAAGAAAAAGGGGGACAAGGACAAGTCGGACCGCGATGAGGTCTGATTGATCTCGACCCGATTCCGGTTCGCACCTAGCATCCGGCCCAAATCGTTGACGGCCGTCCCGAGTTCGTGCCCTCGGGGCGGTCGCCTTCATTTGGCGACCCTCGTCCGTCCGGGATGCCGCGGCTCATGGAATCGACTCTTCATCGCCAGTTGAAGGCGTTGTACGGCGGCCCGTCGGGCGAGCAGGAAGTGCGCATCGGCGAGTACTGGATCGACGCCGTCGTTCGCGGCCGCCTGATCGAGATTCAGCGCGCCTCGCTCTCGGCGATCCGCGCAAAAATTGCCGCGCTGCTTGAGTCGCATCGCGTGACGATCGTCAAGCCGCTGGCCGCGCGCACGTTCATTGTGCGCCGTGAGCAGGCGCACGGCGAGATCGTCAGCTCGCGGTACAGTCCGCTGCGCCGTTCGATCCTGAACGTGTTCGAGGAGCTCGTGTACTTCGGCGACGTGTTTCCCCATCCGCGCCTGACCTTCGAGATCGTGATGATCGAGCAGGAGGAGCACCGCGTCGCGCGTCGCAAACGCGGTTTCAACGGCCCCGACTTCAAGGTCGAGGATCGCGTGCTGAGAGAGGTTCACTCGACACACACTTTTCGGACGGCGAAGGATCTCGCCGCGCTGCTGCCCGAGTCGCTCTCGTCGCCATTCACGTCGGCCGATTTGGCGGCGCAGGCCGGGATTCCCCGGTGGCTCGCTCAGAAGATGACCTACTGCCTGAGAAAGATCGGCGCGATTGAGGTGACTGGAAAAGTAAAGAACTCGGTCCTGTACGCGACTCATCGCCGACGCCGGTCCGCCGCGTAGGATGGGCACTCCTGCCCGTCTGGTCTTCAACTTGACAGGGCGACGGGCAGGAGTGCCCATCCTACAATCAGGCGGCGCGGGTCAGGTTCAGTTCGGCGTACACGCCCTCGACCTGTTCGACGTCGATGGCCGTCAGCTCCTCCGCATAACCGACGAGCAGAGCGAAGTCACACAGCCGGTTGATGCGGCGCGGCAGACCGCCGGACAGCTCATGGATCGCGACGAGAGCTTCATCGCTGAAGATCGGCTTCGTCGCTCCAGCGGAATGCAGTCGGTGCCGGATGTAGCCCGCCGTCTCCGTGGACGACAGCGACTGCAGCACGCAGGGCATCGTGACCCGATCCTCCAACTGCGGCAGTCGCTTCACGACACCAACCAACTCGGGCTGACCGGCCAGAATCAGCGTGAAGTCCATCCCCTCAGACTGCTGGAAGTTGAGCAGCAGTTGCAGCGACTGGAGGACGTGCCGATCCGAAATCGCATGCGCATCGTCGATGACGATGACCGGAGGCCGACCGCTCGACGTGAGCGTTCGCAGCGACTCCTCCAACCGCCCGAGAACAACGTCCATGGAGTTGGTTGTCGTGGCAGCACTCTCACCCTTGAGCTTGCTGGCGATGTAACTCAGCAACTCGACGGGAGACATCTGCGGATAAACGACCATCGCGACGGGAGTGGTTGCAGAACTGGTCGGTTGCAGGACCGCATCGAGCAGCCGCGTCTTGCCCGAGCCGCTGGCACCGACCAGCAAGCCCAGGCCGCGTCGATGATCGATCAGGTATCGCAGTTTGAGCACGGCGTTGTGGTGCGAGCTGCTGGCAAAGAACGACTCGACGCTTCGGTCGTGACCGAAGGGAGATCGTTTCAGTCGCCAGTGCCGTTCGTACATGACTCGCCCACCCTGCAGAACACGATCCCAAGTTTTTCGTTTACCGGAACAAAGGCCCATCGGCGACGGCCTGAGACACGCGCGGCGGCAGCGCGATTCGTTCCGGCGCGTCATCGGCCTCGATCGTGCCGATCAACCACGCGCCCGAAGTTGATTGATTGTTCGCGTCCTCGGCGAAGGGAGTTCGCTCGAATCTCGCGAGGGGAGTGTCCGGACTCGCGAACAGCGCCGGAAACGCGTTGGCACCGGGAGCGGGTGCCGTCTGCCAGGGATTTGCCCGCTCACCGAATGTGCGCGATGAGAAGTCTCGCGACGACAAACTTCTGGACTGTGGAGTGCTTTGAGGATCCGGTGTGCCGAGAGAGGGTGCCTCCTCCTCGAAGCCTTCGAGGTCCGCCAGTTCGGCGTCCTCGTCCGAATGCGATTGACGCCCGATGATGCTGTAGGCCCCCCAACCAATGGTCAGAATCAGCACGAAGGTGATCGCGACGTAGGCCGGTCGCGGGATCGACGAACCTTGGCGCGGACGCGATTCGCGTGACTTGCCAGATGAAACCCTGGGAGCGGCCTGCATCGAAATCGATTCAGCCGTTGAAGTCTCTTCCATGTCGGCTTCCTGCCAGTGATCAAACGTCGTCGCGCAAGGCCTCCGTGTGCCGAGGCGTGTCAGCTAGTATCGACTGCGGGTTGCGCGGGCCTTGAGCAGATAATCGAATGCGGAGACCGGGCAAACTGTGCGGGCTAACGAAACAGCCCGGCTTGTGAGACCGGGCTGCGAGAGTTCGAGGGAAACATCGATGAAGGACCGCGTCAGGCCGCGCGGCGTGGACGTTGCTCGGTGCGGGCCTCTTTGCAAATCTGGGCGAGACATTCGGCGACTCGATCCTGATCCGAGACGGGCAGTTCGGGATAGCTCGGCAACGCAAGAATGTCGTGCGAGGCCGCTTCGGCTTCGGGGAACTGGCCCGGACGATAACCCAGATGCTTGAAGCAGGTTTGCAGGTGGAGCGGCTTCGGATAATAAACCGCACAGCCAATCTTGCTGGCTTTCAACTGCTGCATGACGTGATCGCGCTGGCCGTGCTTGACCCGAATGCAGTACTGGTTGAAGACGTGTCTCCGCTCGGGCTGAATCTTCGGCAGAGTGATCGCGTCGAGGATTCCGGCCTGTCGAAAGAGTTCGCCGTAGCGCTGAGCGTTGTTCTGCCGCGCGGCCGTCCAATCGTCGAGCTTCTTCAGTTTCAGTCTCAGCACGGCGGCTTGCAGGGCATCCAGCCGGCTGTTCATGCCGAGATCGAGATGTTCGTATTGGCCGACATCTCCGTGGACCCGCAACCGCTTGAGTTTGGGAGCGAGTTCGGGGTTGTCGGTGGTCATCATGCCACCGTCTCCCGCTCCGCCCAGATTCTTCGTCGGGAAGAAACTGAAGCAACCGACCGTGCCGAGCACTCCGGCGCGGCGGCCCCGGTATTCGGCTCCGATCGCCTGACAGGCGTCTTCGACGATGTGCAGTCGATACTTTTGAGCCAGTCGCCAGATCGGCTCCATGTCGCAGCACTGCCCGAACAGATGGACGGGCATGATCGCCTTGGTATGCGGCGTGATGGCTTCCTCGATCGCGTGAACGTCGAGGTTGAAGCTTTCGGGATCGATGTCGACGAAGACGGGAGTCGCCCCGGCCCGGCAGATCGAACTCGCCGTGGCGAAGAACGAAAACGGAGTCGTGATGACTTCGTCTCCCTCGCCAATGTCGAGCGCTTGCAGGGCGATGATCAGCGCGTCGGTGCCCGAGTTGCACCCGAAGGCAAAGCGCGAGTCGCAGTAGTCCGCGATCTCGTCTTCGAGCCCCGCGACCTCATCGCCGAGGATGAATTTCTGTTCGGTGAAGACCTTCTCGACAGTCGCCATCACTTCGGCGGACATCGCCTGAAACTGAGGCACAAGGTCGATGAACGGGACCGGTTTGTCAGCAGCAGCCAGGGACAGGGTGAACGTCATCTGCGATTCCTTTCGCATCCGAGCGTGTTCGGATCATCAAGTCGGGAACTCTTACTCAGCAGACTCTGTCGGCATAATCGCTGCGATCGGCCCAGTCATTTCGGCAACGTCTTGTTACCTGTGAAAACTTCACGCAGAACAGCCAACAGAAGGGAGAGTCTCGAACGGCGCGGGAATCTAGGAGGGCCTTCCACCTCTGTCAAGACGGGGTCTGAGCGTCCGCAAACATGTGATTCGCTTGCTGGTCGAGAAGACGGACACCAGCGCTGATCCCGTACAGAAAATGATGCTCATACTTCCACCGCCAGCGGGCCGATCCATCAGAATGAATTGACATGTCCCGCTGAGGCCGTAGATAATCCCGCCTCGTTGGTTCCCGCCTGAGATCCCGCCTGAGATCCCGCCTGACAATCCCGCCCGAGTAGGATGCTTTCATGACATCGGCTTCTCGTCACTGCACCGGCCCCGTTTTGCGTCGTGAGTTTCTGCGTGCAGGTGTTCTGGGAATGGGTGGCCTCACGCTGCCAGAATTCTTCCGAATGAGAGCCGCCACTGCCGAGTCGACCGGCAACCGGCAGGAACTGCCGCAGGACACGTCGGTCATTTTCCTGTGGCTCCCCGGCGGGCCGCCTCACATGGAAACGTATGACATGAAGCCGGAGGCGCCGAGCGACTATCGCGGCGTCTTCTCTTCAATTCCGACGACCGTACCCGGACTGGACGTCTGCGATCTGCTGCCGATGCATGCGAAGATCGCTCACAAGTTCAACATCATCCGCTCGATCGCCCACAACTTTGCGGATCACGGTGGCGGACACAAGCGGCTCATGACGGGGCGAGATCCGAAGACGCCGGTCGATACGGTGAACGACTCGCCCGCGGTTGGCTCCATCGTCGCGAAGACCTTCGAGCACCGCGATGTCGGCGTGCCGAACTACGTCTGCGGTGCGGACAACGGCCGGCAGGGAGTCGATGTCTTCGCGATGGGTTCGGCGTACCTCGGCTCGGCCTACACACCGTTCTTCGTGGTGGGTGATCCCACACCGAAGGACTTCAAGATTCCCAACCTCGCTCCGACGATCGAAGCCACCGGGCGACTGGACGATCGGACGCGGCTGCTGGCCAACTTCGATCACTACCGCCGTCAGGCCGATGCCTCGGGCCTGATGTCGTCGATCGACAAGTTCAACGACCGGGCGATGGGCCTGCTGACAAGCGACGCCGCGCGACGTGCGTTCGATCTGACGCTCGAGTCCGACGAAACGCGAGATCGTTACGGCCGCCATGCATGGGGCCAGCGGGCCCTGATGGCACGGCGGCTCGTCGAAGCGGGCTGCAAATTCGTGACAATGGTGCTGGAGAACCCGTATCAGTCGGGCATCCCGTTCCTCAAACAGGGGACGTACAACTGGGACTCGCACGCCGTGAACTGCCACATGTTCGACGACCTTGAGGCCCGACTGCCGCTCTACGACCGGGCGATCTCGGCCATCGTGGAAGACCTCTACGAACGGGGCCTCGACAAAAAGGTGTTGCTCGTCGTGACGGGCGAATTCGGTCGCACGCCGCGCATCACCAACGTCATTGGCAGTCAGACGGGTGTGATGCAACCCGGCCGCGACCACTGGCCGCAGGCGATGTCGGTGTTGCTGGCGGGCGGCGGGATGAGAACCGGCCAGGTCATCGGCTCAACCAACGCGAAGGGTGAGCATCCGAAAGACCGCCCGCTGACGCCGAACGATCTGTGGGCCACGGTCTACCGCCACCTGGGCATCGACTACGATCGCTCGTTCCCCGACCATCGCGGCCGCCCGATGCCAATCCTGCCCTACGGTGAGCCGATCGCCGAGCTGACGGCTTGAGACTCCAGCGCGACGCGGCGTCAGTACGTCAAGGCGGGCGATCCGTCGGTAGTGGATCAGTTTGACGAAGAAACCACTCTCGCCATCTCGGGCCTTCGCGGAGACGCGCTCCAGACCCGGTCACCCTGCCGCAAGGGGCGAAAACCCGCGCGTCGGAGGCTTGATCCCAGTCGAGATATGACAAATCCCAGGTGAGACGGAGGGAATCCCGGTGGGATGCGAGGAATCCCAGGTGGGACGGAGGAAATCCCAACTGGGATACGAGGGATCCCACTGGGATGGAGGAAATCTCAGGTGAGATGCGAGGGATCTCAGCTGGGATATGAGAGGAATTGCGAGGCCGAAACCGGCCTGCGGGCGGGAAACGACGCGCAACGGCTTGGAATTGAGGCGTTTACGTCGCCAGGCGTCCCGGCCACCTAACCGCTTGAGGACTCGCAGGCTTCGCGCGCGGTAGTCCGTTCTCGACTGGGGCGATGACGCGGATCAGCCGCTTCCCTTGACGGTCCCGTGATCGGCTGATTGTCGTGGTGCGATCAGGCTCGCTCATCCTCGGCCGCGTCCGTTCGCCAAGCCCAATTGTTGCTCGCGTCGTTCCGGCAGCGGCAATCCTCCGACGGTTTTGCAGCGAAACAGCGGCAACATCTGCCGGTTTGAATCGTGCTCCGACGATCTTTCTCGAAAAACTTTCGCTTATGCCAAGACGCAGGCAAGTCCAATTGACCCGCTTTGGACCGTGGCTATACTCCGCCCCGCCTTTGACCGTTTCCCATCGCCATCCTTTCTGATCGCTTCAACTCACGTTTCACGTTCGCCGGTACGTAGCCGTTCCATCGGCCGTCCCGGTGTGCGAATCCTGTCCGTCGGTTCCCGTTTGTTTACTTCGAGGCTGATCGCTTCAACCCAAGAAAGAGAAGGAAAGCATGAATGGATTTCGCTTCGTAAAGGGCGCGGCGGTGAGCCTCGCCACGTTGAGCATGGTGTTCCCGCAGAATGGTTTGCTGGCCGAAGAGACGAAGGCACCTGTTAGTACCTCCGCCAAGGCAACGAAAGTCGCGACTGTTCCCGACATCGCACTGACGACGGGCGGAACCTTCTCGGGCCGCGTCGTCGATCATGCCGGCAAGGTGCTCGAAGGAGCCCAAGTCACGGTGCGACAGGGCAAGTCCGAGATCGGCAAGACCGTCACCAACAAGGAAGGTTTGTACTCCTTCAAGAACTTGAAGGGCGGCGTCTATCAGGTGGCCTCGGGCAACACGGAAGGGAGCTTCCGCGTATGGGCCGAGAAGACGGCTCCGCCCGCCGCAAAGGAACACGCCCTGCTGGTGATGGGCGAGAAGGGTGCTCGCGGTCAGTTCGGCGGTGCCGATCCGACGCTGGTCGTCTTGACGGGCCTGGTCATTGCCGACCTGATTGTTGATTCGATCACGCTGAACAAGGTGAACGACCTCCCCACCTCGCCCTGACCGCTTGATGAATCTTGAATGACTGCATCTCGAAAGTCGTCTCCCCCCGACGCTTTCGGCCGCCAGCGATTCCGTTCTGGAACCGCTGGCGGCTTTTTTTGTTGGACCGCGAGACGAACGCTCAACCCAACTCGAATCCCTTGCGCCGGTCGCGGCTCAGCCAGCGATTGGCATCGGCGTCGTCCGCGAACCGTTCCTGATCAGGATTCCATGTCAGGGGGCGACCGAGACGCATCGAGATGTTGGCGAGATGGCACACACTGACCGAGCGATGCTGGCTCGCGACATCGGCCAGCACCGGCTTGCGACTCACGACGCAGTCGTAGAAGTTGCCCATGTGGTTGATGATCGCATCGAGTTTCCCCGCGCGTTCGGGTCGAGCCAGATTGTCGTTGTCGTAGAGCGAGAAGTCTTCACGGCGGAGTGGCTTCGTGGCGAGATCCTCGACCGGTTTGCCTGACACCGTGCCACGGTTCACGAACAGGCGGCCTTCGGTTCCCTCGAACAGGATGCCGTTGCGATCGGTGTCCTTGATCTCCAGAACGACTCCATTGGCGTAGGTCAGCTTCACGTCAAAGTCGAGCGCCACGTTGTAGCCGTTCTCAACCTGCGGGAACTTGGCGGTCGTCTCGATTCTGGTCGGCCCCGTGTGTTCGGCCCCCATCGCCCACTGCGCGATGTCGACGTGATGCGCGCCCCAGTCGGTCATCTGCCCACCCGAGTACTCGTACCACCAACGAAACGTGTAGTGACACCGCTCGGGAATGTAGGTCACGTCGGGCGTTGGCCCCTGCCATTGGTTCCAATTCAGATGAGCCGGCGGCGGCTGAGGAGTGAACGGTCCACCGGCGATGTTCTTGCCGAGGACAACTGTCACCTTCTGCAAACGACCGATGCGGCCGGACCTCACCAGTTCGCAAGCGAGTCGAAAGCGCGAGTCGCTCCGCTGCCATGTGCCCACCTGCACGATCCGCTTCGTCTCGCGAACCACCTCGATGATGCGCTGGCCTTCGGCCACGGTAAGAGTCAGCGGCTTCTCGCAATAGACGTCCTTGCCCGCGTGGCAGGCGTCGATCAGCATTTGAGCGTGCCAGTGATCGGGAGTGCCAATGGTGACGACATC
The DNA here is from genome assembly GCA_038040225.1 of Planctomycetota bacterium. Taxonomy (GTDB): domain Bacteria; phylum Planctomycetota; class Planctomycetia; order Planctomycetales; family Planctomycetaceae; genus Schlesneria. The sequence goes on from JBBPIS010000036.1 coordinate 44,746, forward strand.
CACGTCCGGCCGCGCGAGCAATTCGCGATGGTCCTCGTAGATGTCGGCCTTGCCCCCAAACTGAGCCTTCGCCTTCTCGGCGATCTGCCGGTCAACATCGCAGATCGCCACGATGTCGCCGAACTCCTGAGCCTTGTCCGCAATGACGGAGCCCTGATACCTCATGCCGATCGAGCCGATCCGCAGTCGGTCATTCTTGGCCCTTGGTTTCGTCGCCTCTTCCACGCCACTGGTCCATGTGTAGGGAATCAGGCAGGCTCCCGCCGTGGCGGCCTGCAGGAAATGGCGTCGTGAGGTGAGCGGCATCGACATGAGAAACTCCTTCAAGGAACGGTGGTCGCGATTGTATACGGCAAGCTGTAGAAAACGGCACTTCAACGTCGAATGTCACTCGACCTCGCGCCGTAACTTTCCGGGTTGCCGCAACGGCGATATTCTCTGCCGTCCCTCTGGCATGATGGATCCGGCATTCCGCCCGCTGAACACTGAAAACTGAACACCGAAAACTGAGTCACACCCATGCGCGCCATCCAGCTTCTGCAACCCCAGCAATTCCGCCTGATCGACATCCCCGAGCCGAACGAACCCGGCCCCGACGAGGCGCTCGTGCGAGTCCACCGCGTCGGCATCTGCGGCACTGACATCAGCGGGTATCTCGGCAAGATGCCGTTCTATTCGTATCCGCGCATCCCCGGACACGAACTCGGCGTGGAAGTCGTCGCGGTCGGCTCGGGCGTAACGAACGTGCAGGCGGGCGACACCTGTTCGGTCGAGCCGTACATCAACAACCCCGCCAGCTTCGCCAGCCGTCGGGCTCGCGGCAACTGCTGCGAAGACCTTCAAGTGCTAGGCGTTCACACCGACGGAGGGATGCGTCCGTTGTTCAAGCTCCCCGCGCGCAAGCTGCACGTTTCAAAGAAGCTCACGATGGAACAGCTTGCTCTCGTCGAGACGCTCGCCATCGGCTGTCACGCCGTCGCGCGGTGTGCCCCGCAGAAGGATGAAGATGTTCTCGTGATCGGAGCCGGCCCGATCGGCCTCAGCGTGATCGAGTTCGTGAAGCTCACCGGGGCCAATCTGATCGTGATGGACATGGTGGCCAGCCGCCTCGAATTCTGTCGCAACACGATGGGCGTGAAGCACACGATCCTGGCGGGCAACGGCAAGGAAGAGCAGACGTTGCGAGACCTCACCGACGGACATCTGCCCACGATCGTGATCGACGCCACGGGGAGCAACAAGTCGATGTCGAACGCCCTCAACTACGTCGGCCACACGGGAAAACTGGTCTTCGTCGGCATCACGACGGACGTCGTGAGCTTCGCCCACCCGCTGATGCACCGCCGCGAGATGACCCTCCTCGCCAGCCGCAACGCCATGCCCGAAGACTTTGACCGGATCATCCACCTGATCGAAACCGGCACGATCAACACACAGCCCTGGATCACCCACCGCACCGGCTTCGACGATCTGATCGGCCAGTTCTCCTCATTCACCAAGCCCGAAACGGGCGTCATCAAAGCCATCGTGGAAGTACCGCAGTCGTAGCCGGTCGTTCCGCGTGATCGCCCATGCTGCACCCTTGGGCGTGAAATCACCTCCTCTTGGAATCCAATGCAACTCATCAAGTTTCATCTTGTCGGCGATGACTACGGTTGGTTGTCGAACTCCGCTCCGTATCCGATCTCGCTCGAAGGCAAGATGTGGTACACGGCGGAGCACTTCTTCCAGACTCAGAAATTTCACGACGTGTCGGTTCAAAAACAGATTCTCAAGACCCGATCGGCCGCCGAAATCATTCGGATCGCCAGCAACCCCAAGCTGCGCGTGCGGCGAGACTGGGATGCAGTGAAACTCGACTTCATGCGGACGGCCGTGCGAACCAAGTTCACTCAGATCTCGGACCTCAAGACACTGCTGCTCAACACCGGCGATGCAGAGCTGATCGATCACAGCGACACCGACTCGTACTGGGCCGACGGAGGCGATGGTGGCGGAAGAAACATGCTCGGTGTTGTTCTCATGGAGGTCCGAGACGAATTGCGTCAGCCGTCAGCCGGATAAATTGCTGTTTGCGTCCGAGTCGCCCTGCTCACCACCTTGCGAAAGTACGCTCATGAAGTCCGCCGTCACGATCAGTCTCGTCACCGAAGCGAAGGGTGGCCCCTTTGTGTTTTGGGACGATCTGCCTGCCGCCTGTCGCCAGGCGGCCGAATTGGGATACGACGCCGTCGAACTGTTCGCTCCCGGGCCGGATGCGGTCTCGCAGGCCGAACTGGCGGCGCTGCTGAAGACTCACTCGTTGGGATTGGCCGCCGTCGGGACGGGGGCGGGCTGGGTGAAGCACAAGCTGAGCCTCACCAGTCCGGATGCGGAGACGCGCACACGTGCCAAAGAATTCATTCGCTCGATGATCGACTTCGGCGGGCCGCACGGCGCGCCGGCCATCATCGGCTCGATGCAGGGTCGATTCGGCGAGGGAGTTTCGAAAGATCAGGCTCTCGACTGGCTGAAGACCGCGTTGAACGACCTGGGCGAACACGCCCGTCGCTACAACATCCCGCTCATCTATGAACCGCTCAACCGGTACGAGACGAATCTCATCAGCACCGAAGCGGCGGGAGCGGCGCTAATGGAGTCGCTGCAAACCGACAACGTGCGACTGCTGGCCGACCTGTTCCACATGAACATCGAAGAGACCGACATCGCGTCCGGCCTGAAAGACGGAGGCCGCTGGATCGGCCATGTCCACTTCGTCGACTCGAACCGCCGACCGGCCGGCTGCGGACACATGAACTACGCGCCGATCATTGCGGCGCTGCGCGCGATCAACTACCAAGGCTACCTGTCGGCTGAGGCCCTCCCCTGGCCCGATTCACTCGCGGCAGCGAAGCAGACAATCGCGGAGTATCGGCGGTTGGTTGGCTGATCTTGTCCCCTCAAAAAGAACTCAACATGCCTCTCACCTGTGCGCCACTTGGCCTTCAACCCAGCTTTGGATTCGGTGATCGGATCGGCCTCGCGACGCCGGGGCATGTCGCGGCGATGCTCGATGCCGGAGCCGGCATCGCTCCGATCTTTCCTCAGCAGTCGATTCGCGAGATGACTCGCACGTCGCGCACTCCCACGCAGGTCATGAGCGACGCGCTCAGCAATGCGGGGCTGTCCGGCTGGACTGGTCCCGTCGGGGCCGATGCCGATCACCTCAAGACGACCGCCGATGTCGATGTCACGGTGATGGCGGGCTTCACGTTCTTCACCATCGACCCGTCGGGATACGTCGATCGGCAGGCCGATGACTACACCGAAGCTCAGGTGCGCGAAAAGTTCGCCGCGCTGAAGCACGACGTGGCGTGGATCGACTCGTATCGCGGCCAGTCGCACACACTCTCGACCGGGGCGAAGGTCGAGTTGACCGAGTCCGCGTGCCTGCGTGCGGCCGTGAAGTACGGGCAGTCGATCAATCAGGCGATCTCGCTGGCCGACCACATTCGGCAGCGCTGTCTGGCTCGAGGCCGCGAGTTTGAGATCGAACTGAGCGTCGATGAGACCGACCAGCCGACAACGCTGGCCGAACACTACATCATCGCGCATCAGTGCCTGTCGCACGGGATGGAACTCATCAGTCTGGCCCCCCGGTTCATCGGCGACTTTGAGAAGGGAGTCGACTTCAAGGGCGACCTCGCCGCGCTCGACAAGTCGCTCACCGATCATGCGGCCATTGCGAAACTGCTCGGTCCGTACAAGCTCAGTCTGCACTCGGGATCGGACAAGTTGTCGATGTACGCTTCTCTCGCGAGGGCCACCGACGGCTGCTTCCACGTCAAGACGGCGGGGACCAGCTACCTCGAAGCGCTGCGCTGCGTGGCCCGTCACGACGCCGCGCTGTTCCGACGTCTGATCGACTTCGCCCGCCAGCGGTATGACACTGACAAGGCGACCTATCACGTCTCGGCCACGCTGGCCTCGGCTCCGACGACCGCCGACTGCCCCGATGTCGTCGAACTCGAAAAGCATTACCTCGAACGCTGGTGCGACGTCCCCGCCGGTCGAGGCTTCACGAATCTCGGCCGCCAGATCCTGCACTGCACGTTCGGTTCAACACTGACTCACCCCGAGTTCGGCCCGCTGGTCAAAAGCCTGCTCGCCGCGCACGTCGACACGTACACCGAAATCCTCCGCGAACACTTTGTCCGACACTTACAGGCATTGAAGGCGGGAATGTGAGAGAGGTCGATGGTTGAGGGTTGACGGTTGATAGTCAGACGAAGACATCCACCCACGTTCCGAAAGTCTTTGACTTCGCAGTGTTTCTCTTTCTGACCATCAACCCTCAACGATCGACCCTCAACCATGCTCAAACACCGTCTGCTCCATCCCGAAATCTCCGCGATCCTCGCCCGTGCGGGGCATCATGCGAAGGTGCTGATCGCCGACGGGAACTATCCCGCCTCGACGACGCTTGGCCCGAACGCGACGCTCGTCAGCCTGAACCTCGCGCCGGGAATCGTGACCGTGTCGCAGGTGTTGGAGACTCTGCTCACCGCCATCCCGGTGGACGAGGTCAACACGATGGGCATCCCGGCCGATGACCCGTACGCGCAGCAGGGCGATCCGCCGGTGTGGGCCGACTACCGCCGCATCGTCTCGGCCGCCGGGTTGAAGCTGGAAATGAAGCCGATCAGCAAGTGGGACTTCTACGAGGCGGTCGCCTCGCGCGATCATGTCCTCACGATCCAGACGGCCGATCAGAATCTCTGGGCCAACGTGCTGCTGACGCTCGGGTGTCGAACAAGCTGATGGTTCGCAACGTCCCTCTTCTTGTCTTGCTAATCGCTAACAGCTAACCGCCAAAGGCTTCTCGCATGGAATACCGCTCGCTCGGCCAGACCGGTCTCAAACTCCCCGCCCTCAGTTTTGGGGCTTCCTCCCTCGGGGCCGAATTCCGGTCCGTCGATATTGGCGAGGCGATGTCGGCGGTGCATGCCGCGCTCGATGTCGGGATGAACTTCATCGACACGTCACCGTTCTATGGACGCGGGATGTCGGAGGTGCTGCTCGGCGTCGCGCTGCGAGGTGTTCCGCGCGACAAGTACATTCTCGGGACGAAGCTCGGCCGGTACGACAAGGCTCACTTCGACTTCTCGGCCCGACGCGTCGTCGAGAGCGTCGATGTCAGCCTCCACCGTTTGGGGGTCGAGTACCTCGACATCTGCCTCTGCCACGACATCGAGTTCGTCGAGATGCAGCAGATCGTCGATGAGACGCTGCCCGCGTTGAGGCAGGTGCAGCAGCAGGGCAAGGTCCGGTTCGTTGGCGTGTCGGGCTATCCGATGAAGATGTTCCAGTTCATCCTCGACCAGACGCCGCTCGACGTGGTGCTGTCGTACAACCACTACACGCTTCAGAACACGATGTTCGGCGACCTCGTGCCGTACCTGAAGGCAAAACACGTCGGCATCATGAACGCGGCCCCGTTCTCGGCCCGCCTGCTGACGAACGACCCGCTTCCCCCGTGGCACAAGGCGACGCCTGAGGTCCGCCGGATCGCGAAGGCCGCCGCCGACCACTGTGCCGCGCGCGGCAGCGACCTCGCCAAGCTGGCCCTTCAATTCTCGATCGCCAACCCCGACATGACGACCTGCGTCACCGGCTCCGCCCGCCCCGAACGAGTCCGCGAATGGGCGAGGTGGGCCGCCGAACCGCTCGACCAACAACTCCTCGCCGAAGTCCAGACGATCCTCCAGCCAATCCACAACTGGTTCTACATCGAGGGCCGGCCTGAGAACAACGACGCTCTGGCGTGAACCTTCGCGCCACAAAAGATGTCACGATCTGAGTCTTCGAAGAACTTGAGAGAGGAAAAGCAGGCCATGACGATGTCCTGTTTGAATCGTCAGTGTGTGTCACTCGGCTTGCTCATCAATGAGAACTCCGATTGCGATGGAGGAGATTCCAATGTTGCCTGGTGAAATGGAGTACGCGGAAACGCTACGGCAAGAACTCGCTGACGTTTTCACGATTGGTCAAGCGTTTCTCCAATTGGCGGTCGATATCCTTGCACGACGCCTGCCAACAGTTTCTGAGCAGGATCAGACCGACAAAATTGTTTCCTACCGCGCTGGTCATTCGCTCTGTATCAAGGCGTGTAAGTCATTTCGGTCGTCCCTGCTACTTGCTGAGGTTGATGCAAGCAACGACTTGACGATCATTTCACGGTCAATGTTTGAGACTTACGTTGCAGCCAGTTTTGTCCTGCGAGACCACATCTCGCTCGATCTGCCGGGTGTGGATGACACAGCTTTAACTGCAAATGGACGGGCTTTATTGTACGTCGCATTTGGAAAAATCAATAAATACGAGGAGTTGAAAAAGCACAAGTTGGATCCGGACATCAAACAAGTGCTAGCAAGCATCGACCCAAAGCCATTTGAGGATGATGCGAACGATGCTGCGAATGATGTTGGCCATGATTGGGCCGAGCGATTTCGCAAATATCCACGAACGTACTCTGGGTTGAGTCTTGGAAAACTATCAAGCAAACTTGGGCCAGAGTTTCTAGACTGGTACACGAAGGTCTATGGGGAACAAAGTAAATCCACTCACGCGACTGATTTCCAGAAGCACGTCGTGTTTTCTCAATCAGAAAAGCGATTTCTCGCGAACTGGTTCCCACCTGTAAACCAAATTCAGCAGCTGGTCGGTAGCAATGGACTGATGTTGTGGGGATGCCTTGACGTGCTCGACAAGCAGTTTCATTTTGCAGAAAACACGGAAGTAGACCTTCAGAAGTTCTTGCTCCTGCTCGGTCACATTGTTGGATCGTGCTGAGTACCTTCGCAATCTCCCCATGAGGTGCCGCAGCAGCCTGACTTACGTGAGCTGTAAATACTGGCCGGGGATTGGTGAGGGCTTCTCGGCTCAGGCGACACGGGGAGAAACCCCATGAGTGGCGGTGGGACTTCGTGGTGGCGGCGGCAATTGCGCGACACGTTTCTGGCACAGATCGACCGGGCGACGTCTGACGCAATGGATTTCGGGTTCAAGCGGCTCGCCGGGTTGCGTGACGGCTTTCCCAGAAGAACTGGTCCGGTTCACCAACGAACGGTCGCATGAAGGTGGCGAATGACTCCAGGCATGCGGCCTGATCCCGCAAGATCGCACCGATGTGGGCACGGCTGAAGACAACGCGAATGTCGCCGTTGCGGTCCAATGCGGTGGCAAAGAAGACGACCGGTGTTTCGGTTCGTGCGGCGAACTCGATGGGCCCCGGTGTCAGGCCGATCATTCGATCTCGATACCAAGACGGTCGGTCGATGGAGGCCAACACGATGCGTTCTTCATTCAGCGCCGAACGAACTTTGAAATAGAGCAACGGTCCGGGACAGGCAATCGCCGGTCGCGGAGCCTCCGGAATCCCACAAACGGACCGAAACGTCACGTTGGAGCCGGTGATGATTGTGGCGGGGATCCCCAGCGGAAACAGGGCTCGATGAACGCACACGTTGAGCGGCAAGTGGATCGAAACGAGAACAAGACGCCGATGCTGGCTGTGGGCCGCTTGAACGTGATCCAATCCCTGAACGATGAGGGGCAGGTCGAACGCCTTGCCCAGGATTCCGAATTCCCGCAGGCATCGGCCCACGATCATGCTGCGCCCGTCGCGGCACATCGGGTAGGAGTCCGCGCTGCGCTGCACGCAGAACCCCAATGCCCGCCCGAGGCCGAGACTGGTGAGATAGGCCAGACGGTCAGGAATGTACGCCGCGATCTGGGGGAAGATTCGGCAGAACAGCCGATGCTTCAGTGAGATCTTGGCACCGGGCATGCATCCATCCTCACCATGTCGCGGGCACAGAGGCTGTGAAACAGATACCAACTCCGGCCACCGAGACTGGCTCCTTCCAGGGCCAGTGCCTGGCTTTCGGCATCGTGGCAATGCGCGGCCAGCATGTCCGCGCCGCGGGCCGAGTGAATCACGTCCGCACCCAGATGCACGATGAAATAGTTCAAGGCATAGTCACTCAGCGAGTAATGAGTTCGCAGGGCGGGGATGATTTTCTCGAACGTCGAGGGAGTGCTGTGCTCCATCCCAATGAACAGGAACGCAGCGACCGCCGGCCACGCACCCTCGGCCAACCAGCGGGTCAGTTGGCGATTCTCGTTGTGCCAGGAATCCTCCGGTGGAGGCGGCAAGTGGGCCTGAAAACGACGCACCAGGCCCAGATGCGATTTGGACTCGCTGCCCGTGAGTTGGCCTTTCTTGAAGAAGAAAGCCTCCTCCTCCATCAGGTTTGCCAGCGAGTGCTGTCGCAGCGTCCAGTTGGGACAGATCGCCATCAGATGCGCCAACAAGCGCGGGAAGAGTTCGGTGATCACTTCCAGGCGACGGCCGTAAATGGCCAGGGCCTCGCGCGAGAAGCGACCGGCTTGCACCCCTTGGACAAGCGGGTTTTCGCTCATTTCCCAGCTACTGGCCCGGTTCATCAGTTCCGTGCGGAAGTCCATGTCCTAGTAGCCTCCCTCGTTCGCGATGACGTGTTCAAAAAATGGTTGGATCGTGCCGTCTGGCGCCAGCCGGCCGCGAACCTGACTTCCCAACTCGGGCCATTGAGTCATCTGGACCTTGAGACGCCCGCTGCGAAACTGGCACAGGTACTCGCTCTCGGAGGTCTGGCAGCCGTTGGTGAGGGAGCCTCCGGTTTGCTCCTGGAAGACTTCGATCAGTTCTTTCAACGAATAGGAATCGCCCGCCATGTAACGGCCCATGGCACCCACGGAGCGAACCTTGATCTCGCGAATCGGATCGTGCAGCAGGGCATGGCGAAAAACATCGCCCACCGCAGGCTCGTTGATCCCCCGGACCACGATGATCCCCAGCGAGACATAGAGCCGGGCATCGATCAGATTTTCCAAGGCTTGACGCTTCCGCTCAGCACAGGGCAACTCGTCAATTTGTTCGTAGTAGGCATCGGTGAAACCGCCGTTGAATGAGAGATAACAGAGCCGCAGGCCGCTCTGCTTCAGTTCCGTCACATACTCCCGGCTGGCCAACTTGAGGCCGTTCGTCAACAAGATCGGCCAGTGTCCGATCCGTTTGACTCGGGCGATGATCTCGGGCAAGTCGGCACGCACGGTCGGCTCCGCCCCCACGAGGCGGATGCGGGTTCGCTCCGGTAGACGCTCCAGGATGCGGTAAAGCCATTCCTTGTTGAGATCGGGCACGTTGCGGTTGGGGATGTAGCAGTTGCGGCACGCCATGTTGCAGCGGTGCGTCAGATCGACAATGACGGTCTCAAACGGGTTGTCCTCGGGTGCGTATCGAGTTTCCACCGAGACGTGACGGTCGAGAACGAAATGGGGGCCGACCAACGGCAGGGAGTTCGATTCCCTTTGAACTTGAGCGATCATTAGGTTCCCTCATTGAGCGGTAGTGGCATCGGCGGCAATTGCCGCTCTTTCCCTACGGGAGTCCGCAACAACCGATCATGTGTGGCTCACTTGTTGATCTGGCGGCTAACCGCTGGGGATCTTGAGTGAGTTTCGACGAACCGAACGAATCCTCTCGCTGCCCGGACAAATGGCAAGGCTGCTCGGTTGTATCGGCAGTACTGGTTATGCGGCTTCATCCGAAGTTAAATCGAGCGGGGGTGTGGCCGTGTCGAGCACGCGCGTTGGTTTGGCGGCGGGCTTCGCCGCTCAACCGGTCGCGCTCGCGGAGCCGGGGACGGAACTCGGGGGCTTCCGACTGGAAGTGCGGCTCGGTCGCGGTGGCATGGGTGAAGTTTGGAAGGCTCACGATCCGGTTGGGGAGCGAACCGTCGTCCTCAAGCTGCTGCTTCCCGAGTTGTCGCACCACGCCGACCCGATGGCCGACGTGAAGTACGGCGAAGCCCGACGCGAGCGACGTTCATCGTCAAACGCGGATCAAGTTCCGGCGACGGACCATTCGGCCGCGAGTTGCACCAGGACATCCACCGCCGCCTGCATCTCCTCGAGGCTGGTCCATTCGAGGGGTGAGTGCGGGTTGTGCTCGCCCGTCGAGAGGTTTGGCGTGGGCAGGCCCTTCGCCGTGAACTGTGAGCCGTCGGTGCCGCCACGAATGATCGTCAGCTTGGGTTCGCGGCCGAGCGACTTCATCGCATCGACCACCTTGGAGATCGCACGCGGTTCGGAGACGAGGCCCTCGCGCATGTTGCGGTATTGAGGACGGACCTCGACCAGAATCTGGGCGCGCGGGTGTTCGGCTCGCAGTGTCGCCGCGATGCTCTCCAACAATTGAGCCTGCTGTTGAAGGTGGGCCGTTTCAAAGTCGCGGAGGATCAGCCGCGCACTGGCTTCCGCGACGCCCCCCTCAACGTGATACGGATGGATGAAGCCGTCGCGGTCGTCGGTGGTCTCGGGGCTGAGCCGTGCGGTCGGCAGGCGCGAGAGGAACGTGCCGAGAATGCGGACCGCGTTGACCATCGCCCCCTTGCCGACGGACGGATGCGTGTTGATCCCCTTCACCGTGACTTTGGCTCCGTCGGCCGAGAACGTTTCCGAATCGATCTCGTCGCGTCCGGCACCGTCCAGCGTATAGGCGACGTGGGCGCCCAGCTTGGCCAGATCCACCTTGTCGGTCCCGCGCCCGATCTCTTCATCGCAGGTGAAACAGAGCCGGATCACACCGTGCTTCAGCTCGCTGCCGCGCCGCAACAGTTCGGCCGCCGCCGACATGATGACCGCCACGCCCGACTTGTCGTCCGAACCGAGCAACGTCGAACCATCCGTCGTGATGACCGAATGGCCGATGCACTTGAGCAGATCGGGATTCTCGGCGACCCGCAACACCTTGCCGTCTTTCGGCAGCACGAGGTCGCCTCCCGGATAGTTCTCGTGAACGATCGGGCTGACGTTGGTCGAGGAGTACTCGGGTGAAGTATCAACGTGCGCCACGTACGCGATGACAGGAACCGCCTGTGTCACCGTGGCCGGAATCGTCGCCATGACAATCCCAAACTCATCACACGTCACGTCCGAGAGGCCGAGCGCGCGGCACTCGTCGGCCAGCAGACGACTCAGCGTGAGCTGCTTCATCGTGCTGGGATAAGTGGAGCTGGTCTCGTCCGCCTGAGTGTCGATCTTCACGTAACGCAGAAAGCGGTCGAGCAGCGTGGGCATTGGTGAATCCCTTCGAGGTGGGGGTGATCGTGTCTCGACGACGCTACGTCCGCAGAGCGACATCGCAACTCGCGACGGCATCGACTCCGAGCGGCTTGTACTTCAGAGTCAGCTTGTCGGCGAAGACATCGACCAGCGTGAAGCCGCTGCGGTACTCATCGAGCTTGAAACCGGGGGCGTCTTTCAGGCCGCGATCCTGGTTCCATGAGACCGATGGCAGGACGATTTCTGCCACTCCCGCCGTGTCGGTCCAGCCGCGCAGGCCGCAATGAAAATGGCCGCCGAACAGCGCAACGACCTGGTGATTTTGTTCGAGCAGCTTCAAGAACGCTTCGCGGCCCTCTTTGATGTACCAGCCCACGTCGGGGTGCTGGTTTTTGTGATGGATGACGTGCGCGATCAAGATCACGCGCTGGTTCTGCTTCGCGGCCTGCTGCATCTCCCCGTCGAGCCACTTCAGTTGCCCGGGCGTGACAACGCCCATGTGGCCGGGGTTCGGCTCGGCGTTGCGGAAGCAGACGAAGCGGTGGTCCTTGAGGCTGAACGAGTAATCGGTCTCCTTCCGCAGATGCTTCAGGAACAGAGCATCCGGATCGTGATTACCCGGCACCGAGAAGTGGTCTCGCTGGAGCAGCTTCGCGAGTTCGAGCCACTCGGGATAGCGACGCTCGTTCTCGGGAAGCTGTCCCGCGTTGACG
>JBBPIS010000037.1:0-54711 GCA_038040225.1 Planctomycetota bacterium
CCATGTCCGCCGAGCGGACCTTATATCGACGCCTGGGTTTCGGATCAGGCTACGGCACTTCGGCCTGCGCGATCATTGTCAGCGTCAGATCGCGTCCTTCGGAGTCGGCGGCATCGAGGACCACTCGGCCCTCAGCATCGCGCACCTTTAACATGGCATGCAGCGGCGAGTTGAGCTGCCGTGCGACAAGCTGAATTGTGACCGGACCGGCCTTCGGCACTTTGAATTGGTAGCGATCAATTTCCTCGATGCGGCGAATCTGTCCGGCGACCGTCACCGGCAACGCCGGCAGAATCTGAGCTGTCTTTCGTTTTGAGTCCTCGGCGATTTCGGGGGCGGTGCCCACCTGAAAGAACTCTGGCGGTGAGGCACCGTTGGCATTGGCCACCTGCCAACGAACAAGCCCCGGCGGCACATCGGCCGGGATCGTCAACCTCGCTGCAAATTCGCGAGGGAGCGGCCACGCGAGTCCACGCGCCTTGAACCCGAACCAATACGGTGGCTCCGGCACGAGCACGGGCGACGAAGGGCCGATCAGTTCCAGCTTGATGCGCGGATCATGCACAAACAGTTGCATGTCCGGTGTCCAGTCGTAGCCGCCGACCACGACATCGACCGTCGTGCCGGCTCGGCCTCCGGAGGGATAGACGTAGCCGATCTCGGGGGGAAGCTGCGCGCGGGCGGAGGATGCGGCGAGAAGGGTGAAGGCGAGTGCGAAGTGAAAAGTGCGAAGTGAAAAGTGCAAAGTGTCGGACGAAACATTGCATTGCCGCCGTGCGCTTTGCACTTTGCACTTTTCACTTTTCACTTTTCACTTCCTCCTCAGGCCGCACGGATTGTTCTCAAGCGAGCAGCCCTGGAATCACCTTGCCGCCGTTGACCAGCGGCACCGGTCGGCCAAGCGGGTCGGCGTATTCCTTGTCTGCGTCGATTCCCAAGAGCGTGTGAATCGTGCGGAGCAGGTCGCTGACGCCGATCGGCTCGGTGGTGGGATAGGCCGCCTGCTTGTCGGTGGCTCCGATGATCTGGCCCGGTTTGACTCCGCCTCCCGCGAACAGGATGCATTGCGCCATCGACCAGTGATCGCGACCGGCCTGCGCGTTCACGCGCGGCGTGCGGCCCATCTCACCCATCATCACGACGAGTGTGCTGTCGAGCAGACCGCGCTGTTCGAGGTCGGTGATGAGTGCGGCGAACGCCTTGTCGGCGGGAGGAATCAGGTCGCCTTGCAGACTGGGGAAGCAGTTGAAGTGGACGTCCCAGCCGGGAGCATCGATCCCGACGAAGCGGCAGCCCGCCTCAATGAGCCGTCGGCCGAGCAACGCGCTTTGGCCGATCTGCGTCATGCCATACGACTCGCGCACGGCGACCGATTCGGACTGAATGTGGAACGCCTTGCGAGCGGCGGGCGACGTAATGAGGTCGCGAGCCTTCTGGTAGTACGTACTCATCGCGGCGGCTCGACCGGTCCGTGGGTGATTGCCTTCGAGGCCGGTCAACAATCGCTGGCGCAGGTCCGTCCGCTGACGTGACAGCCCTTCGACCTGGCCCAGATCGCGCACTTCAAAATCGGGCTGGCTGGGGTCCGCTTCGATGACGAACGGCGAGTACTCGGCTCCGAAGAAGCCCGGGCCGCCGGCGGACATCGCGTGCGGCATGTTGATGTACGGCGGCACGGTTCCCACTGACGCGGCCCCGCCGGAACCGAGTTCGCGTGCGACGATGGAGCCCAGAGATGGAAACATGTCGTTGGTCGGGATCGGATACTCGCCATCGGCGAACGTCGGTCGATGCCCGGTCATCACGTAGTGATAGCCGGTGGAGTGGCCGTTGTCGGTGTGACTGTGACTGCGCACGACAGTGAACTTGTTGGCGATCTTCGCGCAGTTCCCACAATGCTCGGTGAAGATCACTCCCGGTAGAGCGGTTGAGATCGTCTGAAACGGCCCGCGAATCTCGGCGGGAGCGTCCGGCTTCGGATCCCACATGTCCTGCTGGGGCGGCCCCCCTTCGAGGAAGATGAACAGGCACGACTTGGCCTTCGCGGGTCGCTGGCCGTTGGCCTTGGCAGCCTCTTCGGCCTGCAAGACTCGCGGCAACGCCAGGCCACCAAACAGGCCGGTCGCTCCAAGCCGCAACGTTTGTCGGCGAGTCAAGCCGTCGCAGAAGCGATGGCCACGTCTGTTGAACGAGAAGTCGAGCATAAGATGGTCTCCTGTGTCGTGGGGCAGGTGCTCAACCTGCCCGTGTCATCGTCTGGTAACTTCGCCAATATGATCATCAACGGTAAGCGTTGGACAGTTTACAATCCTGCCCACAGTCCGCCTCACGCCCCTGGACGCTGTGGCGCTCCGACTTCGAAGAGCTGTTTGACTGAATAAAGAAAGCCCGGAAGGACGCGGCCTCCATCGAGTTGATCGGCATCGGTCAGCGTTTGACATTCCGTTTCGGAGGTGTAAGCGCGGACGACGTTTTCGGCGGGGTAAACGTACCATACAAGCGCGACACCGGCTTGGAAGTAGTCATGCAGTTTGCGCGACATCTCACCGCGCGTATTCCCGGGGCTGATGACTTCGACAGCGAGGCTCGGAATCCAGCCGGGCATCGGAGTGTTGAGGTCGGCGCCTTGGGGAATGTTTTCCCACGCAATGAAGGAGACATCGGGGAAACGGATCTGACCTTCATTGAGATGATGCGGTCCATCGGACCCGGCGAGGATGCCGAGGTGGTTTGATTGAACATGATTTCCGATCACACGAATGATTTCTGCTGCCAGCCTTGATTCACGATGTCCCATCGCTTTCTCCACCAACACACCATCGACCAGTTCGCACAATCGTTTGGGTTCGTGGTCGCAGAGCCGCAGGACATCGGCCGGGGTGGCCGTACCAATTGCCGGTCGCGCCAGGATGCGTTCCAGCGGGACATCGCCCAGTCGATGCAGCAGATCCGCCAGCGATTCGGATTCGCAAGGATTGTCCAACGCAATGAGAGTCTGATGTTCTTGAAATGAGTCGTCCTCAAGTCGAGCTTCAGGTTCGAGCAGGCTGGCGGGCATGACAAGGATCGTTTCGTTCGAGTGAGGAATTCGTGGGAGTCTTACTGTCATCCGGTCGCTCTGCCGACCGGCTCTCCCGCCGACGAAGCGGCGTTACGACAGTCATCGCTCTAGTGGTTGTACAGAAACTCTTTCGTATTCATCACCGCCCACAGCATATCTTCGATGGCTTGCTGGCGGGTTGTGTCGGCGGATTCAAACGCGGACTGCATCAGAGTCCGTTCTTCCGGCGTTGGGAAGCGAGTGACGGTCGTCAGGTAAACTTCATCGGTGATTTCGGCGTTGGACTTCGATGACTCGGCCAATTTGCGGGCCAGACCGTGGCGGTGGTTCAGTTTGGCGTTCACCTCGGGCGAGTTGAGCAGGTGCAGCGCCTGCGAAATGCTCGGTTCGTTGCTTCGCTCACATTCGCACACCGTGGCTCGGACGGGACGGCCGAAGATGCGGAAGAAATATGAGGGCATCCGGTTGTCCCAGACCTGGATCGAGCGGACTCCTTCCGGCCAGCCGTTGAATTTCTCGGGGACGCCTGTCGTCTGGCAGATCACATCGAGCAGCACCTCGGCGGGCATCGCCTTGGGCCGAACGTGCGAGAAATGTTGCCGGTCATCGCGGTTGGAGTCGGTCGATGGGCCAAGTTGATACGCGCGCGACATCAGCAACGTGCGGGTGAAGGCCTTCAAATCGTAGCGGACCTCTTTGAGGTGGGCTTCCAGCGCCGCGAGCAACGGTTCGTTGGTGGCCGGGTTGGTGACTCGCATGTCGTCGATCGGGTCCACCAAGCCGCGGCCGAAGTAGTGCGACCACATTCGGTTGGCGATCACCTTCGCAAAGAAGGGGTTGTCGGGTTGAGTCAGCCACGCGGCGAGAGCCTGACGCCGATCTGAGGCATTGGCGAAGTCGGCCGGCTTCGCGCCGAGAGCTCGCGCGGGAACGAGCTCGCCCGTGCGCGGGTGCTTCGAGTCGGTGCCGATGCGGGCCACGATCGCCTCCGTTCCGTCGGGCAACTTCTTGACGGTCAGGCCGGTGAAGAAACCGGCGAGTCCCGCGTAATCGTCCTGGCTCCAGCGTTCGCTCGGATGGTGGTGGCACTGCGCACACTCGATCCGCACGCCAAGGAACAACTGACTGACTGCGCGGCTGGTGACCTCGGGTTGATCGAGCGTCTTGAAGAATGCGGCCGGGCTTTCGCTCTGCACCGGCCCCTGAATCGTGAGAATCTCGCGAACCAGTTCGTCGTAGGGTCGGTTCGCTGTGAATTGCTTTCGCAGCCAGCGCGTCAGTCCGACCGTTCCTTGAGGCGTTATTTTGAGCTTGTCCGCCTTGAGCAGGTCGGACCACTTCATCGCCCAGTAGTCGGAGTACTCCGGCCGTTGCAACAATTCATCGACCAGCTTCGCTCGCTTGTCGGCTGCCGTATCCGCAAGGAACTTCCGAGCTTCGGCCGCTGTCGGCAGCGTGCCGATCACGTCGAGAGACACTCGACGCAAAAACGTCGCGTCGTCAATCGACTCGCTGGGTGGAATGCCGAGCCGAGTCAATTTGTCCCAGACATGCTTGTCGATGAAGTTGGCTTCGGCTGGTCGGGGGAACGTGCTTCCGGGGCGAGGCATCACGACTCGGCAGACCGCGACGTGACCGAGATACCTCACGAGGACGGCCGCCTCGCCGGGGACATCGCTCGCCTGCAACAGCCCGCGCGAGTTCGCCTCGCAGATGTGAGTGGCGTTCGAGAGATAATCGGCCTCGACCGTCGCGCAGTGGCGCCTGCCAGCAGCATCAATTGCCGTGACTCGCAACTGCTGCGAGCCGTTCGCCGCGATGACGACCTGAGCCGGCTCCACTTCGATGCCGATCACTTGTCGCTCGTCCGGCACCGTCGATGGAGCTCCGGCCGAAATCCACCGCAGCAGCCGCCGGTACTGTGGGCTTCCCTGTTCGATCTTCTGTCCGCCGCCATGCGGCACCGCGGCCGTGGCCTTTCGCAGGAGGATGCTCCGTTCGGGGGCGGTCAATACGACTCGTCGGCCCTTTCCCTCCTTGACGATCGAGTCGTGATCGAACGACTCGTCGAATCCCAGCAGGCTCAGCTTGAACCCGTTCTGGCCCTCCGCTTTGCCGTGGCATCCTCCGGAATTGCACCGAGCCTTGGTGAGGATCGGTTGGACTTCGTGGACGAACGAAACGGGCACCGGTTGTTGCAAGCCTGACACGGTGACGGCCACTTGCATCTCCACGGCACCGTGTCGCACGACGAGCTGCGAATTCCCTTCGGCCAGCGGTTGAATCAGCCCATCGGCACCGATCAGGATCACGGCGGGAGACCGCACCTCGTACTTGGCCTCGCGCGTGACATCCCGCCGCAGTTCGCCTTCCTGGACCGTGACCAGCAACTGCTGCGAACCCTCGGGTCGGTCCAAGTGAATCGCCGTCGGGCTGACACTGAGTTGCGCCCGAGCCGACGACGCGGACAAGGCCGCACAAAGGGCGAGGGTGGCCGCAACGAGAGGCCGCGAATGTTGGGGAGTCATTGGCAGGGGAGTCTCTCGGAGCAAAGTCCTGGAACAGGCCATCAACGTCGTCCTAAACCGTCAGCAATCACGGCACACATCCGCGACATCTTATTGGATTGTGCCGCATCGGCAATGCAAATCTTGGCTTTGTCGTGTAACACCACCCCGCTTGGGGTGAGTTACGCCGAGTCACGGGACTGAAATGAGCCGCTGGAACAGCGGAGCCGATGCCCACTCCAGGAACCAATGGCGGAGATCGGTCGCGAGTTGCGAGAGGTTGGCTTCGTCGCGCGGCTGGATTGCGAGCAACGCCTCGCCCACCGAGGAGCCTCGTTGCAGAGCGGCCAGCAGTGCGAACTGGATTGGCGAGACCTCGAACCGGCGCACGATGTAATCTCGGCGCGTGACCACCAGGTGCGTGGGGCGGGCATCGGAGAAGTCGGCTTCCTCGCGATGGCGTACCGCAGTCGCATACTCATGAACCGGGAACCGCAACGACAGCAATCGCACGCAGCCGTGCAGGACAAGGCGCGATTCGGCGAACTGCTCGACCGAGAGTCCTTCCAAGTCGGAGGGCTTCAGCGGGGGAGTCTGCTCGGGACCGGGGCCATCGAAGACTTCGCTGTAGGTCCGTTCGAGACTGGCCAGATCGATCAGAAAGTCGGCGAAGTCGGGTGAGTCTTGATCGCCGTCGGGTTCGCGCGGCGGTCGAGTCTTCGCGAGATGGCCTGGCAGCTCGGTGGCCAAACGGGACAGCGTGTAACTCTGCGATGGATGCTCCAGCAGGTAGCCGAACGCCAGTCCGTCAAATGCCTCTTCTCCGAGAGCCTGCACCATCGCCGGGAACTCGGCGCGCAGACATTCCAGCAATCGGGCGAAGTAGGCGTTGCCGTAGATTCGCAACCGGTCGGCGCTGCTGAGACGCTGCGAGCGGCAGACGACGTCGTCCAATTCATTCACGTCGGTGCCAACCGTCATACGTGCGGAATCGCTGCTCGCTCCCGCCTCGATTCCGGCGGGATGCGTGATGACCGACTGCATCCAGCGTTGCAGTTGGTCCAGCGAACGTGAATTGCGTGATTCGCGCGACGGCATCATTCCACCTCGGCCGTGACGAAGTGGATGGGATGCGGCGAGGTGTCGACTCTGTTTGATGGTCTTGTCCCCTCGCCCCGGCTCAGCGGGGAGAGGGCTAGGGTGAGGGGCGAGCTGTCGCTCAGTGGGCTGATTCTCAGAGGACCTTCAGAAAGCGCGAGGCTTGGTGCCGGTTGATCGCTTGAAGAAGAACCCCTCACCCTCTCCCCCGAAGACGGGGGCGAGGGGAACGGAGAAGACGTCTCACCGAGGAACCGCTTCGCACGCAGCACCTCGGCGTGGACGACGGGGAATTCGGGAATCTTGGCGTCCCATTCGAGGAGCGTGGACGCGCCGCCCGTCAGTTCGTGGGCGAGGCGGTAGAGTTCCCAAACCGGGTCGATGACCGGGCCGTCGTGCGTGTCGATGCGGTGTGTGCCGCAGTCGGTGTGGCCGGCGAGGTGCATCTGGACGACTCGTTCGTGCGGCAGGCCCTTCAGAAAATCGACCGGATCGAAGTCGTGATTGAACGCCGATACGAAGACGTTATTCACGTCGAGCAACAACCCGCAGTCGGTCTCGTCGGCGAGTCGGGCGACGAATTCCCATTCGCTCATCGTCGAAGCGGCGAACGTGACGTAGCTGCTCGGGTTTTCGAGGACCAGCGGCCGTTCGAGCACGTCCTGCACGATGCGGACCCGTTCGGCGACGTGCTTCAGTGTCGGTTCGTTGTAGGGGAGCGGCAACAGGTCATGCGTGTTGACGCCAGCAACGCCCGTCCAGCAAATGTGATCGGACACCCACACGGCGCGCGTGGCCGCCGCGAGAGCCTTCAGTTTGCGAAGGTACTCGAAATCGAGCGGCTCGGTGCTGCCGATCGACAGCGAGACGCCGTGCATCACGATTGGATACCGCTCGGCAATCTGATCGAGAACATGGCGCGGACGGCCTCGCGAATCCATGAAGTTCTCGGAGATGATCTCGAACCAATCGACGGCCGGTTGTTCGCGCAGGATGTGCTCGAAGTGAACGGTTCGCAGACCGACACCGAGTCCGAGATTGGGATAACCGAGGCGGGAAGGCATCAAATGGGTACCAGTACGAAACGGAGGGTTCAGCGCGGGATTCGATCACTACGAATTTGAACAGAAGAGAACAAAGAGAACGAAGCCAGGCAACATCGATCGTGGCGCACCGACGATGGCTGGCGATGGAGGCGGCCAATGACACCCCTTCGTTTCCTTCGTGGTCTTCTGTTCAGCATCTTCGCGGGGCGCGCAGATGCTTTCTGTTGGCAGCACAGAGTCCGGCGGCATGATGGCGGGTGTCGCGGGAAATTCCGAGCAAGATTTCCCGGCCAGCGGCAACTATTCTGGCGTCATGACGAACGGACGTCGAACACCGACGGGCAGGGACGGACAGGCATGGTCGGCTCGGCTGGCCACTCACGCCCGCTGGCTGCGGACGGTCATTGCCGCTCGGTCGGGAGATGTCGCGGCGGTCGATGAGGTTTATCAAGAAGTCGCGCTGGCTGCGGTGAAGCAGACGGCGGATGTTCCCGAGGACAAGGTGGCTCCGTGGTTGTATCGCCTCCCGACCCGGCCACTCAGCCGCCAGTTCACGGTTTCACTCGGTCAGGGGATTCACCTACGGTCGCGTGATCGTGACGGTGTTGCTGCCCGCTTCGTTGCCGGTGGTGAGGATCACGAACAGCTTGAACGAGGCCTCGTCGCCGGGGTTTTCGAGGCGCTCGGTGGTGCCAAAGGTGGTCGACCCCGCCGGGATGTTGCCGACCACGGTCGCCGTCGCCGCGTCATAGGTCGAGCCGATCGACACCCGCATCTGGAAGTGGTCCAGGTTCGGGTTTGACGGGCCGGTCCAACTGAATTCGGCCATCCCGGTGACGGGATTCCAAACCCCGGTCAGTTGCATAGGCTCGGGCGTGCTGCCCGGTGCCTCGAAGAGCCTCGGCAGCGATTGAGTCAGCGGGTGATCGGGACCGAACAGCCCTTCGACCGCCGAGCCGTACTGAATCATCCGTTCCTTGGCGGGATTGAGCAGTCCCTGGCGTTCCTTGCGGCCGAGATTCAAGTCATTGTCTGCCTGACGAACCTGTCCGTAGGCCGTCCGCATCCCGGCGACGGCCGTGGCGAACAGAGCCTGCGTCAAACCGCCGATGACCAGTGGAGGCGTGAACCCCGGTATCGTGGTATCCGCGTTGATCCGCAGCCAGAGGCTGGCGGCGTCATCAAACGGCCCCAGGAACTTCGACTCATCGGCTCCGAAATTCGGCAGGGTGGGAGCGGCCAGCGCATACTTCGATTTGGGCAGCACCGCCCGCAGCATCGCCCGAAACTGACTGAGTTTTTGCCGCAGCGTCCCCTTCGTGTTGTCGCGTTCTCCGACCGCGATCTCCCACACATTTTCCAAGTCCTCAATCGAGATATTGAGGGCATCCAACTCAGTCGTCGCAGCCCCAAATTCGATCCTGCCAAAGTTCCCTTCCAACTTGAGAGCCGTCGCCGGAGTCCCACCCAATTCGGCATCGACATCCGCCCAATGCAGCGAAATCTCTTGCATCATCGGTACATACGATCCAATGTCGGTGAGGGGCATGACGTTGTCTCCCGAGGGGTGTTGAAGAGTCGGATCTGAGATTCGGAACGTGCTGAGTGTCGTTCAGAACTCGTTTGATCTCACTTTTTTGCGTTTGAGGTCACTTTGTCTGCGTTTGCGATGACTTGTGATGCATTTGCGATGACATTGTCTACGTTTGCGATAACTTTGGATGTGTTTTCGATGACTTTGTCTGCGTTTGCGATGACTTGGGATGCGTTTGTTATGACAACAATCGCAGACAAAATCAAAACAATTCTGCGCCAAGAGGAAACAATGGCAGTTTCTGGCAGAAAAACCGCAATCCGACGAATCCCCATCGTTGGCTGACACAGGTTGCCACCTTCGGCAACCTGCTGTGCCATCAGCCCACGAGGTTTCAGTCAGTCACAACAGACAATCAAGCCTTCTTCAGATGTCGCCACCCCGGTTACCGAAGCGGCAACAGGGGCCAGCCAGCGATTCAGATTGGGGTGCCACGGTCACACCGTCTTCGGGGTGGCCGTGCTCTTCAGTTCCGAACTTCACCAATGTCGGCTCGCATCCCCTTGGCACGGCCACGTCGAAGACTCCGTGACCGTGGCACCCGGGCACTCCGCCACAGCATCGACCCGTGCCTTTTTAGAGCGACTTCATTCAACGATCATCGCCGTTGCAGATCCCACAGTTTGTGTCCGCACAAGGACCAATTTATCGTTCTTCATAGCGTATACTTCTTTCGTCGCACCCAAAAGGCGAACTGGGTGCCCGTCCTTTAGCGTAACGATTGCATGAACCAGAACCGTTGTGTGATCGACGCCATCGAGACGATTGATATCGACAATTCCTTGGTGCCAGCCCAAAAAACGAAGTTCGTTGCGCTCGATAACCGTCTTGAAAACATTCACACGGCTCTCAGGAATGGCCTGAACTCGTAATAGCTTGGCAATCGCTTGCTGTTGTGGATTCTGAGGATTGGCCATTTTCACACGCCCAAGACTGCCAATTGCTGGCAGAGGACGCGCTCGTGGCAATACAGACCCTGCGTCGTGTTTCGAAACAGCCTGAGGAACTCGGGGGGCCGGCTGTGAGACCACGGTTCCCACGAGCCCAAGGATAACAAGGACTGCCAACATGCAAATTTGAACGTGCGTGGATTTCATCTTTTGATCTCCGAAGTGAAGTCTCAAACGGTCTGGTTGCTGACAACTTTGCATCAACAGTGAAACGATCCTTCGATCGAGGAAATGGAAACTAAGACGATGATGGCATAATGATTATGGGATGATGTAGAGTCGCCAGTTGTTCGCACCGACCTTTTCCCAGTAGATTCGAATAGATCCAAGGCTAATGTATTTCGTTGTTCCGCATGGATCAACGTACTTCAAACGCAAGGCCTGAACACTACTAAGAAATGTTGCACCGGCTGGGATTGCATTCCAATCTGCATCGCTGAAGCTGAACGCTTTGGTGTCATGAATCTCATTTCCCACGAGTTTAAACGTTGGCTGCGCCGTGTCTGGCCACCAGTCAACATCATCTGGAGCGGTTCCGGAGAATGGAGGGTTAAGGGTTACGTAGTCAGTGAGGATTTCTTGCGCGATGCAACGCATGGATAAAAACTGCCCACAATCGTTTGTGCCAGCCTTTACCCGGAATTTTACGACAATGCTACTGGTGCGAGCGGTCGTAACATCCAAACCGCCAACAATTGCGAATCCTGTTGCTGGCGCAATCGTCACATCTTTGGTAATGACTGCGGGAGTAGGAGGTGGCGTTGGTGGCATTCCTGTGCCGGGCCCATATGTGGCCGTAAGGCGAACTTGCCAAGTTCCTGGCCTGGCCTCATAAAATGCGACAGTGTTGGTGTTCCCTGGTGCGAGCTCCCATGTACCCGGGCAAGTCCCGGACGTGTACTTGTACTCCCACTTGTACGATGTCACTGGTTTGGTGCCGTCGTTGACGGCAGTGTATGTGACGATTTGGCCCATGATCGGTGATGTCGGCGTGTAGGTGATGTCTGTCACATCAGCGATGGCAGCCGAGACAAAGCCAAGAATCGAAAGAACGAAAACGGGCATGCGTTTTTTAATCATGACTTGTCCGTTCGATGTCGCCATAAAGATTTGTTTCAACCGACCATCGGTTGGCGTCGTGGAATCGTCAGATGAAAATTGGATTGATTCTTGCCGGTGAATTGGGTTTGTGTGTTCTGTCGTCCAACGGTTGAATAAGCGAACCGCAGGACATCATGACACGCATTTCCGAAAGGTCAACACGTGCTTCGCGATTAATGTGCTGGGCAAAGCCGGGGTCGAGCGATGAGTGTCATTGACCAGCGAGAAGCTCGCAACCCCGTCGGCGCAGCGTCTCCAGCAATTGATCGAAATGCTCGGCCGTGGTCAGGGGGTTGATGAGCGTCACGCGCAGCGCATCGACTCCGTTCAGGTTGGTCGCGACGAGGTAGAACTCACCCGATTCGATGACCGCTCGACGAAACAGCGACTCACGTCCGTATGAAGTCAGCGCCTCCGTTGCCTTGACCAACACACATCTGTTTGCCGTCTGGCGCACCGCCGAGAAGAACCTGCTGACCAACAGTGGTGAAACGCCAAACGCGCTCTTCAAACACGGCGGCTGCCTCGATCTGATGCTCGCCACGGATGCTGATGCCCCTCCGGGCCGTACCACCTCCGTGGCGGGTGACCAACGACTGCTCATCACACGGGTCAAAGACCAGACCCGCGCGTTGCTCTATCGCGTCAAGGTCCCCGGTACCAAAGAGCCCGTCGCTTTCAGCAGTCCCTGGCGCAGCATTCCCATTGATGTCGTCGAAGACGTGAGTCAGCACGTCACCTTCGCCACCGACAATGCCGGCAACTTCGAGATCGGCATTCCGCTGGCCGCGCTGCACTGGCAGCCCAAGCCCGGCAAAATCTACCGCGCCGATCTGGGCGTGCTCCGAGGGGCCAATGGCCAAACCACTCAACGCATCTATTGGAACAACAAGGCAACCGCCATCACAGCCGATATCCCCAGCGAAGCCGAACTCACCCCCGCGCTCTGGGGAAAGTGGAAGGTCGTCACCGAGTGAGGGCGATTCCACTTCCACTCCCCTCCCAAGAGCGATCAGCATTCGTCCTCGGAGCGGACACAGTTCATCCCAGGTGAGCTGCTGCCATGGTTCGAGTCGGTGACTATTTGGTTTCATTCCCACTGTCAGGCCGCACTCCGCTCAAACGATCTCACCAGACCGCCGACGTAGGACCGCACGATGATCTGGTCACGTTCGAGCTTCGGCACTACTTCAGAAACCTCACGGATTGGTGGCAGGTGCCCGCGCTCCATGTGTGATCGGGTCTTGTTGTAGTAATCGACCCACTGCACCACGATGTGATCCAGATGACGCTGTCCAAATAGGATGAATTTGAAAAGACACTCGTACTTGATCGTTTGAATGAAACGCTCCACGCGTCCATTCAAATTCGGCGAAGCCACCGGCAGGGCGTTGGCGATGTTTCCCTTCTTCTTGAGGTCCGCCACGAATTCCTTCGTGAACTTTGTTTCCCGGTCGCCAGTCGTAACAGATCATCGCGGCCCGTGACGACGTTGTGCCGCTCAGCTATCCAGAGAGTTGAGATCTTGTCTGCAACGGCGTGCCGGATTTGTGCCAGAATCCGATGTTCGTTTGTGTTCAGCATGGATTCCAAATCTCGCTGACAAACCTTCGACTGCACTGCGGCGAGTCGGCGGGTTTGCGCCGGAGGCCGAAGCAGGACGAACGCAAGGGCCTTCGTTTCTCGTTCACTCGTGCAGCTCAGGGTATGTCCCCTGGACGCACGAGCAAATTGGTACCAAGGTCAGGAAGGTTCCAAACCGCTGCGAGTTTACCGTCCGCCGTCGCCTGCCAATGGGGCTTTGCGGCGCTGGGCTGCTCAGCCGACTTCAAGAGTTCCAGGCCGACAGCCAACTGCATCACCACGGAATCCCATTGGAAGGACTTCGGGGCACCACGATAACAGATGCCATCCAGAAACTGCTCGTCTCCCTCTTGGCCCAACTCCCAGGCAACCACCGTGTCGGCGAACTGGCTAGGCGTCGGATGGATCACCATGCGATAGTCGCCAGCTGTGAGCGCATATCGCCCCTCGCTGAGTTGTTCACTTTGTACGCCAGTTCCACTAAGTTCAAATCTCAGCCGGAAGTCGCGGGCCACAAACTGCCCCCCCGGAGGCCGATCGAGCCGCAGGTGCCAATCTCCTTTCCCAGTGAGCGGGCTCAAGACGGATAAGATCCGTCGGTCTTGTTGCCCGGTGAAGAGCCCCATCGAGGCAAAGTCTCGCCCGTCATGCAGAAATCGCAGTCGGAACACCACCGCCGGATCTTGTGGCGTCCGCCAGTAACCGATCACCGGCTTGCGCTGCGTCCATAGTGAACTTCGGGTCACACTCCCCAGGCAGGCCACCGGACCAAGCCACGTCGTGCCGGCCACATTGGTTGCATCGGTCTTTCCGCGTTCAAAAACGCGCCGCAGTACGCGCGGCTCTGCGTCAGTGTCGGTGACGGCCACGGGACTAAAGAACGACACTAATTCTTGCGGACAGGACAGCGGCTGGACCACTTCGTAGCCATGCACCTCGTCCACCTCCATCGCCGGATGGGCTGCGATCTCAATGCCCACTCGGCGGACGAGAAAGTCGACGGTGCTGCGTCGCAATCGATCACGCGAGGTTCGCGCGTGAGGTCCGGCCCACTGTTGGGTGGGGGGATGAAAACTCTCGGCGACAATTTGCCAGGCCGTGCGTCGCAGCGATTCAGCCGACCGCAACGTCGCCTCGTCGCGTACCATTTGCAGCGTTCGTTCACACTCTCCAATTACGACTTTCAGATACGACGGGCTGTTGTATTCCGTGAAACTGCCATGATGCGCTGCATGGTCAACCACGCCTGCCAGTCGTTGTCGGCCATAGTCGAGCAGCCCGGAATCATTGAGCAACTCGCCCGACGCGGCGCAAACGCCACCCCCCAGCACTGCAATGTTAGTATAGCCGGATCCCACATTACGTCGGCGAATCGCCTCGGCCGCCAGTCGAACACTGGCGCGCATCTCTGACTGCACATCGACTGGTAACTGACCGGCATGCTCAATCAACATTTGCACCAACGAGGCGCCGCAGAAATCAGCCCAATTCAAATCGGGGGGATCCATCTCGGTCAGCGGTTCCTCCGCCAGCCAAGGCCAGACTCCGCACGTTGCGCTCTCCGCTGCACGATCCTGGAGTGCGAGTACTGCCTGAACAATGGCGATGGCCCGCTGTCGATCGCCGCCAGCATCCCGCTGCAACAGTGCGAGCGCATAAATCAATGATTCGCGCGTCGGATGCACCGGCGTCCCGGCCGCCATCCGACTGTGATAGCCAAGGCTGCGAAACTCCACCCGCAACATCCCCCGGTCTGGATCGTACTGCGGATCGTGGTGTGCCAGCAGCCGTAGCAGTCCTGGTTCCAGCTGTCGAACTTTGCCATCGGGGGGAGAAACGCGCGGCGGATCACTGGCACTGCAACCCGTCAAACACAGTAAGACAATCGCACCGACGCACCTTCGGCGCCAATGGCCGCGCCGGTCGCGAAAAAATGCTGTTGTCATCGGTTCCCCAATAGAGTCGGAGTTGACGTGTCAGCCAGCGGAGGATGGCTTCAATTGATGTTCAAGGCGAATGCTGCGTAGTCGGCTGTTCTACCATTAGCAGCCCGTTGAAATAAGTCCTTCGGCGGCTGCCCGGAGATGGGCGCGGCCACGGCACGTTCGGGTGAACCTCAGTACCCAATTAGCTACGGATGATCTTGTTCTCCTCCTCGAGGAACTGGACATACTTCGCGAGTTCACGATCCGTCGCGGATGCAATCAGGTTCAGCAGGGGGTGGAAAAGTTTGAACATCGGCGTATTGTGTGATTTCGCATTCTGGAAGGGACTTCACATTCGTTGAACCCCGCTATGTACTGGGAAAAACGCCGGTTTGGGAGCGAGTTCCTGGCGACCGGGAAGGGCTCCTCTGGACGTGTGAATGGTCGCCCTATGGGGCCTTGGCCTCACCTCAGTCTTTACCGGATTACTACCGGAATACCGCTCAATACCGCCAATGTTTGCGCTGACTTGCGAGCGATTGCGAATGGCTGCAAAGACGCATATCCTTTGCGTGCATAAGGTTTTCAGAGACGCGGCGTTCGGCAAGAAAACGTCTACGGAACCGAAGGGCGGTGATCACCCCGATGTCGAGCTCTCGCACGGCATCCATCAAAAAGTAGATCAGATGCCCTTCCGGCAACCAATCCTGTGGCGAAGGTGGCAACAACCACGCCTGATCTGGACGCCAAGCCCGATACGTTTTCTCGCTGACACCGAACCTCCCTGCCCAACAAATCACACGGCTCGCTGACCTCGCAAACTCCAGGGCAACCTATGGCAGCCCACACTGCGGATTACCAAGACAGGCTCCTAGGAAGGAAGAGATCGAGAAACTGCTGGCAGTCACCCCGAGGTATGGGATCGAGATCAAGTTGCCGGAGCTTTGAGGGAGGTGAGGCCGAACCGAAGGGTCGGCGGGAATGACAAGTGCATCACTTTTCGGGACGATCAAAAAAGCTACCCTGAGCATCAGTGTTCTTGGTGGTTTCTTCATGCAGTAGTCGTCCGGCTGGAGTTCACAGTCATGTCATCACCCCCGCTGTCTACGACTGCGAAGAAGAACATAGACGCCATTGCCTTAGTCGAGCAACAACTGCACGGACGCCGCTCCCGTGTCGAGAAGATCGGGGATTGGATCACCCAGTTCTTCGGAAGCCTGTGGTTCATCGCAGCCCATGTCGTATTCATCGCCGTCTGGATCGTGCTGAACGTGCAGGTGCTGCACAACGTCCCGGCGTTCGACCCTTATCCGTTCCCTTTCCTCGGCTTGGTTGTCGGGATCGAGTTTATCTTTCTGACGACGTTCGTCCTGATGAATCAGAACCTCCAGTCCAAGCGACAAGAGCATTGGGGTCACTTGAACCTGCAAGTTTGCCTTCTGGCCGAGCAGGAGATCACCAAGAACATGCAGATGCTTCACTTGATCTGCCAGCACTTAAAACTACAGGCACCTGCTGCGGATCAGGAGGTCAAGGACATGGCCAAACCGACGCCGGTGACTGCCTTGGTGGAGGAGATCGAAAAGGCCCGTGAGGTCGGGGAGACGTTGGTCGAGGAGACCAAATGAAGCCGATCACGTTTTCGTGCGAAAAAACCTTGGACCTCTCTCCTGAAGACATTTCCCGGCAGATTCTCGACGTAACCAAATGGCTCGACTTCAAGGGGTTCGGCCCGCTACCGGGAATCAAGGTTGCGGAGTTTGAGGTCCGCACACCGGACATCGTTGGCTCTCGAATCCGAGTCACCAACACGGACGGCTCAAAGCATGTTGAGGAGATTGTCGAGTGGAAACCCGACTCCCTGCTTCAACTGCACATGAAGGACTTCTCTGCACCGCTTTCCCGTTTGGCAACCCGGATTGAGGAAACGTGGGAGTTTGAGCGTGTCGGCAACGAAACCAAAGTCACTCGCTGTTTCCAGATGCACGCCAAGTCCGCATTATCATGGCCACTTCTATGGATGATTTCTTTCATCCTCAAGAGGGCCATCGCTCGACACCTTCAACAGATGCGTAGTTTGCCATGATCTGGGGAATTACCGAGGGTGATTCGAGCAATCCAGATTTATCCGAGGACACAACGTTCGGTATCCTAATTTCCCACCTTGGTACGTGGACTTGGTACAGTCCCTTCAATCAACCAGAGGGGAGCGAGTCGGCATTGTGTGCCGATCAGCATCTCTTCCAAGCAGTCATTTAGGGAAATGCGGACATGGCCGAAGGCACGATCAAAAAAGTGATGGACAAGGGATTCGGGTTCATCAAGACAGCAACTGACAAAGACCTGTTTTTCCACTCGTCTGCCGTCCAAGGCGTGAGTTTCAATGACCTGCGTGAAGGTCAGAAGGTGACGTACACGGAAGGCATGGGTCAGAAAGGCCCGTGTGCCGAGAACGTCAGGCCCGCTTAGCCTAGGCGTCGGCCCGACAACGCAGTAGAGAGCCAAGAGCAATCGCACGGACGGGGCTTTCAGTGCCCTTCATGAACCACTTGAATCAGCGACTCTTTTCGCTGACGTGATAGGGCCTTGATTGCCAATTCTCGTTTCAGTGCCAGACTCCGAGTTGCTTGCGATTCCTTGTAAACCAATTCAACCGGAAGGCGGCTGCGGGTGTACCGTGATGCCGTTCCTGCGTTGTGCTGCTCCACTCGGCGAGACACGTCATTGGTGATTCCGGTGTACAGCGTATCGTTCGCACACCGCAGAATGTAAACGAACCATTCAGACATTTTTGGGACGAGCATCCGTGGCTTTAGCTCGGCATGTCGGAAACATTCGACCAGATGGTCGTTCACCATGCCGACGGCCTGCATGAAGGCGTAACAAATCGTACTGCCGACGAACCGAAAGCCTCGCCGCTTCAACTCCTTGCTCATAGCATCCGACTCAGGCGTGTGGGCTGGAACGTCCTTGATTGACCTCCATGCGTTCTGCTTGGGATGCCCATCGACGAAGCCCCAGATGAACTCATCGAAACTGCCGAACTCTTGCTGCACAACGAGGAATGATTTGGCATTGTCGATGGTGGACTCGATCTTGAGCCGGTTGCGGACGATCCCCGCATTCGCCATCAGGCTCGCCTGTTTCTCCTTGCTGTACTTGGAGACAACAGCCGGGTCGAAGTGGTCGAACGCTTCCCGATAGTTCTCCCGCTTCTTCAGGATCGTGGCCCAACTGAGGCCCGCCTGTGCCCCTTCGAGAATCAGAAACTCGAAGAGCAACCGGTCGTCGTGAACCGGCACGCCCCATTCGGCATCGTGGTACTCGACGTATTGGTCCCCCTGTGACCACGGGCAGCGAATGCGTTCGGTAGAGGATCTTCGCTTTGCCATTCGATTTGGGACTTTGATCTCGATCTACTGGTCGTTCTTGGTTTGCACGGTGACGTGACCCGACACGAGAAGGTGAGACAGCAATTGCCCTCGATCAATGAACAGTTCTTTTGCTCGCAGCCTTCAAGGCGTCTGTCATGCTTTTCAATGTTGCTACATCATCGTGGCGAGTTTGTTCATTGGATTCGTAACCAGCAATGCCGTCAATGACTTGGGCCAGTCAGCCTGCTCACAACCTCGGGTCTACTGGCTCACTCTCCAACGCCAGCACGCCAAAGACGCACTCATGGACTCGTCGCAATGGTTCGTGCCGCACGAAGCGTTCCAGCCCTTCGATGCCAAGGGCAAACTCACGCAAGGCCAACGACCGCTTGGCTCCCAGCCCACGGCTCCGCAGTCGAGACAGATGTTCGTCGGCGGTGTAATCGGGGCCGTAGATGATCCGCAGGTATTCTCGGCCCCGACATTTCACGGCGGGTTGCACCAGTCCTTTCTTGCCCCGCATGATGAAGTCCAGCGGCTTGATGACCATTCCTTCGCCGCCACGAGCGGTGAGGCTCTCCCACCAATCGACACCTGCCTGCTCGCTGTCCGGGTTGGTCACGTCCACCACTTGGAACTGTGTCGCCAAGAGGAACTTGGGGTCGTGCTGGCAGATCTTCGCCAGTCGTTCCATGTGCCAGAGGTGATTTTGGTGCGTGTGGACCTGCCCCTCTGTTGCCAACAGATGAAACGGTGCGAGCCGGAGATCGTCCAGTGATTCCACCGGCCAGCAGTATTGACGATAGGCCGACACGAACTTGCCGACGTTGTTGCCGATGTCTCGATACTTGGTGAGCAGGCCGTCGATCATTTCGGCAGCGTCACCATTCAGCCGACCGGCAGTCTGTTCGAGGGCGGACACCACGACAGGCAATGACGCATTTCCTGCGGCACCGACTGCGGCATACTGAGATCGCAACAGTTCCTGTGCCTTGGCTGACCACGGCATCAGTTCGCAATCGAGACAAGCCCACGTCGTGTTGTTCTCTTCCCAAAAGCCTGACGCCGTGAGCGAAGCTCGGAGTCGTTCGAGGAACCGCCGTTCGAGGTCCGTGTCATTGAAGAACCGCCGACCAGTCCGGGTGTAGACGATGCCGAACTCATCCTCCACCACTCCAAAACGCTCACGAGCGGCGGCCTCATCTCGACAGACGACGACGACGGCCCGAGATCCCATGTGCTTTTCTTCGCAGATGACTTGGGGGATGCCCTGGTTACGGAAGTAGGCAAAGGCTTCAGCGGGATGTTCCAGCAATCCCGTTTGCCTGGTCGTTTCACTGGGCGACATCGTGGGAGGGAGGTAGATCAGCCACTTCGGGTTGGCGGCGAAACGACTCATCACTTCCAAAGCCGCCGTGGCGTTCTCCTCCCGAATCGTGACGTTGTGGTTCAGGCGGGTCGAGACGATTCGCTTGCCGATCACGTCCTCCGCATCCAGCAAATCGTCATGAAGCTGTTGCGCGGAGAGGACTGGAGCCTGCTGCTCCACGGGCAGGAACGGACGGGCCGGTTCGCAATAGGTCTGCTGGGCGGGAACCGAGACGAACTCCTTCTCGGGATACCTCAGTGCCGTGAGCTTTCCGCCGAAGACGCAACCGGTGTCGACGTTGACCGTCCGATTGAGCCACTCGGGTTCCGGGATGGGAGTGTGACCGTAGACGACCATCGCCGAGCCCCGGTACTCCGCCGCCCAGTTGCATCGCACGGGCAATCCGAACTCATCGGTCTCGCCGGTCGTTTCCCCATACAAGGCGAAGTCCCGGACCTTGCCGGAGCCTCGCCCCTGCATCTCTTCCTTCATACCCGCATGGGCCACAACCAGCTTGCCATCGTCCAACACAAAATGGCTGACGAGTCCATCAAGGAAGTCCGCCAATGATTTACAAAACGGACCACGCATCTCATCGGGCAAGGCGCCGATTTCGGCGAGCGTTTGGGCCAGGCCATGCGTGATCTGGACATCTCGCCCACTCAGCTTTTTGAACAGCTTCATGTCGTGGTTGCCGGGAACGCAAAGGGCCGACCCGGACTGAATCATGTTCCGCACGATGCTCAGCGTGTCGAGCACACGTGGTCCTCGATCCACGAGATCACCGACGAAGACCGCCTTACGGCCCTCGGGATGGGCGTAGGCGAGATCGCTCCACAAGGCGGAAGGTGGAAGGCAGAGGGTGGAAGGATGAGCAGCATCCGTTTCACCGTCCGTCCTCCTTCCGCCTTCCACCCTCCCCCTTCTTTCATAGCCCAACCGATCAAGGAGTTCTTCCAACTCATCGGCACAACCATGCACGTCGCCGATGATGTCGAAGGGACCATGCTCGTGGCTGCGGTCATTCCACAACGGGACACGTTCGACGACGGCGGCTTCGACCTCCTCGACGCTTTCCAACACGATGATGTGCCGGAAGCCTTCCCGTTTCAGCACTTTGAATGCTCGCCGCAGTTGCGACTTCTGCTGGCGGATGACGTGCGGGCCGAATGTCCGATCCAGCCGATCCCGATTCCGCTCGTGGCAGAGGTCTTCGGGAAGATTCAAAACGATGGCGATCGGCAGACAGTGATACTTCCGGGCGAGAGCCACCAACGGTGCTCGTGCCTCGGGCTGAACGTTGGTCGCATCGACGACCGTCAGCCGCCCCCGTGCCAGCCGCTTGGCCGCAACGTAGTGCAGCACGTCGAAGGCGTCGTTGGTCGCCGCTTGATCGTTCTCATTGTCACTCACCAGCCCACGGCAGTAATCGGAGGAGAGCACTTCGCTGGGCAGAAAGTGCCGACGTGCAAACGTACTCTTCCCCGACCCACTGGGGCCGATGAGGACGACGAAGGAGAGCTTGGGGATCGAGATCTTCATGGCACTCACGATTCATCGCTCTTTCGTCTTCAGTCGAACTCTCACGAGCAGATCATTCAATGCCGCAGCGGCGGTCGGTAATTCCGGCAACTGACTTTGCTCGAACGCCGTCTGCAACTCGGCTCGCAAGCGTTCGTACTCCGCTGCATGGAATCTCAGATCCACCGCCTCCAATGTCCCCAATTCCGGGCCACCGGTCTTCTGAGCGACTAGGTCTGGGATGTAAGGCAACTTGGCATCGTCGTTCAGTCGGACGAGGTTGGCTTCGATTTCTCCAGTTCGCATCAGGTGAATGCCCGTCAGCAGCACTCGGTACACGTACAGCAAAGGTTTGACGTGTGGCGGATCAGCCTTCTGGAACAGCTTCCACTGCGTCTCGGCAAAACCGAAATAATGATGAGCGTGGTGCTTGGTGATGCAGTCGGCGGCGATGGTCTTCAATTCTTCGTGCTCCGGCATCGTGAGGACAATCAGCGGCGACAGCAATTGCTCCAGCACATAGCCGTTCTTCTTGAGCATCAGGCCAAAGAACTTCTTGGCGTCATGCGTCACGAGATCAATTTCCAGACCATCGTGAATGCCGGACTTCTCGACCGTCTCCTGACCGTCTGACAGTCCGACAACGTCCTCAAGGGGCAACAGATGCACGCCTCGCAGATCGAAGTCAGAATCGGGCGAAGGAAAGCCGTAGAGGTGTGCCCCACTGATCGTGGCAAACAACAGTGGGTACGGATGGGCCTTCACTTGCTTGTGAAGTCTGGCGTCGATGTTCATGGCAGTTCCTCCGACAATGCCGCTCGCCGGGCCTTCACCAGCAGAGCATTCGCTTTTTCGTAGTTGGGGCGTTCAGGCAGCTTGGATTCTGATAAAGCCCGGTCGAATTCTGTGTGCAGACTCAATCGCCACTTCTCGGTCTCACCCCAAGGCACCTCGCCACGCTTGATCGCCAGCAGTTGGTCTCGATGTTCATCGACTCGCACCGGTACGAAGCCGTGTTGCAGGACGCTGATTCCCGAAATCAGCAGTCGGATCAGGTGCATGACGTGTTTCCATTTCACCTCCCCCTGATTGCGGAGATCGGACTGCATCTTCTTGAACTGCGACATCACGTAGCCGTTGTAGGTCTGGTAGACCAACCGTGACAGAAACACCGACCGCATTTGCAGCAGTTCATCCGCCAGCGGAGTCGTCTTCTCCACGAGCGGCGTGTAGAGACATTCCAGCACGTTCGGATTCGCCTTGAGAGCCAAAACCAGAAATCGCTGCAACTCCCAGTAATGCTCCTGAGTCTCATAACATTCGACCTGCTCTGGCACGCCGTACAATGACCAATGCAACTCTGCTGGCGGCAGGAAGATGCCCCGGTAGTCCGTGTCGGACTGGTGATCGTCGAGGCCGTAAGCCCGAGAGCCGATCACGCAGCGAAGGATCACTCGGTCGTAGAGATTGCTCCGAGCGGCAGAGATCTGTACGTCACCGATCTCACCTTCCTTGAAATGGGCCAACATCACCAAGTCATCTCGCCGTAGGGCCTCTTCCACGCCATCCGGGAAGCGGACCCGATAAGAATGATCGAGGTCTCCCGGCGAGCGGACGATCACGCCCACCGCTCCTCGTGGGTGCACCGTCCGTCCGTTTTGGCCGACGATCTCCCGCAGAGATACGACCTGCGTCCCTTCGGAGAAGATCAGATTTGGGTTTTGATGAACTCGTTCAGTCACGCTCAAACACTCCCATTTGCGTCGGCGAGCCAACGAGTTCATCCACCGGGCCGACCGGAACGAACCGCACGACGTATCCATGCTGATCTGCTACACGATTGGCCCAGTCCTGAAACTCTTGCCGGGTCCACTCGAAGCGATGATCGGCGTGGCGGAAGCTCCCGGCAGGGAGCGATTCCCATTTCACGTTGTATTCGCAGTTGGGCGTCGTCAGCACGACGGTCTTGGGTCGGGCGAACTCGAACACCACTCGCTCGAACGCTGACAACCTCGGCGGATCGAGGTGTTCGATTACTTCGACAACCGCCGCCGCATCAAAGTTCGCCAAACGCTGGTCTCGATAGATCAGCGAGCCATGAATCAGCTTGATCCGCTCGGCCTGACGATCAGGAATCCGGTCGAGATTGAGCCGACGGTGGGCGATCTCCAGCGACCGGATCGAAACATCCATGCCGACGATCCGCTCAAACTGCCGGTCGGCGAGAATGTCACGGAGCAGTTTGCCTTCGCCGCAACCAAGGTCCAACACGCTGCGAGCACCGCTTCCACGCAATGCGGCCAGCACAGTACCGTGTCGTTGTTCGTTCAGGCTGACAGTCTGCTCCAACGACTCTTCCGGTCCCAAGCCCGTTGGCTCTTCGTCCCCATCGTCGGTTTGCTCTTCCTCGATCAGCCGGGCAAGGGCCTCCCGGTACAGATTGGACCGGTGTCGCAGGTAACGACGAGTGATCAGTTCCTTCTCAGGGTGAGACGCCAGCCAACCGGCCCCTTTCTCCAGCAGCTTCTCCAGTTCGTCATCGCCGACGAAATAGTGCTTCTGGTTGTCGAACACCGGAACCAGCACGTAGAGATGTGTCAGCAGTTCCGACAAGGTTGTTGTGGCCGCAATCGTCACTGAGAAATACGGGCTCTCACCCCACTCGGGAAACTTTTCGTCGAGTGGGTGCCGTGTCGCTTCGACGGTGTAGCCCAGTGGCTCGAAGATCCGTTGCACGAGTCCTTCACCGCCACGAACGGGCAGCACGTCGATGCGGGCCGTTAGTGGAATGGGCGACGTGACCAACTCCGCTCGATCCTTGCAACGACCGGACATGGCCGATCCGAAGACGTGAGAGATGGCAACGCTCAGGAATGACGACGCCACATAGGGCCGGTCGTTCACGTATTGCCCCAAGAGGAAACTCTGTTCCCGACTCTTGCCTCGGACCATGCCCACCGGGTCCACGTCCAGCAGCAAAGCCGCCGAGGTGCGTTCTTCCGAGACTTCGGGATAAAAGACGTGGGCTTGCCCAAAGCTCAACTCGAAGCTCTGACACCGTTCCGGATGCTTGTGCAGGAGGAAGCCCAGATCGGTGGCAGGTTCGTGGGTGGTGGAGATGGTCAGGAGCACAGCGATGGTCCAAAGCAAAGATGAGAGTGCCACGATTATGCACAAAGCCCACCGAACCAAGAACGGTTCGATGGGCTGGTCTGGTCACTCTCTGAAAAAAGTTGTCCCGGTTCACGCCGTCAAAACCGGCCCCCTTCGAGGCAGCACGTTTTGAATCGCTTGCCTGAACCGCAGGGGCAGAGATCGTTCCGGCCCAGCTTCTCTTCGAGCAGCTTGTCGCCGTGAACGATCCTCACGCCCCGCTTGACGTGCTTCTCAGATGGGAAGCCCTTCCGCCGTTTGCTCATGGGCTCGAAAGGATGCCTGTTCTTGGATGTCGTGGGTCTGCATGGGACACCTCCTGTTCTTGAGTGGGTGAGCTTGTCTGTGACAAGACACTCGTCTTGGTACATACCCAAATGTACGAGGCTGACACTTTGACTCGCTAATTGGTTCGCCTGCGGGAAGCTCACGGCTCGTCAAAGAATTCTCGTGCCGTGTCTCTAGCGACCGGATGATCGCCGGTCGTGGCATCCCAGATCTTGGGAAGTAGTTCAGTGCGACTCGGGTCGAGCTTCACGATGGTCGTCGCTGCCAAAACTTGCAGATAGTTGTTGGGCGAACCGAGCCAAGGCTCCACATGGGGAATCGCTCCAGCGGCCATTGGCCCAAAATCGCCGATGTGGAACATTACCGAAGTCACCACAGTCCAGTCCTCATCGGACAATCTTTCGATCAGGTCTGGCACCGCCACATCGGATCGAGGCCGTGCAGCAGCAAGCAATTGGACAGCGAGATACCGCACATCCGGGTGATCGTCCTTGAGGCATTCGATGAGGCCGGGGATCAGGGCGTCTCCGAAACGCTCAAGCCGCTCCAAGACAACATCGAACAGAACTCCTTGCCGATGTTGGAAGAGGCGGACGAATCTGCAAAGCTCGTCACGAATGTCGGACATGACGACAGCGAGCACTCATCCACGCAGCCGTCGAGGTCGATGGCGAGTGAAGGCTGGGGATTCTCGTCATTGAGCATGAGTGCTCCTTTGGTGTGGTGAATTGGGGCCGAACCTCTTCAAGCAGGTGTCTCACAATCAGGCCACGAAAGCGATCTCGCCATTTACTGTTGGCAAATCTGCATCCAATGGGACAAGAATCGTCGGGGGGGGTTCGGGGAGGCTCGGTACAGCAATTCCAGCCGCCTTCCGTCCAAATGACTTCACCAATCCACCAACGTGAGAGGTGATGACGATCTGATCGAGCGACAGCGAAGCAACCTCGGTGGGAACCTCACGAATCGGTGGCAGATGGTCCCGGCTCGAATGTGCCCGATGCCGGTTGTAGTAGCTCGTGAATTCCGTCACGAGATAATCCAGGTGCCTCTTGCCGAACACAATGAATTTCGACAGGCATTCCAGCTTGATCGTTTCGATGAAGCGTTCACAGCGTCCGTTCAAGTTAGGTGATGTGATGGGCAACGGATTGGCTGTGATGCCATGCTTCTGGAGCGTCTTGGTGAACATCGCCGTGAATTTGACATCCCGGTCATGCAGCATGAGAGTGGGCTTCACGGCTCTTGCCTTTGTCTGCTCAGCAAACCATTTCGACTGACGACAAACCCATTCCGAGGTGGGATGCTCCGTCGATTCAGTGAGGCTGAGGCTTGAACAGTTAATGCCAAAAACCGCTCTGTGAATTCACAGAAAAGTACCTGTTTCCACCGACACGACCACCACAAGTCTGCAGGAGTCCGAAAACTCATTCTGGACCTATCTTCTCTTGTGGCAAACGCTTTCCGCCTCCACTTGTTTGGAAACAATGGGTTCCAAAATCGGTGACGTTCAAACTACGGAACCGAAGGCGGACCGTCAGTGCCATCGCACAAGGCGCGGCCGTGATCGTGGTCCCTCGTTACTGAGTGGTTCGTTGCACGCTCCACGGGTGCGACTTAGGATGCGAATCGTGTCCTTGTGTTGATCGATCCCACCTTTTTTCGTTTGGCCGAACGTATGATTTGCCGCAGTCATCCTCCGTACCTGCCGCCGCGCTCCTCCGACGACTCGGTGACGCTGTTCGATGTCGCGGGCCTGCGCCGCGGATCAATCGCCCGCCCCGCCGCGCTGATGATTGCCTCGCTCGCGCTCCTGGGTCTCCTGGCGGCAAGCCTGGTTCGCCGTCCGCAGGCCACGACCAAGTCGAAGACGAACGAGCCGCTCGTCATCTATTGTGCGGCGAGCAACAAGAGTGTGCTGGAAGCCATTCGTCGCGACTACGAGCGGGACTACAAGACGCCGCTGCAAATTCAGTATGGGCCGTCGCAGACGTTGCTCGCGTCGCTGGAGGTGTCGGGGACGGGCGACCTCTATCTGCCGGCGGACGACAGCTATTTGGCGTTGGCTCGCGAGCGGAAGTTGCTGACCGGTGAGTCGTCCGTGTTTCCGTTGGCAAAGATGCAGGCGGTGGTCGCGGTGGCGAAAGGGAATCCCAAACGCATTGCCCGCCTCGAAGATTTGTTTCGGGACGACGTGCGATTGGCCCAGGCCAGTCCCGAAGCCGCGGCGATCGGCAAGCTCACGCGCGACGGGCTCACGGCCGGCGGTCAGTGGGAAAAACTGCACGCGCGCACGACGGTCTACAAGACGACCGTCAACGAAGTGGCCAACGATGTGAAGGTCGGAGCGGTCGATGCCGGCATCGTGTTCGATGCAGTCCTGCATGACTACGACACGCTCGAAGCGGTCGCTCTGCCGGAACTGGAAGCGGTGCAGGCTCACGTTGCCGTCGCCGTGCTGAAGTCGAGCCGTCAACCGCGACAGGCATTGCACTTCGCACGCTATCTGGCGGCGAGTGACAAAGGGTTGATGCGGTATCGCGAATTGGGCTTTCAGCCGGTGGACGGCGATGCCTGGACTGAGCAGCCGGAGATCACGCTTTATTCGGGATCGATGTTGCGGCCAGCGATCGAGGCGACGATCACGGACTTTGAGCAGCGTGAAGGAGTGCGCGTGACTCGCGTCTACAACGGTTGCGGCATTCTGGTCGCGCAGATGAAAGCGGGGCAGGTGCCGGACGCCTACTTCGCCTGCGACGTGGAGTTCATGAATCAGGTGCGCGGACTGTTTCCCGAATCCGAAATCGTTTCGCAGAACGAGTTGGTCATCCTCGTGAAGAAGGGCAACCCGCACGAGATCAAGTCGCTGCACGACCTCGCCAAACCGGGCCTGCGAGTCGGCATCGGACACGAGAAACAATGTGCGATGGGCTGGCTCACGCAGCGCACGTTCGACGAAGGAGGCGTGAAAGAAGAGGTGATGAAGAACGTCGCGGTGCAGACGCCGACGGGGGACATGCTGGTCAATCAGATGCGGTCCGGTTCGCTCGACGCGGCCGTGGCGTATCTCAGCAATGCGGCCGGATCGGGAGAATTTCTCGACGCGATCCGCATCAAGGGCATCCCCTGCTCGGTCGCGACGCAGCCGTTCGGAGTGGCGAAGGATTCCGCGAACAAGCAGCTTGCCGAACGACTGCGGCAGGCGATTCGCGCGGATTCCTCGAAGGAACGATTCACCAGTGAGGGATTCCAGTGGATCGGCGAGAAGTAGGATGGGCACTCTTGCCCGTCACTTCGGCGATGGCGAGATCAAGCAAAAATACGGACGGGCAAGAGTGCCCATCCTACAAACACGATGACACCCCGCGATGAGTGACTCGCCGGCTCCAACTCCCGCATCCACCCGGCCGCATCGCGCGGGATCGGACGTCCCGTTCTTCGTCGTAATGGGCGGACTCGGTGGCAGCTTCGTCCTGTTGATCGTCGCGCTGCTCGCGGCCGACATCGCGTTCACATCGCCGAAACACTTCGCCGCCGCGCTGAGCAAGCCGGAGATTCAGCATGCGATCCGGCTCACGCTGATCACATGCACGATCTCGGCGCTGCTGTCGATTTGGGTGGCGACGCCGCTGGGCTATTTGTTGTCGCGGTTTTCGTTTCGAGGCCGCTGGTTGATCGACACGATCATCGACATTCCCGTGGTGCTGCCGCCTCTGGTGATCGGGTTGAGCCTGTTGATCCTGTTCCATCTGCCGATCGGCGGCACGAATCTCGAACAGGTCATGCAAGGGCGATTTGGCTTCCGGGTGACCTACGCCGAACCGGCCGTCGTGCTGGCTCAGTTTTCGGTGGCGTGTGCGTTCGCCGTGCAAACGATGCGTGTGACGTTCGATCAAATCGATCCGCGCGCCGAACAGGTCGCGATGACGCTCGGTTGCAACCGTAGTCGAGCGTTCCTGGAGATCGCGTTGCCTCAGGCGTGGCGTGGCATCGTGGCGGCACTGACCATCGCCTGGGCGCGGTCGCTGGGAGAGTTCGGTCCGATCCTGGTCTTCGCCGGAGCGACCCGCATGCGCACCGAAGTTCTCTCGACGACAGTCTTCCTGGAACTGAGCGTCGGGCAATTGGAGGCCGCGGTGGCGGTCTCATTACTCATGGTGCTGGCCGCGATGGTGGTCCTCGGCGTGGTGCGGCTGGTCGGAACGAAGGTGGTCCGATGATCGAACTGCACGACATCACAATCCGCTCCGGCCCGTTCTCGCTGACGAACATGGGCCTGTCGATCCCGGAGGGAACCTACGCCGTGCTGATGGGCGGCACCGGTCAGGGCAAGACCACGATCCTCGAAGCGATCTGCGGACTGCGCTCCGTGACCAGTGGCCGAGTCCTGCTGAACGGCAGCGACATGACACGCTGGAAA
This sequence comes from Planctomycetota bacterium, assembly GCA_038040225.1. GTDB lineage: Bacteria > Planctomycetota > Planctomycetia > Planctomycetales > Planctomycetaceae > Schlesneria. The sequence goes on from JBBPIS010000037.1 coordinate 28,992, forward strand.
CCGGGCGATCGCGGCGTCGGTTATGTCCCGCAGGACCTCGCCCTGTTCCCGATGATGACCGTGCGCGGGCATTTGGAGTTCGCCCTGCGTGTCCGTCACTGTTCGACGGCGATGATTCGCGATCGGGTCGCCGAACTGGCTCACGTCCTGGGAATCGAGCCGTTGCTCGAACGCCGCGTGACGAATCTCAGCGGCGGCGAATCTCAGCGAGTCGCTCTCGGCCGGGCGTTGTCGTTTCGGCCGCGAGTCATGTTGCTCGACGAGCCCTTGAACGCTCTGGACGAAGTGACTCGCGACCGGCTCTGCGAACTGCTGCGCTCGATTCAAAAAGGGAGCGGCCTGACGACGCTGCACATCACTCACAGCCGTACAGAAGCGCGCGCGCTGGCCGAGAAGTTGTTCATTCTCGAAGCCGGCCGCCTACGCGAACAGCCGCTCGATCAACTGAATACGTTGCCTGCCGGGAGCACCGAAGCATGAAACTCCGAGTGCAATACATGGCGCAACTCCGCGCTGCCGTCGGCCGGACCGAGGAAGTCATCGAGATTTCTGAGGGGAGTTGTCTGGCCGATTTGCTCAACCAGTTGGCGACCACTCACGATGCGGCGAAGGCTCACTTCGTGACGGAGACCGGGCAAGCGCGTCCGAGCCTGCTCATCGTCGTGAACGATGCAGCCGTGTCGGCCCGTGAGGCGGCAACGACCGTGCTGCACTCGGATGACGTTGTGACCCTGTTGCCGCCGATTGCCGGTGGTTGAAACAACTTGTAACGCGCGTGAGTTTTGAAGTTGTGTAATTGAGTCTTCCGCCCTGAAAGGGCAGCGTTAAACCAGCCCAGGGCAAGCGACCAGAGGGAGCGCCGCCCTGGGTCGGTGGATGAAAGCGAATGCCCAGCCCTGAAAGGGCGAATTACATTGTCAGACTGAGTAACTGTCGCCCCTACAGGGCTCGAATGTGTCTATGGCTCCTTTACCCAGGGCGACGCTCCCTTTGGTCGCTTTGCCCTGGGCTGGCATAACATCGCCCCTTTGGGGCTGAAATCCCAAAAGACGCAACTTCAAAACAGACGCTATCGGACTATTTTCGCCTCGCGAATTCCTTTCTCACTGCTTGCCAACGATGACTCACCTTCCCGAACTCACGCCCGACGAACGCAGCCGCTACGAGTGGCAGCTTTCGGTCAGTGATTTCGGCGAAGAGGGACAACGCCGATTGAAGAACGCCACGGTTCTGGTCTCGCGCATCGGCGGAGTGGGCGGAACGGCCGCGATGCAATTGGCGGCGGCGGGGATTGGCCGGCTGATTCTGGCTCATGCCGGCAATCTGCGAATCGATGATCTCAACCGCCAATTGCTGATGACCACTGATTGGATCGGCAAGCCGCGCGTCGAATCGGCGGTCCGTCGCTTGCGCGAGCTGAACCCGCATGTGGAGATCGAAACACTCGCCGAGAACGTCAGTGACTCCAACGCCGCCGATTTGGTCAGCCGCTGCGATGTCGTGGTCAGTGCCGCCCCGCTCTTCGCCGAACGCCTGCTGATGAACCGCGAAGCGGTCCGTCAGCAGAAGCCGCTCGTCGATTCGGCGATGTACGAACTCGAAGGCCGACTGACGACGATCATCCCCGGCTGCACGCCCTGTTTGAGTTGTCTGTACCCGGAGCCGCCGCCGAATTGGAAGCGCGAGTTTCCGGTCTTCTCGGCGGTCTCCTCAACGGTTGGCTCGCTGGCGGCGATGGAAGTCATCAAGCTGATCGCCGGCATCGGAGAACCGCTCACCGGTCGCCTGCTGACGTTCGACTTGCGAGACATGTCGTTTCGTACCGTTCCCATCGCGCGGCAACCCGACTGTGCCGTATGCAGTGCATTGTCGTCGCGAGTCGATCCACCGGATAAGCTGGCGATATGACATCCCGTGGCGTTGCACGGAATTTGTTTCAGGAGATTTCCATGCTCAAGATCGTGACTTGCCTGTTGTGTGTGATGGGATATTTCTCCGCCGCGAATGCCGCCGATTGGCCGACGTATCGGGGTGACGCGGCACGCAGTGGGTACACGTCAGAGTCGCTCCCCGTGAAGCTCTCGCACGCTTGGATCTATCGCCCAACTCATGCGCCGACGCCGGCTTGGCCTCGCGATGATCGGATGATGTTTGATCGCGTCCATGATGTCGTCATCGCCGGTGGTTTGCTGTTCTTCGGTAGTGCGGCCGACTGCAAAGTGGTGGCACTCGACGCGGCGACGGGACAAGAGAAATGGACATTCTTCGCCGATGCTCCGGTGCGGTTCGCTCCGGCTGTGTGGAAGGACCGCGTCTTCGTTGTCAGTGACGATGGTTATCTGTACTGCCTCGCGGCGGCCGACGGATCGCTGCAAAAGAAATGGCGTGGTGGACAAAGCGATGATCTGATCTTGGGGAACGGCCGCATGGTCTCGCGCTGGCCGGCGCGTGGCGGGCCGGTCATTCGTGACAACATCGTCTATTTCGCAGCGGGCATCTGGCAGTCCGAGGGTGTGTCTCTGCAAGCCATTGATGCTCAATCGAGCCACGAGTTGTGGCGCAACGACAAGGCGGGGCGAATCTACATGCCGCAACCGCATGGTGGAGCGATGGCCGACAGCGGCGTGTCGGCTCAGGGGTATCTGGTCGCGACCGCCAACGAACTGCTGGTGCCGACCGGTCGCGCGGTGCCGGCGGGGTTCGCTCGCCGTGACGGAGAGTTTCTCTACTATCACTTGCAGGCGAACGGCCACACCGGCGGAACGCAGACGGTTGTGTCTGGCACGAGCTTCTACAACGGGGGAGTGGCCTTCAACGTGGCGACCGGTGCCCTGGAATCGAAGCTCGGTTTGGGCGCGATCGCGGCGATGCCGGAGGGCGTCGTGTACGGCAGCAAAAAAGATGTGCGCGTTGTGACTCTGGCCGAGAAGATCGCGCCCGATCGCAAGGGGGTCCCGGCCAAAACGCTGGAGCATCAAGTCGTCTGGTCGCTGGCCGGAGTGGATGGCAGCGCGGCGGTGATCGTGGCGGGAGACACGATCGTCGCGGGCGGCGGCACCTCGGTCACGGCCGTCGATGCCAAGTCGCACAAGGTGATCTGGTCGGCTCAGGTTGACGGCACGCCACACGGCCTGTCCGCCGCGAATGGCCGGCTGTATGTCAGCACCGATCGCGGCTCGATCCATTGCTTCGACGGCGACATGCATCCCGCGCCGGTCGAGATCGCTCCGCCACGCGTACAGTTCTCTGTCGATCAGCGAGTTGCGGCGGCGGCGGACGAGATCATTCGGCGCACCGGCGCGAAAGAAGGTTATTGCCTGGATCTCGATTGTGGCGACGGTGCGCTGGCGGTGGCGCTGGCTCAGAAAACGAATCTGCAAATCTACGCCCTGAGTCCGTCGGCCGAGAACGTGGCCTCGCTTCGGAGAAAGCTCAGCGCGGCCGGGTTGTATGGTGTGCGAGTCACCGTCCATCAGGGGGCTGCGGAGAGCATTCGATACGGCAAATACTTCGCCGACCTGGTGGTCTCGGCACAGTCGCTCGCGGATGGTCCGCTCGACGTGTCGGCCGACAATCCTCCGAAAGCGCTGCGGCCATCGGGAGGCGCGATCTGTACCGGGCGGCCTGGTGCCATGCAGGTCGTCACGCGCGGTGCCCTGGCGAAGGCGGGGAGTTGGACGCATCAGTATTCGGATCTCGGCAACAGTTGTTGCTCGGCAGATGAGATTGTCAAAGGGGAGTTGAGTCCGCTGTGGTTCCGCGACGTGGATCTGGAGATGCCGCAGCGACATGGCCGCGGTCATGCTCCACTGTTTCAGGACGGCCGCATGTTCGTCGAGGGGATCAGCGCGCTGCGGGCGGTCGATGCCTACAATGGCCGCAACCTGTGGGAATTCCCGCTGCCCAACATCCAGAAGGCGCACAATGCCGATCACCTGTCGGGCACGGCTGTCACCGGCAGCAACTTTTGCGTTGCCGGGGGAAGTGTCTACGTCCACGACAAGCAGCACTGCCATCGAGTGGATGCCGCGACCGGCCGCAAGCTCGGTGAGTTCCCCGCTCCGCCGCAGCGCGACGGTCAACCCGGTTCGTGGGGTTACATCGCCAGCGATGGCAAACTGCTGTTCGGATCGCTGGCCAATCCGAAACATCAAGTGCGGTTCGCCTATGTGCGAGCCGACACGAGCGAACTCCTGGGCGAGTCCTCGACGTTCTTCGCACTCGATGCTCAGACCGGCGAGTTGCGCTGGCGCTACGACGCGGAGTCATCCATCCGTCACAACACGATCGCCATCGGCGCGGGGCGAGTGTTTCTGATCGACCGGCCGTTGTCCGACGACGACAAATGGGATGGCTCCGACAAGTCCACGAAGCTGCCTCCTGTGACGAATGTGAAACATCCTCCCGGACAGTTGATTGGGCTGGATGCTGCGACCGGAAAACAAATCTGGAAATCCGACCGCGACGCCTTCGGCACGATGCTCGCCTTCAGTCCGCAGCACGACGCGCTGCTGATGGGCTATCAATCGACACGGTTCAAACTCCCGTCCGAAGTGGGCGGACGTCTGGCCGTGTTTCGCGGCAGCACCGGCAAACCAATGTGGGACAAAGAAGCCAAATACGTCACGCGACCGCTGATCAACGACCGCACGATCTACGCTCAGGGAGGTGCCTGGAATTTGCTGAGCGGCGAGGAACAGCCCTTCACGTTGAACCGATCCTACGGCTGCGGTCAACTGGCCGGCTCGAAGCACATGCTGCTGTTTCGCTCGGCGACGCTGGGATATCTCGATCTGACGCGCGGCTCCGGCGTCGAGAACGTCGGCGGCATCCGCCCCGGCTGCTGGATCAACGCGCTGCCCGTCGGCGGACTGGTGCTCGTCCCAGACGCTTCGGCCGGTTGTGCATGCAGCTACCAGAACCGTTCGTGGATGGCGCTGTCGGGCTCGAATGACGAATGACGCTGTGCAACTGCGAGGCGCCGAGTGCGGAGCAGTTGTCATATCGGGTCCGCTCCAGCGGTTTGTTAGGCCGGAACCTCGACCTGCCGGGCTGGAGCAATCCTGGCGACTCAGCCTCTATTCCTTTCCCCACGGGTCGTACATTCCGGGAACAGGAATATCGTTCAGGCCGAGATAAACGCACAGAATCGCGCGGTGGTGGATCACGTGGTTGAGGACGAAGTTCCGAATCATCGCCACGCGCGGCAGGGTTAAGAATGGCTCTCCCGCGTAAAGAATCGACCACTGCTGCGCCAGCTCCTGGTCCTTCACCGCCGCAATCGCTTGCCGGGCTGCCGCGACGTTCCGTTCGAAGAGGTCGACGATCTCCTGACGAGTCGTCAGCTTGGGCGACTGGTAGGGCGGCCCGCCGACCGGAGCGATATCCCACGAGGGCGTTGTGAGCATCCCCTCGACCCAGCCCAGAATCTCCGCGAGATGATTGGCGTTCCAGCCGATCGTGTTGGACTTGGGATGAGCCCGCCAGTCCAGCTTGTCATCAGGAACGCGCTCCAGCACCTTGCGCGTCTTGGCCATCTCCTGGTCGAACTCTGGCAGAATCGTTTCGGAGTAGTTCATGGGATTCTCCTCGACGAGGTGGGAAATGTTGAATGCTTCCCGTCTAACCCGGATTATTCACCACGGAAAACACGGAAAGCCACGGAAGGAAAGGCGTCAAAGGACTTGCTCGCATAAACCACATCCGTGTTGGTGTGCAGTGGGGCGCTGCACACCTCGTCGCAACTTCGCTTCTTTCCGTGAGCTTCCGTGTTTTCCGTGGTTGCCATGAATTATCCGGGCTTACAGTCGGCTTCAGCCGACAGCAAACTGACCGTACGCGTAAGCGGTGCGATCAGCGTCTCTTCGCGGCCACGCTCCAGAAGGCAATCACCAGCACACACGCTGCAACGACTCCACCAATCCACAACAGATAGTCGGGTGCTACACCGTTCGGCGAAACTTCTGGATGCGATGGAACAGTCGGGATTGTGTCGTCCGCCTTTGGCGATCCGCTGGGGATCGGCACCAATTCCGCTTCACCCGGGGGCAGTGAACCGCGCGTCGCGGCGGCAATCAGTGGGACGCCCTCTTGAGTCAGCAAGACATCCCAATCGGCGGCGAGCAGCAGATCGAAACCGGGGTTCTGCTCCTTCACCTCGCACGAGCACGCTCCGACGAGAAACGCGGCGGAATCGTGAATGTTCTCCGCGGTGACGCCCGCGCCGATCAGCGGCAGGAGCGCACGGCCGCGGCCGAAGATGGGAAACACCATCGGATCGGATCGCTCCGCCAGATCGGACTCGCTGTGCAGCAGCATCTGGACCAACGGCTGCTCGGCATCCTCACGAGGGACGCGCAACAGCGAGAACGCGAGTTGCAGCGGAGTGGCTGCCAACAACTTGTCCTCGGACGAATCGGTCAGTTCCGGCAACTTCAATTCTTGTTCGAGCTTCTTCAATTGCTCCTGCACCAGCATCGCGGCGGCATCGTCCTTCTCGGACTGACCGCACTCCAACAGCAGCCAGACGGCGGTCTGGCCCTCAGCGAGCCGACGGACCAGCTCGTTGCGAATCGGCGAATTCGTGAGGCGGGCAACCGACTCGGCGTTGAGCGGTCCCGACCAGACCGGTGCCGCGATGCCCAGGTACGCCGGGTACTGAACGAGCAGCGTTGAAAGCGGAGCGTTCGCCAGCGACGCGAACAGTTCGCGATCCGCGTCGTCGAGTTCGGTGACGTCGAGCGTGCGGACGGCGAGGTTGAGCGACGATTTGTCTTGCTGATCTTCCAGTGTTCCGATCAACGCCCGCTCCGTCTCAGCGAGCGGGCCGCGATGAAACAGCGTCACGCGGTACGGGTCGGGACGCCAGCGTTCCAGCGCGAAACGGAAGACCGGCACGTTGCAGGCGTGCGCGGCAGCGGTGAAACCGAGTACGACGATCAGCGCGAACCACGCCCTCCGGTCGAAAGCCGATGGCCTGAGTCGGTCGCCTTGCTCACGAGCCAGTCGCATGGTTCACCAACCTTTCGATTGAACTTCGACACCGCAGAGGATTGCCGCGAGAGATTTCGAGGACGATGGAGTCAGCTCGATCACAAGTTCATCGCCGACCTGCACGTCGGCAAACTCTTTGACCAACGCGCGGTTTCGACCTCCGGCTTCCTTCACCACATCAAGCGCGTTCAGCAACGGCTTCCCCTGAAGGCTGACGTTGAAGGTTCGATCTCCCGGTTGAACGTCATCGGGTTCGGCGAAGTACAGCCGCACGAGGTAGGGGCGCGGTTGTTCGTCCGATGTGCCGAGTGTGATCTTCAGCGAGGTCAGTCCTTTCGCGCCCGAGGCCGCGACCCACGCGAGGCCCGGACCTTCGATCTGCGAACTGTGCCGACGGAACCACTCTGGCTTCTCCGGCGCGATCGTGACGGCGACCGTCGGTGATGAGCCGCCGACGCTGGGGTACTCCAACCACAGCGTGCCGTCGTCGGCTTTGCGGTCGCCGGGAGCACCCAGGTTGATGCCGACTCGTCGCACCGGCTCCTTCGGCGTTTGCGAACCGAACGAGGTCCACGTTTCGACCTCCGGCATGTGAACCAACGCCAGCGACGTTTGATTCTGATAGCTGCACACGCAGGTTCGCGTGTAGTCGGGCGCGGTAAGGACTCCGCCGGCCACGATCAAGTTGTTGGTGCAACTGGAACGGAAGCCGCCGAAGTTGCCGGTGCCGCCGTCGCTGCAGAAATCCAGATAGCCGGCGGCTCCCGAGCGAAACGTCAGCAGGTTTTCGGAAGCCATCGGCGTGTTGCAGCCGTAGTTGCGCGACCACGTCCATTCCACCGGCTCGCCGCTCAGCGGGTGCTCGCGCATTCGCGGAGCACCGGACAGCAGTTGGCAGGCGCGGCCCGCCATCAGGATCGTGTCGTGATGGATCATCGCCGGGCCGCTGTACGTCTTGTTCTCCCACAGGATCGAGCCATCGACACCGCCGTACGTTCGCATCCCTTTCGGCTCGTCGCTCAGGGTGTCCGAGGCAGTGCGGCCCGCTTCGACGAGCACATCGCGCTCGGTCGAGTAACTCAGCCACGTCCCAAACACGTCCTGCTCAGTGCTCCAGAGTTCCCGGCCGGTCTTCAAATCGAAGACCACCAACCGCGGCGGATGCGGCGGGTCCTCGCCGCGGCGTTTCAAACGCGACAACTGCGCGCCGGACAGCCGATCGATGCAGTACATCCGCCCGCCACCGAGACAAATCGCATTGTGTCGGAAGCCACTCCGCGCCGTCGCCGTCCAGAGGACTTGGCCACTCTCGCGCTCCATGACCACGAGACGGCTGCTCGAAGAATAATTGTCATTGTCGATCTTCAGCGCCTTCTCGGCCACGGCCTTCGCGTCAGCCACCGCCGAATCGGCCGCTGCCTTCGCCGCCACAACTTTCTTGTCGTCGTCATCGTCGCTGACGGCGGGCGTCTTCGACTTGCTGGAGTTCTTGACGAGACTCGGATCGAACACCGGATCGGCCCCACCTACCAGGTAGTCCTCAAACACATTCAGGTAGCCCCACAGCGGAGCCGCCTTCGATCCCACCGAACCCGGCAACGCGAACTCGGCGACCTTCTTTCCGCTGGTCGGGTCGAGCTTCAGGCAGGCATTTCGGTACGCGACATAGATCCCTTCGGGAGTGGCGATGTAATTCGTGCCGCTGGCGTTCGCTCCCGGTTGATGAGCCGTGTTGTCGTAGAGCGCGCCAATACCTGGAAGCGGCGATTCCCACAGCACGCGCCCGGTGTAGATATCCATCGCCCGCAACAGATCGACCCCTTCGATGAACAGCCGACCATCGACCACCTGCGGTTGCGGGCCGTGCCCGTGACGCGGCAGGATCGCATCGTTCGACGACCCGCCGAACCACAACAGACCCAGCGGCGCTTTCACTCGTTTGTCTTTCGAGACCCGCGAGTTGGCGGCGTCCGCATGTTCGTGAGTCCAATTTGCGCTGTCGGGCAAGGCCCCTTCGCGGACCAACAGCGTCCAGTCGCCGTCCTGTTTCCAGACCGCACCGGCGAGTTTCGATTCTTCCGCGATGGTCACGCACGCCGCCCGCTCCTCAGCGGGAATCGGCAGGCACGCGACACCGCCATAAGGCCGCAACGCGTCAAACGTCTTACTCAGAAACTGCGTGCGATCACCGTCCGGCAGAGACTCGGCGACGATCAGACTGGCCAGATACGGCGGCAGAGAAATCTGCTGTGGATCGGAGACGATCACGGACACGCGCTCGTGCTGTCCGGCGATTCGCAACTGTTCTCGGAATGCGTTCGCCTTCGAGGCGTCCGACTCGATGACCACGATCTGCAGCGTGCTCTGTCGCGCCAGTTCCCGCACCAGTCCGCCCGTGCCGACACCCCAGGCCAGGCAATAGCCCTGATCAACCCGCGTGGCCTTGAGGATCGATCCGACTTTCGAGGACCACACTTCGTCCACGGCGAACGGCTGCGACACGAGGTCGTGTCGGCGCGGCGACGCGGAAGCCTGCTTCACCTCGCCGAAGCAAAACAGCCGGCCTTCGAGTGTGACCACAAACAGCTTGTCGTCGGCGGCCATGAGGCTGACGGGCGTCCCTTCGATCGCCGCTTCCCAAGCGACGTTCGCCTTGCCTTTCTCCACCAAGGGCAATGCCAGCGACAGCACTCGACCTTGTGCGCCGGCGTACAACCGCGAGCCGGCTTTGATGAGCGAGGTCAAGCGCGGCGTCTCGGCCCGGCCCAACTCGCGCATCGTCCACTTGGCGACTTTGGTCGTCACCCCCTTGCGGTCGACGGTGTCCACGAACTCGACCTGGGACGTCGCCAGATCCCGTGCGCGAATCGCGCCGTCGCGAAAGTCGTAAAGTCGGTCCTCGGCAAACGTCACCAATTCACCGACAGTTCCAAGGTACTTCTCGGTCTCCAGGTCAAACGCGGCTCCGCCGTTGAAGATGAACTGATCGACGGCGGCCACGGCCGAACCGCCGCCACGTTTGCCGTTCTCGGCAAGCTGGTAATAGAGCAATCGTCCGGTCGCGCGGTCATAACAGGCCGGCACCGACCGTCCGCCGGGGATCAGCAGCTTCGAGCCGATCGCCACCAGCGGACCCTGCGGAGCCACCCCGGCAAACGAATCCGTGTTGTGCGGCTGCTTGATGTACAACGAACCGTCGCCATCGTTGGTCCACAGCACCCGTCCCGTCGAGGCGTCGAGTGCATGCAGGAAGATCCCCATGAACGGCCAGATGCCAGCGGCGAAATAGACCGTGCCGTCTGCAATGACCGGCGCACCGCGCGCGGGCCACGTCGAGATCAGCCGCTTATTGCCGAGGACTTTGCGATCCGAAGGACCGCCTCGAAACCGCCACGCGAGCAAACCATCGCTGGCACGCAGGCAATACAAGTAGCTATCGTCGGAAACGAAGTAGAGCTTGTCCTGCCAGGCCAACGGCGAGAATCGCACCGGTCCCTCCGCGAAGAAACGCCAGGCTTCCGATCCGGTTTTTGTGTCGTAAGCGGTGAGGCTGCCATCCTGAGATGAGCCCACGAACAATCGCTGTCCCGCGACGACCGGTTCATACGCCGCATCAAACTGCAGCTTCGGTTGATCGGGCCAGGCCGGTTTCAAACGTGGCAACTGACGCGTCCACAGCAGCCGCAGTTGCGCAGGCAGCTCATCGCGCGAGGCCGCGCTGCGCTGGGCGTCGTAGCGCCACAGAGGCCAATCTCCACCGCGAGAATCCAGCGGTGTGATGAACGCGACCAACATCGCCATGACAAAGAGGCGACAACTTGCTTGTGACATTGAGCTCGCCCAATTGTTCTTGGCAGGGATTCGACAGGCCGGGGAAAAGCGGGGATTGACTGCGGCCCATCCAAAGTACTCAGACCTCGCACCCCTGCCCAGCCAGCAACTCAAGATTTCTCGGGTGATGAACTCGCGAGTCGATTGTCAGGCTCCGTGACCGTGTCAGCCAATTACCCTTCTTCAACAATGCGATGGCCCACGATCGCGCGGGAAGCCCCTTTCCAGTGGCTCCCGGCGCACCATAGGATGACGGCGGATTGGCCCGGATGGTGTTCATTCGGGAGCGGAATCGCGGGACATCCTCCTCGCCGCGCCGTGCTGGATCATGACCGACGGGACGGCAGGCGGCGTGGAGGGCTCGGCGGTGTGTGACTGGCAGCCGGCGGCTGTGGCACGAGCGCGTTGCGTCCCGTGTGCAACCACCGGCCAGGGAGCGGCATCATGAACATGACAATCGGCAGACGGAACTGGGTCGTGAAGCTGGTGGCTTGGAGCGGGCTTGTGTGGGGCGCCTGGGTCCGGCCGACGCGCGCGGACGAAGTGCTGACCCTGTCGGGGGCACTCCCGCGAATCGGCTTCATTGACAATGTTGCCCCGAACGCAAACTGGCAAATCACGGCGAGTGGCAACGGGTTCGATGTGCGCAACGTCACGAATGGTCAGACAGGTGTCGTCCCGTTTCTGATCTCCGCCGACTCTCCCAACAACGCCCTGCGCGTCACGAAGGATTCCAACGGTGACCCGAACGTCGGCATCGGAGGGGTCGCCGCGAATCTCAAGCAGTTGCACATCCGGAGTTTGGCCGGTCCACAGATCAGGATGGAGAGAACCGTGGCGGGATCACCGCGGACTTGGGACATCTTGGGCGGCTTGCACTTCTCGATCAAAGAGGTAGAGGTGCCCGGAGTGGCGTTCCAGATTAACCCAGGCGCGCCGGACAACTCCCTGTCTATCACCAGCACGGGCATCGGGATGGGGATTCAGACTCCCGACGCGAATTCCCGGTTGGACATTCGGTCCGGTTTGCTCAACGGATTGTTGATGAAGCGCGCCACGGCGGATGCGCACTTTCTGCGTGTGGAGAACTCCGCCGCTGCCATTCAATGCGGGGTGCTCGGGAACGGCGACGCCCAGTTCGGCTCGCTCACGGCCGGCAAGGGACTGAACCTGCTTGCGGGGGGCACGGCGAAGATGACGGTCAATTCCTCGGGCCAGATCAGTATCGGCGACCCCCTTCCCGCCGTGGGGACGGACGCCGTGGCGTCGTCCACCGGTGCGGTTCTCACCGCTGGCGGCGTGTGGAAGAACAGCTCCAGCCGCGCCCGGAAGCGGGACATCCACGCGATCACCGCCGTGCAGGCCCGCGACACCATGCTCGCCCTCCAACCGGTCGGCTTCCGCTACCTGAGCGAACCCGAGGAACACTACCTCGGCTTCATCGCCGAAGACGTCCCCGCTCTGGTCGCCACCCAGGACCGCAAGAGCCTCGCCCCGATGGACATCGTCGCCGTTCTGACCAAGTTCGCCCAAGACCAGGACCACGAACTGGCCTCGGAGCGTCAAAAGAATGCGCTGCAGGAGCAGCGGATCATCGAACTCAGCGAACGGCTGCTGAAGTTGGAACAAAAACTCGGTGACCGCGACGTGATCCAGGCCGCGAAGTAGTCTCCAGTTGTGTGCTGATCCTGTTGTGCTCGGGTGCCACTGGCGAGGGGCTTCGCTCGCCAGTGTTCTTTGAATTCACTGGCGGCTCCATGGAAAGCCCGTCATCCACAGATGAGGAAAACCAAAGCAGTATGGCTACGGGCACTGGAATCCAGTGACGTGAGCGGCCTCGATTGATATGGGAATCGTCGCTATGCACGAAAAGATCATTCTGATTGGTCCAATCGGGGCCGGGAAGACGACGCTCAGCAACCTGGTTGCGAGAGAGTTGAACCTTCCTTGTGTCCATATGGATGACGTACGGATGCGCTTCTATCAGGAAATCGGCTTCGACCGTGAGGAAGCGAAACGGCTTCAAAGTGTGGAGGGCTTTCTCGGCCTTTACCGCTACTGGAAGCCGTTCGAGGTCCACGCCGTAGAGCGACTGGTGTCTGAGCCTGGTTCGGCGGTACTAGACTTCGGAGGCGGCCACGCGGTGCAGGAGGATGGCGAGCACTTCTCGCGTGTCGAACGAGCACTCGCGCCGTTCGCGAATGTGATCCTCGTACTCCCCTCGCCGAGCAAGGAAGAGTCGATCCAGATCTTGCGGGAACGGGTGGGAGTGGTGGAAAGCGGCGGAGTCGACTTCCACGAGCACTTCGTGTGTCATCATTCAAACTATGACTTGGCGAAGCAGATCGTCTATACGCAGAACAGGTCGCCGCAGGAGACCTGCGAGGAGATCGTGTCTATCGTGAGACGAAGTCGGTTGTAAGTGGGCTGAGGGAGCGCCGGGTGCCACTGGCGAGGGGCTTCGCTCGCCAGTGTGCTTTGAATTCACTGGCGGCTCAAAGCAGCCGCCAGTGGCACCTATCGCGTCAGGCTCCGTCATTTCCCGGCATCGGTTCTCACAACTTCAATCGCGTTCAATCTCGGCCGGCCTTGTTTGGCGACCAGGTCTACAATCAGGTTGTCCGTCACTCGCACATTCTCGACATCGCGGACGATTGCCGCCGCGCGGCCTCCCGCATCACCCTCTTGCGAAGCGGGGGCAAAGGGAAGCGTTACGTCTTCCAGCGCCGTTTTTCCCTGCAATTGGACGTCGAAGACAATCGGCTCCCGGTCGCCGCTGCCAAGCCGCGCGAAGTGCAACCGCACGGTGTAGGTGGCTGGTTGATCCTTCGGGCCGAGGAGCGGCAGCGTGAGCTGTTCCAGGCCTTCGGCCCAGGACGTGTAGAGCCACGGAGTTTCAGTGTCGGCGACAGGTTGCGACGTTTCACTGACGCTGGTGAATTGGCCGCCCGCTTTGAACTTGGGCTTGAGGTCCAGTTTGACGTCGAGCGACGTTTCCTGGTACGCGCGATGACGCGGGTACGACAGCCATAACTTGCCGCCGGCGTCCTTGCGATCTCCGGGAGCGCCGAGGTTGAGGGCCATCGCTTTCACCGGCGTTTGTGCGCCAACCGCGCTGGAGATCGTCCAGGGGCGGCGCTCTTCTCGAGGTTCCATGACGATGGTCGAGGCGATCGAGAACAGGCAGACGCAGCCGGCGCTCGCTTCGGGAATCATCACCAGACCGCTGGCCGGGATCGCGTTGATCCAGCAGCCGAGGCGATGGCCGGCGAAATGCTGCGTCCCCTGGTCGGTATTCAGATCGTAAAAGCCGGTGGCGCCGGACCGGAACATCAGCATGCCCGATTCGCTGCCGGTGAGCATGCCGCAGTGGTGGCCGGTCCGCATGATGCTCCAGGGCTCTTCCACGCCGGTGAGCGGATGCTGCCTCGTCCTCTGTTCTCCGGTGGTGAGGTCAAACGACCAAGGCTCGGCGATGACCTGATCCCCGAGGGCGATGGGGCGGTGGCGGTAATTGGCGTCCTTCGCCCAGAGCTTGTAGCCGTGGAGCGCGGAGAGCGCCACCAGCCTGCGCCGCGAGAAGTCGCCGGCGACGAACTGCTTCCAATAGTGGCCGTTGGCGTTGGCGCCTCCCAGGATCAGGACGTTGTTGTGGTACATCAGAGTGAGCTTGCCGCCGCCGATGCCGATCTCGCTGCAATCAGTCACGTCCACCGGATTGGCCCAGAGCAGTTTTCCGGTGCGCGCATTCAAGGCGACTGCCCGTCGGACGTCGGCGTTCTTGGCGCGATCTTCGGCGATCTCGCGTTCCTTGCCGGTCAGTTTGGCGAGCTCGGTCTTGTCGGCTCGCAGCAGTTCCGCACGTTGCTCGGGCGTGATCGAGCTGTCAATGAAATAGACGTCCTCGGGACCGATGGCGATGGTGCGGTGTGAAATGCTCTGTCCGTGGTGTGTCCACAGGTGTTTCCCCGTGGCGATGTCGATGGCGAAGATGGCGTCGGTCGCGTCATCGGTCTTCAGCCCGCGGCGGCGCAGCTTGGCTTCCAATTCCTTGCGGATGGTGGCGGTGCCGAACAGCAGGCCGTTTTCCGTCGCCAGATAGCCCCATTCGTATTGGCCATTGTCCTTGTCGGGTGGCAGGCGATGGACCCGGACGGTCTTGCCGGTGGCGGCGTCGAGCTCGAAGCATTCGTCCTTGAGAAAGTGGAACAGTCGGTCGTCGGATGCCGCCAGGTTGCCGGGGTTTTGGTTTTGGAAGACTCCCGTGCGGAGCGCTTTCGGATTCTCATACTTCCAGAGGAACGTGCCGTTGTAGCCGTCGTAGGCCAGGATGGTGTCTTCGCCCTGGACGAACAATCGGCCGTGTGTGGCGAGCGGGCCGACCGCCCCTTCGTGACGGTTGACCATGTCGCCCGGACCGGGGTCGCCGAACCAGAGCACGCCGAGATCGCCCTTCACGCGCTTGTCGAGACTGACGGCCGTGTTAGCGGCATTGCCATACTGATGCGACCAGTTGCCGGCCCCAGGTAGCGCGCCGCGCGTGAGCGTGGCCCAGCGGTCGTCGGACGCGAGTTGCGATTGCTCGCCCAGGTCCGTTTGTTTCAACCACGCGGTGACGGCGGCCATTTCAATGGGCTTTCCGGGAGCCGTCGCCGGGCGGCCCAGAACGATCATTCCACCCAACGGTTTTAGATGCCGGGCGAGTTCTGTCGGATCGCCCACCAGCGTACCGGTCTTCACAAACGTGTCGGACACGATGACGTTGGCGAAGTAGTTGGAGTACGGCACGTTCGCGGGATCGGCCTGATGGACGACGATCCGCGTGCCATAGAGGCCGGCGCGCGACAGGTTGGCTCGCGCCGCGGCAACGTTCTTCGCGTCCGATTCCACGGCATAGATCTTGAGTTCGCTCCGTTTGGCGAGTTCGTAAGCCAGCCGGCCTTGTTCGTTACCGACGATGAGTCCAAAGCCGCGGCTCGCGCCCGACCGTTTGAGAATCTCATCGGCCGCCTGCCGATACACGACGGTGATGTGGTCCTCGGAATACGGATTGTCGAGGAGCTTTGCGGCCGGCTTGACTGCGGCCAACTTGAGTTCGGCCGAAGCGAACGTGTAGATGTGTCCGGTGCTGGTGCTGACGAGCAGATGTCCTCCGGCGACAACCAGACCACGGACTTCGCCATCGACGTCGCTCTGCCAGAGATTCTCGCCAGTCTTCGCCGAGTGAGCGGTCACATGGCCTATGCCTCCTAAAAAGACGAGGTCACCGGCGGCGAGCAGAGCAGAGTCGTCCTTGGTTGGTTTCTGCCAGACGAAGCCGACGTCGGCGATGCGTTTGATCTCCGCCTGAGCCTCGCTGATTTTCTTTTTGATTTCATCCGTCTTGGCGTCCGCCGCGCGAAGTTGCGTGTTGAAACCGTTGATGTCCAATTCCAGTTGATGTCGTCGGCGGCTGTTGACGGCATATTCCAGCCGGTCCAATCGCGCGACGACTTCGCCGGTGGCGACGTAGGCCGCATCACCGCCAACCACCATCTGCCGCCCGGCGATCCAGCCGAAACCCACGTCGCCGGTCTTCTGTTCCATCGCGAGCAGATGATGCGGCCCGGCGGAGTAGATTTGCCCATCGGCGAGCAAGGCTTGCACCCCGCCGACCACGCCCCCTGCGGTCGAGCGCCAACCGAATTCACGCTTGTGGAGCAAGCGTCCCGTGGCGCGGTCGAACACCGCCGGCAGCGACCTTCCCGACGGGACGACCAGAAAGTCATCGCTCGCGAGCAGGTATCCCTGCGGTGACAAATCATTTCGCCCGGCATCAAGCGAACTGACGTTGTCCTGCTTCCAGATGATCGAACCGTTGGCCGCATTCACGGCGTACAGATAAATGTCGTCGTGCGGAAAAATCCCGGCACCGAAGTAGGCGACCCCGCCGTCCACGAGCACACCGGTGCGAACCGGCCAGCGGGAGACCATCTCGCCGCGTGCCAGCAGCCACTCGTCCGCCGGACCGGCCCTCAACTTCCACAGCAGCCGGCCATCGGCGGCGGCCAGGCAATAGACGCAGCCGTCATCGGAACCGAAATAGACGCGATCTGCATGAACCGTCGGCGCGAGGCGGATCGGTCCGCCACTGAAGAACGTCCACAGTTCCGCTCCGGTGAGCAGATCGACACAGTGCAACTGATGATCGACCGACGACCCGAAGAAAACGCGATTGCCGACGACAACCGGATGAATGGCGTCATCGTACTTGGCGCGGTGCCCCATCAGGTGTCCTTCGATGACTCGTCCTTCGGCACTCGAAAACGAGAGTTGCGGAGAGCCGGGAGCGCTCGCGATCCAACGCGGCGTCAGAGGAACTCGAATCGTCTCCGCCGACGTTCCACTGCGGGCGCTGTCGCCGCGATAGGTGGGCCAATCGGCGGCAAACGACACACTCGCGGAGATCGCTCCCCACAACATCCAACCCAAAACCGCGGCGAGAGCATGAGCCGTGGAAAGTTGTCGCATCGTTCTTCCTCGCATTTGTGAAGTCACCAATCTCTTCGACACCACCTCGCCGATTTTCTCGAACGTCCGGATTGCGGCCAAAGGATTCAATCTGAACGCGCACGCAAGCATACTAAGGCAACTGCCTCGCGAGTATCCCTGCGTCTGCGGATCCGTAGACCAAACAAGGTGCGATGGCCCAGGAATGGCGGATAGCAGCGGGGGTGCCAGAATCCTCCATTCCGGGCCATCGCAATCAGCGCCGCGGCGCAGTGGGTCTTCCCCTCGGAGGACCAACGAGATGGAGAGATTCATCGCGTGCCGCAGGTCGTGACCGGCGGTCGGACAACCAAGAAAAGCAAAACGCCGACCAATGGGAGGTAAGAAAATTGCGAAGCCGCTGCCGCGTCGTAGACACTGGAGAGAGCAACGATGTTAGATTAGGGGCCCTGCCAGGCCTGCCTTGCTCGCATGCTCCCCTCGAGTGGATTGTCTGGATCGCACCTTCCGAGTCCCACCCCATGATCTTTCGCGCTTGTTTCGTGCTTCCCCTTCTCGCGACGTTGATGTTCCTCGCTGCCGTTGCCCGCGGCGAGGAGCCGAAACCGTACAACGGACCGTGTGCCGCCGTTGATGATTACTTTCTCAACGAAGTTTGGGGCAAGGTCGGCGCGCAATCGTGTCTGACTTGCCACAAGACCGGCGGCGATGCGGAAGAAAGCAAGTTCGTGCTGCGCGATCCGAAGCGGAGCCAGGGAGCGGCTCAAGAGGAAGTCCTGCGGCACAATCGCGATGCGTTCGCTCGCATGGCGCGACTTCAGGAAAAGGACCATCAGTCCCGACTCTTGTTGAAAGTCACTGGTGGGCTGGACCACGGCGGTGAAGACGTCCTCAAGCCCGACTCGACCGGTTATCGCATCCTTGCGGAGTTTGTTCGCCGCGTGAATGCTCCGCCGTCCACAGCGACGTCACGAGTCGTCGCCATCGATGACAAGAATGCGCCTCCGTTCTTTGATGGCATCGTCATGCTCAACGACCGGCGATTGCTGCGGCGTGTCACGCTGTCGCTGGCCGGTCGGCTTCCCACCGAAGCGGAATTGTCTGCTGTCGCGAAGGACAGCCTGAAGGCGCTGCCTCCGATTCTCGACGAGGTGATGAAGGAGGACGCTTTCTATGACCGGCTTTGCGAAGGGTTTAACGACATCTTTCTCACGCTCGGCATCGACGGGAACGCGGATGCCACGGTTCTTTCTTACGAGCACTTTGAGAAGACTCGGCTGTGGTATCAGAAGCACGACCTCAGCCACATCGCCGACGAGAAGGAGCGTCGGCAGGCGGGCTACAAGCTGGCCGACGACTATCGCCAGGCACTGCTCGGCGAACCAATGAAGCTCATCGAGTACATCGTGAGAAACGATCGACCGTACACCGAAATCATCACGGCTGATTACATCATGGTCTCGCCGTACTCGGCTCGCGGGTACGGCGTCTTCGACGAACTAAAGGACCAGTTCAAGAATCTGGACGACCCGCTCGAATACATTCCAGTGAGATTGAAGGCGCTCGCCGGTCGAAGCAAACAGCAGAACCAGGATTCGGAGACCGGCTTCTACCCTCACGCCGGCCTGCTGAGCACGTTTCAGTATCTCTCTCGTTACCCGACGACGGAGACGAACCGCAATCGGGCGCGGGCGCGGATGTATTATCAGCACTTCCTCGGCGTCGATGCGCTGGAACTGGCCGCTCGCGTGGCCGACGCGGCAGCCGTCACCTCGAAGTACGAGAATCCGACGATGCAGGCGTCTGAGTGCGTTGTCTGCCATAAGACCGTCGACCCGGTCGCAGGCTTGTTCCAGGATTACTGGCGGTTCGACGCGAACTTCGCCCTCTACGGCAAGCGCCAGGAGGGTTGGTTCACGGACATGTTCGACGCTGGTTTCGAAGGCGAGGACCTGCCACCGAAGGAACGGTGGCGAGCGTTACAATGGCTCGGCGAGCGAACCGCGAAAGATCCGCGCTTCGCCGTTGCGATGGTCGAGCATGTCTATTACATCCTCACCGGCCGCAAAGTCCTGCTGCCTCCGAAGGAGTTTGACGATCCGCTCTACGCCGCGAAACGCCGGGCCTACCAGGAGCAGCGCCGACAGATCGAAACCATCGCCACTCGTTTCGCTCAAGACGGCTTCAGCCTCAAGAATGTCTTCAAAAATTGGATCGTCTCGGATTTCTATCGCGCCGATGGCGTCGCGACCGCCGCTGACAAGCCCGCGCGACGCGCGGAACTGGACGATGTGGGGTTGGTGCGAATGCTCGCTCCGGAACAGATCGAGCGAAAAATGGGGGCCATCTTCGGCGAGCGCTGGGGCAAGTTGAACGATCAACTGGCCCTGCTCTACGGCGGCATCGACTCGAAGGAAGTTACCGAGCGCGCCGCCGATCCCAGCGGCGCGATGGGTGCGATCCAGCGCATTCTGGCCAACGATGTCGCGTGCCGACAGACCCTGCGTGACTTTGCACGCGAACCCACCGAACGACGATTGTTTCCCGGCATCGAGCCTGATGTTGTTCCCGGTTCGTCGCCGGAGTCCGACGCCGCGATCCGCCGTGCGATCGTGCATCTGCATGAGCGAGTGCTCGGACGCAACGACGCCGTCGATTCGCCGGAGGCCAACCGCACCTACGATCTTTTCGCGGGCATCGTTGCTGACGCCCAGATGCAAACGCGTTTTGAAAAGGTTGAGAACTATCACTGCCGGTCGAACATTTCCGACGCTCCCGCCGATCCGCACTACACCATCCGCGCTTGGCGCGGCGTGCTCACCTACCTGCTCCGACGCCAGGACTTCCTCTATGAGTGAAAATATGCGACGCGATTTTCTCAAACTCTGCGGCTTGGCCGGCCTCGGTCTGGCGGTTCCGTTCCGCTTTCCGATTTCGCTGCGTGCGGAAACGAAGGACAACGCGTACGAGGGGCCGTTCTACGTCGTGTTCAACGCGTCCGGCGGTTGGGACACGACGTACCTCATGGACCCCAAGGGGATCGACGGTATCAACCGGCTTTACCAGGAAGGCGACATCCTGACCCACGGTGCTCACAAATTCGCCCCGACCGAAAAGCACAAGCAGGGCGGCATGAGCAACGAGGAGTTCTACGCCGAGTTCGGCGACGAGCTGCTCGTCCTCAACGGGCTTGACTACTCGGTCAACAATCACTCGCCGGGCGCGCGTTACATGGCAACCGGCAAACTCGACAGCATGGCGTACCCAACGTTTGCCGCACTCGTCGCCGCGTGCCAGGGACCAGCCTGTCCGCTCGCGTTTCTGACTTTCGGAAACTATTCGGCGACCGGCAATCTCGTGGCCATGTCGCGGGTTCCCTACCTGCCGTCGTTGAAGAAACTCGCCAACGCCGACTCGGTCGAGGGAAACGAGCGGGCTCCCTACCACGACCGCTTCGCACTCGATCGCATCGAACGGGCGTTGCAGGACGAGCACCAAACCAGCGCGGCAGCGCCGCGTCTGCCGCGCGTCGAGCGCGCCGAGAACATGCTCTACGCCGCCCAGGTCAACTCGAAGGCCCTGGAGCGGGTCACGCCCTACATTCCCTCGTCGATTCCCAAGGAGCGACTCGCGCAGCAGGTCGAGATCGCCCTGGCCTCGTTCAAAGCGGGCGTCTGCGTCTCCGCGAATCTGACGATTGGCCAGTTCGACAGCCACGCCAACAATGACCCCGACCAGATGAAACTCATCCCCGAATTCCTCGCCGGCATCGCGTATCTGATCCGCCGGGCCGAGGAACTCAAAATCCGCGACCAACTCGTGATCATCGTCCAGAGCGAAATGGGCCGTACGCCCAACTACAACAAGGGAAACGGCAAAGACCACTGGTCGATCGGCTCGATCATGTTCCTCGGCCGCGGCATCCAGGGAAACCGAGTTCTTGGTGCCACCGACGAGAAACAGTTCCAGGTTCCGGTCGATCCGCAAACGCTCGCCTGCGACAAGGAACATGGCATCCGAGTCCGCCCCGAACATATCCACACCGCCCTGCGAGAATTCGCCGGCATCGCCGACCACCCCCACAGCAAGAAATTTCCTCTCGGCGTCACCGACAAAGAAACGCTCCGAGCCTTGTGGGGCTGATGACAGGCAGGAACGGGCGCGGGGGTGAGGTGGAGAAGGTCAACCTCGCTGCCGTAAACAAGAACGTCTTCGATGAATTGGCCACCGCCCTCCGCATGCCGCGCGAGCTTGGCTCCCAGGTTGCCCGCCGCTCCGGTGATGACGATGCGGCGGCGATCGGTCACGGCTTCTCTCCAGTAATCTCGCTGAGCAGTTTGAAAAAACCGCGTTTGCGATCGCTGCTGATGCTCCAGTTGACCGGCACACTTTGAAAGCCCTCGTCGAAGCCCTCGCCAGCCATGCGGTAGTCGAAGTAGCCCCATGAGGCATACTCACCGATCGCGGACACAAAGTTGTTCATGGGCTGGTCGAATTCGAAATGATCGTCCTCGTTGAACAGGATCGGCATCGGACGATAACCCGGGACTTGCCGCGTCTGCCGAACCATCTCCGCGATCCGAGTCGGCTCTTTCACGCCGTTGCCGTGCAACAGGAGAAAGTCCGACGTGCGGACGACGTTCTCTTTCGGAACGGCCCCGCCGCCGTAGCTGGTGCCGACCAGTAGCCGCCGACCGCCGTGCTCCGTCCGTCGCACGCGGTCGATCAATTCATGAATGCGATCCGGCTTCAGGATTGCGTGATCGTATGCCTTCACGTTGCATTCGTTGTTGACCTCGACCAGCACGTTCGAGAATCCCAGTTCGAGCAGCCATTTCGTCGCCGCATCGGTCGCTGCAACCACGGCCGCTTCGTCCGTCAACCGCTGATCCTGTCCGAAGTAGAAGTAGCCGACGATCACGACCATCCCGAGTTCGTCAGCCCGGTCGATGACCTGCTCCAACCGGGCCAGATACTTGGGCCGCAGTTCCCCCGACGGGGTGAAGCCCGAGTTGTTCCACGGCTGTTCCTGGGAATACCCCTGCGGGCTGCCCCCTTGCAGATTGACGGTGATCGCCAGCAGTCCGTGCTTCTGCCACTCGGGCATGGCGGCGAGGAACTCGCGCAGATTGCGATCGGCGTCCCACTTTTTCGAGTCCGGATAAGCCCAGCGGTCGCGCGTCGCAGCATTCAGATCATCGAACGTCGCCTGCACCATGCGACTGTTGAGCAACAGTCCCTCGATCTTCCTGCCGTTCCACATGCGGCCGGAATACGTCGGCTGGCCGTTGATGAGGAACGATTCGTCTCGAATGGAGACGGCCGTTTTGCGAGCGGCAGGCCGGGAAGGCTTGCCGTCGGGAATTGCCGGGAGCGGAAGATAGTCGAAGTCGAGAATCATCTTCTCGGCGAGGGCGATCCGCAGTTCACGCTCGATGGCCGCGAGGTCCCGTTTGCCGCTGAGGTTCTGCAATTCCGAGGGATCGGCGTCCAGGTCGTACAGTTCGTAAACCGGTCGCGGCGTGGTGAAGTATGTCGCGCTGACGCCCGGCGCGAGCTTGCCCTCCGCGTGAGCCGCCTTGATCTGCGTCCAGGCGGCACCGCCTGCCGAATCGACCGGCGCGTACGGAATCCACGGCGTGCAGTTGTAGATGAACTTGAAGCGATCGCTGCGCACGGCGCGACTCAGGTCGTAGCCATTGTTACTCATCCCCACCGTGACGGGGGCCGAGCCGTGCGGGCCGCGTTCGACGAAGAGATGCTTGCGTGGCGCATGCGGCTTCCCTTTCAACAGAGGAAGAAAACTGATGCCGCTCATCCGTGGGTGCTGCTTGAGTCCCGCGGCCTCAAGCAGCGTCGGGGCGAGGTCTTCGCCGCTGAGCAGCGCGCGCGACTCACTTCCCGCCTTCACGACGCCAGGCCAGCGAGCGAGAAACGGCACGTTGGAGCCGGGGTCGTACAGCGACCCCTTGCCGTGAGGCAGCGCGGCTCCGTTGTCGCCTGTAAAAACAATCAGCGTCGTGTCGAGCAGCCCGCGCCGCTGGAGCACGTCGAGCACACCCGCAATCGTGCGGTCCACGCGGTTCACCTCGGCGCAGTAGTCGGCCAGTTGCTCGCGCATCCCTGGCAGGTTGGGCCAGTGGGCAGGAAGTTTCAACGATGCGGGATCGGGCCGAAACTCGGCAGGGGCGTTCCACACATGATGCGGGTCGCTGAAGTTGGCCCACAGAAAGAACGGCTTGTCGGCGGGCTTCTTGTCGAGGAATACGCCGACCTGCGTCGCAACTTCGCCGTCCGGACAGGTGTTCAAGAAATCGACACGGTCGGCAAACGTGCGCAGTTGATGCTTGGCAAGCAACTCGGCCGCATCGGCTCCGCCGCGCTGGCCCGAGCCGTCGAGATGATAGCTCCGTCCGCAGACTCCCGTGAAGTAGCCGCCGTGTTCGCGCAGCATCTCGGGAAACGTGACTTCATCGCGCGGCAGCGGTGACGAGAACCGGGTCATCCGCGCGGCGACCGGCGAACGCCCCGTCATCAACGCCGCCCGCGAAGGGACACATTGCGGTGCGGCTGTGAAGAATCGATGACACTTCATTCCCTCCGCCGCCAGCCGGTCCAACGTCGGCGTCTTGACGTTGCCATCGCCGTAGCAGCTGAGAAACGGGTAGCTGTGATCGTCGCTCAACAGCAAGAGGATGTTGGGCTGCTTCGCGTCAGCAGCGGCGATATGGCAATGCCCCAACGGGTTGGCCAGCAACATCACAAAACCAATCGACAGGATTCTGCTCATGACGATCATCACCTCCGAATGGGTGCAGACCTTGGAACCCGTTTCAAAACCCCGAAACCAACCCGCAGCGTGAGCGAGGGCGTTGGATGTCCAGCGTGGAATCGCCCTCGCTCACGCTTCGGGTTGGTTTTGAAACCACCTCTAGTAACTGTCTCGATATCACGGTTTGAATTCGCTTTGTTGTCCCTCGGCCAGTGTGAGGGAGAAGACCTTGGATGTCTTGGCAATCGGTGATTGGAAACTTTCGGTGAACGGAATCGTCTCATGCCAGAATGTCTTCGATCACTCGTCCGTGGTCGATGTCGAGGCGTTTGCGGCCGGGGATTTCCAAACGGCGGTTGTCGAGGCCGAGCAGGTGCAGCACCGTGGCGTGCAGGTCGGTGACGTAGTGGCCTTCACCCAGGGCGTGATAACCGAGTTCGTCGGTGGCACCGTGAACGCAGCCCCGTTTCACGCCGGCTCCAGCCAGCCAGATCGTGAAGCCGTTGGGATGATGATCGCGACCGTCCTTGCCTCCGCCTCGCAATTCGAGGCCCGGTGTGCGACCGAACTCGGTGCAGAAGACAACCGTCACGTCGTCGAGCAGGCCGCGCTGTTTGAGGTCGTGGATGAGGCCGGCGACGGGCTGATCCACGGTGGCACACAACCGCGTGTGATTGTCTTTCAGCTTCTGGTGCGAGTCCCACACGCCGTAGGCTGATGGGAAGACCTGCACGAACCGGACGCCTCGTTCGACCAGGCGTCGCGCGGCGAGGAGACGCTGGCCGGCGACCTTTGTGGCGTCGTTGTCGAGGCCGTACAGCTTCGTCGTCGCTTCGGTCTCGGAGGCAAAGTCGATCGCCTCGGGCACGGCGGTTTGCATGCGAAAGGCCAGTTCATAAGCCCGAATGCGCGCACGCAATTCCTGATCGTCGGGGTATTCCACCGCCGAGAGTTCGTTCAACTGACCGATGAGTTGGTATTCACGGAGTTGCTCGGCCGCAGACTGTTTTTCGGGACGGCGGCCGAATGGCAACGGGTCTTTCGGATCGAGGGCGAGCGGTACGCCCGCGTGCTGCGGACCGAGGTAGTACGAGTCGATCGAGAGTCGCGTATCGGATCGGGTCGGGCCGCCGAGCACGACGAACTTCGGCAGGTTCTCGTTCATCGTCCCGAGTCCGTAGTTCGCCCAGGAACCAACGCTCGGTTGCGGTTCGTCGAGCCGATGGCGGCCGGTATGAATCTGGTTTTCGGCGGCGTGATCGTTGTCCGTGGTCCACATGTTGCGCACGAAGCAAAGGTCATCGACGCACTTGGCGAGATGCGGCCACCAGTCGGTGATCTCGATGCCGCTCTCACCGTGTTTCTGCCAGCCAACCTGCATCGGGTATATCGTCGGATAGACGTCGCGGACGTTGATCTCCTCGGCCGCGACGGATCGGAATCGCTTCTTGTGCAACGGCGAGTGAACGGGGTTCTCGAACGGCGTCTTGTCGAACGTCATCCCC
Source organism: Planctomycetota bacterium (assembly GCA_038040225.1). GTDB lineage: Bacteria > Planctomycetota > Planctomycetia > Planctomycetales > Planctomycetaceae > Schlesneria. The sequence goes on from JBBPIS010000037.1 coordinate 54,582, forward strand.
GCGTACTGATTGAGTGCGGGCTTGGGATCGAACGTCTCGACATGGCTGTAGCCGCCAGAGAGAAAAATCCAAATCCCCGATTTGGCACGGGGAGCGAAATGCGGGCGGCCGTCCGGCGATACGTTGGGCA
>JBBPIS010000038.1:0-54321 GCA_038040225.1 Planctomycetota bacterium
TGTCGGGCGCCGTGAAACGCGTCGTGTCGTCTCTCTCGTTTCCCAAGACCATGCAACTGCGCAGCAGCATAAACTTTGAACGAGTCTATGCGCTGAAATGCAAGGCCGCCGATGGCGTGCTGCTGCTCTTCCTCGCGAAGAATGACCAGACTGTCACGCGCATCGGGTTGAGCGTCTCGAAGAAGCACGGCGGCGCGGTCGTTCGCAATCGGTTGAAGCGTCTGCTGCGAGAAGCCTTTCGACTCGAACGGGCGTCTCTTCCCGGGGGCCTCGATCTGATTGCCATTCCGCTGGCCGCCGACAAGGCGTCGCTGGCTGCATATCGGGCGTCCATCGTGGGACTTGTTCGTCGTTTGGTGAAGCGATTCGATCCCCCACCGCGACCGCAGGACTCGACGCCATGACCTTGCTGCGCTGGATTGTCCGCCTGCCGAGTCTGCTGCTGATCGCCGGAGTGCGGTTCTATCAGATTTGCATCGGTCCGCTCTTGGGAAGGCACTGCCGCTTCGAGCCCTCGTGCAGCCACTACTTCATTCAGGCGGTGAACAAGTACGGCGCAGTCCGAGGTGCGACGAAGGGCGTCTGGCGCATCTGCCGCTGTCACCCGTGGCACCCCGGCGGCTATGACCCGCCGTGATTTCGGGTCGAGATGCCCCTCGGCAATTGAAAGGCAAAATCTCAAGAACCAAGAACCAAACGAAATTCAAATCTCAAATGCCAATGACAGAGGCAAATCTCAGAACGAACAACGGCGAGCGGGAATCAGTTCCCATTTGAACCCTTGAGATTTGGTGTTTGGAATTCGTTTGGTGTTTGGTCCTTGAGATTTGCGATTTCTTCCGCTCGAAATCGCGGACCCGCTCTCGAACAGACGCCGCGTTACCTCACCCGCACCCGGCTGCGCTGGTTGAGGTGGTCCACCAGCACGTCGCCCAGATCGAGGCTCGTATCGATGGGGACGCGCTCGATGCTGTTGCGGCGGCAGAGATCGTCGAGAGCCGTCTCGTACCGGGTCACGGCGTCGAGGTATCCCCGGCGGATGTCCTCGGTCTGCGTCAGATATTCGCTCACCTCTTCGAGACCGAGGAACTTCACCATCCCCTCAAACTCGAACGACCGTTCGTGGTGATGCAGGACGTGAAACAGGACGACCTCGTGGCGGTTGTAACGCATCCGCTGCAGGGCCGCTTCGAGCGCCTCCAGATCGGTGAAGAAGTCGCTGAAGATCATCACGATCTCACGGCGACCCATCCGCCCGGTGATCTCGGTCAGGCAGTCGGCCATGTTCGTTTTCTCGACCGGCGAAATCTCGTCAAGATGATGTGTCATGCGGTGAATCTGCGCCATCGAGTTCCCCGGCGGAATGTAACCCCGCACGCGGTCGTCGAACGTGGAAAGCGACACCTTGTCGTTCTGCCTGACGATGGAATACCCCAGCGTCGTCGCCGCCTGGGCCGCGTAGAGCAGCTTCTGCTGCTGATCGTCCCCGTACCGCATCGACGCACTGACATCGAGCAGCAGGTGGCAGACAAAATTCGTCTCCATCTCGTACTGCTTGATCGAAAGCCGATCCCGCTTGTAGTACAGCCGCCAGTCGATGTGCTTCGGATCGTCACCGACCACGTAGTCGCGGTGCCCGGCAAACTCAACGGCAAACCCCGACAGAGGCGACTTGTGCGCCCCGGCCAGATTGCCAAACACAAGCCCGCGCGGCTCGACAGTCCGGTCAGCCACGCGGCTGAGGACTTCGGGGTTGAGATAGCGAGAAAGGACGGAAGCGGTCATGGGTTGCTCAGGGGAGGCAGGAGACAGAATTCAGGAGACAGAAGGAAAAGAAACAAATTCATTTCTCCGGTCGTTCGATGGCTCGCATGTACGAGTCCAGCAGCCGTGTTACTTCGTCGAGTTGCACTTTCAATACATCCGTATCGGAGTAGCCGAGGTCTTTGGCGAGAATCAGGTAGTACCGAACTTCTTCAGCCGACCCTTGAGCAATGTTCATCATCCGCAGTTTGTCAGGAGCCGTCCGTTTCTTGAATCCTTCCGCCAGATTGGCCGGAATCGAAACGGCAGCTCGTCGCAATTGCGATGTCAGTCCATACAGCTCCGCCTTGGGGAATTCAGAAGACATTCGATAGATCGCCAAGACGAGTGCATGAGCCTTCTGCCAAACAATCAAATCCTGAAACGTTTTGGCAGGCGTCATCGCTTTCCCTCCTTCGCTTCCTCCTGTCTCCTGTATTCTGTCTCCTGACTTCCCTCTTTCTCATGCCGGTTGCACGTACTTCTTGTCGGCCGGCGTCTTCTCCATCAACATTCCAATCAGCTTCTCACTGTTCACGTCGGCTGCTTGCGCCGCGTAATTTGGCGCAATTCTGTGCCTCAGCGCTCCCTTGGCCACGGCCTGCACATCGCCGACGGTGGCGTGATAGCGGCCGTAAAGGATCGCTCGCGCCTTGGCACACGTGACGAGCGTCAGCACGCCTCGCGGGCCGGCGCCCCAGTTGACCCACTTGTTGACGAAGTCGGGAGCTTCCACCGCTCCCGGTCGTGACGCGCGGACCAGCGCGTGGGCATAGCCCAGCACCTGATCGCTGACCGGCACGCGATGGACCAGCTTTTGATAAGTGATGATGTCGTCGCCGTGCATCGAGGTTTCGATGTTGCCCATCTGGCCGGTCGTCACGCGGCGGGCGATCTCCCACTCATCGGCCGCCGACGGATAGTCGACGCGAATGTGCAGCAGGAACCGGTCGAGTTGGGCTTCGGGCAGCGGGTACGTTCCCTCCTGTTCGAGCGGGTTCTGAGTCGCCAGCACGAAGAAGGGATCGGGCAGCTTGTGAATCTTGCCCCCCGCCGAGACCTGCCGCTCCTGCATCGCTTCGAGCATCGCCGCCTGCGTCTTGGGGGGAGTCCGGTTGATCTCATCCGCGAGGATCATGTTCGCGAACAGCGGGCCGGGGAGAAACTTGTACTCGCGGTTGTGAGTCTCCATGTTCTCCTGAATCACGTCGGTCCCGGTGACGTCGCTCGGCATCAGGTCGGGCGTGAACTGAATGCGTTTGAACGACAGGTGCAGTGCCTGGGCGAGCGAACTCACGAGCAGGGTCTTCGCCAGTCCGGGCACTCCTTCCAGCAGCGCATGCCCGCGGGAGAAGACCGCGATCAGCACCTGCTCGATCACCTCGTTCTGACCGACGATCACCTTGGCCAGTTCGTCGCGGAGCTTGTTGTACGCCTGCTCGCACTTCTGCACGGCAGCCACATCGTCGGGAGAAAGATTGTCAGTCGTCATGGGTTGGCTTTCATTTGGAGTGCGGCGATTCATCGCCGCTTTGGTTTTTGCGGCGAAGCCGCTGTCTCTTGGTTTCTATCCTCGGTGTCCAGAACAAAGCGGCTCCGCCGCGAAGGAAAAGCGGCGATGAATCACCGCACTCCAAATTGTTCAGTCCACGCTCTCAAAGTATTTCCTCAGTCGTTCTTCATAAGCGCGCGGCGGTTTCTGACCGGCTCCCGCGCGGATCGATTTGCGGAGTTCGGGGGGCAGCTTGGCGAACCACGGTTCGTCCTTGAGTTGTCTCGCCAAGACACCCTCTTCCGGTTCGCGGCCCTTGGCCGACCGGTTGTCGGCGACGTCGGTCCCTTCCGGCTGCCTCTCGATCTTGCCGTCTTTCACCTTTTGATTGGTGGTCGGAGCGCCGTCCTTCTTCGCCAGTTTGGATGAGTTCGACGGCTGACCGGGCTGCGGCTGGCCCTCCTGACTCTCCGACGGTTGCGGCTGACTCGGCTGTCCCGGTTGCGCGGGCTGACCGTTCGGCTGTTGACCCGGCGGCAACTGAGCCTGACTGAGCGCCTGCTGCATCGCCTGTTGAGCCTTCTCACCGGCGATCGCCTGCGCGGTCACTTTCGGCGATTGCGGGACAAAGCCCGTACCGAGTTGTCCCGGATTCGCGGCGGGCTTGCCTTGTCCGGGCTGTCCCGGTTGAGGTTGTCCTTCGCCGGGTTGAGCTCCTTCCGCCGGCATCGGCTGACCTTCACCGGCCGGCTGTCCCTCGGCAGGCATCGGTTGACCTTCGGCGGCTCCTTCGGGCAGAGGCTCACCCGCAGCCAACGCTTCGGCCAGCATGGCTGCGGCTTCCACCGCCGGAAGGTTGGAGGCCATCTCCAGCGCTTCGCGCAGTGGTTGGTTGGCGACTTCGGTTTGACCCGACAGTTCGACCGCTCCCTGACCCGTCGCTTCTTGAGCTTCGGCGAAAGCATTCTGTGCTTCGTTCAACTTCTGTGCGGCCGACTGTTCTGCCTTGGTCGGCGTGTCCCCCGCTTCGCCCGCCAGTTGTTCGAGCTTCGCACCCTGATCGGCGATCATCTCGGCAGCGGCCTGCTGATCCGTGGCGAGGTTCGCGATCGATTCGGCGATGGCCTGGTCTCGTTTGACCTCCTGCTCCTTCGCGGCGAGATCGGCGGCGGCTCGTTCGAGCGCCATCTCGGCGGTGTTCGCGGCCGCTTCGAGTTGCTGTGGCGAGTTGCCTGCTTCGGCTCCCATCTCGGCGGCATCAGCGGCCGCGTCGATTGCTTCGGCGGCGGCGGGATCGGCCTTCGCGACTTGATCGGCCAGCGCCTCGGCTTGCTTCCCCTGTTCGGCGAGGGCCTTCGCCTGTTCGGTCGCCGCGTTCTTGATCGCTTCGTCGAGCTTCTTCCCCGCGTCCTTCAACGCTTCGGCCGCCTTGGCCTGAGCCGCCGGAGCCGTCTCGGGATTGTTGGCCAGCGCCTGCTCGGCAGCTTCAGTCGCACCGGCCGCCGGTTCGAGAGCCTGTCCCGCTTCGGCGGTGACTTCCGCAGCCATCTCCTGAGCCGCTTCGGCGGCATCGGCCGCCTTGGCTTGAGCCTTCGCATCGGGCTTCGCGGTCGGAGCCGCTTCCATCGCAGCGTTCGCTTCCGCTTGAGCCAGCTCCATCGCCTTGTCGAGTGCCGCTTCGGCCGCATCGCGCGACGCCTCGGCAGCGGCCTTGTCGCCGTCGAGTTGTTGCTTGGCTGCTTCGGCGGCGGCTTGTTGAGCCTGTTCGAGCACCTTCGCCAGCGCATCGGGTTTGCCCTCGGCCTTGGCCTTCTCTGCTTCGGGACGTTTGGCGGCGGTCTCGGCGGCGGCTTGAGCCTTCTCGGCGACTTCCTCCTGCTTGGTCGCGGCCTTCAATTCGGAGCCTTCACCCGATTCGGCCGCTTCGGCGGCGGCATCGGCCGCGTTCTGAGCTTCTTTCGCTTCAGCGATCTGGTTCGCGAGTTCCATCGCCTCGGCCGCTTCGGGCTTGCCCTGCGCCTTGGCCTGTTCCTGCATCGCCTCCTCCAACTTGTCCTTGGCCGCTTCGAGCTTGGCCGTCTTCTCATTGTCCGGGATCGCGTCGATGGCCTTCTCCACCGCTTCGCGGGCTTCGGTCAGTTCCTTCGCCTGAGCCTCGCTCGCCTTGGCGAGTTCCTTCGCCGTCGCAGCGATCTCCTTGCGGATCTCCTTCGCCGCTTCGGCCAGCTTCTGTGCGGACTCTTTCGCGTCCTTGGCGGCGTCCATCGCTGCGGCCTCGGGATCGGTGGCCTTCTGGTCGGCGACCGCCTGCAAGTCCGCACCCGATTCCATCGCCTCGGTCGCTCCCTCGGCGGCGTCCTTCGCGGCTTCCGGTGCCGTCTGAGCCAACGCCTCGGCGATCTTTTCAGCGATCTCCTTCACATCGGCCTGACGTTCGGCGAGTTCCTTCGCGTCGCTGGCCATCTCGGCCTTCTCTTCGGCCGTGGCCTCTTTTTGAGCGGCGGCCTCGGCGAGTTCGGTCGCTTCCGCCGCGATGGCCTTCTCTTCCGCAGCGGCTCGTTCGAGCACTTCGGCGGCTCGCGCGAGTTCCCCGATCTTCACCGCCGCTTCCTGTCGCTTCGTGTCGGCGATCGCGGCATCGACCGTGTCCATCGCCCGTTCGAGCGCATCCTGAGCCTTCTCCAGGACCTTCTCTTCGAGGGCTGTGGCCTTCTCGGGCTTGGCTTCGGCGAGATTCTTCTCGGCCTCTTTCGCGGCATCGGTCGCTTCGGCCAACGCCTCTTCTACGGCGGGCGGAAGCTCGTGCTTGTCGGACGCCGCTTGAACCGTCTCGGCAACCGCCTTCTCTTCCGGCGCGGCGGCTTGAGCATTCTGTTCAGCCTTTGCTTCGGCCGCATCCTGTTTCTTCTGAGCCTCGGCCAGCGCCTGCTTCGTCTCCTGCAGCGCCTTCACCGCCTGAGACAACTCCGCCGCCGACTTGTCCTGCGAATCGGACTTGGCCTGATCCTTGAGGGCCTTCTCCAGCGCGGCCAGATTGCCAAGCACCTTGTTCTGATCGGCCATCGCCTCCTCGGGCTTGTTGTCGAGCAGATCGGCCGCCGCATCGAGGGCCGCCGTCTCCGCCTGTTCGATCAACGCCTCGGCCTTCACGTTCTCCTTGATGAACTCCTGCAGCGAGGCGATCTCCTGCTGCAGCTTCGCCTGCGCTTCGACCAACTCCTGCGAGGGCTTCTGAGTTTCGTCTAGTTTCTTCGTCTCCTCCTTCAGCGCCTTCTGCTTCTCGGCGAGGGCGCGGACCTTGTCGATCGTCTGCATCTTTTCCGAGTTCAGCGCTCCCTGAGTCCGCTCGATCACCTTCAGCAGGTCTTTCAAACCCTTGATGACTTTGTCCTGATGCTCGACCGCCAGGTCATACTTCACCGATTGCAGCGTGCTCCCCGCGCCATCGAGATGCTTGCCAACGTCGCCCGCCTTCAGAATCCGCAACCCGTCCGCCGCCGTCGCTGCCAACAGGCCGCTCCACGACTTCATGTCCACCAGCGTGTCAACCAGATGCAGGAACAGTTCCTTCACGTCGCGCTGGTCTTCGATCGCCTTCAGCGTCAGCGCCTCCTGCCGCGTCTTCGGCTCGGCGGGGAGCGATTTCGTGGCGACTTGCACAGTGGTCTGAATCCGGATGAGTCGTCGCACCTGCTCGGCCAATTCGGCGATTTTCAGCCGCTTCATCAGATTCTGCCGCTCGATGGCGAGTTGCCGGACAACGGTTCGGATCTGCTGACGCGCCTCGACAAACGCAGCCTCGCGCTTCTCCTTCGGCAACCGCTGCGCTTCGGCCAGCAGATCGACGATCTTCGACATTTCGTTGTCAACGAGATGGTTGAGGCTGCCGCGCATCAGCTTGATGTCGCGGTAGATTTCCTCACCCGACAGGCCGTTCTCGTCGAGCTGCCGAAGCTGCACGTCCAGCACCCCGCCGAGCAGGTCGCGCGTCATCGTCCGCGCCCGCTGCTGGTCCTCCTGCTTCCGCTGAAGCGCCTCCGGTTCGAGCACCTGAGCCATCACCGGCCCGCCCACCAGGAACACCAAGCCGACCAGCACAACAACTCGCCGAAACGTCGCGGTCATGATCGATCTCCTCGAACTGAACTGCCTGTCGAACCAAACTTCTTATCCCCTCGCCCCATCATCACAGCGGGGCGAGAGGACCGGATTACTTCTTCTCGCCACCAATCCCCAGCTCGCGCCGCAGGATCTCGTCCAACTGTTTCGCCGTCTTCTTATCTTCATCGCCCGTCTGGGCGAGGATGCCGTTGAGGTCGGTCACGCTGAATGTGATCGGTTCGCCGAGGCCCTTCTGGCCAACGAGGTCGCCGCGCCAGTCAGTCACCTCCAGCGTGACTTTCACTTCGTCCCCCTTCATCAATTCGTAGGGCGACAGCGGGACGGCGACCTGCCCGCGCAGGATCGTCTGCGGCTGGTCCGCAGCGGGAACCGTCTTCGACACCACTTCGTGCTGCGAGGTGCGTCCGTCTTCACGCGAGATGTTAATGATCGCGACAATCCTGGCCACGCCGAAATCGTCTCCGGCGGCATAGTCGAGCTTCGGCAACGCGGTCGGCAATACAAACCGCGTCACGGCCGTCGCCACCACGCGCGGTAGTCGATCCGGTTTCAGACGAATCTGTCCCGAGATCGGCGTTTCCAGCGAAAAGCCATCCTCGTCGACGACCTGCACCTCGTACTTGAGCGGCTCGCGAATCGAATCGAACGGCGTGCCGGGGGGAAGAGTCCAAGAGTCGAGAGACGAGGGTCGAGAGCCAGATGAAGAGACCGACTTTGCCTTGTCCGGCTCTTGTCTCTCGACTCTCAGCTCTCGACTCACCCCGCCCACGGTGAGCGTCGCCGACTTGAGCGGCTTGTTCGAGCAGACCAGCTTCAATTTCGCGACCGAGCCTTCGATGACCGCCAACTGGCGCGAGCCGCCGTCGGTTTCGCCGGGCTTCATCGCCGAGGTCGCGTACTTCGGCGGTTCGATCTCCCACGCGAGGTCCACCAGCGGCAGCGGCACGATCACGACTTCGGCCGGGTCCGACACGGCATCGCCGAAGTGGAACCGCATCCGAAACGAATCGGCAACGTGTGCAATCTCCCCCGCAAACGTGGCGGCCTCGGGAGCGGTCGCGTTCAGATCGACACGATTCACGGCATCGGTCTTCACTCCCGACAACTGAACGAACCCCGCGCGAGGCACCTCGCCACCGCACTTCACCGCGACTTCGATCCTCTGACCGTAGGGGATGCGCACCTGAGGCGTCTCACCCGCGTGAAAGACCGAGACCGGCTGGCCGTTCACGACGATCGACTGAATCTGAGTCTTCGTCGGATAGTGTGCCGATCCGAGTAAAAAACGGTTCCAAAACGCGGTGGCATGTCCGGGGAAAGCCAGCGCCGCGCCCAGGACAACGACCAGAGTGATGCCCAGAACGGTCGCACGCTGTGGCAGCGGACGATACGAAAAACCTTCAAACACGTTGAGCGACGGGCTGAACTCGGCGACGTAATCGACGACCGCCTGTTGCAGCCGCGCCGAACCCCAGGTCGGTGCGTGAGGCCCCTCGAACTGAATCGCCGCGACCAGATCGCTGTCGATTTTGTGGTGCTGTTCGACAATCAGAGCGACATCCTGTTCGGACTCGCGCACCTTCACGAGCGGCCACGCGAACCGCGTGACCGCCCAGATTCCTCCCGCGACCCACGCGAGCAACGTGACGGCGCGAAGGCCCATCGGCAGGTTGAACGACCAGTCGCACAGAAACGCCGCGACGAGCAGCCACAGCGCCACGGCGAGCGGTCCGCAGACGGCGCTCCCCCATCGCACGGCGGCCCGTTTCTGCCGCAGGCTGCCCAGTTGAGATCGAAGTGTGGCGAGTTTGGTTTGCATCGAAGAGGGTTTACCACAGAGACACAGAGGCACAGAGAAAGCAAAGACAGAGAGGGCGAGGACAGTGACAGGGGAGAAGGAAATCACGGTTCAGGGACCGATGTCCCGTTCGATTCGACGACGATAATGAAAGTGATCTATTCAATGTCTGCTGCATTTTATTCTTCCCTCATTCTTGTCTTCTCAGTGCCTCTGTGTCTCTGTGGTTCAATCAATTCATTCAAAGCACCATTCGTTTGACGCCATCTTTCAGAACGGGGACGTTGAAGTTGATGAGTAATCCCACTGGGGCTTTGACCAGACGCATGTACGTCAGTAATTGAGCCTCATGAATTGGCAGCAGTTTCTCGACGGCCTTCAGTTCAACGACAAGTTGCTTCTGCACGAACAAGTCCAGGATGTAGTCTTCATCCAGCGACACACCTTTGTAGACGAGTGGTAATCGGTACTGAGCGACAAACGGAATCTCACGCCATTTCAATTCCAACTCCATGCTCTTTTGATAGGGTGCCTCCAGCAGGCCTGGTCCCCACTCCCGATGAACTTCAATAGCGGCACCAATCACGGCGTGCGTCAGCGGATCCCGTTCTTCAACCATCACAGCAACTTTCAGAAATTGCATTGAACCACAGAGACACAGAGACGCAGAGAAGACAAGAGAGAAGACAAGGGTGAGGAAAATAAATCATTGAAAGAGGTCACTTCATGCCTGCCGACTATTTCTGCTTGTGTGTTCCGCTCCCCTCAACGCTTCTTCTCTCTGTCTTCGCCTTCTCGGTGTCTCTGTGCCTCTGTGGTGAATCCTCTTTACCCTCACGCCAAGTTCACCAGTTTCCTCACGAACCATTCCACCATCAGCAATCCGATCACCGCCCCGAACGTCAGCCAGGTGCTCCACAACGGAAAGATCTCCACGCTGGTTTCCCTCAGGCGCGGCGGGGCGAAGTCGTCGGGGAAGCGGTCCACGTCGAGCAGTTCATACGCCTTGCCGCCCGTTTCGGCGGCGATGTTCTTTTGAAGCGAGACGTTTCGGACCGGGTTGCGGCGTTCGACCGAGACGTTGGCCACGTCGAAGTTGATCTCGGCCACCTCATTCGCGATCGGGTCGCTGACCCGCAGGCGGTACTCGCCGCCGCTGAAGACCGGCACGCGCGTCTCGAACACGCCGGGCCTCAGTTGCGGAACGCTGAAGATTTGCGAACGGCTGCCGTCGGAGTCGCGATCCGGGCGGATCAACTCCGCCGTCAGACGCCGATCGGGGATGTCCTTCTCATCGAGCGGATGAAATTCCTTGTCATAGGCTTCGACCGTGACGAGCACCTGATCGTCCGAGCGGTACTGCTGGCGGTCGGTCCTCACCACGAACCGCTTGTGACTGCCGAGGGCATGGCTGAGCCCGAGGCGATGGATGAGCTGGCCCCAGAACTGGCGGTAGTACTCCTCACCGTAGATGCGTCGCAGCCGCCACATCTCGTTGAAGCCAACGTACACGACTTCGCCTCGACCATACTGCCGCACGGCGATCAGCGGTTGAGGTGTCTTGCCGTCGATGCACGTGTCGGTCGGATGCTCGGCGAGAACCTGAGTTCCCTTCGCCTCAATGCGCCGCACCGGCTGATACCACGGCAGCTTGCCGAGGTTGTTCCAACCCTTGAGATTGTCCTGATCGGTCTGCCCGAGCCGCATGAAGTCGAACTGTGCGGCGACCGGTGTCAGGGTCAGGCGAAACTCCTTGTCATCGCGCCGCTTGGCATCGGGATCGACAACGACGGGCAGCATGTCGGCCAGAGGCGTCTCGGCCAGTTGGCCCGGTCCGAACCGAGGCCCCGCCATCACGACGAGTCCCCCGCCGAACTGGCTCACAAATTCCTTGGTCATCTCACAGAAGCGCGTACTCAGCGCGGTCGCCGGCATGTCGCCCAGGAAAATGACGTCGTTCTCGAAGAACTGGCTGCGGGGCAGCGTGAGGTTCGGCAGGAACAGTTCGTTCGTTTCGCGGACGATCGGATCGGCCGAGCGGATGAACGTGCGGAAACCGCGCGCACCGACCAGCTTGTCGCGGTGAAAGACCTCTTTCACGAAGCGCCATTCCCACGTCGGCTCGTATTCGACATACATCAGCCGCAGGAAGTCGTCGATGATTTTGACTTCGCGCTCCGCCTTGTTGTTCTGCGTGACGACTTCACCCTCGACTGCATCGACCTCGGCGGTGAACAGGAACCGACCGGTCGCTTCGGGCGTGTACGGGAACTCGACCGGGGTACTGGAGCCGGTGATCGTGACGGTCTTTTCCCCGACGAGCGTTCGCACCGTCTCGCCGCTGGTCTGCTCGCCCGGTTGGTGAGCGAACAGCTTCACATGGACCGAGGCATTCTCCAGCTCGCGCTGCCGAACCGTGACGCTGATCGTGGACGACTCAGCCTTTTTCATTGTGGGCGGTGCGAGCAGATCGACGCTCAGATCAACCGCTGTCAGCGGCCCGACGCCGACCGTGAACACCGGCACACCCAACTTCTTGGCCGCTGCCAGCGGCGCGGCCCCCGCGTTTTGATCGAAGTCGCTGAGGACGAGGACTCCCGCGAGATTATCGGTCGCGTGCTTGCGGGCCAGATCTTCAAAAGCATCTCCGAGCGCGGTCACGGTTCCGGTCGTCTGCCACTCATCGGCGAGCGTTCTTCCGGAGACAGACGTTTTTTCTTCCGAGTCGCCGCGCGTCTGGTTCGCGTTCAGCGACTGCACACCCTCGCCATCTCCAAACACAAACGAACGCAACCGAAAAGTTTTCGTGAGCCGTTCGACGAGGTTCTTGTCCTTCTTCGCCAGCAGGGCCCGCGCATAGTCGGCTCGCGCCGGCCGCTCGCCGTCCTTCGGAGCGTGCGTCGCCTGATAGCCGCTCAGATCGACCGCCTTCGCGAGACTCGTTCGCTCGTCTTCCGGCAGTTCGTCGGGGATCGACATGCTGTCGCTGCCGTCGAGCACCACCCACAGCACCGGCTTTGGCTGGCTGACAAACGTCAGCTCAAGCGTCGGGTCGGACAGAATCAGCAACAGCAGGCAGAGGGCGACTGCGCGCAGGGCCGCCAACGCCAGTCGAGTCGGCTGATGGCCACGCACCTGCCAGCGCAGATAGAACCAGAACGACAGAGCCACCAACCCGACGCAGCCGAACGCCACGAGTGCCGGCGACGAATGCGCCCACGCCGAACCAAACGACACCCGCGCCGCGTCAATCCGCGACACATCGTCGTAGCCCAGCAGGCGACCAATCATCGTCGTCCAGTTCATCGTCACGACTTTCTTTACCACAGAGACACAGAGGCACCGAGAAATGCGAAGAGAGAAAGGAAATCGAATGTTACCTCGCTCTTTTAATTCTTCACTTCTTCAACCTCATCTTGGTCTTCCTCTCTGTGACTCTGTGTCTCTGTGGTTCAAATCTTTTCAGGCTTGAGTCTTCTTCCCGAACATCGGCCAGGCCAGCACGAGTTTCTCCAGCAGCAGGCAGCCGAGCACGCACCAACACAGCAGCTTCCACAGGTCTTGACCGCGGCGCGTGCCCCCTTCGACGCGGATCGGTTCGTCGGCGGTGAGGACTCGCGCGTGGTCGTGACCCAGCTTTTGTTGCAGGTCGGCGACCGAGACCGCCGTGAGGTTCGATTCACTCGCGGCACCATTCACCGCCAGCGGGATGTCGTCGAGTTTGTTCGAGGCCGAGCCGGGAGCGAGCGTTTCGGTTTGCTCGGCCGAGATTGTGTACGTCCCCGCCAGAACGGGGCGGCGCACCGTCACGCCGGAGACGTTCGGGCCGAGGGCGTCGATGTTGAGCGGCTCGCGCGAACCCGAGGGGCGGAGGACCGTGAGCCGCGTGTCGGCGCGGCGTTCGACCGGCAGCGTGATCTTTTGTCCGGCGAGGTAGTTCCGCGCGGGCAGCGTGCCCTCCATCAACTGGCAGAACGCGCGATGGTACAGATACATCGCGCCCGAGACGCGCATCAGGCTCCAGTTGGAGGTGACTCCGCTGGTGAACATCACGACGCGACCGGCTCCGCTGCGGCGTTCGATGGCGAACGGCAGGGCTTTGGTGTCGAACGTGGCGAGGACGCGTGGCTGACTCCGTTTGGCCAACTCCTCCGGCGAAAGCGACCTGTCAACCAGCGGCAGCGGCGAACGCCAGTGCCACCAGACCGGTTCGATCTCGCGGTACCTGCGGTCTTCATCGGCGCTGTGGGCGGAAGCCGGAGACTTCTCCGTCGCGCGGGCCGCTTGTTGAGCGGAGTATCCGTCGAGAAACGCCTTCTCGTCGGTGAACCGCTTGGCGTCCGACTTGGCAAGCGCGTCGAGCCGACTCGCGCTGAGATCGGCCTGCACCGCCTTGAAGAACGGCGTCGATTCAAACAGCGATGAGAGCGACTGCGATGTCTCACCCTCCACGAGAAAGAAGTCGTGCTGCATCGACGCGAACGAAGCATAGAACGGCAGCACCTGCTGCGGAGCCTCTTCGGGGGTGACGCCGTGCGGCTTCGGATCGAGCGGCGCAGGCAACAGCCCCTGACCATCGAGCCACGCCCGCTCCTGCCAGGCCACGGGATCGAAGGCGGCTCCCGCGAGGATCACCAGCGGCCCGCCCTGCTGCACGTAATCGCGGAGCAGCGGGATCAGAGCCTCATCCGGTTTCTCGATGCCGGCGATCACGACGAGCCGCGCGGTTTCGAGCAACTCCTGCGTCAATCCTTCGGGCCGCACGTGCTCGACGTGAATCAACCGGCGTTGCGATTTGTCACTGCTCGACCGGGGAGCCATCAAATGGCGGAGTGCGTAGGTCTCGCCAATCTTGTTCTTTTCCAGATTCTCTTCGTCGCCGTACTGATCGACGAACACAACCGGCAGCGACGCGACGATCGGGATGACGATCTGCTGTTTGTTGTCGGTCGGCAGTTGGTCGGTCGACTGCAACTCGGATTGAATAGCCAGCGTGGCGACGACGGAACTCGGCTTGAGCGGGTCGGCGAGGACATCGAACAGATGCGAGAACTCGATCTCGCGCGTCTGGCCGGGAGTCAGTTCGACAGCCTGGCTGGCGACTTCGGCTCCGTCGATAAGCAGCTTCACCTGGACCTCAAACGACGTGTCCGAACCGCTGTCGGTCGGGCCGCTCGCCTTGACGCGCGCGAGCAGCCGGCACGGAACCTCGGCGCTGGCGAGGCCGTCCTCGACGTGAAAGTCCGAGACCCAGACGTTGCTGGCTGGGGCGGTCGCCACGTTGACGATTTGCAGGCCGGAAAGACTCTGCAGCGATTCGGTGGGGATTCCCGCCTGCCAGGCATTCGCCTGAAGATCGGTCAGCACGACGACGCGCTTGGTCGGCAGATCGGCCGCCTGCTGGCAGGCTTGTTCGGCCAGCTCGAGTCCCGCGCGGATGCTCCCTTCGACATCGACCAGCTTCACGCGGTCGAGAACCCGCCGCGCGTCCTCTTTGTTGCGATAGGCGTCCAGCGTGAACGGGTCTTCGGAACCGGCGAGCGGAATCACCGTGATGCGACTCTCGGGGGGCAGCGAATCGATGAACTCGGCCCCCTTCCCCTTCGCCCGATCGAGCAGCGTCCCGCCGAGCGCTTCGACTCCCAGACTGCGGCTGTTGTCCACGACGAGGACTGCGTGTACGGGAGCCCGCGCGTTGGCGACCGATTCGCCGCCCGATCGTGCTTCTCTCAACATGCCCAGCAATGGGAAGATCGAGGCCAACAACCCGCCGAGCAACCCAAACCCGAGCGCCTTCCCGCGCCCCTTGGGAGACGTCACCCAGCCGATGGCCGATCCAAACACGACCAGCAGACAGAAGGCCAACAGCACGCCATGCCACATCGCCCCGGCGGCTGATCCCTTGAAAAAGGGCCTCGCCAGAACGAGACCAAACAACACGACGGCCAGCACTCGCAGAGCCAGCAAAATAATGTCGCGCAGGTGCAGAATCTTGCGGTTGCGTTCGAGGGCCTCGCGCAGAAAATCCATCGCCGCCCAACTGACCGTCCGAAACCGGCGGCGGTTGAGCAGGTGAATGACGATCGGCCCGGCCGCCGCCACGGCTCCGGCAATCGCAAACAAACTGGCATCGAAACTCAGCATGAGGGCATGAAAATCATTGCTTGAAGGAATGAAGAACCGTGATGGCCAAGTGTCGCATCAATACGCCTGCTTCAGGAGGTTTTCGTACTCGTCGTGTGGTCCGATCCAAAACCAAGCCAACCCTTCCGAACGCTCCTTCGCCAGAGCACGGTATCGCAGCCCGATTCGAACCGTCCAGAAATTGCCAACCTTCTTGAATCGGAGCGAACGATGCGTCGAGTCCGCTTTGAGCAACTGAAAACTCTTGTCCGCAAGTTCGCGCGTGTCGCGGTCGAGTTGCCGGTAGTGAAACCAAAAGCTCGGGGTAGCGAAGTGATTCATAACGGAGTGCAACGCCCGGCGACAAAGTCCTCGTCCGCCTGTTGCCCGGCAGCATCCAACCGCCCCGCTTCGATGTCGGTCTCGATTTGCCGGTCCCACGCATCAGCGAGGAACTCCTCAAACCACTTCGAGAACTCTTCCAACTCCGCAGGCGGTAGCTGAGTGATTTTGGTTTCCAACTCTTGCAGACTCATCGCTCAACTCCAGTTTGGCAGATGGCAGTGATCCGGTGGCCACGTTCATCCAACAGTCTAACCAAACAGTTGCCAAGACACGGAGCAGACAAACAAGCGTTCCAGAGATTGGCCCGAATCCTTGATCCCCGGAACGCCGAGTCGCTCCGCCGACTCATGCTTGTTTGTCTGCTCTGTGCCTTGGTGCTCGCGTGTTGTGTGACAGTTGATTGCCGACTACTTCTGTCCCAGCTTTTCTCGCAGCCCCTCGATCTTCCCCTCTTGCAGGATGGGCAGGTAGCGGTTCGGGATCGCGAGGATGAAGCAGGCGACGGACGTGCCGTACAGGTGACCTTGTTTGCCGTGGACCCAGCGGGTGTCTCGCCACGAACCGTCTTCGCCCGCGTTCTCGGGTTTGCGAAGCTGCGAGGCGATCAGGTGGTCTCGCAGGAGCGGGTAGTTCGTGCGCCAGCTCTCTCCACCCGACTGATAGAGCGCCTGGCCGACGTAATAAAGGGTGTAGGCGTCGAACGGGACTTCGCCGTTTCCCCGGACCGGCTTGAGGCGCGAGATGTCCTTCGAGATGAGGTCGAGGTTTTTCGGAATGCGCCAGTCGTCGTACTGGCCGAACTCCTGGAGGCAGACCACGCCACAGGCGGCCATCGCGAGTGTGCCACGATTGCCGTCGTAGGTGAACTGGCCGCCACCCTCCTTCGCCCGCTCGTCGAAGCCGCGCGCTCCGTTGTCCGCCTTGTAGTGGTCTCGCACCGATTGAATCGCCAGCTTGATGACGTCGCCGCGGACTTCAAACCCGCTGTCGACGGCACTCCGCAGCGCCTTGGCCTGCATGACCGAGAGGCTCAGATCGTGACCGTGCGGCTGCCGCTTGGCACGGTAGTCCCAGCCGCCGTCATCGCACTGCGTGTTGGCGATCAGCTTGAGAGCCTTGTCGAGCGTCTTGCCGATCGCGGGATCGTCGGTCATCCCGTAAGCCTGACCGAGCACGAAGGCCGTCAGTCCGTGGTTGTAGAGGTCTCGCTGGGCATCGGCGATGTTGAGCAGCCCCGACGGCTTGGCGTTCTTGACGATGTATTGCAGCGCCCGATCGACGTTCGCGCCGTATTTACCTCGCCCCGGCATGTGCCCGGCGGAGAGAAACGCCAGCGCCCCGAGACTCACCAGCCCGAGATCGTTCGACTCCCAGTTCCCCTGCGAACCCTGAGTCCGCGCCAGCCACGCAATCCCTCGCTCCAGAGCCAGCTCGCTTTCGGCGTTCACTTCCCACTCGGTGTTCACCGCCCGCTCCGACTGAGCAGGCAACGGAGCGGCCAGCGCCAGCCAAAGGGGTGGCACAAGGAGAATCAACCGGAATGACGGCGAGCGGAATCTCATGTCAGGAATTGGCGGGGCGGCGGCAGAGGTTACGGAGATTTTCGGGTCGGTTCGGACGAATCAGCGGTCACGTTTCGTCCAGCGAGACGTCACTCCTCCGAGCGTGTCGCCTCGACGACGCTGGCCTCGCGCTGGACCGGGACCGGCTCATCGGCAGGAAAGACGAGAACAGACTGCGCATCGGAAAGGGCGGGACTCAAAAATCGGGCGACGAGCGTACCGTCGCTGGCCACTTCGTAGACCGTGTCGCCCGACGAGATGAAGTAATGATCGAGCCGCCGCGAGTACCGCAGGTCGTTCACGCGCCGGGCCCCGATCGTCTTCACGTCGAGGAAAACGTGGACAACCTTTCCAGACTGCGGATCCAATTCCAGCACGCGATCATCCTTCAAATTGGACACAAACAGGTGGCCGTTGTGTCCGATGGCCATCCCGTGAGGACGATCCAACAAACCCTCGCCGTGCAGCAGTGGAACGGCTTTTATGGGCGTGGCCGTCAGGTCGAGGCGCAGCACCGACTTCTGAAAGTATTCGGCCGCGAACAGTGTCCCCCCGTGTGCCGTCAGTCCCACAAGATTGGCTTTTCGCCCGGGCTTGATCGGTTTGTCGGCTTCTCCCGTCTCGACGTTGTAACGCAGGATCAGACGCTCGGTGTCTCCCGCGATGTTCAACAGGCCGTTGTGGTCAAAGGCCATCCGTCCCGGTCCATACCGGCCGATCGTCGGGGTGAAATCGACGGGAACGAGCGGGCTGTCGGGCAGGTTCGGCCGGCTCTTTACCAGCGTCACCACGTTCTTCTTTTTCCCACTCAGGCCGACGAACACCCGTCCCCGCTCGTTGACCGCCAGAGCACGCGGCTGCGAATCGTTCGGAAGCTTGGTCACGACCGTGGCCGCACCCGTTTTCAGATCGAACTGAACGATGTTGTCGCTCTCGCCTCCAGCGACCCAAATCGCCGGCCCGTCCACCGCGACGCTCTGCGGATTCGCCGCAATCGCCAACCTTCCGGCCATCACGATCAATCCGACGATGAATAAGACTCGAAGCATGATGTCCTCCTGTACGATCTGGGATGGTCCGGACAAGTTGGAATGAGCGGCGGCGAGCGAATCGCACGACGACGCCAGCTTGGCGCGAGGACGTAGCGTTGGCAAGTCCTCCTTCCTCTGGCAAAGCCGGCGCGTCGAGAAACCGCACGGCGGCGAGTATCATCGGCCAAGTCTTGTGCGAGCGGTTTTCACTCTGACCGAGGAAACGACGATGAGTCTTCGACGCGAAGTGGTCTCGTGGTGTTGTGGTCTGATTCTGGTCTCCTCCTCGCTCCACGCGGCCGATCCCGTCGATTTGGGCGGCGTCATCGAGAAGCACGAGATGATCCCGATGCGCGACGGTGTGAAGCTGTCGGCGTACCTCTACTTCCCGCCGGGAGACGGTCCGTGGCCGGTGCTGCTCGAACAGCGGTATGCCAACGGGAATGATCCCGGCACACAGAAGTCATTCGCCAAGCTGGCCAAGGGTGGCTACGTGACGGTGCTCGCTAACTTCCGTGGCTCACAGCAATCCGAGGGGGTGTGGCGAGGCTATCGGGCGCTCGGATGGGGCGAGTTGAAAGATGGATATGACCTCGTCGAATGGCTCGGAACGCAGTCGTGGTCTACGGGGAAGGTCGGGACATTTGGAAGCTCGCAGGCCGGGTTCGCACAGAACTTTCTCGCCGTCACGCAACCGCCGCACCTGGCCGCGCAGTACATGATCGACACGGGATTGAGCCTCTACCACGAAGGCTATCGGATTGGCGGAGTGACTCGCCCCGAGCGGTTCAAAACGATGGACAAGGTGGCGCGCGTCCCCGAGCACAACCGCGAACTGATGGCCGAATGGTTCCGGCATCCCACGTACGACAGCTACTGGGCTGACGAGGATTGCAGCCGGTTCTTCGACAAGATGAACGTCCCCTGCTTCACGATCGGCAGTTGGTACGACTTCATGTGCGTCGGCTCGGTCGACAGCTACGTCGGTCGGCAGCATCGGGGAGGAGCAAAGTCGCGCGGGACTCAACAACTTTTGATCGGCCCGTGGCTGCACGGGCGCTTCAAGGAGACGAACAAGGCGAACGAGATGACCTATCCCGAGAACGCCAAGTTCCCGATGGAAGCGCATCTGCTGCAGTGGTTCGATCACCATCTGAAGGGGATCGACAACGGAGTCACCAAGGAACCGACGATCCGTTACTACGTGATGGGGGCTGTGGACGAAGCCGGTGCGCCGGGGAACGAGTGGCGGACCGCAAGCGACTGGCCGATCGCGGCTCAAGCCACGGCGTACTTCCCTCATGCCGACAAAACGCTGCGACACGATGCGCCCTCGTCGGCCGAGGGACTCGTCACCTGGCTGGCCGATCCCCTTCACCCCGCCTCCATTCCGGGAACGGGCTTTCCGGGTGCGAAGGATGCGCGCGACTTCGAGAAGCAAGCGGAGGTCCGTACTTTCACGACAGACGTGCTCACGGAACCTGTCGAGTGGACCGGCAAGGTGCAGGCCGAGCTGTTCGTCTCGTCGGATGCGAAAGACACCGACTTCATCGTGCGTGTGAGCGACGTCTACCCCGACGGTCGGTCGATCCTGATCATGGATTACGTGCGACGGGCGCGCTACCGCGAGGGTTTCGAGCGCGAAGTCTTCCTGAAACCGGGCGAAGTCCACAAGGTGGCGTTCGACGTCGGGTGGCTCAGCCAGATCTTCAACAAGGGCCATCGCATCCGAGTCACCGTCGCGAGCACCGGTGCTCCGTTTTACGAGCCGAATCCCAACACCGGTGAGCCGCTCACCATCGACTTCCCGGCCAACGCGGTCGTGGCGAAGAATTCTTTGCATGTGAACCGGCGGCACGCCTCAAAGATCATCGCGCCGGTGAGGTCACGTTAGAGCGGAATATTCATGCGGTGCTGTTGGAGTTGCGCACAGAGGTCGGGTGACTTGCACTTGCGACGCCGATCAAACACAGTCGCTGGGCGAAATGCAGGGAACAGCCCCGGGCCAAACGGGTTGGTTTTCGGGCGTGTCGGCCGCTGTTTTTCGGACGGGAGACGACATGAACCCGGCAATTATCATCGCACGCAAACGTGATGGACACGAACTGGGGCTCGATGAGATCTCCGCGTTCGTCAACGGATTCGCGGAGGGAACGATCCCGGATTACCAGATGGCCGCGTTCGCGATGGCGGTCTACCTCAACGGGATGACGGCCGCCGAGACCGCTGTTCTTACAGCTCGCATGCTGGCGTCCGGCCGCAAGCTGACGTGGCAACGAACCGATCCGAACGCTGCGGACGATGAGGCGGCACCCGATCGGCCGTCCGACGACGAGTCGACGGCCGTCATCACCATGCCCAACCGCAGCGCAGCGGAACCAAAGCCACCCGCCGTTGGCAAAGGCGCGAATCGAGGGAAACCGCATCTGAAGCCGCCGGCGCAGGGCAGCAGCGCGACCTCGCTGCGTGCCGGTGCCACGTTGTTGCTCGACGGTTCGGAGCGCATCGACAGCCGACCGGAACTGGCCCTCGGGGGACGCGACACGGTCGAGATCGAAGACGTGCTGGCCCCACCGCGCGCCGCCAGCAATGTCGAAACGCAAAGCGACACGTCGGACTTTCCATTGCCGGCGGGGGCGCGCCTCGAATTTGCGGCGACCGACCATGACACGATTGATTTGGGAAATGCTTCCCACCACAGCCACGGCAAGCGGCGGCCGTTCTCTGGTCCCGTGGTCGACAAGCACTCGACGGGAGGTCTGGGAGACAAGGTCTCGCTGATCCTCGCGCCGCTGCTGGCCTGCTGCGGATTGCGCGTCCCGATGATCTCGGGGCGCGGTCTCGGAGCCACCGGCGGGACGCTCGACAAGCTCGAATCCATTCCCGGTTTTCGCACGCAACTGACGCTCGCAGAGATTTCCAAGATCACCGACCGCGTGGGTTGCGTCATTACCGGCGCGTCGGCCGAACTCGCTCCGATCGATGGCAAACTGTACGCGCTGCGCGACGTGACGGCGACGGTCGAGTCGATCCCGCTCATCACGGCCAGCATCATGTCGAAGAAGCTGGCCGAGGGATTGAACGCGCTCGTGCTGGACGTGAAGTACGGCTCGGGAGCCTTCATGAAGACACTCGGCTCGGCCCGCAAGCTGGCGGCGTCGCTGGTCGAGACCGGTCAGCGCATGGGCGTCAAAACGTCGGCCCTGCTGACCAACATGGACCAGCCGCTTGGTCGGATGGTCGGGAACACGCTGGAGGTGGACGAGGCTCTCGCCACGCTGACCGGTAGTGGGCCGAGTGATCTGTGGGAGGTGACGTGCGAACTGGGAGCGGACCTGCTGCTGACAACGGGCAAGTCGCCCGACCGCCCCTCCGCCCGCAAGCTGCTCGAAGAACACCTCAACTCGGGCCGAGCCCTGGCCAAGTTCATCGAGATGGTGGCTGCCCAGGGAGGCAACCTCAACGCCCCCCGTCCACGCGCGACAACGCAGTCCGACATCATCTCACCGCGCAGCGGATACGTCTCGCGCATCAATACCGAAGCGCTGGGCATCGCCGTCATCGAACTCGGCGGCGGACGCCGCGTGATGTCCGACCGCATCGATCACGGTGTCGGCCTCGAAATGCTCGTCCGCATCGGCGACCGCGTCGAACTCGGCCAGCCCCTGGTGAGGGTCTATGCTCCCGACAACCTGTTCCAGGCCGTCAAGCCCCTCATCCGCAACGCGATCCTGATCCGCGCTCAACCGGTCAAGCCGCCAATTCTGATCTCCGAGCGGATGGACTGATCGCAACGCCGGCGTTCGGCCGGACGAGCGGAATAACCCTGACCGATCGCTACTTGCGCAGTTGGAAAAGGTGGCGGACGATTCCGATCCCGACGGGAGGCGTTTTTGCAGCCTTATCACGCTTGGGATACATCCACAGGTCGAGTTCCAACGGCACTCCAGCTTGCTTGTGATGCTCAAACGCTTTCGATTCAAACCATGCGCACCATTGTTGGTATGGCGCGCCGTGAGCCGGCGGCGACGGCGCGACATTGACGCTGGCACCTTTAACTACGTCCATGAACGAGACGATGGTTCCCTCTCCAACCGGGTGTTGTCGATACACCTCAATGATGTCGGGTTTGTCCGAATAATGCTGCTTCTCATTCAGAACAAAGAAATATGCGCTGTCCTGAAGCTCAGGTAGTTGACCAGGTGACCGAAATCGGATGAGTATCACGAACTTGTCATCCATTCCAATTTCAGCAGGCAAGGGATTACCGTCCGCAAGCGTAACCGAAAGGTCGGCGACCACGGAGGATTGGAAATATGTCAACGGGTCAGGTTTGCGGAACCACCACCATGCGAAGCAAATGAACGCGACCGAAACGCAGATGACCGTTCCAGTAATGCGTCGCGTTCCTGTCACCATTCCACGGTCTCACTTCCATTTCGAGTGCCGATTGCTCTCCAAATCAGCATGCTGATGTGATCTGTAATCGGGCGCACCGAGCCGTCACAAAGCAACAGATTGACATGACCCGTGTGCTGGCTGCTGGGTGGTATCGCGTCATTCATAATGATGCGATCCGAAACGGGTGGTGAGTTGTAACAGCCGGGAACGTTGGGTGGCAGAATGTGGTCATATCCCAAGTCGCCGTATCCCGATGGCCTGATATCAAGGGGGAATGGCGTCTGTCGATCCACCGTACATGCGCGGGCCAACTCATTTTCGGTTGGCACACCGGCGGACAAATACCAAAGAAACCGCTTTGGATCACCGGCCCGCAATTCTGCCTCCGACCGCCCCTGGTCGGACATCAAACACAGCAACCGCTCGGACGCGGCCGCTGTCGATGAGAGCCCGTCTGTAATGTCCGCCGCACGACAATCACGGCGTCCTCGAACAATCATAAAGAACGGTTGAACGGCAAATCCATTTCTGTGATCGTAACGGAATCGAGTCCCATCGTTGATGAAATAGCTCCGATCAAACCTCGCCGCCGGGTCATTTCTCACGTCCGATGGACAGCGTAAGACGCCGTCCTGTAATTCCAATCGCTCCGCAATTCGGGAGAATGGGTTTCCTGAAGTCGGAAAGAATCCGTGCGATTCCTCAAACTGACCAAACGCCAAGCCGATCTGGTGAAGGTGGTTGCGGCACTGAAGATCCCGCGATCGTTCTCGGCTGTGCATGACTGCGGGCACGAGGATTGCGCACAGCACTCCCACAATGGCAATCGCGACTAAAAGTTCGATAATCGTGACACCCTGACGGGTCCGAGGAATCGCAACCATTTCGTGACTCCAACGACACCAGATCGGACTTGTCGCGACTACGAATCGTTAGTACGCGACCGACGTGCCACGAGATAGCTCTACCCCATCGAATAAATACAATATGCTGCCATCCGGTTGTGGATATGCACCGCATCGGTTCACTTTCCACTTAACGTTCGTCCCAACTGGATAGAGGGTGGCATCGTCGAATTCATGGCCATAAATGTAATTGTAATTGGGGGAGTTGGTGTCAGCCATCATGCTAGCCTCTATTGTCTGCTCCGTTGGCATTACGGGTGGCATCCCGCCACCGCCGACCAGCTTGTATGTTCTTGCGCCTAATGGGTCATTCAGAATGGAACTGTACTGCAAGACATGGATCTTCCCAGCGAAAACCAAACCAATCGGTAGCAGAAGCAACATGCCAGCGAAAACAAGTCGTACGCCAAGACCATACTTTTTCACGATGTTTTTCCTTCCAAAAGTGATGGGCGGTTGACCACGTCGCGCTAAAACGGCTGCATGCCGGCCACTTTAGTGTACGATGTCGTGGAATGTGCAAGCCGCTGGTCAGCAATGATCTGCTCGATGTGGTACTTTGCACATCCTATCCCCCCCCCCCTAAACTACAATCCGAATCGCTGTAAATTTATTTGAAAAGTGCGGTCGCCGTATGAATGATGCAATCCGCCAACAATTGTTCTCCGCTGCGATAGGTGCTCGCGAGCAGGCGTATGCACCGTACTCAAAGTTTCTCGTGGGTGCGGCCTTGCTGACTGAGGACGGTCAAATCATCAGCGGCTGCAATGTCGAGAACGCCTCGTATGGTCTGACGATTTGTGCCGAGCGGAATGCCGTGTTTGCGGCGGTCGCGCAGGGGCATCGGCGGTTTCAGGCGATCGCCCTGGCCACGGTGGGCGGTGCAACACCGTGTGGGGCCTGTCGACAAGTGCTGGCCGAGTTCTGTGACGACCTACCGATCCTGATCGTGGACGTGGAGCAACCCGACCGCGTGATCGAGACCTCGTTGGCCGTGCTGCTTCCAGGTCGGTTCAAGCTCTGAGACAATGCGAGTGTGCTTCACTGCCAAGAGATCTCCACGAAGTCTGCCATTCAGAAAGAACCCCATGAACCAATCGATCCGTGTTCTCGTCGCTGTTGTGGCTTTGCATGCGTGCGTCTCACTCCATGCCGAGGAAAAGCCGTTCGCCGTGGAAGACGGTTTCGTTTCGCTGTTCGATGGGAAGTCGCTGGCCGGGTGGACGGGATCGCTCCCGGGCTACGCGGTCGAAGACGGAAACCTCATCTGCGTCGCGGGAGGCAAGGGAAACCTGCTGACCGAGTCGGAGTACTCCGACTTCGTGTTCAAGTTCGAGTTCAAGCTGACGGCCGGAGCCAACAACGGACTCGGCATTCGTTGCCCGAAAGTGGCGGAGGGGAACCTGCACATCGACGGTATTGAACTGCAAATCCTCGACGACACCGCCGAGAAGTACAAAACGCTGAAGCCGTATCAGTACCACGGCTCAGTCTACGGGATCGTCCCTGCAAAGACCGGCTCGTTGAAACCGCTGGGCGAATGGAATCAGCAGGAGGTCACCGCGAAGGGCCGTCACGTGAAGATCGTGGTCAACGGGACAACCATCGTCGATGCGGATCTCGATGAGGCGACGAAGGCCGGTACGCTGGACGGCACTCCGCATCCGGGGCTCGCCCGACCGAAGGGCCACATCGGATTCCTCGGCCACGGAGATCGAGTCGACTTCCGCCACATCCGCATCAAGTCGCTCGCCGAACTGACGCACACGTCCGATTCGCTCGACACCGTCAAGCAGCGGCTGGCGAAGAAGGAAGCGGTGTTGCTCGACGTGCGTGAGCCGTCCGAATGGAATGAGGCTCACGTCGAGGGAGCGATCTCGCTGCCGAACAGCAAACTGCAAAAGGGCCTCGACGCTGAGTCGCTCTCGAAACTCATCCCGAAGGACAAGATCGTCTACACCCACTGCAAGGCGGGCCGTCGAGCCCTGGCCGCCGCAGAAGAACTCTCCAAGCAGGGCTACGACGTCCGCCCGCTCAAGCCCGGCATTCAGGAGTTGCTCGACGCCGGATTCCTCAAGGCCAAATGAGACTTCACATCAAATGGAGAACCAACGCCATCGAGCGTTGGCTGACAGAGTGCCGCGTCAGCCTTCCTCAGGAGCACTCGGAGATGCTGCCGTCACCGGAGGCGTTTGCTCAATCGTCGCTTGAGCCTTGGCCTCCAAGTCGATCTCGACGATCAAGGCGGCGATCTCCGCGGCGGCGAAGACCCCCTTCGAGATCAACAACCGGGTCAGCACGCCCAGGCGAGACTTGAGTTCCTGATTCTCCGCTTCGAGCGCCTTCAGCTTCCGATCGTGGTTCAGATTCGCCCGGAACTGGTCGTCGCGAAAGCTGCGAAACTGTCGCAGCGCTTCATCAACGCCGAGGTCATTCATCAGGGACATGTTTGGCTCTCCTTCCACTGGTTGAGTCGGTCATGCGGGAGCATAACTTGCCTTGTTGTCGATGCAATCCCATCGACGACGTTGGCGCTGGAGTACAACGCCAACTAGGTCGCCTCGTGTTCGATGGGGATGTGCATCTCGCGAAGGAAGCGGGACGGATGACTTTCGCGGCGCTTGCCCCACTTCAGGCGGGTGAGCGCGTGCGAGATCGTCAGGTGATCCTTCGCACGGGTGATGCCGACGTAAGCCAGACGCCGCTCCTCTTCGACGGCGGTTGAGGAATCGTCGTCGATCGAGCGCTGATGAGGCAGCAGGCCCTCTTCCCATCCGACCAGATAGACGCGGGGGAATTCGAGACCCTTCGCGCTATGGAGGGTCATCAGTTTGATGGCCGGTTGCTCGAACTCCTCGTTCTCGCCGAACTCGCGGTCGTTGCCGTTGAGAGCCGTCTCTTCAAGGAACTCGATCAGGCTGGGCCGGGCGGCGCGCTGCTCGTACTGCCGCAGGGCCGTCACGCATTCTTCGATCACGCCGGATCGAGCCAGTTGCTGGTGAACCTCCTTGTACTGTTTGGCGATTTCCGACTCGTAGTCGATCACATCGATCAGAGTCTCGAAGGTCGAGGCCAGACTGGCTCTCTTGGCGCTGAATCGGTGGCGGTACTCGTCGAGCAACTGGCGAAACGTTTCGATGGCGGTGGCCGTCTTGGCGGTGATCTCCTTCTCGACGGCGGCCTCGGCCACGACATCCCAGATCTTGCGGCCCGACTTAACCGCCCGGGCGAGCAGCTTTTCGACCGACGCATCGCCGATGCCGCGCGCCGGCGTGTTGATGATCCTCAGCAGGGAAACCTCGTCGGCGGGGTGAGCGATCGCCTTCAGATACGACATCAGGTCGCGGACCTCTTTGCGGTCGAAGAACGACTGCCCGCCGACCAGCAGGTACGGCAGATGGACGCGCCGCAACTCCGACTCGAACAACCGCGGCTGTTCGTTGGTCCGGAACAGGATCGCGACATGCTGCGGCGGAACCTTGAGTTCCTTCACGAGGTAGTTGATCTCGCGCACCACCGATTCGGCTTCGAGCTGCTCGTCGGGGAACGGCTTCACTGCGACCTCGACGCCGCTCTTGTGAGCGATCAAGACCTTGTCGTGCCGGCCCAGGTTGTGATGGACCAGTTGGTTGGCGACCTGAATGATCTGCGTCGTGCAGCGGTAGTTGTCCTGCAAGCGGACGACCTTCGCGCCGGGAAACTGCTGCTGGAAACCGAGGATGTGTTTGACCTCGGCTCCGCGCCAACCGTAGATCGACTGATCGTCATCCCCGACGACGCACAGATTCCGATGCGGCCGGACGAGGGCCGCGACGATCTGGAACTGCATCTCGTTCGTGTCCTGATACTCGTCGATCTGCACGTGTTTGAACTTGGCCTGCTGACGGGCCAGCACCTCGGGGAACTCGTCGAACAGTTGAGCCGTCAGCAGCAGGAGGTCATCGAAATCGACGGCCCCTCCGGCGCGCAGCGACTGCTGGTAGCGGCGATAGGCAGACGCGGCGAGGAAGTCGCGGTCATCGTCGATGAATTCGGTGGCACGTTCGGGCAGGATGCCGTTCATTTTCCAACGGCCGATGCACGACAGGAGGTCGGCGGGTTTGAGGGCCGCATCGCCGACGCGGATGTCGCGCAGCGCCTTGCGCGCAGCCGATTCCTGATCGCCACGGTCATAGATCACGAATTGACGCGGATAGCCGAGGACTTCGATCTCCTCGCGCAGGACACGCACGCAGAGCGAATGAAACGTCGAGATGTGCGGTCGCGCGCGCAGCCGCTTGCCGAGCAGACCGCTCATCCGTTCCTGCATCTCTTTCGCGGCCTTGTTCGTGAACGTGACCGACAGAATGCGAGCCGGATCGACCCCGCTGCGAATCAACTCAGCCATGCGAAACGTGATGACCCGCGTCTTGCCGGTCCCGGCTCCCGCCAGCACGAGCAGCGGTCCCGAGAGCGTTGTCACCGCGTCGCGCTGCGAGGCGTTGAGATCGGCGAGCGACGCCGATCCAGTCGCGGGAGCACTCGGCGCAGCAACGGGCGGGCGGGCGAACTGGCCTCGCGCGGGAGACGCCGAATTGGAGAAGGGGGCGTAAGACACGAACCATCCTTGAAGTCGAAGGCGACGCAATCCGTAGCACATGCTGCCAGCGTGTGCATCTTCTTATTCTTGCTCGTAATCTTACTCTTACTCGTAATCTTACTCCTCTTCGCCTCCGCGTCGGTCATCAGACAAGAGGAAGAAGATTACGATGAAGATTAGGAGTAAGAGTAAGACGGAGAGGTCGCACAAGCAGGCAGCATGTGCTACGTGCGGGCCGTCGCTGTCCGCTATTTTTTCCGGTCGAGATACGCATTCCGCAGGACGGCCAGCATGTCGCCCATCGTCTGCCAACGGTCGCGCGGGTCGATGGTCAGACCCTGCATGATGGCATCGGCCACGCGCGGGTCGATGTCGGGCACGTATTTGCGGATGTCGTCGGGTGGCGAGTTGATGTGCTGGATGACTGCATCGAGTGTCTCGGCCGCCTCCCACGGCAGGCGTCTGGCATACATCTCGTAACAGGTGATGGCGTACGAAAAGATGTCGATCCGCTGGTCGGTCCGCTGCCGCTTGATCAGTTCCGGGGCCATGTAGTTGGCCGTGCCGGTCCGGTTGCCGGGGGCTTGGAACTCGGGGATGTTGGGCACCACCAACCCGAAGTCGATCAGTTTGACCGAGTACTCCTGATCGAGGATCACGTTCCGCGGGCAGATGTCGCGGTGAATCCAGTTCTGTTTGTGGAAGTACTCGATGGCCTCACCCAATTCGATGACCATCCGCAGGCGGTTTCGCTTCATCACGTCGTTTTGCACATCGATCAGATAACTGAGGCTGACACCCTCGACGAACTCCATCACCAGAAACTGCTCGTTGTTGGTGGTGATGCCGTGCTCGAAGGTCTGCACGACGTGTGGGTGCTTGAGCGTGACGGCCACGTCGCCCTCGGAAGGCTTCTTCGTTCGGATGCCGATGAACCGAGCTTCGAGTCGCTTGGTCTTCTCGATGTCGAGCAGCTTGAGGGCCACCGTCTTGCCAGTAAATCCGTCGATGGCCCGCCAGACCTTCGACATGCTTCCCTGACCGACTCGGCTGACGAGTTGGAATCGCTTGGTGATGTCGAGCTTCACCACCTTCGGCTTGGGATGAAGCAGCTTCTTGAGAAAGTCGAGCATGGAAGAACCGATTGACTAGAAACTCCAAACCTCAAATCCGAAATCCGAAACAAATCCCAATTCCAGAAACGCCGATGTTCCAAACGTGATCTGGGAGAACACCCGCAACTGTCGGATCGATTGGGATTTCTGAATTTGAGATTTGAGATTCGTTTGGGGTTTCGGATTTGAGATTTGAGATTTCGCGAAGAACCGACTGTCACATCTCACAGTAGTCGATCAGCCTTGAGATTTCCGTACGCAGTTCGGGGCGCGGCACGATCCGATCGACGAAGCCGTGTTCGAGCAGGAACTCACTGGTCTGGAAGCCGGCTGGAAGGTCGATCTTGCAGGTCGCCATCACAACGCGCGGACCGGCGAAGCCAACCAGCGCCTTGGGCTCGGCGACGATGATGTCACCCAGCGATGCGAAGCTCGCCGCGACGCCGCCCATCGTCGGATTCGTCAGCACCGAGATGAAGAGGCCGCCCGCCTCGTGGTATCTCGCCAATGCGGCGGACACCTTGCCCATCTGCATCAGCGACAGAATTCCCTCGTGCATCCGAGCCCCGCCGCCGGAGCCGCTGAGAATCACGAGCGGCAGCTTCAGTCGAGTGGCCTCCTCCACCGAGCGGGTCAGTTTCTCACCGACCACCGAACCCATGCTCCCCATGATGAAGGCGGAGTCGGTGAGGGCGAAGACCAGTGGACGGCCGCGCATGTACCCGCGACCGGCGATGCAGGCTTCCTTCAAGCCGGTTTTCTTCTGTTCGGCGACCAGTCGATCCTTGTAAGGCTTGGAATCGACGAAGCCCAACGGATCCTTGGGGCTGAGTCCCGTGAACCACTCTTCAAAGCTGTCTTCGTCGAGCAGTTGTTCGATGCGGACGCGACCGGGCACGGTGAAGTGATGGTCGCATTCGGGGCAGAGGAACAGGTTCTTTTCGACCTGCTGACGGTAGACCGTGCTCTTGCACGACTCGCACGGAATCCACAGGCCCTCGGGGACGCCGCGCTTCTTGCGCGGGGCCTCTCCATTTTGTTCGGTTTCGGGTGTCGTCACGGCACTCATCGTTGCGGCGCTCCTGCCAGCCGGGCGAGATGTTCAATGGCCGAAGTATAGTTCGGCTCGTCGAAAATCGCACTCCCCGCGACGAAGACCTGACACCCCGCCGCAGCGGCCTGTTCGATGGTGTCGGCCGCGATTCCGCCGTCGATCGACAGCAGTGTCTGCGACCCCACAAGCTGCTTCAATTGTCGAACCTTGTCGAGCACCTGCGGCATGAACTTCTGCCCGCCGAATCCCGGCTCGACGCTCATCGTCAGCACGAGGTCACACTCACCGAGAAACGGTTCGACGGCGGAGACAGGCGTCCCAGGATTGATCGCCAAGCCCGCCCGCTTCCCCGCCGAGCGAATCCGTTTCAGCAACTCGGTCGGTTCCGGAACGGCCTCGATATGAAACGTGATCGCGTCGCAGCCGGCCGCGAGGAAGTTGTCCAGATACTTGGCCGGATCCGAGATCATCAGGTGCGCATCGAAGAACGCCTTCGTGCGAGACCGAGTCGCCTGGATGACAATCGCGCCGTAAGACAGATTCGGGACAAAGTGCCCGTCCATCACATCCCAATGCAACCACGAAATCCCGGCCGCATCCAGCCGCTCGATCTCGTGAGCCAAATCTCCAAAATCGCACTTCAACATCGACGGGGCGATGACGGGAACATTTGCGGGCCAGTTCGGCATCATGATGAACTCAATGAGAAGTCACTCGTGGGATTCGTCAGTGGGAGAAGTGATGCGTCACGGTCACACCGTTTCCGGAACGGGCTTCGGCGGGGGGAATGCAACCTTGAGATAGATGTCCGAGAGCGACAACGCGCAACCGGGGGATTCGAGCTTCAACGTGGCGGACAATCCGACACTCTCTTCCAACTGCCAGACATCGCCCGCACCGCGCGAGTGGCGTTCGACGAATGGTTCGGCCTGATCGACCACGATGTATTCCCGCAGGGACGCGATCCGACGGTAGTAACGGAATTTGGTGCCCCGGTCGAAGTCGGCCGTCGAGTCCGACAAAACCTCGATGACGACGAGTGGATTCGTCAGGGTGTCCAATCTTTTGTCTTCAAACTGCGGTTCCGAACAGACGATCACCACATCGGGGTAGACGTAGGGGCCGTTCGGAATCCGCGTCCGCATCTCACTCGGATAGACCTCGCATGGCTTGTCCTTCAGTTGCTGGCTA
The DNA here is from genome assembly GCA_038040225.1 of Planctomycetota bacterium. Lineage (GTDB taxonomy): Bacteria > Planctomycetota > Planctomycetia > Planctomycetales > Planctomycetaceae > Schlesneria. Next base: position 31,522 of record JBBPIS010000038.1, read on the forward strand.
AGTTCGCCTGCGAGATTTGTCACGATCAGATTGTGCTCGCGCGAGGCCCCGGCCATCGCAAAGATTTCGCCGTTGTAGAACTCACTCTTTCGCTCCGCCCGCCGTTCGAGGGCAAGGTACTCCTCCGGCGAAATTCGGCGAATGGGAACGGTGGACATGGTGATCCTCAAAGTTTCTGAAGCGCGAAGCGAACGAGCCTGAACCAGAGTATGAAACAGCCCGGCTGCGGGGAAGCAGTCGGGCTGTTCTTCTTCTGGCCAATCGCTAACGGCTCATCGCCAACAGCGACTCTTACAGCCCCTTGTCGATGATCAGCTTCAGCAGATCGCCGACGCGGTTGCTGTAGCCCCATTCGTTGTCGTACCAGCTCACCAGCTTGAAGAAGCGGCTGTTGAGTTCGATGCCCGAACCCTTGTCGAAGATCGACGAGGACTTGCTGTGGATGAAGTCGCTGCTGACGACCTGCTCGTCGGTGAATTCGAGGACGCCCTTGAGGTACGTCTCGCTGGCCTTCTTCATGGCGGCGACGATGTCCTTGTAGCTCGTTTCCTTGGTGGTTCTCACAGTCAGATCGACCACCGAAACGGTGGGGGTCGGCACGCGGAAGGCCATGCCGGTCAGCTTGCCCTTCACCTCGGGACAGACCAGCGACACGGCGATGGCCGCGCCGGTCGAGCCGGGGATGATGTTCTGAGCCGCCGCGCGGCCACCCTTCCAGTCCTTCTTGCTCGGGCCATCGACCGTTTTCTGCGTGGCCGTGTACGAGTGGACGGTCGTCATCAAACCTTCTTCGACGCCGAAGCCCTCCTTCAGCAGCACGTGGACGATCGGCGCAAGGCAGTTCGTCGTGCAGGAGGCGTTCGAGATGATGTTGTGCTTGGCGGGATCGTACTTGTCGCAGTTCACGCCCATCACGATCGTGATGTCCTCACCCTTGGCCGGAGCCGAGATGATGACCTTCTTCGCACCGGCGGCGATGTGTCCCTTGGCCTTCTCGGCCTCGGTGAACAGCCCCGTCGATTCGATCACGACATCGACGCCGAACTGCTTCCAGGGCAACTCGGCTGGCGACTTGGCACTGACGACATGAATGTCGCGGCCGTTGACGACCAGCACGTCATCCTCAGCCTTGTCGGGGCTGGACTTCTTGGAACTGACTTCACCGGCGAACCGGCCCTGAGTCGTATCGTACTTCAGCAGGTAGGCGAGGTTGTCGGCGGGGACGATGTCGCCCACTGCCACCACATCGACGTCCTTGCCGATCAGACCCTGCTCAACCATCGCTCGAAACACCAGCCGCCCGATGCGGCCAAACCCGTTAATCGCAACCTTTACCGCAGCCACAATGCACTCTCCTGGACAATGGACCGGCTGAAGAATCTCTTCCCTGCCCGCATGAAGCAGAAACATTCCACCAAGGGCTTCACACCCGACGAGCATTTCAGTTCAGTTTTGCGCGGAGACAAGCGTCGATGACCGACGCGGCACAACATTCACAAGTCGTGCCATGCACAAGACTTCAGCCAGTGACGGCGGGAGTATAGTGGCCGCTCGGTTCTCGAACAAGGAACGGCGTCTGCCAAGACCGTCAGCATCAGCAACGACAAATGCCGTCGTACGTCGTCGAGTTGAAAGAACGAGTTGAGAGAAACGTGCGATCTCTGGTCAACCTTGGCCACCAAACGAGTCGATCTAAAGGGGCATGTCGATTCGCGGTGCATCGCAGGAGGTTGCCGACATCATGCCCAGGGAAGAACTTGCAACGATCGTCGATCGATGTTGGGCGGTGCTGCCACTCATGCGGCAAGTCCTTTCGACGTTGAGTGATGCCCCTTGTGTTGTGGCATCGGCGGGAGATTTGGGGCGGCGACTATTTCCACTCGCCGCGGGATTTGAACGCTGCGGGCAGCCGATTCCCGCACGACTCGTCCAGGGTTTGGCTGAGGCATTCACCGAATTGGGCCAACAGAATCTGGCTCCGTCCGATCAGGTTCTCGACTTGTTGCAGACGGCCACCAGCCAGTGGGGCGATCTGCTCGTGGAACTCGATGCCACCAGTGAGATCACAATTCCGGAGCCCATCGACACCATGATCCGGTTGGAAGCGGCGGTCGCTCGGCAGCGGATGGTGCAACAAACGCCGACACACTCCGAGCAAGAATCGCCCCGCGCCGAGTCGAGCCCCTTGTCCGACCTGCATCGCTGCGGAGACGCCCTGTTCGCGGCCAGCGAGTCGCTTCTGAATCGAGTCCAGCGCGACGACGCCTCACCGTACTCGGCTCCCGTGTCGAGAATCCATCACCTCGCGTCAACGCTGCGCGAGCGACTGATCGAGATCATCCCCAGCGTCACGGCCGCGAATGTTCTGGATGCTGAGCCAACCGTGGAGAAGCACCTGATGGAGAGCGAACCGGTCACCATCACAGAAGACATCTTCGACAATACCGACATGAGTCCCGAACTGCTCGAAGAACAGACTCCCATCACGTTGGCCGAGATCGCCACCGAATGCGATGTCACTGATTCGCAACCGGCATGGTTGCAACCGGTATGGTTGCTGGCCCACCGTCCGCCGCGAGTGCTCGTGATCGACGAATCGCCGTTCGTCCGGATGCTGCTCGGGACGGCCATCGAATCGTCGGGCCATGCGACACTCACGCTGGCGAGCCTCGATGAGGCGGAGGCTCCGCTCAACGATTCCCAAGCGTCAGACATCGTGATCTGGGGAGGAGTCGACTCCTCCGCGCAGACGGATTGTTTGACGGAGTGGATCCTGCGTCGTGACGACTCGCGGAGGCCGATGCTGATCGGGCTGGTCAATGGAATGGAACAATCGGACGAGATGCCACCCGAGTTCAATTACGTCGTGTTTCGTGCGCACTTGCCTGAACTGCTGAGCATCGTTCGCGACAGACTCGGCGACGCAACGCCGGCGATCAAAAAGTCCGCGTGACGGCGTCCATCGAAACTGCTCGCGCGGCCGACATCACACTTGGATCAGTTCGGCACCCTGGTTGACCCAGTCCTGGATCGCCTTCACTTCGGGAGCCGGTCGCTCACGCAGGGCCTCGATCGCCCGGACGACCGCGATACAACCGGGCAGTGTCGTTATGCAGGGGATGCCGTTCATGACGCCCGCCGCGCGGATGCGGCCTTCGTCGGTGCGTGCTCCCTTGCCGCTCGGCGTGTTCAGAATCAGCGAGATCTGTTTGTTGGCCATGTGATCGAGCAGGTTCGGTCGTCCCTCCTGCAGCTTTCTCACCGTGTCGACTTCGAGACCGTGCTCACGGAAGACGCGCGCCGTTCCGCTGGTGCAGACAATGCGGAAACCCATCTCTTGCAGCCGGCGAACCTCCGGAATGAGGGCGTGCTTGTGGCGACCTGCCAGACTGATGAAGACCGTTCCCGAACGCGGCAACTTGTTCCCCGCCGCGATCTGGCTCTTGGCAAACGCGATGGGAAAGTTGTCCGCGATCCCCATCACTTCACCCGTCGACTTCATCTCGGGGCCGAGGATGATGTCGACGCCGATGAAGCGGTTGAACGGGAAGACGCTTTCCTTAACCGACGTGTACGACGGAACGACTTCCTGCGTGACTCCCTGCTCGGCGAGTGACACACCCGCCATGATCTTGGCGGCGATCTTGGCCAGCGACACGTTGGTCGCCTTGGAAACAAACGGCGACGTCCGACTGGCCCGCGGGTTCACTTCGAGGATGTAGACGAGGAAGGTTGAGGGTTGAGGGTTGAGGGTTGAGGGTGACGTGTAAGAGGCTGGGTTTTCGTCTTCACCGTCAACCATCAACCCCAGACCATCAACCTTCTTCACCGCGAACTGGATGTTCATCAAGCCGCGAACCTGCAGTTCGCGGGAGAGGGCATACGTCGCCTGCTTGATCTCCTCGACCACGTGAGCCGGCAGCGAATACGGCGGCAACACGGAGGCGGAGTCTCCCGAATGAACGCCCGCCTCTTCGATGTGCTCCATCACGCCTCCGACGAGCGTCAGCTTGCCGTCGGAGATCGCATCGACATCAACCTCGATCGCGTCTTCCAGGAACTTGTCGATCAGCACGGGCCGGTCGGGCGAGACGTTGACCGCCTCGTTCATGTAGCGCGTGACGGTCTCTTCGTCGTAGCAAATCTCCATTGCGCGTCCGCCGAGAACAAAACTCGGCCGGATGAGAATGGGATAGCCGATGTCGTCGGCAATGCGGCGAGCACTCTGCGCGTCGTGGGCCATCCCGTTGGGAGGCTGTCGCAGTCCGATCCGCTCGAGGATTTGCTTGAACCGCTCGCGGTCTTCGGCCGCGTCGATCATGTCGGGGCTGGTACCGATGATCTTCACGCCGGCGGCTTCGAGCCCGCGCGCCAGATTGAGCGGCGTTTGCCCGCCGAACTGAACGATGACGCCGTCGGGCTGCATCCGGTCGCAGATGTTGAGGACGTCTTCAGTGGTCAGCGGCTCGAAGAAGAGGATGTCGGACGTGTCGTAGTCGGTCGAGACGGTTTCTGGATTCGAGTTCACCATGATGCTTTCGATGCCGAGTTCGCGCAGCGCGAACGAAGCCTGACAGCAACAGTAGTCGAACTCGATCCCCTGCCCGATCCGGTTCGGACCTCCGCCGAGGATGATGATCCGTTTTTTCTTCCCCTTCGCAGGGGTCTCGTCCTCGGATTCGTAGGTCGAATAGTAGTAGGGCGTGTACGCTTCAAACTCGGCGGCGCACGTGTCGACCTGCTTGAACGTCGCTTCAATTCCCAGCCGCTTTCGGTACGAGCGAACATCCATCTCGGACGAATTCCACCAGAAGGCGAGTTGCTGGTCGGAGTACCCGTTACGCTTGGCCTTCCAGACGAGCAACGCCGGTGCGTCGCCGAGCCGGCTCACCTGTCGCAACTCGTCTTCAATAACGACGAGTTGTTGAATCTGATCGAGGAACCACGGATCGATGTTGGTCAGCTCGTGAATCTGCTCGATCGTCATCCCCGCCTTGAACGCGAACCGGATGTAGAAGATGCGGTTTTCATTCGGCTTGGCCAGCTTGCTGACGATGTCGTCCATTGCCGGTTGCTTCGGCGTGCCCCACAAATCCTTCTTGCCGCCCCCGAGCCCGAAGTGGCCGATCTCCAGCCCGCGCAGAGCCTTTTGCAATGACTCCTTGAACGTCCGTCCAATGGCCATTGTCTCGCCCACCGACTTCATCTGCACGGTCAGTTCGGGATCGGCCTCCGGAAATTTCTCAAAGGTCCAGCGCGGGATCTTCGTCACCACGTAATCGATCGTCGGTTCGAAGCACGCCAGCGTTTCGCGCGTGATGTCGTTCGGGATTTCGTCGAGGCGATATCCGACGGCGAGTTTGGCGGCGATCTTCGCGATCGGAAAACCGGTCGCCTTCGACGCGAGGGCACTCGACCGGCTGACGCGCGGGTTCATCTCGATGACCACCATCCGACCGGTTCGCGGGTGGATCGCGAACTGGACGTTGGAACCTCCCGTTTCGACGCCGATCTCGCGCATGACGGCGATCGTGGCGTCGCGCATCCGCTGGTATTCCTTGTCGGTCAGCGTCTGGGCCGGCGCGACGGTGATCGAGTCGCCCGTATGCACGCCCATCGGGTCGAAGTTCTCGATCGAGCAGATGATGACGACGTTGTCGGCCACGTCGCGCATCACCTCCATCTCGTACTCTTTCCAACCGATGATGCTCTCGTCAAGAATCACTTCGCCGACGGGCGACAGTTCCAGTCCCTTGCGAACCTTGTCTTCGAACTCGTCTCGGTTGTACGCGATGCCGCCGCCGACTCCGCCGAGCGTGAAGCTGGCGCGGATGATCATCGGCAGGCCGATCACTTCGAGAGCCTGACGCGCCTCGTCCATGTTGTGAACGACGCGGCTCTTGCAGACTTCGAGTCCGATCTTGACCATCGCCTGCTTGAACGAGTCGCGCCCCTCGGCCTTTTGGATGACCTCGACGCGGGCACCGATCATCTCGACGCCGTACTGTTCGAGGACGCCGTGGCGGGCCAATTCCATCGCCACGTTCAGGCCCGTCTGACCGCCGAGCGTCGGCAGCAGGGCATCGGGCCGTTCGATCTCGATGATCTTCGCCACGTACTCCCACGTGATCGGCTCGATGTAGGTGCGATCCGCCATCTCGGGATCGGTCATGATCGTGGCGGGGTTCGAGTTGACCAGCACCACCACATAGCCCTCCTCGCGAAGGGCCTTGCAGGCTTGGGTGCCCGAGTAATCAAACTCGCACGCCTGCCCGATCACGATGGGGCCGGAACCGATGATCAGAATCTTGTGGATGTCGTCGCGACGAGGCACGGCGGCGGTCCTTGAAGTGAAGTGGGGGGGCAGAGCAGGCGGGACGGATCAGCAGCCTCTGCTCCCTGCCGAGACGCGATCCGCGCGAAACCGCCCAAGGCTAACAACCGCCGCGCGAGATTCAAGGAAGAGAGCGATGTTTCGATGATCCTGAGAAACTCAAATCTCAAATCTCAAGAACCAAACACCAAACGAATCTCAAATCACAATTGAGAAATCTCAAACGACGAGTTCGTGCGGGCTTCGCCCGACCGCGTCGGGCAGTGTGTTTGAGATTTTCCCTCCTTGAGATTTGAGATTCGTCTGGTGTTTGCTGCTTCGAGTTTGGCGTTTCTCTCGTCGTGAGGTGCCGTGCCGTCGAGATCGGTTGCTTTTGCCAGGCGATTGGTCGAGAGTTGCCGTTCGCCCGACTGTTCCGACTCCCTCCCAAGACTTGTTCGCCGGGGAATGCCACTGTGGATTTGAAAGAGTTCATTCGCAACGTGCCCGACTTTCCCAAGCCCGGGATTCTCTTTCGCGATATCACGCCATTGCTGGCCTCGCCACAGGCGTTTGGACAGGCGATCCGTCAGTTTGCCGATCGCTTTCGTGACGCGCGTCCCACCGCGATCCTGGCCGCCGAATCGCGCGGGTTCATCTTCGCCGCTCCGCTCGCGCTGGAACTCGGCGCGGCGTTCGTGCCGGTCCGAAAGCCCGGCAAACTGCCCCATGACACGCACCGGTTCGAGTACGACCTCGAATATGGAAGCGATGCCCTCGAGATGCACGTCGATGCGATCCATGCCGGCAGCCGAGTCCTCTTGATCGATGACCTGCTCGCCACGGGCGGAACGATCGAAGCGTGCCTGAAGCTGACCGAGCGATGTGAGGCCACCGTCGTCGGCTGTGGGTTCCTGATCGAGCTGACGTTCCTCAACGGTCGCAACCGTCTCAAAAACTACGACGTCTTCAGCCTGATCCAGTACGACGGCGAAACGTGACCCGTTCGCAGCATGAGTACGGCGGCCAGTCCGCCAGCGCGGATGCCCCGACCCCGTCGAAACGCCCGACCCCAGGTCTCCCTGTCACTCACCGCCCGTCTCGGCCAAACCACAGTTCGCTTTCGGCAACTGCGAAAACGGAAGAGGAGGCCTTCGGTCAGCGGTTTCGGCGGGGTCAGGAGACCCGCGCCGAACCGAGTCATCTCTTCTTTCGTTTCGCCTTCAGGCTTTCCTTGGCTGCAGCTTCTTCCTTAACGAGAACGTCGTGCGCGAAGGTGTTACCGAAGGCCGCGCGACCGTCTTTGTCGAGGTTCAGTCCGCGATCAGCACACCACTTGGGAAACTCGGTCGGGTCTATGTAGGCTCGGACGGTTCGCATCCCTTGCCGCTTGGCCTGCTTCTCGACGTCTTTGGCCCGCTCCAACCATTCATCGAATGTCGGAGGCAGTACGTGTCCGTCCGTGAAGATGGCTCGAAGTGCCTCGTAGTCACCTCGCCTGTACCAGCCGATACCGGTCAACTGAATCTTCATCCTTGATGCCCTCTCGGCGGTTCACGTTGGCCCGATACGCTCCGAAGGAATGTCTGGGCAGTTCTAAATTTCAGTTGGCACGTCGCGTGGAACGGGTTTCACATGACGTGGTTACGCAGCCGAAGCCAACCATCTGACGCTGGACTTCAAACGGACTCGGTCAACCATTTCACTGCGCGGCCCGTTGCGGTTTGCGCCTCACCTTCGCCGTCGCCGCGCCTAACTCTCGCTCCCAAAACTCACGCTGTTTCTCAGGACGCTCCGGACTGTTGTCATAACTGCGGACGCCATACGCCTTGGCCAAGTCGCCCCAGAAGTCCGAATTGGGTTCCGACCAACTTTCATTTTGCATGTAGTAGAGTCCGACCAGGCGAAACTCTGATCGCTTCAAAAGCCCCCTCGCAATGTCTTTCACTTCTCGATAACCCGTGTCCAGCAGTTCCCGGACTTCTCGCTCGAAGGAACCGGTGTCGAACTGTTTGTGGGAATGAAGTTGCGAACTGTAACTCTCCAGCATCGGCAGCAGCTTCGTGAATCGTCTCTCCGTGAGCGTGAACAATTCTTCGCCTCCTTGCCTCTGCAAACGTCGACACGCCGGACGGCTTCAGCCGTCCGGCGTGTCGTTGTTTTGACGGCTTCCGAGCATTCCAGCGGAGAGGGTGGGATTTGAACCCACGGTGAGCTTTCGCCCACACTGGATTTCGAGTCCAGCACAATCGGCCACTCTGTCACCTCTCCGAATTCGCGGGGCTTCGGCAACCGAAGCACTCCGCGAGCGGGCGGGATGATAAGCAGTGATGCCGGTAAAGCCAAGCCTCTTCAGCTCGTACAACAATCCAATCAGACTTGCCGCACGACTTCGCCGTCGGGGAGGCTGTCGAGGAAGAGTTGGCCGTAGCGTTTCGTGCGGACGCGGGGATCGAGGATTGCCACGAGGCCGGTGTCGGTGCGCGAGCGGATCAGGCGGCCGACTCCCTGCTTGAGCCGGATGATCGCTTCGGGGACTTGATAGTCCATGAATGGGTTGCCGCCATCGGCGCGGATCGCTTCCAGACGCGCTTCGAGCAGTGGCTGGTCAGGGACGCTGAACGGCAGTTTGGTGATGATCACGTTTTGCAGGGCGTCGCCGGGGACGTCGACTCCCTGCCAGAAGCTGTCCGCGCCGAAGAGGACTCCCGCCGGATCGTTGCGGAACTTTTCGAGCATCAGCGAGCGCGGCATGTCGTCCCCCTGAACGTACAGGCCGTAGTTGCGGGAGACGAACCACGACGTCATCCGGCGGGCGACCTCGCGCAGCATCTGGTAACTGGTGAAGAGGACGAACGCGCGGCCCTTCGTGATGTCGACGTATTCCTCGATCCGCGAGCAGACCGCCGAGAGGTATTCGGCGGGGGACTCGGTCGGGTCCGGCATCCCCTCCGGCAGGATCAGCTTCATCTGCGTGCGATAGTCGAACGGGCTGCCGAGCTTCAGCTCGTTGCTCTTCGTCAGTCCGAGTCGCTGGCGGATGAAGTCGAAGCTCTGGTGTCCGACGGCGAGCGTGGCACTGGTGAGGATCGCGGTCTTCACCTTCGAGAACAATTCGTCGCGCAGGACCGGCCCGACGTCGACGGGGGCCGAGACCATGCGGACTCGCTGTTGCTGCGGGCCGCTCACCTCCAGCCAATAGACGGAGTCGGCGGCGGTTTGCTGGAGCCACGAGTTCAGCGAGTTGGCGAGGCCCACGCAGCGTTCGGCGGCGGCGGTGTACTCGATCCGAAACTCGTCGCGCTCGATCGGCTTCGACAGCGCGACCAGCAGCGCGGCGAGTTCCTTGAGAGCGGGACTGACTTCGTTCTCGATGCCGGACGGTTTGCGCAGGCGTCCGTTTTTCGAGCCGCTCGTCCGCTGGTACTCGCGCAGGGCGTCGAACAGATCGCGACCGAGGAAGCGGATGCGATCGACGAGTTGCTGGGCCTGATGCTGAGCTTTGAGTGCCTCCACGTCTGCGATCGGCAGTTTGACCAGCAGTCCCTTCTGCGTGCGGTCGTTGTAGAGCTTGTTGAGCAGGTATTCGATCTGGCCGCTCGTCACGGAGAGGCCCAGATGATCGGCGGCGACCTGTTCGAGCGTGTGCGCTTCGTCGAAGATGACGACGTCGTAGTCGGGCAGCACGCTCGCCCCCTCGCGCCGCAGGGCGAGGTCGGCGAAGAACAGGGCGTGATTGACGACCAGCAGGTCGGCGTTCCAGATCCGGCGGCGAGCCCGATAGTAAAGGCAACTGTCATACGTGGGGCACGACTTGCCGAGACAGTTGCCATGCTCGCTGCGGGCTTCGTCCCACACCTGTGGCAGCGGTTTGAACGACAGATCGGATAGGCTGCCGTCTCCCGTGGAACGCGACCACTCGACGATCTGCTGGAGGTGTTCGAGTTCCTCGGGCTTTGAGAACAGTGCGTGCGATCGCTCGACGGCCCCCTTCATCCGGCGAAGGCTGACGTAGTTCGAGCGGCCCTTCACCAGCACGGCGGAGAATTCGACCGGCAGGACGGCGTTCAGAAACGGGATGTCTTTCGCGATGAGCTGCTCTTGCAGGCTGATCGTGTGCGTCGAGATCACGATCTTCCGACGAGCCCCTCCCTCACCCTGCCCCGCCGTGGCCGCCAGGATCGCCGGGACGAGGTATGCGAAACTCTTCCCGGTCCCGGTCCCCGCCTCGACGATCAGATGCTCGCCCCGCGCGATCGCGTGTTCGACGGCGCTGGCCATCTCCAACTGCTGCGATCGCGATTCGTAATGACTCAATCGCCGGGCGATCTGGCCGTCGTCGCCGAGGACTTGAAGACTGTCGAGCGTCACCGTGTTGCATCCCTCGATTAGTGGACGCGCCGCACGGCCGTGATGCAGATGTCGTCCCGCTGGGGACTCGAATCACAGAAACGTTCGACCGACGTCACCAGGGCCTTGACCAGGTCGCGGGCCGGTGCGCCACACGATGCAATGGCCTGCATCAGCCGGTGTTTGCCGAACAACTCGCTCTTGGAGTTCATGGCCTCGGTGATGCCGTCGGTGTAAAAGAGCAGGGCATCGCCGGGCTGCATCTGGACCACCAGCTCTTCAAACTGCTGGTCGGGTGCGATCCCGAGCGGCATCCCCGACTCATTCATGCCGAGGAGTTCGGCCCGACCGTCGGCCGTGCGCCGCACGGGTGGGAGATGTCCCGCATTGGAGATGCAGACCTCGTTCGTTTTCGGGTCGACCACTGCGAACGCCAGCGTGATGAATCGAAACCCGAGACCGCTGTTCGCCACTTCGACATTCAGGCTGTTCATGGCCTTCGATGGCGAGCAGGCGCTGAGCAGGTGATACCGCGCCGAAGCGTGCAGCCGCGCCATCAGCAATGCGGCCGAGACCCCCTTGCCTGCGACATCTCCCACGGCCAGTGCGACGCGTCCATCCGGGAGCCAGACGTAGTCGAAGTAGTCGCCGCCGACACTGAACGCCGCTTCGTAGTAGTCCGCGAATTCATAGCCCTCCAACTTGGGCGGATGATCCGGCAGAAACCCGTGCTGCACCTGGGCGGCAAACTCCATGTCCCGCTCGTAGTCGCGCTGACGGAGCACGGTGTCGTGGAGCGTCGCGTTCTCAACGGCCAGCGAGGCCTGGGCGGTGACGCTCACCAGCAGATCCAGATCGTCGGTGTTGAAGGGCTGTGACACGTCGAGCGTGCTGAGTTGAATGACCCCGAGCGCGGTCCCGGCGGTATCAACCAGTGGGACGCACATCAGCGACCGCAGTTGCAGATCGGCCAGACTCTCACTCGTCCGGAACCTGCGGTCGCCCATCACGTCCGCGCTGAGGATTGCCTGAGCGTCCTTCATCGCCTGCTTGACGACGGTCATGCTGATCGGAACTTCCTCCTCGTCGTCGGGGCGTCGCGACCACTGCGCGCGAACCCGCAACTTGTCGCTGTCGCCATCCTGCAACAGCACGAAGCCCCAGTCGGCCTGAGGGAAGATCTTGAACAGGGACTTCAAAATCACGGGCAGGACGTCTTCGAGCTTCAACAGCCGTCCGAGGGCCGCGCTGATTTCGAGGACGGCACGCAGCTTGGCCTCGGGCCGCACATTCAGTCTGAGACCGCGCGCCGACGAACCGGCCTCCAACGCGGCGATGACGGACGAACTGTCGGACATTGGAGACACGGCCGATTGCGGGCCCGTCGGCGGCGGCTGGTCGTCGTCATCGTCGTCATCAAGAGTTTCGCGCAGACCGCCGATGAGCGGCACGGCAGACTTCCGACCGGGAGCACGACCGGGATCGGGAACCGCGACCGGTCGTTCGGCCTTTCGCGTGAATTGAAACGCGTAATCGCAGACTTGAACCTCGTCGCCGTCTCGCAACTCGGTCCGTCCGCGAATGGAAGTCCCGTTGACCTGGGTGCCGTTTCGGCTGCGCAGATCCTCGATGAAATAAGTTCCGCTCGAATCGATGACCTGTGCGTGCTGCCGACTGACGGAGCCGTTGTCCAGGACGATCTGGCAACTGGGGTGACGCCCCAGGATCGTGCGTTCGCCCGACAGTGCAAGCAACTGCCCTGCGGAGGTTCCTTTGATGACTTTCAGGAAGGCCACGGCCACAACTTCCGGGGGGGCATGCGGAGGGAGAGATTTCGTCGGGTGCCAGTCGGTGGGAATGCGACTCCATTCAAAGCGTGCTGCGTGCGGAGATGCTACCGTGCGAATACCGATGCGGCAATTGGACGGCTGGCCAAAGAACGGCGGCATGGCGGTCTGAGGCCGAGATCACACGGTCGAATTCAGATGGAAAGCAGCCGGCAGTGTAGAAACAACAACGCCCGGCGAGTCGACTCACCGGGCGTTGTCGTTTGAGTTGTCAGCGAGTCTATCGCGCGGTCGCCATGTGTTCGGCCGCCAGTTTCGGGAGCAACTGCTGGACGAAGAGAATGGCCTCTTCGACCTGATCGGCCTGGATCAGCACGAGGTCTCCCTGGCGCATCTTGCGGAGCGTCAGTTCGATGGCCGGCATCTCGCCGCGCGTCTCGTGAACGTGCTCGGCTTTGAGCCGCGTTCCGAGCGCCATGCCCTTGCGCATGAGCCGGATCACTTCGCCATCGGCCCGGCCCCGCGTGCATTTGTCCTCGTAGAGCACCATCTCGTCGAAGCCGTTCGCAATCAGCTCGCCCTGCTGAATGATGTCCTCGTCGCGGCGGTCGCCTGCGGCCGTGTAGACGATCAGCCGGCGTTCGTGCGGCATCTTGTCGAAGGCGTCGCAGAGCGCCACGAGCGCCGCCGAGTTGTGTCCGTAGTCGATCACGATCGTCGAGCCCCGGAACTGCACCACGTTGAACCGGGCGGGAACCTTCTGGGGATCGTTGACGAACGACTCCAGCGAGTAACGAATCATCTCGAAGGGAACGCCGAGGGTCCATCCGGCGGCGGCGGCGGCCATCGCGTTCTCCACCTGGAAGCCGATCAATCCGCCGAAGGTCAGTGGCACGGCGTCGAGCAGTGCGATGCGGGCCTCCCACGATCCCTCGGCCGCCATGATGCAATTGTTCTGAACGTAGACGACCTTGCCCCCTTTGGCTCGATGCGCAGTGAGGACGGGATTCTCGGGCGACTTCGCGAAGAAGAGCACCTTGCCCGGACAATAGTCTGCCATCGCGACGGTCAGCGGGTCTTCGGCATTCAAGACTGCGTAGCCATGCGGCGCGACGGCCTCGACGGTGACACGCTTCACCCGTGCGAGTTGCTCGGGGGTGTCGATGCCGTTCAGACCGAGATGATCTCCGTCGGCGATGTTGGTGACGACCGCGGTATTGCAGAGATCGAAGCCCAGGCCCTCGCGGAGAATTCCACCGCGAGCCGTCTCCAAAACGGCCGCTTCAACGACCGGGTTGGCCAACACGGTGCGAGCACTCTTTGGACCGCTGCAATCTCCCGTGTCGATGCGGCGGTCGTTGATGTACACGCCATCGGTGCAGGTCATGCCGACTCGCTTGCCGACACATCGCAGGAGGTGAGCGATCAGTCGGGTCGTCGTCGTTTTGCCATTCGTCCCCGTGACGGAGACCGTCGGAATGCGGCCATCATCCCCCTCTCCGAACATCGTGCCGACAATCGCCTCGCCGACCGGGCGGCCTTTGCCGTAGGACGGTTCGAGATGCATTCTCAAGCCGGGGGCGGCGTTGATTTCAACGATGACAGCACCCTGTTGTTCAAGCGGTCGGCTGATGTCGGTCGCGACGACGTCGACGCCGGCAATGTCGAGGCCAACCATTCTCACGCCTTCCACAATCCGAGCGGCCACCTCGGGGTGAACGTGATCCGTGACATCGGTCGCCGAACCGCCGGTGCTGAGATTGGCATTGCGGCGAATGAGAACAACCTGCCCCGCAGCGGGAACCGAATCGACCGTCAGCCCCTGCTCGGCGAGCACGCCCTTGGCGATTTCGTCGATCCGCAGCTTGCTGAGCGATGTCGCATGGTCTTCCCCGCGACGGGGATCTTTGTTCGCCTCGTCCACCAATTGCGAGATCGAGTTCCGACCATCGCCGGTCACTTGCGGAGGCTCACGTCGCGCGGCAGCCACCAATTTGTAACCGATGACCAGCAACCGATAGTCCGCCCCATGAGCGAACTTCTCGCAGATGATCTCGTTTCCTTCGTCTTTCGCGACGGCGTAAGCGGCCATCACCTGCTCGCGGGTGTTAAGGTTGACAGCCACACCGCGTCCCTGGTTTCCATCCTGCGGCTTGATGACGACCGGGACACCGATTTCCTGGGCAGCCTCCCACGCATCCTCGGCACTCGTAATGGGGCGGCCTTTCGGAACCGGGACGCCGATCGCGGCCAGCAGGTTCTTCGTCAGTTCCTTGTCCTGAACGATGGATTCGGCGACGGCCGAAGTCTTGTCGGTCTCGGCCGCCAGAATGCGATGCTGGCGAGAACCGTATCCAAGTTGCACCAAACTGCGATCATTTAGACGGCGCGCCGGGATCCCTCGGTTTTGAGCCGCCCGAACAATTGAGCCGGTGCTGGGGCCAAGCCGGATCTGCTGGTCGAGGCTGCGAATCTCAGCCAACTTCGCCACGACATTGAATGGGTGATCGTCGATGACGGCTCGAACCAGAGCGGCGGCCACGTCCAAGGCCAATCGTCCGACTGGCTCTTCACGGTATTGAACGACGCATTTGTACTGGCCCGGTTCCTTCGTTTCAGCGACGCGACCGAGCGTTACTGGTGAGCCGGCCTGAGTTTGAAGTTCGATCGCCGTCCGAACCAGGAGTTCGGCCAAAGCCAGACGGGGTGAATGGCTCGAACCGTCGCGAACGTTCGCTGCGAGAGGAGTTACAACTCCGGCGAGCATCCGGGCGGCGCGGCCTCGGATGACATCCACGTCGTTGGCGGAAAGATGAACGTGCCGCGAAAGATCGACAATTGTCTCGATGACTGTTGATTGCGACCAAATGTTTGGACCACGCAAAGCTCGCGTTGTGCCCATGTCCATAATGCAGTTGCCCTTAGATTATGTTCCCAACCACCTTGAACTGACTCCGACGAGCCGTTTGGCTGTCGCTGCTCTCGCCAGCAACTTTTCCCGTTGCCAGCTTCCTCCTGCGAGCACCCTCCACCAGGGGGAGTCCTTCTTGGCAGTTCCGTATGTTCTCGGCTCGCCTCAGCGAACCCGTTGATCGTTCCAACCGATGCAATCGTCATACCGTCTTCGACACTCTGCCCGTCGCTGTCGGTTGACCACAGCGAGTCGGTCGGTCACCCGTTCTCCCCTGATCGTGCCGCCGCTGCTTCGGCCGGTTCCAGGCCGAGCAACGACTGAAGTTTTCGAACCGTCTTCGGGACGGTACACGTTTGAATCACCAACATCTCGCCCCGTCCGAGGCTGCTCCACGCCACATCGACGGCGGCGGTCCAGTCACGAATCTCATCGATCTGCCGCGTTCGGGCCGCTCGTTCCACACCAACTCGCAGGAGGTGGGTCACCTCGCCTGCAGGCCGTTCCGTTCCACTTTCAATCTCACACAGGATGACCCGGTCAAAACCCCGACCGAGCAGTTCGCCCTGTTTGGTGATGTCGCAGTCGCGCCGGTCTTCCTCCGCCGAGTAGACAACCGTTCGCTT
The DNA here is from genome assembly GCA_038040225.1 of Planctomycetota bacterium. Taxonomy (GTDB): domain Bacteria; phylum Planctomycetota; class Planctomycetia; order Planctomycetales; family Planctomycetaceae; genus Schlesneria. The sequence goes on from JBBPIS010000038.1 coordinate 47,509, forward strand.
TTCATGCGGGAAGTTGTCGAGAGCCTCGATCAATGCCACGAGCGCCGACACATTGCGGCCATCGGTGACGACCAGCGTCTTGCCGGCAGACTCCAGCACGTTGAAGCGAACGGGATTGTCGAACAGGTTTCCTTGAAATGCCTGCAGCCCGGCGGCGATTTTCGGTAGATCAACACCCAGCGCCCAACCGGCCGCTGCCGCCGCGAGGACATTCTCCACCTGAAAGCCCACGCGTCCGGCGTGCGTACAGGGGAGTTCATCCAGCGAGATCAGCGGCGATTCCTGAGTCCCCTCACACAGCATGACCTTCCGGTCGCGGACAACCGCCGTGCGGCGACCTGCTTCGCGATGCCGCTGGATGACCGGATGATGGGGATCTCGAGCGAAGAAGGTCACTCCGCCAGCCGACAGCTCAGCCATGTCGACCACCAGCGGATCGGTCGCATTCAGGACCGCCATGCCGGTTGGCAACACCACATCGACAGGTGTCCGCTTGACCTTGAACATGTCGTCGGGCGAGTCGATGTACGCTTTGCCGAGATGATCGGCCTCACCGATGTTGGTCACGATGGCGACATCGCACTTGTCGACACCAAGGCCCTCACGCAGGATGCCTCCGCGGGCCGACTCGAACACCGCCGCGTCAACTAGCGGGTTGAGCAGTACGTTCTTGGCGCTGCGAGGTCCGGCGCAATCGCCTTGTTCAATGATGCGGCCATCAACGGTCACGCCATCGCTGCACGTCATGCCGACGAAGTAGCCGGCCGACTTCAGAATAAAGGTCACCATACGAGTACACGTCGTCTTGCCATTGGTGCCTGTCACCGAGACGACGGGGATTCGTCCGTTGTCATCGGGATTCGGAAACAGAGTCGCGACGATGGCCTCTCCCACGGGACGCGGCTTTCCCGAGCTCGGTCTCAAATGCATCAGCAATCCGGGGCCGGCATTGACTTCGACCACCACGCCTCCCTGCTCTTCCAGCGGACGGCTGATGTCTTCCACGACGAGGTCCAGGCCGGCGATGTCGAGTCCCACCACTTGAGCCGCTTGAACCGCATGCTCGGCAATCGACGGATGCACTCTGTCGGTCACATCGACCGTCGGCGTGTCGTGGCGTCGGATCGTCACGGGCGTGCCGGCGGCAGGAACGGATTCCGGGCCGTAGCCCTGGCGCTTCAGTTCGGCGGTCAACAGCCGATCGATCCCAACCTTTGCCAGCAATGAGGTTTCATCTTCGCCGCGCCGGGGGTCGGCATTGATCTGCAAGTCGAGCAATTCGGCGATTGTGTGCTGGCCGTCGCCGATCATTTCGGCCGCATCGCCCCGCGCCGCCGCGATCAGCCTCCCGCCAACCACGAGCAGTCGATGCTCCAATCCCGGCGCGAAGCGTTCGACCAACACCCCCGACCCTTCATCGAGCGCGTTCAGGTAGGCGGTCTTGATTTGCTGCTCGTCCGTCAGATCCGTGAAAACGCCACGCCCGTGATTGCCATCCGTCGGCTTGACGACCACGGAGCTTTCCAATTCTCTTGCGGCCTCCCAGGCATCTTCGGGGCTGTCGACTTCGCGGCCTTCCGGAACCGGAATGCCCGCCGACCGCAGCAGGGTCTTCGTGAGATCCTTGTCCTGCGCGATCGACTCGGCAATCGCACTGGTGTTGTCGGTCTCGGCCGTCCAGATGCGTCGCTGTCGAATCCCCTGACCGAGTTGCACGAGACTGCGGGAGTTCAAGCGACGAACGGGAATGTTCCGTGCCTTCGCTGCGTCCACGATGGCGTTGGTGCTGGGCCCCAGGCAGATGCGGTCGGCCAATTGCCGCAGCCGCTTGACTTCGCCATCCACATCGAACGGCCGGTCGAAGATGGCGGCCATCAGCAGTTCGCGCGCGACATCGAAGCACTCCCGGCCGAGCACCTCTTCCTGGTAGCGAATCGCCACCTTGTAGACTCCCTCCTCGGAAGTCTCGCGCGCCTTGCCGAACCCGACCGGAGTTCCTGCCAGCGTCTGCAGCTCAAGCACGGTGTGTTCGAGGATGTGCGCGAGGTATGTCCCGCGCCTCAGTCGCTGATAGAAACCGCCACGCTCACCCACGCTGCAGCGATGTTCGATCAACGAGGGGAGCCAGGCCATCAACCGGTCATTGAATCCGGGAAGTTGCTCCGACGATGAGTCCTTCAACGGGCCCAGGTCCACCCAGGCTTCGATGACTGTGTGCCGCGACCAGATGTTGGGGCCTCGCAGGGCGAGAACTTTGCGAATCTGCATGGGGTGACTTACCTGCAACTCCAACGACATCGGTAACGAGCAAATTCACATCACCAGAATCGGGGGCGATCCAAACTGGAATCGCAGGGCTGGCTGATGAGCGGGCGGTCTCTGGCGGAACAACTCAAGTGGGGCTGAACGAAATCAAGGGGAGTGTGGCGGGTGACGCGAAGCCCGAGCGACAACACGATACCGATTGGCCGAAGGGAGGTGCCAGTCGATCGTCCGCAATGTCGAACGCGGGGAGAACGTCATCAGAGGTAAGGAACGTCGGCCAAGGTGGGGCGAGGGACTCCATGCCATCAATGCCCTCAACGGGCGGAATGGCCGGAAATCCGTTCTGACCAACGGCTGCGCATTATTACGGCTGTTCCCCGGTGAATCCATGAACAAATCTCCGGAAGCGGCAAACATGCTCAACGAGTCCGCAGGAGCCCCTCCAGCAGTTCTTGCAGGTCCACTCGACGCGATCCTTCCAACACGTGACTCATGTCAGAATTCTGGGATCGGGAAACTCACACACCGGCGATGTGCGTCCGGTTTCTGGCCGCCTCCGATGGATTCACGCGTCAGACGTAGCAGTTGTGCTGTCTTCAGCAAGGCTTACTCTGCGGCAAACCGTCCGTTACTCTTTCCGCATCCCGATTCGAGCAGTTCCATTTCACGAACAGGTTGTGCATTGAACGCGTCCCCAACTCCAGCGGCTTCGCAGGTCGAGAGCTGGTTATCCATCGAGCCTTCGCTGCGGAAGTCGATCGAGTCGCAACTGGCGGCCGGCGAGACCGTCGTGGCCTGCATGACTTCCGACATCGACAACCAACGGCTGTATCGTTCGACGCTGCTCGTGTTGACCAACCGCCGGTTTCTGAGTTGTGCGGCGGCAACGGGTGTTCAGGAGTGGTCGCTCGCTAACATCGACAAGCTCAAGACGAAGGACCGCGCCGGACTCGGGACGCTCGAACTGCTCGGGCCGGATCGTCGGCTGGCCGTCTGGCATTACACGATCGCTCAGGGACCGTCGGCCCTCGTGTTGGGAGACCGCTTTGAAGAGTTGAAGACGCACCACACCTCGACTTCCAAACCCGAGGACGACGACATCCCCGAAGCCGAGGAACACGAAGCCCCTCCGAACACGAAGGCACTGTTCCGGCTCTGGCAGTTTGCCAAACCGCACGCGTTCTGGATGTTCATCGCTTTCGCGCTGTCGCTCATTGCAACGGTGGCGGAGGTCGAAACAGCGAAGATGATCAAGCCGCTCATCAATCTGCTGACGAACTACGAGGCGAAGACCACCGCCGATCTGTCACCTGCCGTGACTTATCTCGGCATCATGCTGGGAGCGGCCGTCGTGGCGTGGGTTTTGAGTTGGATTCAGGGAGCGATCCTCGCCTGGGTCAGCGAACGAGTCACCGCCGACCTGCGCGACCGCACGTACTCACATCTGCAAAAGTTGTCGCTCGAATACTTCGGCGGTAAACGCACCGGCGACCTGATGTCTCGCATCAGCAGCGACTCGGATCGACTGTGCCAGTTCTTGTCGGACAGCATCGTCGATTTCACGGCCAACACGATCTTGTTGTTTGTCGTGGCGTGGGCGCTGTTCAGTGAAAACCCCTACCTCACGCTGGTCACTCTGCTGCCGTTCCCGTTCATCGTGTGGGTGATGTACTACTCGCGCGACAAACTGCAGATCGGCTTTCAGTCGGCGAATCGTGCTTGGGCTCACATGTCCAGCGTGCTGGCCGACACGATTCCCGGCATTCGGGTGGTGAAGGCCTTCGCCCAGGAGAACCGTGAGATCGTGCGTTTCCAAACGGCGAACGAAGCCGTGGTCATCACCAACAACCGTGTAAACTCGCTCTGGACGTTCTTCTGGCCGCTGATCCAGTTTCTCAACAGTCTGGGTGTGTTTGTCGTGTGGGCCTGCGGCGTCTGGTTGATTGCTCATAATGAGCCGCGTTTCGACGTGGGATCGCTCACCGTGTTCGTATGGCTCAGCGGCAAATTTTACAGCAAACTCGAACAGATGAGTCGCATGGTGAACTCGTCGCAGCGAGCGGCCGCCAGTGCGCAGCGCATCTTTGAAATTCTCGACCGCGTGTCGAACGTTCCAGAGCCGGCCAAGCCCGTGCCATTGGACAAACTGCGCGGCGATCTCGAATTCAAGCATGTCGGCTTTCGCTATGGCAATCGCAAGGTGATCCGCGACTTTTCACTAAAAATTGAGGCTGGCGAAATGATCGGCCTCGTGGGGCATACGGGAGCTGGCAAGAGCACGCTCATCAACCTGGTATGCCGGTTTTTCGATGTGGCGGAAGGGGCGATCCTCGCGGACGGAGTCGATATCCGCAGCTACAAGGTCGAAAAGTATCGCCGCAACGTCGGGATCGTGCTTCAAGATCCGTTTCTCTTCTACGGGACGATCGCCGAGAACATCTCCTACGGCCACCCCGAGGCGACTCGGGACGAGATCATCAACGCGGCGAAGACGGCTCGCGCTCACGAGTTCATCCTGCAACTGGCCGATGGCTACGACTCGCTGGTCGGTGAGCGAGGCCAGTCGCTTTCGGGAGGCGAACGCCAGCGCATCAGCATCGCCCGTGCGCTGCTGATCGACCCGCGCATCCTGATCCTGGACGAAGCGACCTCCGCGCTCGACTCGACCACCGAGCGACAAATTCAAGAGGCGTTGCACAACCTCGTGAAAGGTCGCACGACGATTGCGATCGCTCACCGCCTGAGCACACTCCGACAGGCGAACCGCATCATGGTCATCGATCGAGGCCGTTTGGTGGAACTCGGCACACACGACGAACTGCTGACCATGAACGGAGCGTATGCCGCCTTGCACAGGGCGCAGCAAGAGTTGACCAAAGACATCGGTTGGTAGACCTGAATCTTAGCTCGTTCTCAGGGCGGAACTCCGACTTCAGCCGATGACGACCTCCTCCGGATTCGACATGCCAGACATCATCAGCTACGACAAACTGAAGTTCGATTGGAACGCATGGGGCCAATTGGTCTTGTCGTTCCCGGATGGAACACAGCATGCGGGCGTCGAGCCGGTGCGGTGCTTCCCGCTGACCAATCCGACGCACGCCATTGCGCTGCTCGATGGTGAGGGACGCGAGATCCTCAACCTGCCGACTCTCGATGTCCTCGCACCCGCGGAGCGAGACGTCTTGCTACGCGAGTTGTCCGAGAGAGAGTTCGTGCCCGTCATTCAACGCATCGCCGCCACGAGCGCCCTCCATCCTCCCTGCCGCTGGGACGTCGAAACCGATCGCGGCCGAACGAGCTTTCAACTGGAGAGCGACGACGACTGCCGCCGCCTCGGTCCGCAGGCAGTCTTGATCGCCGACTCGAACGGAATTCGCTACTCGATCCCCGACATCGATCAACTCGATGCCAGCAGTCAGCGCATCGTCAGAAGATTGGTGTGACGCGGCGTCAAGCATCGCTTCGAGGAAGTGATTAAATGATGTGGGATAAGCTTCCCGCTTGTCATGTTCTTCGGCGGAACAGACAAGCTGGAAGCTTACCCCACCAAAAAGTCACAGCCTCTTCGCGTCGCCACCGCTGTTCCGGCTCAACGTCCCGGGTTGAGACGCCGCTTATACGGACACGGTCGAGTTGATCGCGGTCGCCGTCGCAGTCTCTGGTACTGTCGCCGTTGTTGCCGCGGACTTCAGCCTCGCCGCCCACTGGCTGCTCGGCGCTTCAACCCACACGTACAGAAGGTGAGCCGCTCCGATGCTGCTCACCAGTGCGATCGCGAGTCCCGCGGCGGCCAGCATCGGGGAAGGCGAACCCCCCAGCGCGGCCCACACCGCGTGAGTCACCACATGCATGACCGCGTAGTGAATGAGATACAGGCTGTACGAAATCTTCCCGAGGTATTGCAGCCAGCGGAAATTGAGCCAGTCATGCAGATGTCCGCTGCGACCCGCCGTGAAAATCGCCAGGCTGGCGACTAGTCCGACCATGACTTCTGACTTCCACTGCCACAGCAGACGAGCCACGAAGAATCCGACAGTGGCCCAGTACCAGCCCTGCGGGATGCGACCATCCAGAGCCCACCACGTCACCATTCCCAGATAGAACAGGCCGACGAAATAGATGACGTGGGGTTCGAGAGACGGTTGGTCGCACCAGACGAAGAGTGACATCAGGGCCAGCGGCGCGAAGAGGCCGGCCAACACGCGAGGACTCACGGCGTTCTTGCCGTTTGTCACAACGGGCCAAACCCGCCGAGCCACGAGCAACCCGGTTCCAAACAGCACGTAGAACTGGATCTCGATGCAGACCGTCCACAGTCCGGCCGACAGGTTGGGAAACCCGAGCAAGTCCTGGGCATAGATCAGATGGCTGGCCACCCGTCCCCACGTCGGGGGCTCATCGAGTGGCGATGGAAACCAGCCGGACGACACGGCCATCCCATGCAGCATCAGCACCAGCAGCATCGTCACGAGATACGGCGGCGACAGTCGTACCACTCGCCGAACGAGAAAGTTCGACACCGATCCGCCCGTGACCAGGCCGTCT
>JBBPIS010000039.1:0-52816 GCA_038040225.1 Planctomycetota bacterium
CGCCCTCCTCCCGCCCGCCCGCGGGGGGCCGGCCGGGGCAACCCGCCGCCCGGCCCCCCCCCCGCGGGGACGGCTCGGGCCAATCGGCCGCTCCCCATCGCGCGAGGTGCATTCTCGTCGGTCTCACGCTCTTGGCTCTTGTCGGACTGGTTGCCGACTGCCGCGCCGAGACCGCACATCCGAACGTGCTGCTGGTCATGACGGACGATCAGGGGTACGGCGACTTCGGATTCACGGGCAACCCGCATCTGAAGACGCCGCACATTGACGGCCTGGCACGGAGCGGCGTTTCGTTCGAGCGGTTCTTCGTCAACGCCTTTTGTTCTCCAACGCGGGCGGCCCTGTTGACCGGACGCTATCCGCTGCGCTGTGGCGTGTGGGGAGTGACTCACAACAAAGAGGCGATGCGCCCGGACGAGGTCACGCTGGCCGAGGCTCTGCGTGGCGCGGGCTATCGCACCGGCTGCTTCGGCAAGTGGCACAACGGCGAGCAATTCCCGTTCACGCCGACCGGGCAGGGCTTCGACGAGTTCCTCGGGTTTCACAACGGGCACATCAACAACTACTTCGACACCGAACTGCTGCGAGGCTCGAAGCCACAGCCGACGACAGGCTACATCACCGATGTCCTGACCGACGAAGCGATCCGGTTCCTGCGCGAGTCGGCTGCCGCGAAGAAACCCTTCTTCAGTTACGTCGCCTTCAACGCACCGCACTCTCCCTTCCAAGTTCCCGACAAATACTTTGACCGCTTCAAGGCTAAGAGACTGGCTGATGATGTCGCCGCGTTCTACGGGATGTGTGAGAACATCGACGACAACGTCGGACGATTGCTCTCCACTCTCGATCAGTTGAAGCTGGCGAACGACACCATCGTCGTCTTCCTCACCGACAACGGAGGGACGGCGGGTGTGAAGACGTACAACGCCGGAATGCGCGGGGGCAAGACGAGTCCCCACGAGGGAGGCAGCCGCGTCCCGCTTCTCATTCGTTGGCCGAGCCGTTTCCGCGAACCGCGCGTTGTGACGAAGATCGCTTCGCACATTGATCTCTATCCGACGCTGCTCGGCCTGTGCGGCGTGACCGCTCCGCCGGGGCCGAAGCTCGACGGAATCGACCTGAGCCCGCTGCTCGATGGTGACGAGAAGAGCTGGCCCGAGCGAACTCTCTACCTCCATCAGCCCGCGTCCGAAACGAACCGCTATCCCGGCGCGGTCCGCACCGAACGGTATCGCCTCGTGCGCGAAGCCAAAGGGGCGGGAGCCGGTTCGCGGGCGAAGGCCAACGACGCCGGAGCGACTGCATGGCAGCTCTACGACATGGTGGCCGATCCCGGTCAGGCGAAAGACCTCGCGAAGGAGATGCCCGAGTTGGTCGAGCGACTCAGCCGCCAATACGAAGCGTGGTACGACGACATCTCCTCGAACGGCCTGCGCCGCTTTCCGCTGCCCGTCGGACATGCCGAGGAGAACCCGGTCACGCTCCACGCGCCGCAGGCCTTCTACGACGGCAGCCTCAAATTTCAAGCCGGGCCGGGATTCGCTCACGACTGGCTGACGAACTGGACCGACGCGAAATCGACGATCCGCTACGAACTCGATGTCGCGCGAGGAGGCCAGTACGACGTGACGCTGCTCTGTGCTCGGCCCATGTCTGACCAACCGGCGCGACTGCGGATCAGCGTCGGCGGGCAAGCCATCGAAACCGAGATCGCCGCTGCCGAGGCCAAGCCCCTCCGTTTGCCTCACCGCGATGAGGACGGACACGCGAAGTATCAAAGCCGCATCTGGCCGCGAGTCGCCGTCGGACGGTTGAAGCTCGCACTGGGAACCGTCACGCTCACGATCGAATCGACCGACAAAGCCACCGCACCACTGCTCGACTTCAAGGGGATCGAGCTTAACCGGTTGGAAGAGCCATCGACCAACAAAGCGAACCGCTAATCCTCGCTCATCTCCGCTGATCTTTCTGAACATGAGCAAGAATCAGCGAAGATCAGCGGTGCCGATGACGTGCCTAACGGAACACGAGACGCCTGCCATGTACGACCTGCTGATTCGCAATGGCCATGTGATTGATCCGGCCGCCAATCTGGATGCCCCGCGCGACGTGGCGGTGATCGGTGGGCGAGTCGCCGCGATCCTCGAACCGGGTGCGCCAGCTACGGCCACCCGCACCGTTGATGTCGGCGGGCGGTACGTCGTGCCCGGCCTGATCGACTTCCACGTTCACGTCTTTCCGGGCGTCAGTCACTTCGGGATCAATCCCGATCCGACGTGTCTGGCTCGCGGCGTGACGACCGTTGTTGATTTTGGAACGGCGGGCGGATTGATCTTCGACGGCTTTCGGCAATTCGTGATCGACCCGTCCGCCACGCGAGTCCTCGCGCTGCTGCACATTGCGGGGCAGGGGATGATTAGCAGTGTCGGCACGCTCCCCGCGCTGGGTGAACTTCACGACCTGCGGTACTGCCACATCGAAAATGTCGAGCGGGTCGTTGCCAAGCACCGCGACGTGATCTGCGGCATCAAGATCCGCTGCACGGACAACCTCGCCGAGGGAGGAAAAAACGAAGCCGAAGGACTGGCCCGCGCGAGGCAGGCGGCCGATCGGGTCGGCCTGCCGCTCGTGGTCCATTCCCCGAACTCGTCCCTCTCCATCGAACACATCCTGTCGCAACTGAAGCCGGGCGATGTGTTGACCCACTGCTACCACGGCAAGCGCTGCGGTCTGGTCGATGCCGGGCTGAAGCTGCTTCCCGTCGCGCGCGATGCGCTGCAGCGCGGCGTGCTGCTCGATGTCGGTCACGGCGTGGCGAGCTTCGACATTCGAGTCGCCCGCGCGCTGCTGGAGCAGGGGGTGCTGCCCGAGTTCATCAGCAGCGACATTCACCACTACAACCTGCACGGCCCCGTGTTCGATCTCGTCACGACGATGGACAAGTTCCTGCATCTCGGCATGAAACTGCCCGAAGTGGTGAGGCGCGTCACCCAAACACCGGCCCGGTATCTTCATCGCGAACACGAATTGGGCACACTCCAACCCGGAGCCACCGCCGACATCGCGGTCCTCGAATTGCAACAGGGCGAGTTCCCGCTGACCGATTCGGAGGGCAAAGTCGAAGTCGGCCGCCACCACCTCGAACCGACCCACGTCTTCCGCGCCGGTCGCCAAGTCGGCCTGCTGCCCCGCCCCGCGTAACCGCGATCCTCTCCCCTCGCCCCGGCTTTGCGGGGAGAGGGGCAGGGGGTGAGGGGCTTCTCCGCCTCACTTCACGACGAAGTTCACCATCCGTCCGGGGATGACGACCGTCTTCACGATCGTCTTCCCTTCGAGTTGGCTGGCGATGGTGGCGTCGGATTTGGCAGCAGCTTCGAGGGTCGGCTGGTCGGCGTTGACCGGAACTTTGACTTTGCCTCGCAACTTGCCGTTGATTTGGACGGGGATTTCGACCTCGGTCTCGATCAGATGCTGTTCGTCCCACGTCGGCCACGGTTCGTAGGCGAGTGTTGTCGTGTGGCCGAGCAGTTCCCAGAGTTCTTCCGCGAGGTGCGGTGCGAACGGGCTGAGGAGCAATACAAACGGGTCCATCACCGCGCGCGGGCGGACTTCGATGGAAAGAAACTCGTTGACGAACTCCATCATCCGGCTGATGGCCGTGTTGAACCCGAGCGACTCGATGTCGTTTGTGACCGCCTTGATCGTGCGGTGCAGGACGCGAAGCTGCTCGGCCGACGGAGTCACATCCTGCACGGCCGGGTTCAGTCGCACGGCGTCCTCGTGCAGCTCGTCGGCGATCATGCGCCAGACGCGGGCGAGGAACCGCGACACCCCCTCGACCCCCTTCATGCTCCACGGCTTCACCGCTTCGAGCGGCCCCATGAACATCTCGTACAGCCGCAGCGAGTCGGCTCCGAACGCATCCACAACCGTGTCGGGATTGATGACGTTGCCGCGCGACTTCGACATCTTCTCGGCCCGACCGTTCTCATCGACCTCGCCGAGGATCATTCCCTGATTGACCAGCCGCTGGAACGGCTCGCACGTCGAGACCAGTCCGCGATCGAACAGCACCTTGTGCCAGAAGCGTGAATAGAGGAGATGGAGTACCGCGTGCTCGGCTCCGCCGACGTAGAGATCGACGGGGAGACATGCCTTCTCGATGGCCGGGTTGAGGAACTGTTTGTCGTTCTTCGGATCGGCGAACCGCAGGTAGTACCAGCACGAGCCGGCCCACTGCGGCATCGTGTTCGTCTCACGCTTGAGCCGCACGCCGTCGGCCGTCGTCTGGAACAGCCAATCGGCGGGAGCCTTCGAGAGCATCGGCTCGGGAGTCCCCGTCGGTTTGAAGTCGGCCATCTCGGGAAGCCGCACGGGGAGCGAAGCCGCATCGTCCGTCCTCATCAACCCGGTCGGCTGCCCGTTCGCGTCGAGTTCATGCCAAATCGGAAACGGCTCGCCCCAGTACCGCTGTCGCGAGAAGAGCCAGTCGCGCAGACGATAGTTCACAGCCTTGCGACCGAGTCCATTTTCGGCGAGGTCGTTGGTGATCTTCGCCTTGAATACGTGAGTCTTCAGGCCGTTGTAGATGCTCGAATGGATCGCCCTCCCTTCACCTGTGAACGGGTAGAGCACGTCGATCTTGCGTTCGAGCGGAAACGCCAGTTCCTCTTTCGAGTACTCGTAGCCCTTGGGAGTTTCGACGACCCAAACGATGGGAATGCCGTACGCCTCCGCGAACTCACAGTCGCGCAGGTCGTGCGCCGGGACGGCCATGATGGCTCCCGTGCCGTAGCTGATGAGGACGTAGTCGGCGATCCAGACGGGAACACGCTCACCGTTGATCGGATTGATCGCGTAGCCGCCCGTGAAGACACCGGTTTTGTCCTTGGCGAGGTCTGTCCGGTCGAGGTCACTCTTCATCGCCGCCTGCTGGCAGTAGGCATCGACGGCGGCTCGCTGCTCGGGCGTGGTGAGCCGATCCACGGCCGGATGCTCGGGCGAGAGGACCATGTACGTCGCTCCGAACAACGTATCGGGACGAGTTGTGTAGATGCGGAGAACGTCGGGCGACGGCTCCTTCGGAAATCCTGACTTCGCGCGCAATGACTTCCATGCGGCGAACTCTTCTTCCACTCCGCACTCCGCACTCCGCACTCCGCACTCACCGATCCAGAAATCAACCTCCGCTCCCTCGTTGCGACCGATCCAGTTGCGTTGCATCAGCTTGATCGACTCGGGCCAGTTGAGGTCTTCCAATTCGTTCGCGAGACGGTCGCCGTAGGCCGTGATGCGGAGGAGCCACTGGCGCAGCGGCGTTCGTTCGACGGGATGGCCGCCCCGCTCGCTTTTACCGTCGATGACCTCTTCGTTGGCGAGGACCGTCCCCAGCGCGGGGCACCAGTTGACGGGGGCCTCGTGCTGATAGGCCAGTCGGTGCTTGTCCTGATAGCGACGCACCGCCTCCTGCCCCTGCGAGGCGATGTCGGCGGGGATCGGCAACTCGGCGATCGGCCGTCCCTTGCCCGTGCGCGTCACGCCGTCGGGACCGGTCCAGGTGTGCTCGGCGTCGTACCATGTGTCGAAGAGTTGGAGGAAGATCCACTGCGTCCAGCGGTAATAGTCGGGGTCGGTCGTGGCGAACTCGCGCGACCAGTCGTAGCTGAAGCCGAGCGATTTCAGTTGCCGCTTGAACGTCTCGATGTTCTGCGCGGTCGTGACGGCCGGATGAGTCCCCGTCCGGATGGCGTACTCTTCGGCGGGGAGGCCAAACGCATCCCAGCCCATCGGGTGCAGCACCTGCCTGCCTCGCATCCGACTGTACCGGCAGACGATGTCGGTCGCCGTATAGCCCTCGGGATGCCCCACGTGCAGCCCGGCCCCCGACGGGTACGGAAACATGTCCAGCACGTACAGCTTCTGTTTCGAGGGATCGATCGAACCGAGCTGGAACGTGCTGTGCTGATCCCAAAAGGCCTGCCACTTGGGTTCAATGCGTTTGGCGTCGTATCGGGGCATGGTGGGTCTTGATTCAGGGGGAGGATCGTTTGACGAACGAGTATTCAACGCTTCAATAAGACAGCAAGAGCCGTTGGCCGGTTCGCAGGCCGGCTCGAAGGGGTGGTTAGTGTAGAGCGGAGCCTCTCTGATGAGAATTCAGCGAGTGTTGATCTGCGAGAAACACCCGGTCCCCGGTGACTTGGACGGCTCATTGTGGCCGACATTGCCGAAGTGTGGCGCGGCAGGGCAAAAACGTCGCTCCGTCCCGGTCGCAGTGCCAATCTTGTCTTGGCGAGAGGAAGGTCGGCCGCTATGTTCCCGCCCTCTCACTGCCATTTCCAATTCATTCGCGAACCGAGGGCTTCGGACGATGAGTTCGTACCGAAAAATCCTGTTGCTGTCGCTGCTGTCTGTCATGCAGTGCGGTTGCTCCACGTTCTGGCACGATTTGCAGCCACACCGAATGCGCCGGATCAACAGCGGGCCGGCTCCGTCGTGGGATCCCGAGTTCTCGCAGACGTCGGCCTCCCGGTCACTGCTGCTCGCCCAACGCGACTACTTGACCAGGCCGCCGGTCCTCACGGCGAATCGAGCCGACGTGACTGTCGCACGCGGCCAAAGCGCCGAGTAGTCTTCTCGATCGCGTCACTGTTCGACGCGCGAGCGGAAGGCTGACGAAACGATGCGTGCTTTGGTGACAGGCGGCGGCGGATTTCTCGGGCTGGCGATCGTGAAGCGGTTGCGCGCGCGAGGCGACTTCGTGCGCAGCCTGTCGCGGGGTGAGTATCCCGAACTGACGGCCCTGGGCGTGGAGTCCGTTCAGGGGGACATCGCCGATGCGGGTGTGGTCTCTGCCGCGGCGGCGGGATGCGACGTTGTGTTCCATGTCGCGGCGAAGGCGGGTGTGTGGGGAGCCTACTCCGACTACCATCGCGCGAACGTCATCGGGACCGAGAACGTGATTGCCGCCTGTCGCGCGCAGGGCGTTGGAAAACTGGTCTACACCAGTTCGCCGAGTGTCGTGTTCGACGGACACGACGAGGCGGGGATCGACGAGTCGGCTCCGTATCCCGCTCGGTATCTGACTCACTATCCGCTGACGAAGGCGATTGCCGAGCGAGCCGTGTTGAAGGCGAATGGGGCGGCGTTGGTCCACGGCGGGGCATTGAGCACCGTTGCGCTGCGGCCTCACCTGATCTGGGGACCGGGCGACAATCATCTCGTGCCGCGACTGATCGAGCGGGCGCGGCTCGGGAAACTGCGGCGAGTCGGCTCGGGAAAGAATCTCGTCGATACCGTCTACATCGACAACGCCGCCGAGGCCCACGTGCAGGCGGCTGACAAACTGGAGCCGCACTCGCCCGTGGCCGGTCGCCCGTTCTTCATCTCGAACGGCGAACCGCTGCCGCTGTGGGACTTGATCGATCGGATGCTGGCCTGTGCCGAATTGCGGCCGGTGACACGCAGCGTCTCGGCCACGACGGCTTACTGCGTCGGCGGGCTGCTTGAGCTGATCTACACGCTGCTGGGCCGCAGCGACGAACCGCCGATGACGCGCTTCGTGGCGAGGCAACTCGCGACCGCTCACTGGTTCCAAATAGAGGCAGCTCAGCGCGCGTTTAGTTACCGGCCGACTGTCTCCGTCGACGAAGGTCTGCGTCGGTTGAAGGCGTGGTTGAGCGAAAGTCGCGTCGCAGGGTCATCGACCATAGACCACTGACGTGACGTCCGTGAGTCGGTTATGTGGCTGGGGTCGAGTCTTCGAGCCCCCAGTGGATGGCACACATGCTGGGGGCTTGAAGACTCGACCCCAGCCACACTTCCTCGCTCCGAGCAGCCGGGCCGAATCATCGGCGCGGTTGCCCGACGAGGTACAGGACGAGTTGGCGGCCTCCGTAGCGCAGCGGGTCGCCGACAGGCATCGCCTGCCAGTTGGCGAAGTTCTCGGCGGTCAGCCGCGCGTCTCGGCGAGACCACTCGACCACCAACTCATCGACGACGCGTTCGTTCGTGGCGCGAGTCGTTCCGTCTGCGGAATCGGCACTCCACGCCTCGGCGATCGTGAAGGGTGCGGCCGGCCAGCGGCTGTGCAGCCAGAAACTGAGCGGAGCCGGTGCGGTGGCGTTGACCGCAATCAGCGTGACGCGTCGAACGGGCGGAAGCGTCCGCAGCCGCTGGCGAAGTTCGATCAAGGCCACGTCGTCTGTCGTCGCGCGCGGCCGCTCGGTCAGCCCGCCCACGATGTGGACCACCAGAAACGCCACGACGAAGACTTGCAGCAATCGCCGCCAGTTCCGTTCGCTCCCACTGTGGGAGGTGCCTCGCCAGCGCGACGCGAGCGCTGGAAACAATGCCAGCGCCGCGAGCACCACCACGAATCCGATCAGTCCCGCCGACACTCGCCCCGTCGTTCGCCAGGCGATGAGGCCGACGGTCGATGCGATCAGCAGGGCTTCGATCACCGGCGAGGTTTGTCGTCTGACCACGGCTTCCACGCCCCAGCCGACGATCAACAGAGTTGGCAGAAGCAGGAAGGCATCCCACGACTCGCGCTGCACCGAATCACCCGGCCCGAGGAGTTCAAACGCGATGCGTGCGGCGAGAGCCATCAGCCACCAGAGGCTCACGAGTTGATATCGCCGGCGCGAAACCTCGCTCGCGGGATGCCAGAGGTTTCGAAGCACGTCGGCCCAACCGATGACCAGCCAGCCGCACAGAAGTGCATTGTCGGTGAACCAGCATCGCACCTCGCGGCTCATCGCGAGGGACGACGGATCTCGCACCAGACTGCCGGTCCACCACGAGGCACAGAACTCGCCCCCGTGTTCGGCGAGCATCATCACTTCCCACCACGAACTGAACGACAGCCCAGTGAACACCAGCACCAACAGGGCTGTCAGACCGATCCAGACGCTGCGAACGAGACCCGACACCGAAGGGGCAGCCGCCCCGCTCGTCAGGCCGTCTCGCAAGCCGACGACGTGCAACAACAGCGGCGGCAGCAGGGCGAGTGCGACCGGACCCACCGCGAGCACCGCCAGGCCCCACGCCAGCGCACCGACCAGCAGTCGAAACGACACCAGCGACGGTGGTCCTTCGAGGTGGCCGAGCAGGCCCCAGACCGAGACGACCATCAGCAGCATCCCCAGCGAACCGGGAGTCGTGCCGGTTGCGAGACGCAACGTCAGCGGATGACACGACAGGCAGGCGACAACCACGAGCGACAGCGATGCTCCGCCCAACCGCCTCGCGAGGCGATACGTCGCCACCACGCAGCCGCATGTCGCCAGAAACGAGACGACATGCCAGCTTGCCGGAAGCTCGTTCCCCGCGGCGCGCACCACGACCGCGTGGAGCCAACTGGCGAGGGGCGGTTGATACGCGAGCGACCTGCCGAAGCCCTCAACCCCCGGTTCCAGCCAGCCGGGTAACTTCTGGGCCATCGCCACATCGAGGGCTCGCAGCCCCCAGCGCGCGGAGATTTCGTCGAGTCCCGGCGTCAGTGCGATCGCCAGCGCGGACAGCAACGACATCACGATCACGAGCGGAGCGAGAACCGTGGTCCGGCTCGGTTCGGGAAACAGCCGCAGACGCGGATCGGCGGCCAGCCGCAACAACTGCGAATCGTCGAGAGGCGTCTCCATCGCGTTGCTTCAGCCACCGACAGAAGAAGAGTGACCGACACCGGCGTCCCGCTGCGATCGCTTCCAGCGAATGATGTCGTCGAGAATTTCGCCGAGTTTCATGGAGGGCTTGCGGCCAAGAGTCACCCCCAATCTCGAGACGTCCGGAACGCGACGGCGCACGTCCTCGAAGTCGTCTCCATACGCGTCGCGGTATGGCAGGAACTCAATCGCGATTTTCGGATCGACCCGCCGGATGATCTCCTCGGCGAGCTGACGAATCGAAACCGGTTCGTCGCTGCCGATGTTGAAGACATGGCCGTGCGCGGCCGGAGTCTCGACGAGACCGATGACGGCATCGACGACTTCCCGCACGTGGCCGAAGCAGCGCACCTGCTCGCCGTCGTCATAGACGACCACCGGACCTCCACTCAGCGCCTGATCGACGAAGCGCGGGATGACCATGCCGTAGTGGCCGACCTGTCTCGGCCCGACGACATTGAAGAACCGGCCGATGGCCACGGGCAGCCCGAACTTGCGGTGGTAGGCCAGCGCCAGAAACTCGTCGATCGCCTTCGAGCATCCGTAAGCCCAGCGCGGTCGCGACGTGGGGCCGAAGTGCAGGTCGTCCTCTTCCGTCCACCGCTCCTTCGGATTCTTGCCGTAGACCTCGCTGGTTGAGGCGAGAAACACACGCTGCTTTCCCTGGGCAGCCAGACGCAGCAGAACCTCGGTCGGATAGATGTTGGTCTCGATGGTTCTGACAGGATCGTCGGCCACGAGCTTCACACCGACCGCCGCCGCCATGTGATAGATCACGTCCACCCCGGTGATCACCTCGGCGAGCAGGATCGGGTCGGTGATTGACCCGACACGGATCGTCAGACGCGAGTGCCCTTCGAGGTGAGCCAGGTTCGCCGCGCGACCCGTCGAGAGATTGTCGAGCACGACGACGTCGTGTCCCAGTTCGAGCAACCGCTCCGTGAGATGGCTGCCGATGAAGCCGGCACCTCCCGTGACCAAACACCGCGCCATGTGATCCCCTTGCGTTCTCGAAGTCGGCTCGGCGGCAGGCCGCTCTCGATCACCACGACGCGCCGCCGGTGCGGTCTCGTGTTTCAAAGCCGATAGGGCCGCAGACGATACAGAACCCGGACCACGTTCAACAACTCACGACCGCGAATGCATTGAGATGTGAGGTGATCGGTCGGTGCGGCTGCTCAAGCGTGAGCACCGCCTGATCTCGCCGCCACACTGCGGACCGTATGATCGCGCCAATCGCTTCGTTCAGGAGAATTGACACAATCGTTATCACCGCGCTAATCCGGTCGAACAGTATTCCGAGACCAATCGCTGCGATCCGAACTCGCCGATCGCCTCGCAATTGTCACAACCGCTGGCCTGCCAATGAACTCGACGCGGAGTTCCGGTTGTAACGGCTGTGACGATCAGCGCGATGGCACGGCGTCTGCGACCTATGCCGGTCATGACAGACACGCGGATCGTCGCGGTCATCCGGAGTGGATCGGTTGTGCTGGCACCCGTGAGAGCATGTTCTCTCACCGCTGGCCGCACCGTTCGACATCGCGACCGCCTTCCGACCCGCGTCCTGTCTGCGACCCCGCTCACCGCGTCGGTCGCGATTCTTCGTGGCAGTTCGAGCGTGAGTGGCGACCTGAGAGACCGCTATTGCGCTGATTGAGCGACCAGCGGGTGTGAGGCACCCGCTGGTCACCGTTTACGCCCCGCCCGGCGAGGACGGCACGGCTCTTCATCCGTCGTCGAATCGGTCTCGCCTGCGAGTCGATTCGGCGGCGGGTGGTGAGTGCCCTGCCGCCTCGCCGGTCCGGTGGCCTCCGCCCGGCATTCCGCGCGACCGGGCATCTGCATCGTGCATCAGATCGCCGATTCGGTCGCGCTCACCGTTTGAAGAAAGGCCCCTACCATGAAGGCACTATGGAACGAACTGGTTGAGAACGAGAGTGGTGTGATTCTGTCTGCCGAGTTGATCCTGATTGTGACGATCGCCGTGCTCGGTATCGTGACCGGACTGGCTTGCCTCCAGCAGGCCATTGTCAACGAACTCCGGGATGTGGCCCTGGCTTTCACCGGACTGGATCAATCGTACGCCACGCCGTCGTATCGTGGCTGCTGGAAATGGGGGGGCCGCACGTCGTGGTCCGCCGGATCGAGCTTCATTGACATCTACGATGGCTGCGTCGGAGGTGGCTCGACGACCCTGGGTTACGGGGCCATCGGTCAAGCGGAAGTCGTTTGCGGAACGAACGAGATCAATTCCGGTGTTGGTTGCTGCACCACGGCCCCGCCGCATGCTGCCTCGCCAGCAGTGTTGGCTCCACCACCGATGTCCGCGCCGGCCGGCATTCCGTGTGACGGTTGTCAGCCGGGATCTGGTGTGGTGATCCCAACCCCAACTCCAACCCAAATCCCAACCCCGCCAACGCCAACGCACTGAGCAACCGTTCGCTGAGAATGGTCTCGTCAATGCGACATCCTGTTGCACAACAGCTGTTTACTTTTGTGCATCGAACAAGCCTGCCGCAGCCAGATTCGACGCCGTCATCGGGCATCACCATCCCGATGACGGTACTTTCTCAATGGGTGTCCCGAGGAAGTTCAAATTCGTCGTGGCGGTTGTTCTCCTTCCCCCTCGCAACTGTTGGCATCGTCCTAGGGACAACGCGTCGGCCAGGCACGAGTAATCGCGTGCTGGCTCGTATCCGTTTCACAACGTGAATCGACGCTGTGCCAGAACCATCAAGCCTCGTTGACAGATTGCTGGGCCGTGCGCTAAGCGATCTGAACGGACTCCTCGTCGTCTGACATGGCCGCCCATCGACGACCGAGTTGAACAAATCGCCGTAACGACCTGCCGGATCAAGGGGATGGCGTCTGACGCGGCTTCTCATCACGTCGCATCGCCTCCGATGATAATAGGCTTGGCACCGATTCTGCCGGGAAGTTGACAGAAGGCCGCCAGTAGTCTGTCTGGCGCTGCCATGTCCCCCGACACTCTCTGCGGGATCGTGTCAGTGTCGTTCAGCCGCTGCGATAGGGCCTTGGTGTTTGCAGCTCAACTTCGTGGTTCATTTGTTTCTCTCACTCAGTCCACTTCCGTGCAGTGTCGCGAACTGTGCGTGGCGGTCTCGTGCCAGACGAGTTTTGTTTTGGACATCCGGTACCGGGCGTCTGATCCCTCTGGCAAATGTCTGACTTGTTCCAGCCTCACTGGATCAGGTGAAGACAGGCTGTCGAGCGTCCGTAGCGGCATCGACCGGCACAGTTAAAGATCTCTCAGCTCAATTAGTCTCTCAAAAATTGGAACGTCTCTCATGAAGAATCTCTGGAATGACGAAAGCGGTGTGATCATCTCGGCCGAACTGGCCCTCGTTCTGACGATCGCCGTCCTGGCGATGGTTGTTGGCCTCAGCGAAGTCGCTGTCGCCGTCAACACCGAACTGAACGACATCTCGAACGCCATCGGTGCGCTCAATCAGTCGTACTTCTACACGGGCTTCCGCGCCGATGGCCAGGGCAAGCCGAAGGCCGCGACCACCGGTAGCCGCTGGGATGATGGTCACGATGATTGCGACACCAACACCACTTGCGACCTCATCAGCGCCACGCTCCAAGGCGTCACCTGCGGTTGATCCTCGACGGTTGGTGTGAATGCAAAAATCAGCAGGGCCACGGCGGAGTCATCCGTCGTGGCCCTGTCTGTTTTCGGCGAGCGGTTGGTTGCCGCCCCGGCTCACTAACCCGAAGCGAGGGCGAGGGTGTGAGCGAGGGCGAACCATCCCGACGCCCTCGCTCACGCTTCGGGTTATTTTTTTTGAGGCAAGAATCCTCGGGGTGCGAAACGTCTGCAACTGAGCACGGTCCTGTCCGGCACAGGTCGCCGATCATGCAAACCGCTCTGACCTCAGAGCTTCTTCTCCACCCCCAACTGGTGGAAGTAGTGCGTGACGCTGGCCTGGTTCTCCAGCAGCCAGTCGATGCTCGGTTCGTTGTGCATCGCCTTGTGGATCGCCTTGGCGGTGGCCTGGCGGTTGGTCTCGAACAGGATGTTGTGATCGACTTCGACCTTGGTCACGCTGGGGTCGAGCCAGACCGAGACGATGATCCCCAGATCGTTCGCCTTCTCCTTCGGGATGTCTCCGGCCCGCACCGCGTCGAGCACGCCGTTGGCGATCCCCGCCTGCACGGATCCCATGAGGATGTTCGTGTACTTCTCGCTCTTCACCGTGACCTTGCTGACCATCAGCGTGACCGGCCGGACCTGCACGTCGCAGTTGAGAATCGCAAACACGCGCGAGTGGCCTTTGGTCTGGTCGCCGATCAGGTTGGCAATCGCATAGCCGACGGGCCCGTCGAGTTCCCCGATGACCACCTCCGGCTCGGCGGCCGAGTACGCTGGAGCCGCTTCGACGAGAGCCTCCCCCGTGCGCATGACAATACGGGGCAGAGCGGCAGCGGACGCGGCGGCCTTCCGGACGGTCCGCTTCTTGAGTGCTTTCTTTTTCGGCATGAGTCGGTTTCCTGACACAGTTGGTTCGTGGGATGGTCAGCGGCCGGAACAAAGCCCAGCCGCGACGGGTCGGCATGAAATCAGATGCCCCGAGCCATTGCAAGCGGCCGATTCCTTAGCTGGAGCATGCTGCGGCAACGTACGTTGCAGTGGAAACCGACAGCTCCATTGGCAATGTCTTGGGCTCGAAGGGCCGACAGCGTAGAAGTCCGCAGACGACTCCGGCTGGGCAAACGTCAACGCGAGCAACCAATCCCCAATTTTTAAAAGCCCGTCTCCTAGAAGGAAGCGGAAAGGGGACTTACCATCATTCCTTGTAGTAGAAGGACGTCATGTCTCCAAGAAATTGGAGATTTGCAGGCTAATTGGGTAATCACTCATGAATAATGCTGCGAACTGGCCGTCAACCCATTTGACGCTGCTCGCTCGCCTTAGGAGTTTGGGCAACGCCGAAGATTGGGACGAATTTTGGCGGATCTATTCCCCACTGATTTACCGCTTCTGCCAGCGACGTTACCTACAGCATGATGACGCTCTGGACGTCAGTCAGAATGCGATGGTGGCCCTCAGGAAGAGTTTGGCGAATTTTGATCCCGCCAAAGGAAAGTTTCGCGGGTGGTTTGGGCAACTCATTCGTCGAGAGATTGCAAAGTACAAAGACAAACAGGATCGGGATGTCCAAGCGATCGGAGGCGGCGTCGTGCCCGAAATCGTTCAAGAAGCGGAAGATGACGATTGGGATTTGGAATTCAATCGTCATGTCGTACACACCGCATTGAGTCGCATCCGAGTGGAATTCGAGCCATCGGAGTGGGAAGTGATGGAACAGGTCGTTCTTGCTGGCCGCAAGCCGCGAGATGTCGCGCCAGAAATCGGTCAAGATGCCGCCTGGATCTCGCGCGCAAAGTACCGATTGGTGCAGCGGCTAAAATCAGAAGTTTTTTTTCTCGCAAATGGCAGTCTGGAATGAATCTATCTCTACCTGTTCGATACCGTACGTGGAGGTGACGAACGGGCTCGTCCCGAGATTCCGAATCATGTCGAAATGCCTCACTCCAGAACGATTGCGGGCTTTCGTTTCGGACAGTCTCAGTCCTGACGAGATGGCTGAGGTGTCGTCACATCTCGAAACGTGCGACGCATGCCAGGATGCCGCAAGTCGGGAAGCAGATGACTCGGCATTTCGCCGCGAATTCCTCGACGCTTTTTCTCGTATTCACTCCAGACTGCCGGCCGCCGCCGAAGGCCGTACATTCCACGATGCGACCACATTGCCGGCCAATGATGAGACGGTCGATCAAACCACCACCGGCCAACCGGATATCTTGACGTTGGGGCGGTACACACTGCGACAGCGCATTGCACGCGGGGGAGCTGGAGAAGTTTGGGAAGCCTACGATCCCAAGTTGAAACGACCCGTGGCGATCAAGATGGTTCGCCGCGACCGGCGCACGCCGGAGCAATTCGTGGGCGGCTTTCTGGAGGAGGGGCAAAAGCTCGCGTCGTTGCGGCACGACGGGATTGTCGATGTCTATGATTTTGGCGAACACGCCAATAAGGTCTACATCGTAACGGAGCTTCTCTCCGGGGGTACGCTTGCCACACAGTTTGGTTCGTCGCGTCCCACTTTCCGCGAAGCAGCCAGCTTGGTTATCAAAGTGGCACGGGCTGCACACGCCGCCCATCTCGCCGGACTGGTCCACCGCGACATTAAGCCGGCGAACATTGTTTTGGATGCGGGAGGAATACCGCGGTTGTCTGATTTCGGATTGGCCATCAGTCAATTGAATCAGCAACACGAGTCCCCGGCCCTAGAAGGGACTGTCCCATACATGTCGCCCGAACAGTCCACCGGGCGTTCTCAGCTCGTGGCAAGTTCCGACATCTACAGTCTGGGCGTCGTTTTCTATGAGTTGCTCACGGGCACCGTTCCTCATCGTGGTGCGTCAATTGATGAGACACTCCGGAAGATCCAAACAGAATCCCCCTTGCCGCCGCGAGCCCTGAATCCCGCAGTCCCACTGGAGTTGGAGCAGATCTGCTTGAAATGCCTGCAGAAGGTACCGGAGGATCGGTTTGCTTCCGCTGCCGAACTTGCGGACGCTTTGGAGGCGTGGCTTGTCCGCAGCAACAAACGCACCCGGATCGGATGGCTGGCCGCTTCGGTTTTGGTTGGATTTGTGGGATTGGGACTATGGATTGCGCCACCTCGCCGAGACATCAAAGATCCGAAGGCCAGCGCCAATCCACCAACGCCGCCACTCCTGTCCCCATCTGCAGTAGCGAGCGAGGTTCAACACCGCGTCCGCGTACTAACGGAACCAGCGGGCGCAAGAGTTGTGGTGTATCCCTTCGACAAGCGGTACGGGTTGCCCGATGGAACTCGCCGAGTGGAAGGAAGCGCACTGACTCCGATCGACTTGAATCTCACCCCAGGGTTTTATTTGGTTGTTGTGACACTGGACGACGGACGCTTTCACGAGGTTTACCGATCCATTCCCGAATTACCAGGTGGTTTGGCGAGTGGTTATCGTCATCGAAACGTTGTGCGAAATGGAGATTGGCTGGAATGGCCCGAAATCAAGATTTTGGGCCGCCGGTCACAGGACGAATTGGCTCCGTTCACGGGAGACTTGCAATTTCAAATGGGTGAGGAAGGTAGCACCGACATCCCGCGACATTCCCGAAGGATTCCACCGTTTCTGCTGGAAACGCGGGAAGTCACTTTCAGAGACATTCGAAGTACTCTGGGCGGCCACATGCCACCATCACTCGCACACCTCGAAGGCAGCGTGCCTTCGGATGACCTTCCAGTGACGGGCATCTGGTGGGATGACGCCGTCAATTACGCCGAAAAGGTGGGAATGCGACTTCCCTCCGAGGCGGAATATGAATTCGCTGCGACCAATGGTGGAACACGCAAGTTTCCATGGGGAGACTCTGCGGACAATTTGCTGGAGTGGCCGCTGTATCAGGTACTGCCACCCTTATTTGACCGCCTCGAAGCGGGAGTACCCGTCTTGGGTTTGTATTCGAGTGTGCCGGAATGGACCTCGTCTCCAGCGGCGGACTACCCGCGACCGCGAGACGAAAACACTCCAGTCCCGCCGATTGTTCCGGGCTACTACATTGTTCGAGGCGGCCCACCCTCTGTTATCAGAGGTGATCCGTTGGTCGAGGAGTTTTCCCTCGGCCCACGATTTCGAGTTGCTCAACACGAGCGACAGACCGTTCACACCGTTGGAATGCGATGTGCCCGAAGCCCTCGACCACGACTAACAGCGGATGATCTGGAACTCGTCCTCGAAGCCCCCCCGGACTCGGGCGAGGCAAAGTGAATAAATCTTCGGATTTTTTTCACTGAATTTGGGAGAATCGTCAGCCTGGACGGAATTATCTACAAGCACGTTCGATCACAACGTGACAATGACCGCCCCTGCGGCCAGTCTCTATTCTCACTTTGGAGGTACTGCCGTGACCGTCAAGACCTTTCGCTCTTTGTGCCTGTCGCTACTTTGTGCGTCCATCATGCTGGTCCCCGAGCCGTCTCAACTGGAGGCCAAGGGCAGACGCATGCGGTGCGTGCCGATGTGCGTCTGCCCTCCGCCTTCGTCTGTTTGCCTCCGCCCATTTGACGACCCGTGCATTTGCCCTCAGTATCGGTGGATGAACTACGGAAGTTATTGTTCATATTACTCACTGGGATGTCCCTCGCAACAACCGGTGAACTATGACTCAACAAATTGCGGTTTTTCAGCTCAAAACTGCCCGCCCCACCCGGAAACGGACTGTGGCAATTGCCAGCCGCGATTCTGTCCCGACAAATCAAAATCCTGCCCCGTTCGATCCGATCACCCTGGAGATCTGGGGTACGGGCCGTCGATGGAGTCCAAATTCCTTGACGGTACTGTTCCGGGCGCAATGTTATCCAAGCTAGACGTGCAAAGCTTGCACAACAAAACAATCAAGTTTAAGACAGTCACAGAAAAACCTGAAGAGGTCTACGCGCAGATCATCATTGTGAGGATTGTTCCCCGCCAACAGCCCTGTATTCCCCTCACGACTGGTCGGGGTTTGCAGATAAGCCCCGCCTCCGCTGGCCAAGTTGACTGGGATTTGACGGGTCCTACGGTGGGATTGCCGACAATCGAGCCGATTCCAGACCTGCCGCACGCTTATACGTTGACATTCAGCGACTTGTCATTGGGCGTGAAATCCGTCGATGTGGTCTTACACAAGTCCGCACCTGGACATAATCGTCACTGACGTCCAACCGCTACTTTTGGATGGCGTTGGCGATTTGGAAAACATGAGCCCCAGGGCGCGATCAGCGTCTTGGGGCTCACAGTGTTTAACAGGCTTTGTTGCGGCAAAGTGACCAACTACGCCCGAACGTTGGCTGGCCAAGATCCTCGGGCGACCGTGCCACCTGAGCAACGCGCGAACTTCGATGATTGGCGCATCCGAATTCGCGTGGCAGTCCCGAGCGATGGGTTCGACTTTCTTGAAAGAATCGCGATTGTTTTGAGGAGAATTCGACTTCTGCGAGCAAATCATCTGATGAGTCCTGTTTCAAATTCAGGACTCGAGACAAACTGGTCTGAGAAACATTTATTCATTACGGATCGGGCGGATTCTGAAATCAAAGTCACTTGGCCGCCGCCGAGTTACCTTGGACGTTGGGCTATAAGGCTGGTACTCAGTGCCAGTCAGACAATAGCAATTGGCTGTTCCCCATTTTCACACCAGGAGATCGAAGACTATGCCAGCTCAGACAATGACCCTCACTGACTCATTTACCGGCCCACTAATTACCGTCTATGGAAACCTCGTCGGAGATGTCCCTTTCACGCCAGCGCAAGCGACGGCAGCGAATCTCACACGAGCGGCGGATGTCACCGGGTTCGCGAGAATCCGCGCATTTCGAATCGGTTCCGGTCGCTGCGTCACACTGCCGATTCCGACCCTCATTGTCGTTTTCGGAAAGGGTGAAGAGCTCACCGAGACTGAATGCGGATTGGCCCCTGGAGACGTCAGAAAGTGGATGTATCCACTTGGAACACAAGTGTTGGCACTTGAGCCATCCCAAGGAAACGCTGAAGAGATTCTTGAAGCTCTTGCCGCGCGAGGTATTGAAGGCGGCTTGGCATTTGAGAATCCTCGCTATGAGAATGGCAAGCTATGCGTTGATGTTCACATATGGGCCAAAATCAGCATTCTTGGCGCGTCCGCAAAGTTCGATGAGCGATTCCCTATATGTGTCAACATTGGCCAGCAATGCCTTACGGTCTGGGACATTGGGTTCGCCAATCTACAGATTTGTTACCGCGCTCCAAATCAGATCTGCGGTAAACTGTGCGTCGGTAAATTCGGCATTGAAAAATGTTGGGAACAATGTGTCTCAATTCCAATCGATTTCACGGCGTCTGGTGCCAGCCCGAATGCACATCCGTGTGAGTGCAGCGGAAACGTGAACGCTCCATCTCCGCTTTTACGGACAAGAGGTGAATGCGTAACGTTGACGATCAGCGACGGAAAGGCATGCTTGAACGTCCCAATTTTTGGAAGTGTTTGTGTTTCTGTTCCCAGCTCAATTCCGAATGGAACACTTGCGGAAGCATGCATTGATATATGCAAGAGATTCGGCATTCCGTGCGGCGTTGAAGTCACCGTAAAGGTTGCCGGGCAAAAGGTGGCAAGTGACACTTGGGGATGCTGTTGACCTGAAAGCGGGTGGCCCAGACGCGGCTTTGGGCGTCTGGGTGCCTTAGCACAAGAGGTTGATTGCCAGTGCAGTTCTGTGTGCTGCATGCAGCAACTCGGAACGCAACGAATTGACAGCACAGATCCCGTGCGTCGTGGTGTGTTCCGCATTGTGGCACACCCTTTACCAAGACGGAAAAGTTACGGTAGTTCGCGAATCAAAATGCTAGCGAACTCGATGGGGTCGCCGTGGTGTTGGAGGGCGATCGGGCCGCGGGGGGCTACGCCGGGGAGTTGGGCGTTCTCGATCACCAACTCGCCGTTGAGCCGCACGGTCCGACGGTCCCCCTTCATTGTGATCAGGAACCGGTTCCACTGGCCGATCGGTTTGTCGGCCACCTTCTTCGGTGTGACGCCCGCCCGCACTTCGGCCGGTTGGCTGGCATCGGTGCGGTAGCCGTAGACCTCGCCGCTGCCGCACGGGCGGCACCATATATTGACCTGGGGTGGCTGGGGTCAGCGCTTCGCTTGCCCCCAGCGAATGGTAAGACTGCTTTCTTCTTGATTCGGCTGTGGGCGGCGAAGCACCGCCCACAGCCGCACCGGCCAGCCCGTATCCGGCGTCACGGCAGCACCTGCGACACAGCGATCAAACCAACTTCGCCGCCGCCGAGCGTTACCGGGACGGACTGTCCCGGGGTGAAGACCAAGCGCTGCCGATAGTCCGACTGTTCGGCCTGATCCGACGGATCGACTGGACCGGTGGGGTCGAAGTAAACTTCGATCTGCTCGTCGATGAGATTCACGATCCAGAACTCGACGATCCCCGCGCGGGCATACACGCGCTTCTTTTGTCCCCGATCTTGGGCCAACGAGGTGTCGGCCACTTCCACGACGAGGCCGATGTCGTTCGGCCCCGGATGCCGGTCGGGATAGTCTCTGACGGTGCCGCGAATCACCGCCAGATCGGGTTCGGGTTCGCTGGTGTCCAAAGTGACGGCTTCCTGAGTCTCGACATGCCAGCCGCTGCCAACCAGCCTCATCAAGAGGTCGCGCAACTGCGTCACGGCAATGCGATGCGGGAGATTTCGATCCCTCTTCAGCACCAGCACCCCTTCGAGAAGTTCAATCGGATCGCCGTTGTGCAGGATGCCCGTGCGGATCATCTCGTGATATTGCTCGACGCTCAGGCGCCAGACCGACAACGTCGGGACATCGGCCACTCCGTTCATGGACAACAGACCGTTGGCGGCGGGCGGGGCAAGCGGTGACGCGATCGACATGGCAGACTCACAATTCCAGACTGTCAGGAGACGCAGACATCGTACTCGCAGTCATTGCGGGCGTGCCACTGTTTGGCCGCTTTGGGACAAACAGTGAGGAGGAGAGTTGGCTCGCCACTCGCACTGCTTCTCCGAGGACTCCGAAGCAGTGCCACGCCGATTCGTACTCACGAACCAAGCCGGGCCATCCCGCCTCATCAAACTGAGCCATTCTGCCCCTGTCCCCTTTTTGCGGCTGAGCACCCCCGGTTGACGAGCAACCGGGGCCACCCGCGAAGCCGCCTCAGGTTGCATGCATACAAATCTGGGCCACCCGCGGAATCTCCTGGACATTGCCCTTG
The DNA here is from genome assembly GCA_038040225.1 of Planctomycetota bacterium. Classification (GTDB taxonomy): domain Bacteria; phylum Planctomycetota; class Planctomycetia; order Planctomycetales; family Planctomycetaceae; genus Schlesneria. The sequence goes on from JBBPIS010000039.1 coordinate 21,500, forward strand.
CTTATGCGAGTATCGTGTTGCGGCAGCCGCGCTGGCTGCGGCACCCAAATCACCAAGGAGTCGAACATGGCCCAACGCAAGCCGAGACAGACCGCCCACCCGCCCCGCACCCGCACAGTCGCAGTCCAGCCCCGCGCCAATCCGAAGCGTGACCTCCTGGCGATGCAGGCCGAACTTCGTCTGACCGCCGCCCGTTGTGCGCTGGATCAACTGGGCAGCGCGGCCGGTGGAGGAGGCGGGGGGGGCGCCGCAGCGCGATCGGTGTCGGAGCTGATTCGCCAGGGGATGGAGGCGGTGGGCACACTGCTGGACGTCCTGATCCACGCCATGCTCTGCGGGCGGGCCGAGCAGGAGTTGGAAACGCTCACCAACTTCATCCGCGACAACCGGAACACGCTCCCCCCGGACATGGTGAAGCGTCTCGAGCAGTCGGCGGCGAACCTGCTGAACGCATATTCGGGTAGCTGCTGAAGGCCAAGCCTGCGGCGGCGATCCGACGTGGCGTGCTCGGCGGGGTGACTGGGGGCGAGCGTCTTCGCTCGCCCCCAGTCCGGTAGGTCAGGCTGTGCCTGACGATTGACGGTCGGTACAACGAGACTCGTTTGATTCGGGGTGAGTGTCGAAGAGTCAGGCATAGCCTGACCTACCGGACTGTTTGGCCGCTTTGGGACAAACAGTGAGGAGGAGAGTTGGCTCGCCACTCGCACTGCTTCTCCGAGGACTCCGAAGCAGTGCCACGCCGGTTCGTGTTCACGAATCAAGCCGGGCCACGCCGCCCCCGACCGTTGTTACTTCAGCTTTTCGATTGCCTCGTCAATCGCTTGCTTGAGTAAGGGATCGTCCTCTTTGAAATGTTTGTCACGCCGCCCGTTCAAGAGGACCGCGACACTGAAGCCGTCTTCGCGCTGGCGAACCAACGCTGTCGTGCCGGGAAGGCTGCCAAAGAATGTCCAGTTTCCCCCGCGCTGCCCTTGCAGACGCGGATCTCCGCCGATCCAGTACGCCTCCAAGAATTGACACAATGCCGGTGCGGATGCGATCAACCCGGCCGGTGCGTCCATGACATCTATGGGGACTGCGTTCTCCGCAACGGGATACCAAACCTCGCGAGGGTCTCGCCATATCAGGGCACCGTGGCCGAGCCTGATGTCATTGATGCCCAGCGGTTTGCATATGGTTTCCTGAATACAGTCGGCATACGGCTTCTTCATCGCTTTCTCGAGGACGCGCCCGAGAATGCAGTATCCAAAGTTGGAGTAGACGGTTTTCTCTCCGGGGGTGAACTGCAGTGGCTGGTTCAGCATGTACTTGATCACATTCTCCGGAGTGGCGGGGCCGCGCAGCCGCAGCTCTTGCTCGATCTGTTTTGTACGAAACATCGGGTCGAAGGATGCCCCCGCGTCCCATCCCCCTTTGTGTTCGAGCAGTTGGCCGACCGTGATTCTTTTGAACCTTGGGTCTGCTGTTTTGCCACCGGATATCTTCGCGGCGATGAGTTCAAACACCTTGGTATCAAGAGAAAGTTGCTGAGCGCGGATGGCGTTCTTAACGGCGGCGGCTGTGATTGGTTTGGTGACACTCGCGATCCGCATCAGGGCATCGGGGGGGGTGGGCTTCTTCCTGGCTTGGTCGCTCCACCCATAGCCGCGCGAATAGACCGTCTGGCCGTCTCTTGAAACGGCGACAGTTGCGGCCTGACAGCCGATCTTTTCCATGAACTCTTGAACTGCCTTATCGATTGGTTCAAAACCGGGAACTATCTTCCCGCTCATGGGGCGGATTTCCGCGAGTACGTTAGCGCAGGACAACGAAAACCACACAAGGGTAAGGGCCAGAAACGATCCCGACGTCCGATACATTTTTGCCTCCCTCATGTCGGAGTGGAACAGTTAAGTTAACGACCCCAGAACCGTGAGCAGCTCAACATTTGGAGAAGCGTTACGGCAGTTCGCGAATCAAAATGCTGGCGAACTCGATGGGGTCGCCGTGGTGTTGGAGGGCGATTGGGCCGCGGGGGGCTACGCCGGGGAGTTGGGCGTTCTCGATCACCAGTTCGCCGTTGAGTCGCACGGTCAGGCGGTCTCCCTTCATCGTGATCAGGAACCGGTTCCACTGGCCGATCGGTTTGTCGGCGACCTTCTTCGGCGTGACGCCCGCGCGCACTTCGGCCGGTTGGCTGGCGTCGGTGCGATAGCCGTAGACCTCGCCGCTGCCGCACGGGCGGCACCACATGTTGACCTGGCTCTTGCTGCTCCCTCGCAGATAGATGCCGCTGTCGCCCGCATCGTCCACCTCGACCTCGACCGGTTTGCCGTCGGAGCCGAGTTCCTCCAGACCCGTCGGTAGCACCTTGGGCCATTTCTTCTTGGTCGGCTTCGCGGTCCAGCGCCAGTCGCAGATCATCTCGAAGTCGCCGAATTCCTGCTCGCTCCACAAATTGGGATCCTCCGCACCGCACTTGCCGTCGTAGACCAGCTTCCAGTCGGAGGGCTTCCAGTGTCCGACGTGTTGCTCGGACGCCTTCCATCCGGTCAGGTCGATCCCCGTGTAGAGCGACCGATGTCCGACGGCGGCCATCGCGATCTCATCGGGTTCCGGATTCGTCGTGGGGAGTTCCTTGATCTTGATGTTGCGGAAGTGGCATTCCGAGCCCTCCGACTCCAGACAGAGATAGCCTTTGCGCGGGTTGCACTTCGTCCCGCCGCTGACTTCCTTGCCGTTGACCTCCAACTTGATCGTGCCGTCGTTGCAGGTGACGCGGTAGTGGTTCCATTCGGGGGAGGGCTTGCAGCGTTTTTCGATTGGCAGGCAGCGCTCGGCTCCGCCGGGATGAGGCCGGTCGGGAGTCAGCTTCGCGCCCCAAATGGAAAAGATGTCGCCGTGGCTGGTGTAGTTGGCGGTTTCGCGGCCGTCGAGGATTTGCACTTCAATCCCTCGCGAGAACGGCACACCGACGTGCGTGATCGGGTCACCCCACACGAACAGCCCCGCGTTGCCCCCCGCCTTCATGTGCCGCCATTCGAGTTCGATGACGAAGTTCTCGTACATCTTCTCGGTCCGCATCGTGCCGGTTGGGACACCCGTGCTGACGATCAGGCCGTCCTGCACCGTGAACGTTGTGGGTGCGACATTGACCGGAATCCAACCCGACAAGTCCTTGCCGTTGAACAGCGGCACAAAGTCATCGGCGCGGGCGGCGAGTGCAGGAACAGCGGCCAGCCAGATCAAACCGGCAGAGACGACAAGACGCATGGTGGATTCCTAGAAGCGGGACGTGAGCACAGTCCGTAAAGTGGCGTCAGGGTACTCGGATGCACGCCATTTTTCACGGGCTGCGCATCTCTCCACTCCCCTCGCCCCCTTGGGGAGAGGGGCCGGGGGTGAGGGGCAACTGTTGCCGAGCGTCCCTCTGCAATCGCCCCTCACCCCTCTCCCCTCTCCCCAAAGGGGCGAGGGGAACAGGAATGAGAGAAACCCTCGCTCCTACGCTTACCAAGCCTGCTTGGCGAGCTAGCAAACTGCCGTGCTATACTCCGCACGTTTAACTAGGGTCTGTTTTTTGGAGGGGGCTTACGGATGGTTCGTTCAATCTCGTGGTTGGCGTTGTTGAGCGTCATGGGTCTGGTGACGACGGGCTGCGATCAGCCGCCGACGGCCCCTGTCTCATCGAGTTCCGCGTCGTCGTCTCCGACGGCCGATGGCTCGTCGCAGTCGAAGTCCGCCGGGACGACAGACGTGGTGAACGACGACGCCAAGCCGAAGCGCAAGTCCTACAAGCCGGTTGAACTGAGCAGCAGCGGCACAACGTCGAGCGAGTCGGAGGCCGACACGGGCGAGAAGTTTGCCAGCGTGCGTGCAGCACTCAAGCCGCTCCAGATTCTGATCGGCAGTTGGAACGGAACGTCGCGCAACGCGGCCCTCGATCAACCCGGCTGGGCTTGGGACTTGAAGACCGATCCCAAGCAACCGGCACTCAAGATCAAGTCTGAGAAGGGCAAGTACATTCGCGAGGGCCGGCTGACGTTTCATCCCTCGTCGCAGGAGTTCGAGTTCACCGCGACCGACGGTGACGGCAAGCCGCACAACTTTCGTGGAGCGTTCAGCGAACCGGTGCAGGATGTCCCCGGCGACGACAAGAAACTACAGCGAACCTACAAGCTGCAACTGACCGAACAGGAAGCCGACTCGACCGGCGAGCAGTGGCGGCTGGTCATCAACCAGCAGGAGAACAACCGCTACATTCTGGAGGTCGATCGCAAGCGCGGGACGGGCGCGTTCAATCGAGTCGACACGATCAACATTCAGCGGGAGGGAACCTCGTTCGCCCTGAGCGACACCGATTACGGCGACAAGACCTGCATCATCTCGCAGGGTTTGGGCACGATCTCGGTCAGCTACAAGGGGAAGTCGTATTGGGTCTGCTGCTCGGGCTGCAAAGCGGCCTTCGACGACGAACCGGAGAAATGGATCGCCAAGTTCGAAGCGATGCAGAAGAAGAAGGAAATGAAGTAGGTTGAGGGTTGATTGTTGAAGGTTGAGGGTCAGAAGAAAACCAAACGTTCTTCTCTTGCCATCAACCTTCAACCATCGACCATCAACCCACGTGCGAGCTCAGTTTGAAGATCGGCAGCAGCATCGCCAGGGCCAGTCCGCCGATGATCACGCCCATTCCGGCGACCATCAGCGGTTCGATCAGCGATGTGGCCGATTTGGTTGCGATGCTGACTTCGGCCTCGTAGTAGTCGCTCACTCGGCCGAGCACCATACCCAGCTTTCCGGTCTTTTCGCCCGAGCCGATCATCTGCACCAGCGTCTTGGGAAACAGCGGGTTCGATTCGAGTACCTCGTGCAACTGCCGGCCCGTGGTGACTTCCCGGGCCAGATGATTCCACGCCTTTTCGTAGAGCGAGTTCTCGGAGACGGCCGCGCAGAGTTCGATCGCGTTCAGTACGGGTACGCCGGCGTTCAACATCGACGAGAACGTGCGAGTCGTCCTCGCCAGAATCGACTTGCGGATCAGCGGCCCCAGAATCGGCACGCCGAGGATGCACCAGTCCCACGCCAGGATGCCCCACCATTGCCGGCGGGCATACCAGAACGAGCCGATGCACGCGGCCAGTCCGAGCAGGCAGGCCCACCAATAAACCGTCAGCGCGTGGGACAGTGCCATCATCACGATCGTCGGCGTGGGAAGTTCGATGCCGCGCGCGACGAACATCGGCGAGATCTTCGGCAGCACGCAGGTCAGCAGAAACACACAGGCACTGATGCACATGACAAACATCGCGCCGGGATACATCAGCGCCCCGCGAACCTTGGACCGCGCCTCCAGATCATTGCGCATCTGCACCGCCAGCCGTTCGAGCAGCGCCCCCAGCATGCCGCTCGCCTCACCAGCCTTCACCAGATTGACGTAGACGCCGTCGAAGGTCTTTGGAAACCGGGCGAGGGCCGTTGACAGGTTCTCTCCCCCCTCAATGTCCTGCTGAATCTTTTCGAGCATCGACTTGAAACCGAGGTTCTCCGTCTGAGCCGCCAGTCCGGCGATGGCCGACGACAGTGAGATGCCCGCATCGATCATCACCGCGAGTTGGCTGGTCGTGTAAACGAGTTCGCTGCGGGAGACGCGCCGGCCAAACAGGGGGATCTTGACGGTGAGCTTCGCGCGGGCCTCTTCGAGTGAGACCGCATACAGCCCGTCCTGACGCAGCTTGTGCGCAGCATCGACCGAGGACTCAGCGGCCAGCGATCCCGACTGCATCTTCCCGGCGGCGTCTCGCGCCAGATAGGCGAACTGCATGGCATGCTCCTGGAAGGTTGATGGTTGAAAGTTGAAGGTTGAAGGTCAGACAAAGAGCCACCACACCGGTTTTCTCTGACCTTCAACCTTCAACCCTCAACCATCAACTCTCATCCCTTCACCGGCAGCCAGCCTTCATCGCTGGCCTGCAATACTTCTTCGATCGTGGTCAGCCCCTCCTTGACCTTGCGAAGTCCGTCGTATCTCAAGGGGATCATCCCCGCGTGGCGTGCGTATTCGTTGACGGTTTGTACCGAGGGTGAGACAGAGATCGCCTCGCGCAGGGCATCATCGACGACCAGCAGTTCGTGGATCGCGATCCGTCCCGAGAAGCCCGTGTTGCGGCATTTGGCACATCCGGCCCCGCGATAGAACTCATTCGACTCCAACCCCATGTGCTGCATCACGGCCAGCATGGCCTTGGGCGGCTCGTAGGGTTGCTTGCATTTCGCGCAGATGCGACGGCACAGCCGCTGGCTGAGCACGCCGTTCAGCGACGCGCCGATCAGATAGCCTTCGATTCCCATGTTGACCAACCGCGTGACGGCACTGCAGGCGTCATTCGTGTGCAGCGTGCTGAAGACCAGATGCCCGGTCAGTGCGGCTTGAACGGCCGTTCGCGCCGTCAGTTCGTCGCGAATCTCGCCCACCATCAGAATGTCGGGATCCTGACGCAGCAGGCTTCGCAGCATCGAGGCGAACGACAGGCCGATCTTCTCGTTGACCTGAAACTGATTGACGAGCGGCAACTGAAACTCGACCGGATCCTCGACCGTGCAGATGTTCATTTCGATCGTGCTGACGGTGTTGAGGGCCGCGTAGAGCGTGGTGCTCTTGCCGCTGCCGGTCGGTCCCGTGACCAGCACGATGCCGTTCGGTTTGCGGATTTGGGTTTGAAAGCGTTCGAGGTTCTCGCTGCTGAAACCGAGCTGGGCCAGCGACAGCGGAATGCTGCGGTTGTCCATGATCCGGATGACGGTCTTCTCGCCGTGCGCGAGCGGCAGCGTGCTGACGCGCAGGTCGATCGAGCGGTTCTCCATCATCACGTGGATGCGGCCATCCTGCGGCAGGCGTCGCTCGCTGATGTCCATCGACGCCATGATCTTGATGCGCGACGCAATGGCCGGTGCGATGTGACCGGGCAGTTCCAGAGACTTGAACAGTGCCCCGTCGACTCGAAACCGGACGCGAATCTGCCGCTCGGTCGGCTCGATGTGGATGTCGCTCGCCCCCTCCTTGACCGCCGAATAGATGATGTAGTTGACCAGGCGAATGATCGGACTCTGCCCGGCCAGTTCGCTGCCCGTGCCGATGTCGTCGATCGTGTCCTCGATCAGTTCGACCGCGTCGCCCTGCACGTCGTCGATGATGTCGTCAATGACGAACACCTGGCTGTCGGGCAGATACGTTTGCAGCGTCCGGCGGATGTCGCGCGCGGAGGCAATCGCGAGTTGAACGTCACACCGCGTGATCGATTTGATCCGGTCGAGCAGAAAGACGTCGGAAGGTTCGGCGACGGCGACGGTCAGCATGTCGCGCAGCTTGAACAGCGGCAGCACGCAGTGTTTTTCGATGAACTCGCGCGGCAGTATTTCGACGGTTTTGGGGTCGAACATCCGCGTGTCGAGTTTGACGAACGGCAGCTTGAATTCGACGGCCAGACATTCCAGCACCTGCTCCTCGGTGCAGAACTCCCGTTCGACGAGCACCTCGCCCAACAGCCTCGATCCCTCGCCCTCGGCCTGCAACGCCAGAGCCTGCTGCAACTGATCGGGCGTGAGGAACCCCTGACGGACCAGCAGGTCGCCGAGTCGCGGGCGGGGCTTGAGAAGCGTCTTGTGCATGATGGGACGATGCGTCTATCGGAAGCTGGCCACGGCGTCGATCACCGAATCGAACAGGTCAAAGCGCTGGTCCAGGCGTGTCACTTCAAAAATCTTGCGACCGGGATCGACGAGGCCGCTGATCTTCATGGTCCCGCCCGCCTGCCGGGCCTGATCCTGCAAATCGAGCAGCGTGTTCAGGCCGACGCTGTCGAACAGTTCGCTGCGGTCCATTTGCAGCACGATCGACGAACGACCGTTGCCCAGATGGGTCTCGACGGCCGACACGAACACGCGCGACGTCTCCTCCGTCAGGTCGTCCGGAGTGTGGACGACCAGCACTTCGCCGAAGGTTTCCGTGGTGATCTGCATGACGAATTTCTGTCAGTCTCAGACGCTGAACGCGGGAAGTTCGGTCTCACTGCCATAGCGCGACACGCGCGGAGCCGGGCCGTATCCGAGGATCTCGCAGACCTTCACGACCAGTTCGCGCGGACTGAACGGTTTCATCATGACGGCCGCGAGTCCCAGCTCGGCCTCGATGTTGGAGTCCTCGTCCAGTTCAAAGCCACGCGCGGTGAGCATGATCACGGGGAGATCGGCCAGCGCCGCGTCGGCCCGGACACGACGAACCAGTTCGGCTCCGTTCATGCCCGGCATCGTGTAGTCCGTGATGAGCAGCGCGGGTGGGGCGCGATGCAGCAACTCCAATCCGGCTTCCCCGTCGGGAGCCCCGTGGACCTCGAAGCCGGCGCGGGTGAACTTCAACGAGATGGCACGCACGATGTGCGGTTCGTCGTCACAGACGATGATGCGGTGTGACATGACAGTGTTCCTTGTTCAGAGCCGGGGGAAAGGACGATGGAAAGGGTGCGATGCCGGGTAATCAACGGTCGGTTGGGACGAGGTCTTTCTGTGGTGCGCGGCTTTGCGCCTCGATGCGCCGCGTGCCCCGGTCGCGATGGCCGAGCGGGACGCGCACCGAGAAGCAGCTTCCCTTGTTGACCTGCGACGTGACGGCAATCGCCCCGTCGTGAATGTTGGTGACGATGTATTTGACCAGCGCCAGCCCGAGTCCCGTCCCGGCGGCCGCCTTGTTGTTCTGAGGCACCCGGTAGAACCGCTCGAACAGACGCGGCAGCGCATCGGCCGGGATGCCCATGCCGTTGTCCTGCACGTCGATCACGGCCTCGGTGTCCTGCATCCGGCTGCGCAGCCGAACCTCGCCCCCCTCGGGCGTGTACTTGATCGCATTCGACAGCAGATTGATGATCGCCTGACCGAACAGATCGAGGTCCAGGTGAGCGGGCAGATACAACTCGCTCAGTTCCTCGATGATCGTGATGTTCTTTTCTTTGGCGGGCACCGCCACGACTTCGATCGACTTCTTCAGCACCCGGTTGATGTCGATGTCTTCACGCTGCACCTTGATCACGCCGCTCTCGACGCGGGCAAAGTTCAGCAGGTTGTTGACGAGCCTCGTCAATCGGGTCACCTGTTCATCGATGAATTTGAGCAGTTCCTGACGTTCGGCCGGATCATCGACGTCGTCGTCCATCAGCAACTCGGTGTAGGCCCGGATGCTGGCGAGAGGCGTCTTCAACTCGTGGCTCACGGCCGACACGAATTCGGCCTGTTTGCCCCGTTCCTTGGTCTCTTCACGAATGTCGGCGAGCAGCGCCGCAACGCCGCCCAGCCGCCCATCGTCGTCGTAGAGGTTGGCCGCTCGCGCACGGTAGGCTCCCGTCTCGCCCGAGCACTTCAAATTCAACTCCGCCGTGCGACGATCGGCCGCGGCCGATCGGGTTCTGGCCGAGGAGACCAACGCCTTCAGACCATCGAGATGCTCCCACGCGGCCGCCGCCGGCAGATTGGGATCGCCCGTCACGGCCACCATCAGCGCCGTGGCACTGTCGTTGTGATAAATCAGCGATTCGCTGGTATCGAGCAGAAACACCGGTTGATCGAGTTGATCGAGAGCCTGTTCGAGTCGTCGCACCTGGTTTCGCAACAGGTGGGCCCGCGCTTCCAGGCGTGTCCGCTGATCGACAAGTTTCCGCGATTCGGCTTCGTGAACGTGGATCAAATCGACGAGTTCGCCGAGCAATGACTGGAAGACTCCCGTGGCCGACAGATCGGCCTCGCGCAGATCGGGCCGTCGCAGGACGGCCTCGGCCGCTTCAGCCTGTCGTCGGAACAGGTAGATCGTCGCCGTCAGTCCGGACAGGCTTCCCGCAAATGTCAGTAACGGAGCACTCGGTTCCTTAAACATCCACGAACTGACCAGCACTGCCACAAGTCCGCAAGCGATCGAGGGGAGACAAAGCGGCAGTAACAGCGTCCCTCGATTCACGACGGGCGGCTTGTTCTCGGCCGCCCCTGGCACTCTGGCCGACTCGGCCCCCGGTGGATTTCGATGAGCAGACAACACGTCAATGGCCATGACTGATCCTCGCAAACGAACGGGCGTCACTGCGAAGAATGGACGGGCGCAGCCGTGCCGCACCTTCGCTTCCTTCGCAAGGGGGAACCTAGGTCGCGGTTTCGATGATGTCCAATTGCAACATGGGTTGCCCGGACACAACGACGGCGTCGGAGACCAGTCTGCTCCGCTTTGCCGATTCACCCGAACGTGACGGTCGTGATGAGACGAACGGTCCGTCGCTGCAATCGTGACGTGACAGTTCGCAGAAAGCAGTCATCGTGTGCCACGGCTGTGTCAGCCGTGTGGATTTGGCGAGCCCATTCCTTGTTCTCACGGCTCACAGAGCCGTGGCACGACTTTCAATCGACCTCGGGCTCGGCGTGAGATCGTTCACGCCAGCAGGTCACCCACGACATGACCATGCACATCGGTCAGGCGGAACTCGCGGCCCGCGTGGAGATGGGTGAGTCGCTCGTGATCGAAGCCGAGTTGATGCAGGATCGTGGCCTGCAGGTCATGTACGTGGACCGGCTTGTCCACGACGTGGAATCCCAGGTCGTCGGTTGCTCCATAACTGAAGCCCCGCTTCATGCCTCCGCCAGCGAGCCACATCGTGTACGCCTGCGGATGGTGATCGCGGCCGAGGCTGCGTCCCAGCGCGGGGTTGTTCTCGACCATCGGCGTGCGCCCGAACTCGCCACCCCAGATGACGAGCGTCTCGTCCAGCAGGCCGCGCCGTTTGAGGTCCGTCACCAGCGCGGTCGAGGCCTGATCCGTCTTGCCGCAGTTGTTCTTGAGGTTCCCGACGACATCCGAGTGCGCGTCCCAGCCCTCGTTGTAAATGTTCACGAACCGCACGCCCCGCTCGATCATCCGCCGAGCCAGCAGACACGCGCGGGCGAACGACGGCACCGCCGGATCGCAGCCGTACAGGTCCAGCGTCTCCTTCGTTTCGCTCTTCAGATCCATCAGTTCGGGCGCGGACGTTTGCAGGCGAAAGGCCATCTCATACGAGGCGATCCGTGTCGCGATCTCGGGATCGCCTTCGACATCCAGCCGCTTCCGGTTCAGCGCCCCGATCAAGTCGAGCGAATCGCGCTGCAACTTCGAGTCAACTCCGGCGGGACTCGACACGTCCAGGATCGGGTCTCCCTGATTGCGAAGCCTCACGCCCGAGTACAGCGTTGGCAGAAAGCCACTCGACCAGTTGGCCGCTCCGCCACTGATGCCTGCTCCGGTGGACATCACGACGAACGCGGGCAGGTCGCTCGTCTCAGCCCCCAGCCCATACGTGACCCACGATCCGAGACTCGGCCGCCCCGGCTGAGAGAACCCCGTGTTGAAGAAGATCTGCGCGGGAGCGTGATTGAACTGATCCGTGTTCACCGACTTCACGAGACAAATCTCATCGACGATCTTCGCCAGATGAGGCAGCGCCTCGGACAGCTCCATCCCGCACTCGCCATGCTTGGCGAACTTGAACTGCGGACCCAGACAGTTCGCGTCGGGCCGGATGAACGCATACCGCTGCCCGCCGACCACCTCGGGCGGAATCGGCTTCCCGGTGAACTCGGTCAGCTTCGGCTTGTTGTCAAACAAATCGAGCTGACTCGGTGCCCCCGCCATGAACAGATGAATGACCGACTTCACCTTGGGAGCAAAGTGCGGCGCGCGCGGAGCCAGCGGATTCACACCCGCCGCCACGTTCCCGTCAGCCCGTGCCTGCCGAGCCACGCCGCCCGCCAGGAGCGAAGCCAGCGCCATCTTGCCCACGCCAACACGGCACTCCTGCAAGAAGTGACGGCGGGTGAGATCGAGGTTCAACGAAAGTGAGTTCGTCATTTCATTCGCTCCGATTTACTCAGCACCAAGTTCTGCGTGGGCTCGAGTTGCAATCAATTCTTCGTCACGGCTTCATCCAGATTCATGATCGCTCGGGCGACGAGGGTCCAGGCGGCGCGAGGGGCTTCGTTGGGGTCGCCCGCTCCGGCCAGCTTGGCCGCGTCGAGTTCTTTGCGATCCAGGCGCGAGGACTGTTCGTCGAAGAAGCGTTTTAGCAGGGCCAGTTCGTCATCGGTCGGAGGCCGGGTCAGCGCGCGGCGGAAGAGGGCGTGGAGGCGTTCGTCCACCGAACCGCTTCGTTCGGCGAACTCGCGACCGAGGGCTTGGGCTGTCTCGATGAAGACGGTGTCGTTGAGCAGCGTCAGCGCCTGGAGCGGCGTGTTCGAGACCTCGCGCCGCGCGACACAGGCTTCTCCGCTCGGGCCATCGAACGTCATCGACAGGGCAAACGGCGCGGTGCGCTTGGTGAACGTGTAGAGCGTCCGCCGGTAACGATCCTCACCCGGACTGAGCGCCCAGTTGAGGCCACCGTAGGTTCCCTCGGTCGTGATGTTGGCCGGTTGAGCGGGGAAGACACTCGGCCCGAGTTGCTTGTCCGACAGCAGGCCGCTCACGGCGAGCATCGCATCGCGCACGACCTCGGCTTCGACGCGCAGCCGCGCCCCCCGAGCGAGCAACTCGTTCGCGGCGTCCTTCACCAGCAACTCCCTCGTCACGCGAGACGACTGCCGGTACGTGGCGCTGCTGACGATCAGGCGGTGGAGGCGTTTTATGTCCCAAGAAGGCGGAGTTCGGAGGGCGGAAGACGGAAAAGAAGAGGAACCTGTCACGCTGGCGTTTGTCTTCATTCCGCCCTCCGCCTTCCCCCCTCCGAATTCAACAGCCAGCCAATCCAACAACTCCGGATGAGTCGGACTCGCCCCCTGGCTGCCGAAATCTTCGAGTGACTTCACGAGACCGCGTCCAAAGAACGCCGACCATTGGCGGTTGGCGGTCACGCGCGCGGTGAGCGGGTTCGTCGGGCCGACCAGCCATTCGGCGAGAGCCAGCCGATTGGATTGCGTCTTCGCGTCGAGTTGCGGCAGCGCGGCGAGGACCGCTGGTTCAACCAGTTCCTTCGGTTGCAGGAACTCACCGCGATGATGTCGATGCGTGGCACGCGGGTTGTTTGCCGGTCGCTCCTGCAAGATGAGCGTCGTGGGGAACGCGGGCAACTGCGCCCGCAAGGCGGCGATCTTGGCCCGCTCGCCCGCCAACTCGGGGGCTTCGCCGGCGAAGTGCTGGAGCAGGCGATCCACCTGCGCGGGCGAGCGAGACTCACGCGGGATCAGCAGGTCGGTGGCCAACTCAGCGGGCAACGAACTCGCTTCCGCTGGACGGGGATCGTCGGTGACGGAGACTTTGAACCGGCCGAGGCTCGCGGCGTAGTAGCGTTCGAACAACATCGACACGTCGAACCGAGCCGACTTCGCCACGGGCGTCGCGAACCGGAAGACCGCGACGTGCGGCTTGCCCTGTCCGCCATTGATCGACCAGCCGGTCTGCTGGTTCTCATCGAGCGCCATTGCGGCCGTGTTGCCTCCGTTGGCGAAGCTCTGCGTCGCGCCGGTCAGCTTCACCGGCTGGCCATCGGCCGCAACCGTGATCGTGCTGAGGAAGAAATCTCCGAACGGTCCCTCGTAGTACACGCGCCCGGGCCCGTTCTTGGGGAGCCGCTCGTCGGGAACCGCCTCGATGCGCAGAGCCGTCCATTTCCGTGGCTCGGGCGGCTCGCCTGAGCGTGTTGCACTGCCCGTCGCAGGCGAGCCGCCCGCGACCACGTAGCTGATGTCGTAGAGATCCCGCTTCGACATGTCGCCGCTGGCGAAGATCGAGTCGTCGTCCTGAATCGTCAACAGCGCGAGGTTGCTCTTGGCGGCGACAGGTTTGAGTGTCGTCCACTTCACGACGCGAGCCTCTTCCTTCGCGAGCCACGCACCAAACTTTTGTTCGCGGTGGGCGAGCCTGCGCGCCGCTTCGGGATGGTTGCTGTTGGCCGGTCGTCGGCCGAGGCTGATGCGGAACTTGCCGAGCGTGTGCTGCATGCCGTGATTCTGGTCGAGGCGGATCGTCCAGCGAGCAGTCTTCCCCGCGAGGCCGCCTGGCTCTGCGAGGAAGAATGTCGCGGTACGGTTCACGTTCCATTCGCCCGGCCCGTGGATGGCCCAGCCGCCGGTCTTCACGTTGCCATCGATGGCCTGCTCGGGGGAAAAGCTCTCCTGCGAGAAGTCGGCCGACGCGCGGACGAACTTCAGTGGTTGAGCGTCATCCTTCGCATCGCCGCTCGCAGCGGCTCCTCGTTCTTTGAGTGTGGCTTTGAACTCAGTCAGCACGAAGTTGCCGTGAGGCGTTCGGCCCGGACCTTTGCTCGGCAGCGCAGGATCGGCCAGTGCTTCGAGTCGCACGGCCACGACATCGGTCAGATCCGAGTCGAGTCCCACGAGGTACGTGTCCTTGTCGGGCGACGTTCCCGTCACGAAGACCGACGCATCGTCCTTGATCTCCAGCGTGGCCATGCCCGTCGAACGAGCGACAACGGGTTTGATCGGCGTCCACTCGAAGTCGTCCGGCAGCGGGAAGCGGTTCGGCAGGTCGGCCTCGTGAGCCGCGATCTGTTCGAGGAGTGAGGCCCGTCGCGCGGTGATGTCGCTGCGGACGACATCCATCTCCGGCTCGTCCGCGTTGTTCAGCAAGGCAAAAAAACTGAAGTAGTCGCGGTGCGTGATCGGGTCGTATTTGTGCGTGTGACACTGGGCACACCCGACCGTCAGTCCCAGCCACGTCGTCGCGGTCGTGGCCACCCGGTCGGTCATCGCGTGGTAGCGGAACTCCAGCGGGTCGATGCCGCCCTCTTCGTTCAGCATCGTGTTCCGGTGAAAGCCGGTCGCGATTCGCTGGTCGAGCGTCGCGCCGGGCAGCATGTCGCCCGCAAGCTGCTCGACGGTGAACCGGTCGAATGGCAGGTTGGCATTCAGCGCGTTGATGACCCAGTCGCGGTATGGCCAGACCGAGCGTTGCCGATCCTTTTCATAGCCGTTGGTGTCGGCGTAGCGGGCCAGATCGAGCCAGCGCCTCGCCCAGCGTTCGCCATAGCGCGGCGAAGCGAGCAACCGGTCGAGCAGCCTTTCATAGGCATCGGGCGACGCATCGTTGACGAACTCATCCGCCTCTTCGGGAGTCGGTGGCAGGCCGATCAGATCGAGAGCAGCTCGCCGGACAAGCGTGTACTTGTCGGCTTCGGGTGACGGCGCGAGCTTCTCTGTTTCCAGCCGTGCCAGCACGAATGAGTCGATCCCGCCGCGCGGCCACTCGCGCCGTTGCACGCCGGGAGTCGACGGCCGCACCGGCACGACGAACGACCAGTGCGGCTTGTACTCGGCCCCGGAGGCGATCCAGTTCTTGAGCGTCTCTTTCTGAGCGGCGGTCAGCACGCGCTTGGTCGAAGCGGGCGGCATGACCTCGTCGGGATCGGTCGATTCGATCCGCCGCACGAGTTCGCTGAGATGCGGCTGCTTCGGCGAGATCGGTGTCTTCCCCGACTCACTCTTCGCCGTCGCCCCCTCGCGAGTGTGGAGCCTCAATCCGGCCTGCCGCTGCCCGTCGTCGGGTCCGTGACACTTGAAGCAGAACTGCGACAAAATCGGCCGTACGTCGCGACCGTAATCGGGGGCATCGGCCGCGTGCGCATGAGTCAACTCAACGTACGAACAGCAAACGATGAGAAGGATGATCGACAAGGCGGATCGCATGTCAGGCGCTTCCTTCTGTGGGCGAGCGTCATCGTTACAGAGTCACCGGCCATCGGCAAAGCGATCTCCTCGCCGGACTCAATTAAAACAGATCACTGACCGACTGGTTGCGATGGATGCGGCGGATGGCTTCGCCGAGCAATGGGGCGACCGAGACGACTCGCATGTTGGGGAGGGACTGCTCGGGGGAGATTGGCAGGCTGTTCGTGACGACGATTTCGACGATCGGGGCCTCGCGCAGTCGCTGCGCTGCCTGACCGCACAGCACGGCATGCGTCGCTCCGACGTAGATGCGGCTCGCGCCGTGTTGAGCCACCGTTTTGACGGCTCCCACCATCGAACCGGCTGTGGTAATCATGTCATCGAAGATGATCGCTGTCTTGCCCTCGATCGGGCCGCCGATCAGATTCTCCTGCCGCGTATCGAAGGCGTTCGCCCGCCGTTTGTCCACGATGGCGAAGCTGCCGCCGAGATGATCGACGTGCTGCAGCGACCGCTTGATGCTCCCCTCATCGGGACTGACGATGACCAGGTTGTCCTTGGGCAGGTTCAGCGAACGGAAGTAGTCGTCCAAGATCGGGGACGCGTACAGATGATCGACCGGGCAATCGAAAAAGCCCTGAATCTGAGCGGCGTGGAGATCCATCGCCAGCACCCGGTCGGCCCCCGCTTTGATGATGAGGTTCGCCACCAGCTTGGCGGTGATCGGGACGCGGCCCATGTCCTTGCGATCCTGCCGCGCATAGCCGAAGTAAGGCATGACGGCCGTGATGCGCGCGGCACTGGCTCGCTTGCAGGTGTCGATCAGAATCAGCAACTCCATCAGATTGTCGTTGACCGCCGGACCGGTGGGCTGAAAGAGAAAGACGTCGCGACCACGCACGTTCTGATCGAGTCGGACCGAAATCTCGCCGTCCGGGAAGTTACCGAGCTCAACCGCACCGAGTCCCACTCCAAGGTACGAGCCGATCTCGGCCGCAAGTTTCGGGTTCGCGCGGCCGCTGAGGATGCAGAGTTCTTCGTACATGAGGAGGCTGTGGAGTCGTGCAAGGCGGGAGGAAAAGTCGTCCGACGCAGCGGGCGGCATTCTCAACCAAGCCTTCCATGAACGCAAGCCGCGGTCCGAGGTTTGTTCGAACGGTTCTTACTTCACGCGACCCCGAATGCAGCTTCTTCCGGTGTTGCCGGGCGGACTCCATTGCAGTCAAAAAATCGTGACCGTGCTAACGGACACCACCAAGTACCGTGGGACTCAGGCCAGGATCTCTTTGACGACTTTTCCATGCACGTCGGTCAGGCGGTAGTCGCGTCCCTGAAAACGGTAGGTGAGCTGTTCGTGGTCGAAACCAAGGAGGTGAAGCAACGTCGCGTGCAGGTCGTGAACGTGGACCTTGCCTGCGATGGGGCCGAATCCCAACTCGTCTGTTTCACCGTGGATATACCCGGTTTTCACGCCTCCCCCGGCAACCCACAGGGTGAAGGCGTCGATGTGATGGTCGCGGCCGATGGTGTCGCGATTTTCTCCCATCGGTGTGCGTCCGAACTCGCCGCCCCAAATGACGAGCGTGTCGTCGAGCAATCCTCGCTGCTCCAGGTCGAGCACCAGGGCCGCGCTCGCCTGATCGACGTCACGACAGACCTTCTCGAAGTCGGTGTTGAGATTCTCTCCGGGACCGCCGTGGCTGTCCCAGTTCGTGTGATAGAGCTGCACGAATCGGACATCTCGCTCGATCAGACGGCGGGCCAGCAGGCAGTTGGCGGCGAACGAGGGCTGTCCCGGACTGACTCCATAATCGGCGAGCGTGGTCGCGGATTCCTCCGACAGGTCCATCAGTTCGGGGGCGCTGGTTTGCATGCGGAAGGCCATTTCGTAGGCGTTGATCCGCGTGAGAATCTCCGGATCGCCCGTCTCTTGCAGACGGCTGCGATTGAGGGCGGCGACGGTGTCATGGAAATTTCGTTCGCGGTCGCGCGTCAAACCTTCCGGGCTGTGCAGATGCAGAATCGGATCGCCCTTGCCACGGAAGGGGACTCCCTGAAACGACGTCGGCAGAAAGCCGCTGCTCCACAGGGAGGCTCCGGCCCGGGGTCCGCGCGGGCCACTTTGCAGAACGACGAAGCCGGGCAGATCGCGCGCGGAACTGCCGAGGCCGTACGTCGCCCACGATCCGAAACTCGGTCGGCCGGGGGCTTGAAAGCCCGTGTTCATGAACAACTTGGCGGGGCCGTGGTTGAAGACGTCCGTCGTCATCCCGCGGAGCCAGCAAACCCGATCGACGATCTTGCGGTGATGAGGCAGCATTTCGCTGAGCGACATCCCACACTCGCCGTAGCGCTCGAACTTTCGTTGCGATCCGAGCAGCGTTTCATTTCCCTTCAGAAATGCGAAGCGTTTCCCGGAGAACGAACTCGGTGGCGGAGTCTGACCGGTCAACTCGCGCAACTTGGGCTTGTCGTCGAACAGTTCGAGTTGACTCGGTCCGCCTGCCATGAACAGATAGATGATCCGTTTCGCTCGTGGCACGAGGGGAGGCACTCGGGGCGACATGGGATTCGTCGGATCGATCTTCACCGGTGCCGAAGCGGCTTCGCCCGCAAGCAACGATTGGAGCGCAATCGCCCCCAATCCCACGCCGCCCTGCTGGAGGAACTGCCGCCGGTTCAGTTCGAGTCCGAAAGCGTTATCGGAGAGTGTCATGATCTGTCAGCTATTCGCGAGTGATGAAGTTGTCGGCATTGAACAGGGTTCGAGCCAGCAGAACGAGACTGGCGGCTTCGGGGGCGTCCAAGAGTTGGCGAAGCGCCGGCGTCGTCAGTGACATGGCCGCCGCAGAGTCCTCTCGGAACGATGACACTTGCTGTCGCACGTAATCGCGCAGCAGTTTGGCTTCGGCGGCATTCGGCGGACGACTGAAGCAGGTCCGCGTCGCCAGGTTGATCCGGTCATCCAGTACCGCAGCAAATTCTCCCGGTCGTTCCGTGGCCAGTCGCAGGGCCAGTCCCTGCGCCAACTCGAAGAAAGCGCTGTCGTTGGCCAGAGTCAGCGCCTGCAGCGGCGTGTTGGACCGCAATCGTCGAGTACAAACGGCCTGAAAGTCGGGAGCGTCGAATGTCGTGAACAGGGGATAAGGGGCACTGCGGTAGAAGAAGGTGTACAGCGTTCGTCGATACCGCTGCCGGTCTTGTTCCGTCGGCCAGCTCTTGTTGACCTGCGTGAAAGCATAGACTCCCTCCGGTTGAGGTGGATGGACGCTCGGTCCGCCCAGCGCCGATTCCAGGAGGCCGCTGGCCGTGAGCGCGGCGTCGCGCGCCGCTTCGCCTTCCAACCGGAACCGTTCCTGTCGGGCGAGCCACAGATTTCTGGGATCGCTGACGGCGAGATCGGGGCGCAATCGCGACGACTGCTTGTACGTCGCGCTCGTGACGATCACGCGATGCAGTGACTTCTGACTCCAGCCCGAGTGCTGGAATTCGCGACTGAGCCAGTCCAGCAAATCGGGATGCGTCGGCGTCGCCCCTTGTGCCCCGAAGTCTTCGTCGGTCTCGACCAACCCCCGTCCGAAATAGCGCATCCAAATCCGGTTGACGGTGACGCGCGATGTGAGCGGATTGTCGGGATGGACCAGCCAGCGCGCGAGCTCCAGCCGGTTGGGCTGCATTCCTTCCACTCCGAGTGGTGGTGCAATCGCCGCGATCACGCCCGGCGCGAGCGTCCCCAATTCTTTGTTCGGCCGAGTGAAGTCACCACGTGTGAGCAGGAACGTCTCCCGGTGTTGTGGGAGATCGCGCATCACCATCGCCTGAACAAGGTCCGGGTTCGTTTTCTTTTCGACCTTGCGAGCACGTGGTTCCGCTTTCTCAAACGCCTGCTGCAACCGAGCCACCTCGTCTTTGGAGCGATCCCCGACAGGCTTTTGTAACGCCGCGAGCAACGCCGCGTCGTGAGTCGAGACCGCTGTCGGGGCCACTGCAGAGACGTCCATCGCAAATCGTCCGACCAGATAGTTCGCATTGAGATCATGCCGCATCGCGATCTCGAACGGCTTTCCACCGAGAATCAGCGGCTTCGCGAGCACAAAGGCCGCTTCGTGATCGGTGTTCATCTTCGCCGTTGAGCCGGGACCGACATTGATCGCCCAGCCGGACTTCGGGTCCGCATCGATCAGCCCTTCGACGGAGAAGTCGGGTTGTTCGTGGTCGGCGGTTGCGCCCGCAAAGGGTTGGTTCTGCCCGTTCGCCGCCA
Source organism: Planctomycetota bacterium (assembly GCA_038040225.1). GTDB lineage: Bacteria > Planctomycetota > Planctomycetia > Planctomycetales > Planctomycetaceae > Schlesneria. The sequence goes on from JBBPIS010000039.1 coordinate 41,421, forward strand.
GCGTGAACGTGGTCAACACAAAGTTGCCGTTCCCCGCTCGTCCCGGCCCCTGGCGTGGCAGGGAGTCGTGAGTCAACACTCGCAATCGCACGGCCGCAATCTGAGGAAGAGCGCTGGTCAGTGTCAGGTGATACATTTCATGAGCCGCGCCCATCGGGCTGGACAGCAGTGAGCCATCGTCCAGCTTGGTGAACATTGCTCCCGACGCCGTTCGAGTCTCCACGAATGTCACAGGAGACCACTCGACCGGCTTGGCCGATGATTCCTTGCGGAGTTGCTCCAAACGCGAACGTGTGGTGCCTTCCCAATCACTCCGCAACTTGGCGAGTTCGGCTGCCGTTGGCGCGGGCGGGTCGCGCGGGACGGAAACTGGCTGGCCGAAGACCTCGCCGCGCACAACCTCGACCGTCGGTCCGCGATCATTCGCATCCTGAGCCGAGTTGAAGAACGCGAAGAATTGATAGTACTCGCGCTGCGAAATCGGGTCGAACTTGTGCGAGTGGCACTGGGCGCAACCGACGGTCAGCCCCAGCCAGACGGCACCGGTGGTGTTGGCCCGATCCATCGCCGCCTCCACCCGAAACTGCTCGCGGTCGGTCCCGCCCTCCTGGTTGATGAGCGTGTTGCGGTGGAAGCCCGTCGCGATGAGCTGGTGCTTCGTCGGCTGAGGCAGCAGGTCCCCCGCGAGCTGATCGATGGTGAACTGGTCGAACGAAAGATCACGATTGAAGGCGTCGATCACCCAGTCGCGGTACGGCCACATTTCACGGGCCGCATCGACGGCGTAGCCATTCGAGTCCGCGTACCGCGCCTGATCGAGCCAGTGCCGGCCCCAACGTTCGCCGTAGTGAGGTGACGCCAGCAATCGGTCAACCAACCGTTCGTATGCCGTGGGGGAGTTATCGTTCACGAATTCGGACACTTCGTCCGGCGAGGGCAACAGCCCGATCAGGTCGAGCGTCACGCGACGGATGAGCGTCGTTCTCTCGGCTTCGACGGACGGTTTGATACCTCTCGCTGCAAGTTTGCGGTGAACAAACGCATCCACGGGGTGCGGCGCGCCGACCGTCACGGGCGGAGGATCGTCGCGCAACGGCAAGAACGCCCAATGGCCTTCGTACTCGGCCCCCTCTTCAATCCATCGTCGCAACAGGGCGAGCTCCTCCGGAGTGAACCGGGGCTTCTTGGCGGCGGGGGGAGGCATTTGCAGATCGGGATCGGTCGAGGTGATCCGCTGCCAGAGAGGACTCTCCTCGGGTTTGCCGGGGATGATCGCGTGTGGACTATCGACCGTACCGACCGCTTCAGCGCGGATGTCGAGACGCAAATCGGCCTCACGGTGCTTTTCGTCTGGACCGTGACAGGCGAGGCAGCGATCGGAGAGCAATGGGCGAATCTGTTCATTGAAGCTGATGCGGTCAGCACCGTGAGCCGAGGAGGCGATCACAATGACCGCAACCGCAGAAGTCGTGCTGCGCCAAGTCAACCGAGTCTCAAAGAGCATGCTTTCTGGACCTCGTTCAACACCGATGATGCGTTACCACGACCGGCGAATGTGGCGCTCATTGTCCTGTGGCTCTAGTTTGCCAAGCTGGACCAATCGTCATTGCGCAGGACCATGAGCTCGCGATGCTGCAATTGCACGCCATTCATCTCACCGTTTTTGTTCGGCATCCGTTTCGACAGCGGCGCGGAACCGACGATTGACCAATAGTGTCGCGAGATTTCATCCGGAGTCAGGACGCGATGATACACCGCAACTTCATCGATCATGCCGTGAAACTGCCGTTCGCTGGTCGTCGCGGGGCCCAGTTGTCCCAGCACCAATTGGTAGGCCAGATCGTCAGACGCACCCGTTCCGGGGCCACTCACGCGGCGCAGCAGTTGTCCGTTCACATACAGCCGCAACTCGTCGGACGATTTCGTTGCCGCAACGTGCGCCCACCGACCCGGCGTACAAACCTCCTGCGAAAACAAATTGAAACCACCGACCTTGCCTGCGGGCTGACGGTGCAGAAAGCGAATGACGCCGGGCTTGTGAACGAGGTTCGTGTTGTGAGCCAACTCGATGAAACTCAGGTGCATCGGGATCGAGCCTTCATCGGGTAACACTGCACCCAGGATGGCCCCCGTTTTCAGTTCCGTTGGCATCACCCACAGTTCCAGACTGAAATCTCCCTTGTTGAACTGCGGAATGGGGGCCGCCGAGACAATGCAGCGCGGGGTGGCACTCGGCAGAAACTCGGCCGCTCCGTTGACGAGGCGGATCGTTGATCGACTTTCATCGTCGGCCAGGATGCGTGCCGAATGTGGTCCACCCAGCGCGTCGCGAATCAGACCGTTCTCCAGGGATTCAAACCGCCAGTACAAATACGGCTGCGAACGCTCGACCTCTTTGACATAAGCGGCGGTGACGATCAACTGCGCCTGATCGAGGTCATGGACCTGCGGGAGTTCACTCGTCGGAGCGGCCAGACGCACGAACTGCCGCGACTTCGGATCAATCTCGAACGTGTCCTGATCGGTGAGGCGCTGGCTGATGAGCGTGTTGCCATCCTCACCCAGAAGCGAGATCTCCATCGCACCCTCAAACACATGGACCTGCGTATGCCGGTCCGATCCGACACTGGCAGCGAACTCGGTCCCCTCAGCGACCGCAGCCGCGTCCGGGGCATTCAGCACGAACGCACCCTGCGAGTGTGAGACACGGACGCCCGCCATACCGGAAACCAACGACGCAGACGAGCGGGAAACGAGGTGCAATTCTGCCGGGCCGCGCAGCAACAGCCGGGCACCATCGAGCAGATCGAGCTGCAATTCTCCTTCGCGCAGCGTCAGGATCCCCGGTTTCAGACGCGCGCCGATGCTGATTGAGGGGGGAGTATCGACGGCCGTCAGACCTTCCAGAAGTGTCACGACCGCGACATCAGGTAGCCCGTACAGCGGGGCCGTGACGTATGTCGCGGCAGGCGTGCGAAACTCGTGGGGGGGAGGCTGAACGGCAACTTCAACTGCCGGCCGGTCAATGGCCACCTGCGGCACAGGCCACAAATTCCAAGCGAGCGCGAGACATGCGGCCGCGCTGAATGCCGCGACCCACCACCGCCGCATCCCTCGGCGATCCGTCTGCGCCGAGACAACCGGTCCCTCCGGCTGCTGAGACAATTCATCGAACAGGCACGCCTCCAAATCGACGAACTTGATGTACTCGGCCCGCAGTGCCGGTTCCGACTGCATGCGGCTTTCCAGCCGCTGAAATTCTTCAGGCGTCAATTCGCCGTCGATCAATCGCTGGAAGACGCGACGCATGTCGTGTTCTGGCAGCGAATCAGGGCTGTCGTTCATCACTCACGCCTCCTCTGCCGTTGAACTGGCGACCCGTCGCGAAACACATTCTTCCAGTCGTTCACGGATGCGATCCAGGCGGCGGTACAAAGTCTTCGCGGTGGCATCCAGCTCGCGGGCGAGCATCGCAATCGTTTCCGGACTGCAATAGCGTCGGCGCAGGAGATCCACATCCTGCGGCACCAGTTGACGCAGGCAGACCAGCAGGGCCTCCCGTCGCCGTTCCAACATCCCGTCCAGGGAGGCCCGCGTGTCGATCAGTTCTTCCAAGACTTCACTGCGGAACACCAGTCGGTCTCGGGCCCATTCCTTCCGATAATTCAGCACCTCGAAATAGGCGAACCGGACCGCCCACGGGAAGAAATCGCGGGTGGGGTCGTACTCCGCGAAATGCTCCCAGAGCGCGGTCGCCGTCCGCTGCAACACTTCCTCCGCATCCCCGCGACGGGGCATGAGCGTGAGGATGTACCGCAACAGCCGTCGATCATGCCTGACTAACAGAGCTGCAAATTGGCCGCCGTCCACGTGTTGACTCCACTGCGATCAAGATGAACTGTCCGCGCGCCATTCACCAACATCGCCTGTCATGGAGGAATCTCCGGCGCAACGCTCTTTTCCCCGTGGAAAACAGGCGGATTGAGAATGCGGTGGCCTGGAAATGCTGTGACCAGCGCCAAGCTGACAGCCAGCGCCGTCCAGGGTGAGGCGAGGTATCCCACTCTCAGACCGGCGATTACGGCTCTCCAGTGTGCCTTCATTCAGCGCCGATTGGAATGCGGAACGGCGTGTGGTGGGGGACGACTTTTTCTCGTGAGAGATTTCTCGCAGGGGAATTCCCCGTTTCTTGGAGAGACTTGATAAGTGCGAAGGCATCCCCCCTCATCAGATTCCTGTTGTGATTTGACTGGTCCTTGAAGTTTCTCTGGTTTCCCTTCGTGGTTTCCCCCCCCGGTTGTCCGAGTCATCGCAGTGGCCGGGGGTTCGGCGTTGAATTCCATCTCATTCCCTCGTCAGAGAAGGTGCCGCTCATGAATCGTAGCCGTCGGGGTTTCACACTGATCGAACTGCTGGTCGTGATTGCGATTATCGCGGTCCTGATCGCACTTTTGCTGCCCGCCGTGCAACAGGCTCGCGAAGCCGCACGACGCACCCAATGCAAGAACCACCTCAAGCAGATCGGCTTGGCCCTGCACAACTATCACGACACGTTCAGCATCTTCTGTCCGGGCGTGGTCCATCAAACGGGCGCGGGGATTACGACGGGGTTCTTCAACAACTGGGGCTGGAGCATCTTCATCGCACCGTACATGGATCAGGGAAGCATGTACGCGTCGCTGGAGGTCGGTACTGTGAACATGACGCAGGCCCTCAGTGATCCGAACAAGCGGAACGCGATCCTCAAGCCGGTTCCCATGTTTCGTTGCCCGTCCGATATTGGTCCTCAGCGGAATACAACCATTCCGTTCAGCACCAATTACACCGACCCCGCCACGGGCCTGAGCACCGTCAACATGCCCACGAGCAACTATGTTGCGAACAACGGCAGTTATTCGTTCCGCAATGCGCTGGGCGATCCGCGGGTCAGCACGAACTACAACAACGGCTTCTTCGGCGGCTGCAGCGGTCCCGGGGCCACCTCGCCACCGGTCGGACCCGGAATTCGGCGGATGAGCGACATCCTCGATGGAACCAGCAACGCCATCGCCATCGGAGAACGCTGCTGGGACATGAAGGGGGTGGACTACCGTGCTGCGTGCCTGTGGGGACAGCGCGGTTCGAGCGAGGCCGCCGGAGCCGAGGACCAGGGCATGGTCAACCAGTTCGCGGCGGGGTGGCGACCCATGAATGCGCCGAAGGAACCCGGTGCCAATCCCACGCACCGCCGGGGATACTCCAGCCAGCACACGGGCGGAGTGCACTTCCTGCTGGGAGACGGAGCGGTGCGCTTCATCAGCGAGAACATTTCGCACAATTTCGGCACCAACACCGTCAATACCACGTTCGCGAAGCTACTGGGCGTCGATGACGGCCAACCGACGGGCGAGTTCTAATTCGACTGCGAACCGTGACATTTTCAGATTCCCTCTCTCCCATTCCGATGGGGGAGAGGGCTCTTACGTCCTGCGGATCGGAAACTGATGGCAAACTCCAAGACACGGTATTGCTCCCACACAGGGCTGGCACTGGCGGCCTTGGCCATGCTCTTCGCTCAAGGTTGTCACAAGAGCGAAGTCCAACTCGGTGCCGTTCAGGGCAAGGTGACCCTGGACGGCCAGCCTCTCGCGGATGCCACGGTGCGCTTCATCCCGACCGCCGGTGGTCGCACCGCATTCGGGCGGACGGATACGAAAGGGCACTACACGATGCTGTACTCCGCCAGCGCGTCCGGTGCGCTCGTCGGCTCGATGCGAGTGGAAATCACCACCGCCGATCCCGACGCTCCCACACCAACGGAGAAGGTTCCGGCGAAATATAACGTGAGTTCGGAACTCACGGCCGAGGTGGGATCGAAATCGAACGTCCTCGATTTTCCGTTAACCTCGAAGTGAACGATTTCGAGCGCGGTAGGAACTGGTGGAGCGCGGCAGCCAGCCTATAGTCGAAGTCGCGAGATTCCTGGCTGATCGGTCGGTGACGTGCGGTCAAACGGCAAACCAGCTTGAGTTGCTCGAAGAGATCCGACCCCACAAGTCAGCTCATGCCCGAATGTGTGAGAACGGCGGCACGATCGAACCGGCGGTCACTTCCACGGCCCCTTCGAGGACCGCGTGCGGGCCGATCCGACAGTCAGCTCCGATCACTACCGGGCCGTGAATGGACGTGAACGGCAGAACGATGGTATCGGCCCCAATCTGAGCACGGGGGTCGATGAACGTCAGATCGGGGGCGACGACGGTCACTCCCGAGGCCATCAGCCGCACCAGCGTCCGCTCCCGGAGCGTACTCGTCACCTCGGCCAGTTGGGCTCGTGTGTTGACGCCCAGGGCTTCCTCGGTGGCGAAAACATTCGCAGCCGAAACGATTCGACCGTCTCGCTTCAGGACGAGCGGACAGTCAGTCAGATAGTATTCGGCCTGATTGTTGTCGGGACGAATACGATCGAGCGCGCCCAGCAAAGCTTGGGAATCGAAGGCATAGCAGCCGGTGTTGATCTCGCGGATTTGCTTTTGCTCGTTCGTCGCATCGCGTTCCTCGACGATCCGCTCGAACAGGCCGGCGGCATCACGAACGATGCGGCCCAGTCCCTGATTGGCTTCCGTGTCGGTTGTGCCGATGACGGCGGCGGCCTTGGAATCGATCTGCGTTTTGAGCAGTGCCGCGAGTGACTCACTCTTGAGCAGCGGCGTATCGCCCGCCAGAACGAGAACCGAGCCGCAGTGTGAGGCCAACTGATCCCGGCACATCATCACGGCATGGCCGGTGCCCTTTTGCTCGTTCTGCAGCGCGAATTCAACATCCTTGTGCGGCGACAACTGCGCGCGAACCAGTTCGGCACGGTGTCCAACGACGGCGACGATGCGCGAGACTCCCGCAGCACGAGCCGCGTCGAGCACGTACTCGATCATCGGACGGCCGCAGACCTCATGCAGCACCTTGGGCAGAGCCGACTTCATGCGCGTGCTCTTACCCGCCGCGAGAACCACCGCCAACACTCCGTCTGTCACGCTGTCACCCCTTCCAAATGGCTGCGGGGGACGAATGTCCCCCGCCCGACGTGGCACATGCTGCCAGCTTGTGCGTTTTCTTTTTCTCAGTTGTGGACGCACAAGCTGGCAGCATGTGCTACGGCGTTGTCAAAAGCGGACGGCGTACCGAATCATGAACGTGTCCTTGATGTCGAAGCCGGGTGTGCCGCGCAGGAACTCGACTTCGCGGCCGAGGACGTAGCCGACTTCGAGCGACTTGTCGAACCAACCGTGATCGCTGCGCAGGCCGAGTCCGATGCGCCAGTCTTGGATTTGAACTTGTTCGCGCGTGCCGAGGCCCGGCATTTCGATCTGGTACGACTCCACGTGATACTCGCCGGTCGCGTAGATCCAGTGTGCGGCAGGGCCGATGTTGCCGAGGAAGTAGCTGGCCCGCGCCTTGGGAAACAGCAGTCGGAATTCCCACAGGTCGTTCGGATTCCAAACCACACCGGCATAGGGAATCACGATGTTGTCGACCCGATCCCAATAGCCGGCTCCCAACACCCACATCAACTGCGGCGAGGTGCGATAGAACAGCATCGCGTTGCCGTCGAGATTCAGGGCCTCGCGCCCCAGGCTGTCTTCGAAGTCGGTATTGATCGACGGATTGAAATCGAGCTGCATGCTCCACGCCGGGCTCAGGGGAGTGGCCAGTGTGAAATCCCAGCCAAGGCGGTAGACGGCACCGGGCAGAGGTGAGACGAGTGTCGTCGGTCCCTCCCACAATCGGACGCCCGCCTGGGGAGTGCTCGTGAAAGCCCAGCCCGGTCCGACGGGGACCGTGTGCGCCAACTCGAAGTCGAAGTTGTGCGATTCAAACCGACCGACATTCGGAGCCTTCGTCCCCGCCTCCCCGAGATACGTGTAGTCAAAGCGTGGGGTGTAGCCGATCCGGTACGGTTGAGGGCCATTCACACCGGAGAGTGTTGTGCCACCCGGGTCTCCCAGAACGGGATCGGGGCCGTAGAGAAACGGATCGTTAACCCCTGCTGCGCTAAAGGGAGTCATCCCTCCGTTGGACGGAGCCATGATGGGCGGGGTTTCAAACGTCGAGGGGCTTTGGCCGCGAACGATGGGCTGATTCGACGGCCCGGTTCGCTGATTCCGCGGTGCGGCACGAAGAGCCTCGGGAATCTCGAGCCTTGGAACCGGGAGGGCCTCCGATTCCCGAAAGAACGCCACTTCATCGGGCGATGCCGAACCGTGAACTCGCCCCGACGCGAAGACACCGAATGCCAGCAGACTCAGAAACAGTACTCGCACCATGTGACCTGCCCCTTAATCCAGCCGCGACCGGCCGAAATTGCCGGGTTCGCTGAGGGAGCGGGATGTCTCAGAAAGTGCGAATTGAGTCAACCTCAAGTCCGGCGGGTTCCGCCGGTCGTTTCATGGACTGGACTGGTAACACGCCAACGATTTCGTCGAAAACGCAGCGAGCGTCGGATCCCACAACGCATGTGACTCAATGACTCGGCGGTTGAGTGTTCTGGAATGCTCTCGCTCGAAACAAGAAGTCGATGATGTTTCCCTCGTGAGGTTGCATCCAGTGGAGTTGGATCGTCTTCACTTCGCCGATGTTGAGACGATCGATGTTGGTCGCATCGAGCAATTGTTGCGACCACTTTTCGTCTTTCGTCAAGCATGAGGCGACCAGAGTACCGCCAATCTTGGAGATCATGTCTTTCTGCTCGCACTTCACGACTGACGCAAATGGGAACATGTACTCCGTGTTGGCAATCGGCGGCTCGGTGCTTGAACAATGCACGATTGTCGGGCGCAGAAAGTCGTAGCGGTCGTGAGCGACATGGCGGTCGCCGTTGCGGTACTTCGCGGAAACTTCGGTGACTCCCGGAGCCTTCACCAACTCCTCGATTTGTGCGTTGATCGCCTTGGCCGCTCCGGGAACGGTGAACGCGGCCAGCGGTGATTTTGGATCGCTCATCGGCAGTGGCGCGATCGGGCCGAGCCGTTTGGCGAGTGCTTCCGCAATCTCTTCGGTGTGTCGCGAGGCCCAGATGCCGGAGCAACTGATGCAGCTTCGGCCGCTGTTCACGAAGATACTGTCGGCCATGAGATCGAGGTATTTCTCCCACTGATCGACCATGTCATCGCCGAACAAAATCTTTGAGAAGCCGGGGCCGTGAGCCTGCACGCGCGGATTACCGTGGTAGCGTTCCACCGTCGGCAAACCGCCAAAGATCATGGCCCGGTTGCAGGATTCAAGCACGGCGGCACCACACTCGGGACCACCGGGATAAATGCAAAACACTTCACGCGGCACGCCGGCTTGAGCGAAGGCCTCGTACATGCGGTATGGCGTCCACGGTTCTTGCGGGCCGGGCTTGAGCACGAGTCCGAACTGCAACGGAATGACCGGCATCCACAACGTATGCACGCCGGGTGAGTTCGACGGCAGCACCATGCCCAGCACGTTTGTCTGAGCTTGATAGCTGACCATCACGCCGCGGCTTTCCATGCCGAAGCCCCTGGTCAAAACGTCCAGCGGCAGCCCGCGCGTCAGCGCTTCCAGCGTATGCCGCATGTTGCGAAGGACGTAGGCGTTCTTCTTCATGTTGCCGGCGCACATGTGCTCCGGCAGGCCGGTGGTTGCCGATTGCATTCGGCAGAATTCGGCCGGGTTCTGCGTACCGTTTCCGAGCGGCAGTGTCGCCGTTTCGTAAAGCTCCGCCGCCTTGACCGCCATGTCGCAAAGTTGGTCGATCGAAAACTGCCGCAAGACGTCGCGCGCCTTGTTGGCCTTGCGCATATCCATCTTGATGATGCCGCCGTTCGCTTGATGAACGGTGGCGAGTGGCTCGCCCGTCTCAAAGTGGACGACCTTGTCCTTCTCCATCGACTCGTACGGCTGGCCCCAGCGGATCACGGGAATATCGAGCATGCTTTGTCCTTTTGGAGTGCGACGATTCATCGTCGCTTTCATTGGCGGCAGAGCCGCCTTTGCTTTTTGAGGGAATGAAATACAGGAAGCGGCTCCGCCGCGAATGGAAAGCGAGGATGAATCCCCGCACTCCAAAGATCAGTAAACTCCGACGGTCGTCGTCGCCGCAAATTCGTGGAATGGCCGAGTGCCGCTAATGCCGTCCCACGGGTATTTGTCGTGCGGGAGTTCGCGTTCGCCTTCATCCCGTTCCATGAAGCCGGGGACGAAGAGTTCTTTGGTCATCGTGTAGAGCTTCACGCGGCCAGTCGCTCCATACGGCACGACTTGGTTGTAGTCCTCGAACTCGACGGTCTCGATGACGGCTCGCGGTTGCGGAGCGTAGTAGGTGATCTTGAAGTTGTCGGCCGGATCGAACGGTTTGCCACACGCAAGGCCCATCAGCGTGTTGCCGTAGGTCGGCGTGATGTAGACATTCGGGCCGAGCAGTTCCTCGCGGCAGAAACGATACCATTGCGGAGTGAACTCGGTGCCGCCTGCGAAGATCCCCCTGATGCCGGATTCTTCGATACTGCTCCCCTTGTCGATCAGCTTCATGGCAAGCGCTTCGAGCAGCTTTGGAGTCGCAAAGGCACACTTGATGTCGTGGCCGGCGGAGAGGATCGTCACGGCTTGATCGATGACGTGATCGGCGTACGCCTTCACGCCGGAGATGTCTCCCTTCTTCAAGAGCTTGACGACCCAGCGCGGGTCGAGGTCCACGCAGAAGCAGATCCCGCCGCGGTACTGCGCGAGGTGCTCGACCGCGAGTCGCAATCGACGCGGGCCGGACGGGCCGAGCATCAGCCAGTTCGAGCCGCGCGGGAAGTACTCATCCGGCAGCGTGTCCGAGAAATTCTCGTAGTCGATCCAATGATCTTCGATGACCATCCGGCTCTTCGGGATACCGGTCGTCCCGCCAGTTTCGAAGACGTACACCGGCTTGTCGGCGAGTCCTTTCGGAACCCAACGGCGGATCGGCCCGCCGCGCAGCCATTCATCCTCAAAGTTCGGAAATTTCTTCAAATCCTCGAAGCAGTTGACCTCTTTGAGCGGGTCAAATTTGAATTCTCGTTTCTTCTCCAGCCAGAACGGGCAGCCGGTCTCATCGCTGAAATGCCAGCGGACGGTTTGCCGGGTGTGTTCGTCGAGCAGTTCCTTGGCTTTGGCCTGTTTGGCGGCGAGGGCAGTGTCACTCACGGTGAGTCAATCTCCTGATGATCTGGCGGTCAAAACGAAATCGGCCGAACCACTGCCGGCCGCAGTTTTGGCGGGAAAGTGGCGGCCAGTGTAAGCAGCCGTCTGGCCGATGCAACCGGGCCGGCCTCCGACTGTGATCGGCGAATCTCTGAAGCCAAATCTGATCGGGATCGAGTTGGTCACTCGTCCGCCGCGGGCTCGACCTCTCGATCATTCCCGCCCCG
>JBBPIS010000040.1:0-52441 GCA_038040225.1 Planctomycetota bacterium
ATCAGTGGCACTACAGCCAGGAGATGACGGATCTGTCGGGGAACGCGATGCTGTTCGAGGTCTCGACCACGACGCGCGGCAAGTACGCGAAAAACATCTCGGCGGCGGTCGACTATCTCGTCGAGACCGCGCAGCCGAACGGATTGATCGGCTACAAGCACGACTATCACTACACCTACGGCCACGGGTTCTCGATGCTCTTCCTGTCGCAGGTCTTCGGCGAGGAAGAGGATGCCCCGCGTCGCGTGAAGCTGAAGGAAGTGCTCACCAAGGCGGTGCAATTCTGCGGCGAGGCCCAGACGCCCGACGGTGGCTGGGGCTATGTGTCGGCCAAGGACGGGAACAACTTCGACGAGGGATCGACCTGCGTGACGCAGGTGCAGGGCCTGCGAGCCTGTCGCAACGCGGGCATCCCCGTGCCGAAAGAAGTCATCGACCGCGCGGTCGAATACATCCGCAAGTGCATGGCCCCGGATGGGGGGGTGCAGTACAGCATCCGCGGCGGCGGATCGCGCCCGCCGATCAGTGCCGCCGCCATCGCCTGCCTGTTCAACTCGGGCGAGTACGACAACGAGACTGCCCAAAAGCTGCTGAAGTACTGCGAGAAGAACATCGCCGGCGGCGCGAATCAGGCACAGATGTTTGGTCACTGGCACTACACGCATCTGTACTACGCACAGGTCCAATACCGGCTGGGCGAAAAGGAATGGGAGAAGTATTTCTCTCCCATCAGCAAGCAGATCATGAGCCAGCAGTCGGCGAACGGCTCGTGGAAGGAGGGTCACGTCGGCCCGGTCTACACCACGGCGATCAACGCCACGATTCTGTTGGTTGATAACGGTTTTCTGCCGATCTACCAGCGATGACCGGAGAACACCGTAGCGACCTGTCGCTCGGAACAGAGGGACGGCCTGAGCGACGTCATGCTGTGAACCGCTCGTCCAACAGTCGCTCGATCCGCTGTTGAAGATCGTCGAACGACACTCCCGAGACGAGGAACCTCTTCTGGGATGAGGTCGCTCCCGAAACGAGTTGAAAGAGTCCCCGTTTCAACTCCAGCAGATCGGCCAGGACTTCAATGATCGCGGCGTTGGCCTTGCCCTTCTCGGGAGCCTGCGTCACCGCCACCTTCAGCGATCCCGCGTGCTCGCCCACGACACCGTTGCGGCGTGCGCCGGGCTGAGCTTTCACCGGCAGCACAATCCCCGTTGAAGTCTCTTCCAGTTGAACCGTCATGGCGGAAGGCTCGTCGCTTCAGATCATTGGCACCAGGTCATGTGAAACGAAAAGGGGCCTGTGAAACGAAAAAGGACAGCCGAGAACGAGACCGTTGGACCGGTCACTCCTCACTGCCCAATCGAATTCGAAGAAATCAGCGTCACGAGCGGCGACGACCGAGGCGTGATCAAGGATCACCAGCCAAGCGAGCCGACTCGACAACGACCAGACCTCCGCGAGCGGTTACTTCTTGGGGGCGGCGGGGGCGGCCTTCTTCTTGTCAGCAGCCTTGGCATCCGCTGCCGGCTCGGCGACCTTCTTCTTTTTCTTCTTGCCAATCACCAGACGCAAAATTCGAGTCTTGGGAATTCCAAACGGACTGGTCCCCTCGACCCACTTCTCATTGGCCTTCATCTGGGCGATCCGTTCGGGTCGGGTCAGCACACTGCGGACTCGCGCCAATCGGCTGCGACGCTTCAAACTCTTGTCGATCGACACGTTGACCCACTCCCTCTCGCAAGTCCGGCCCACTCTCGTGGTTCGGATTCGTACTCTCACGGGCGGATTGCCGACCAGTGGCAGCCGCCTCAATTTTCCTTCGTCTCTCCCCCCACGCAATTCCAGGGGACGGAAGGGGCGGTATGGTAGTTGCCGATTCGACGCGATGCAATTCGGTCGCGTCAGGAAATCTCAAAGTCCAAGAACCAAAGCCCAAACGAATCTCAAATCACAAGGGAGGAAATCTCAAACGAACGGCCGCCGCCGCTTGGTTTGGAGTTTGAGATTTCCGTCATTGAGATTCGTTTGGTTTTTGGTCCTTGAGAATTGGGGGTTTCTCATCAGGGTAAGCCAACTCGCGGACAGAGCGCCAGCAGCGGGCATTCCTCGCATTTCGGGCGACGGGCGATGCAGATGCGGCGGCCGTGGTGAATCAGCCGGTGGGAGAAGTTGACCCACTCCTTCTGCGGCAACAGGTCCATCAGATCCCTCTCGATCTGCTCGGGGTTGTCGCTGGCGGTCAGTCCCAGCAGGTTCGTGATGCGGCGGACATGCGTATCAACCACGACACCGCTCGCGATGCCGAAGGCCGTTCCGAGGAGCACGTTCGCCGTTTTGCGGCCGACGCCGGGCAGGGCCGTCAGTTCCGCAATCGTTCGCGGCAGCTCACCGTTGTGGTTCGTGACCAGTCCCCGCGCCATGCCGATCAGGTTGGTGGACTTGGCTCGGAAGAAGCCTGTCGAACGGACCACCTCTTCCACGTCGGATTGCTTCGCACCGGCGAGGGCCTGCGGTGTCGGCCAGCGCCGGAACAACTCGGGTGTCACCAGGTTCACCCGCTCGTCGGTGCATTGAGCCGACAGAATCGTCGCGGCCAACAGTTGAAAGGGCGTTTCGTGGTGCAGGGCACACAGAGCGTCGGGGTAAGCCTTCGCCAGACCACGCGCGATTTTGAGGGCGCGGGGCTTTCGATCATCGTCAGATGTCGTTGAGCGTGGTTTGGGCATGAGTCTCTGAGCAAGATTGAGGAAGTTCGTCGTGGCACACGGTTGGGCAAGGCCGCTAGAATCCGCTCGTGTCGGAGTCATTCATTCCTGGTTGTGCCCGGATCTCCCGAACCCGCACTCCTTGGAACCGACACCGACGAACATTTGAAGGAGCCTGCCGCGTGACGACCGAGAGCGACTACCCCGAACAGTACCGCGAAGGACTTCGACTGTTCAACGCGGAAGACTTCTTCGAGTGCCACGAGGTGCTCGAAGAGCTGTGGTCGGAGCAGCAGGGCGAGGCGAAGAAGTTCATCCAGGGACTGATTCAGGCGGCGGTCGGTCTGTTTCACTTCGGCAACGAAAACTTTGGCGGTGCCAAGAAGTTGTACCTGACCGCGCGGGACAAGCTCGTCCCGTTTGGCGACGAGTATTGGGGGATCGCTCTCGGGCGGTTCCTCGCCGATTTCCAGGCGTGCTTCCAGGAGTTGCTCGACAACACCGAAGCCTATCCGACGACGGTCGCGATCCGCGACGAACTGGTACCGAAAATCCACGCCACAGTAGAAGGTCTGATCGAATGACGCAGCCGAGTCTCACCGACGCCGCGCTCGAACATTTTTCGGGGCTGGCCCCGCTGTTCCCGCTTCCGAATGTCGTGCTCTTTCCGCACGGGTTGTTGCCGCTGCACATCTTCGAGTCGCGTTACCGGCAGATGACGGCCGATGCTCTGAACGGCGAACAGTTGATTGCGATGAGCCTGCTCCAACCCGGTTGGGAGAAGACGCCGAACCAGTTGCTGCCGCCGATTCACTCGATGGTCGGCCTCGGCCAGATCGTGGCTCACGAGCGACTCGACGATGGCCGCTACATGCTCGTGATGCGCGGCCTCGCCCGCGCGCGGGTGATCCGTGAGGAACTCGTCGAACTTCCGTACCGCATCGGCCGACTGGAACTCTGCCACGACGAAGTCCCCGCCCAGTGCGACTTCGACCGCAGACAACGAGCCGATGAAATCGTGTCGCTCTTCTGCCAGCTCTTCCCCGGCCAGAAGTTTCAGCAACTGGTCCATCAGGCGATGTCGGTCGATCTGCCGCTGGGTGCGATCTGTGACACCATCGCCTCGACCGTCCCGATGGCTTCCGAACTCAGCCAGCAGTTCCTCGTAGAACTCAACCCCGACGTTCGCAGTCAAATGTTGTGGCAACTCCTGCAACGAGCCACCAAAAACCTGACAACCGCCTTCCAGCGCCCGTTCCCACCCAGCTTCAGTGCGAACTGACGGCGCTGCTTTCTTTCTCCCCTCGCCCTTCTGGCGAGAGGGGCCGGGGGTGAGGGGCGAGTCAGAGAAACCAGTCGATGCGAGCGCCAGGGCCTGCGTGCCGTGTCGAGTGTTCGGCAAGACAACGCTCTGCACTGCAAGTGAAAAAATCCTTGCGAGATGAGAGGAATTCCTTTGTTGCCTTCGTTGTCTTCTGTTCAAAGAATCGATGGGAACAGAAGGTAACAAAGGAAACGAAGTGTACTGGGGACGCACGTCGATCAAAGTGACGTCCCTTTGGGTTGCAGCAATGGCCGCGCTGTGTGAGAACGAGTTGTCCCCGATCACTCGCGCAGTTTGACGCTCTCCCACCCCCGGTCTACGATACGCCACCGCTTCAACCGCCCCTTGGAATCTGCACCGTGACCGACTCCTCGTCCGAAACCGATGACTGCGTCCACGGTTCGCCTGCGACAGATGTCTCATCGCCCGTGGAATGCCCCGTGGACTTCCCCCGCATTGAGCGGGCCGTTCGCGAAATCCTGGCCGCCGTCGGCGAAGACCCCGACCGCGACGGGCTGCTCGCCACGCCTGGCCGCGTCGCGCGGATGTACGCCGAGCTCTTCTCGGGCATGCGCCTCGATCCCGCCCGCCATTTGAAGCGGGTGTTTGCCGAGACCTATGACGAACTGGTCCTCGTCCGCGACATCAGCTTCAACAGCATGTGCGAACATCACCTTTTGCCGTTCATCGGCACGGCCCATCTCGGCTATCTGCCGCGAGGCAAAGTGGTCGGCCTGTCCAAACTGGCCCGCGTGGTGGAAGAGGTCTCGCACCGCCCGCAGGTTCAGGAACGGATGACACACCAGATCGCCGACCTGATGCAGCAGGAGCTGGACGCCAAGGGAGTCATCGTCGTGATCGAGGCGGCTCACACCTGCATGACGATCCGCGGCATCCGCAAACCGGGCAGCGTCACGATCACCAGCGCCGTCCGCGGCCTCTTCAAAACCAACCCCTCCAGTCGAGCCGAAGTGATGGGCTTCATTCAGGGGAAGTAGCCCTCTCGCTCCGCGAGAGGAAAGCCGTTTGCTCGTGTCCGCGTCGAACGTCATTCGGCTCACTTCTCACGGAGCGAGAAGACTACTTTTTTCATTCCGCCCTCTTGATCCGCAACCCGGCAGGGACAAACCACTGTTCGGCGAGACCGAAGCCGGCTTGAACGACGACTGCGAGCAAGGCTGCCGGGATGGCTCCTTGCAGGACCAGCGAGAAGTCTCCGAGGCGGATGCCAGTCAGGATTGGTTGGCCGTAGCCGCCCGCTCCGACGAGGGCACCGATCGTCGCGGTGCCAACATTGATCACCGCCGCTGTCTTGATGCCCGCGAGGATCGAGGTCGAGGCGAGTGGCAACTCGACCAGCCTCAGCCGTGCGGCGCGAGACAGGCCGAGAACGATGGCCGATTCGCGCAGGTTGGCCGGGATGTCGTGCAGGCCCTGGTACGTGTTCCTCACGATGGGGAGCAGGCTGTACAGAAACAGAGCGAAGATCGCGGGGGCGGCCCCGAGTCCCAGCAGCGGGATCGTGAAGACAAGCACGGCCATTGAAGGCAATGTCTGAATGATGCCGACCGTGCCGAGAATCGTCTGCCCCAGCTTCGGTTTCAGAAACGCGAGCACTCCCAGCGGGATCGCAAACACGATGGCCGCCGTCAGTGAAACGAGCACGAGCAGCAAATGCTGGCCCGTGGTACTCAACACGCGCCGAGCCACCTTCGCGATCTTTCCGCCGACCGATTCGCTCGGCAACGGGATCGCGAGGTTGAGCCGCTCGTTCAGAAACTCGGCCGCCACGCGAGACTCATCCACGCGATCCAGCCTCGCCCGCGCATTGAGTTCGCTCATCTTGGCATTGTCGATCTGACCCTCCAGCCGTTGGAAGGCTTCGACGACGCGCGGGGCTTTCGTTTCCAAGTCATCTCGATAGAGGACGACCGCCTGATAGATCGGGAAGTAGCCGAGATCGTCCTCCAGCACGCGCAGGTTGTAGAACCGAATCTCGGCGTCAGTCGTGTAGACATCGGTCAGGTGATGGCTGCCCGACTTGAGGCCCCGGTACGCGAGGGCATGGTCGATCCCTCGCACGTCGTCCGCCTGCATGCCGTACTTCGCCGCCAGTCCGTTCCAGCCGTCGTCTCGTTCGAGGAACTCATCGCTAAACCGCAGCTTCAGTCGGGGAAGCTCCGCGTGACGAGCCAACTCGGACAGTGTGCGAACTCCCAACCTCTCGGCCGTCTCCTCCGTCAGACCCAGCGCGTACGTGTTGTTGAATCCGAGCGGCCGACTCATCCGAACCTGTGACAGCCCGAGCACCTTCCTCATCGTCTCCTCGTCGCGCACCGGCTCGCCGTCGAGGATTTCCTGTTGAATCGTCCCGGTGTACTCGACATAGGCGTCGATCTCTCCGGCGAGCAGTGCCTTCCAACAAACTTGCGTCCCGCCAAGTTCGGCCAGATGCTCGGCCTTCGCTCCCGCACCCTGGGCGAGATGCTTCAAAGCCTCCGCCAGAATCACAGACTCGGTAAACGCCTTCGAGCCGACGCGGACGAGGGGCTTGTCACCAGCCGCGACTTCGGTCGCGATGGCGATCAGCAGCCCAACAATCGCTACCCAGTAACCTGTCTTCGTCACGCCAGTCTTCGTCATGGTTGTCCTTCCAATTCGGACCGCCCTGCCGCTTCGGCCTTTTCACGAGCGGCTTGTTCCGCCCCCAATTCCTTCGCCAGCAGTTCCATATCTGACGGTGTCAGCACCCACCACATCCACGCCGCCGTGACAGCGAATGCTCCGACAAGCGGCATAAAAAGAAAAAAGAGCCGGACATCATTCGTCAAAAAGATTCGGACACTCTTCAATGCCTCGACGGTCAAGTAGAGGTTGACCATTCCGATCACATTGACCAGGACAACCATTTGCGGAGCCACCCACCACAGCACCCGTGGTCGTCGCCGAGACACCCACATTCCCGAGGACATTGACACCAAATTGAATACCGAGAACAGCACAAAGGTCACGTTCCCATAGTTCTGAAAACGGCCAGCCCCAGTCCAGACACCAGCATTCGGCGGCGGATCGAGGTAGTTGTGGAACCAATGAATCAAAGGGAGCAACGCGAGTGTGCCGCAACCAAGCAATGCCAGTTGCCACGATGCGGAAATCAGTTCCTCATCCGGAGGCAGTCGCCGCGTCCACACCGCCGCAGCGATGCGACCGAGTGTCCGACCCGTGCGTCCAACACTGTGTGTCGCTACCGGAATCAATCCAATGGCACCTCGCACGACGCGACGCAGTGAAAACAGCCTGGTGGTTGCGTCGGCTGGCTTATCGGGCAGGTTCATCACAATCCGCCCTCCGTCAACGGCAGCCGTTGCGCTTGGATAAATCTTGTGACGAACTCATCAGCCGGGGCGTGCAGCAACTCGTCAAGCGTGCCGCGTTGGACGATGCGACCGCTGCCCAGCAAAAGAACTTCGTCGCCGAAGAAGCCTGCCTCGCCCATGTCGTGCGTGACGAGGACGACGGTTTTCTGGAGCGACCGGAAAATCTCACGCAGATCGTTTTGCAGGTCGTACCGCACCAGTGGGTCGAGTGCGCCCATCGGCTCATCCAGCAGGACGAGCGGCGGGTCGAGCATCAGCGCCCGCATGATGCCGAGCCGCTGCCGCTGCCCGCCCGACAGTTGAGCCGGGAACCGTGAGAGGGCTTCGCGCGGCAGCCGCGTCAGTTCGGCCAGCTCATCCACGCGCCGGTGAGCCTGCTCCGCCGACTGTCCCAAATGCCGAGCCAGCAGTGCGACGTTGTCTCGCGCGGAGAGATGTGGAAAGAGACCGCCATCCTGGATCACGTAGCCGATCCGATGCCGCATCGTCAGTTCGTTCGCGGGCGTGAACTCTTCTCCCTGAAACCGAATCGTCCCGGCATCCGGCTGGATGAGGCCGATCATCACGCGCAGCAGAGTCGATTTCCCACAACCACTCGGCCCGATCAGAACCGTTGTCGTTCCCTCACGGAGCGAGAGACTCGTCGGGTGCAGGACGGTGGTCGAGCCGAAGGATTTCGTGACATCGGTCAGTTCGAGCATGGTCTTCCCTCGAGAGTCGTTATGCGCGGGGTCGGGTCTACGACCCCTGACTGGCGCAACCCGTGATTCGTTCTCATCACACTTGATCCAACAATCCCTGAACCCGCTGCTCCAATTGTGTCGTCAGCGCGGCAGTCGCGTCTCGCGAGGCGCGTTCGTTCGCCAGCGGGATCGGTTCGCCGAAGCGGACGGTGGCGTGGCGGGTGCCTCGCGGTTTCGGATACGTCGCGTCGAGGACATCCTCCTCAAACTTATCGAGCGTTTCGGCGATCCGTTCGATCGACGGCTTCTCGGCCACGTAGTCGCCGGGGTAGCTGTAGAGCTGGATCACGAAGAACAGGTCTTCCATGTCTCGTTCCAGTCGTCTTCGCTCATCATCGGGAAGCAGTGGGTCGTTCTGCCCGTCGAGGCGTTCGATGTGGTGGCGTCTCAGTTCTTTGACTCGCTCGGGAACGGTGCCGGTTCGTTTTTCGATGGTGTGCCGCTGTTCCTGTTCGTCGATGAGCTGCCCGATCAGCGCGGCCGTTCGCGACTGAACCGTTCCCGATTGGTGGTGGCCGAGGTACTCAAGCTCCTTCAGCGCGAGCAGTCCTTCGGCGAAGCGATAGATGCGTTCGGGCAGCGATAGGTGCGTGTGCGGTCGCCAGTGGAGGCTCTCTTCGAGACGGCACATCAAGTCGAGCAGCCCCGGTGTGGGGTCGGTCACGTAGCGGCACTTGATCGCGGCGGGAATGACGACGGTCGGACGGTCGGCTCGCTTCGCGGCCGACAGTGCGATAGCGGCGGCTCCCTCACGGAACGGCCTCACGCGATCGTTCGTGTGATAGATGTCTCCCTCGGGGAAGATGACGAGCGGACATTGGTGCGACCGCAGGATTTCGACCGCTCGCTTGAAGGCCCCGAGGTCCGCGCTCTCGCGATCAATGCTGAAGACGCCGCTCCGCCGCATGATGAACCGTTCGAGTGGCGTCGCCGCCTGAAAGACCTGCCACGCCGCCATGACGTGGAACGGACGAGCGACCTCGTGAGCCGCGTGACTCAGCACGTACGAGTCATAGTGAAACGAATGGTTCGGCGTGACGAGCACCCCCGCTCCCGAAGCAATGGCCGCTCGCAGATGCTCCAAACCGTGCAGATCCACGCGCTGGATGTTGGCCTTGTTCCGCATTTCCCGCCGGATCATCGGGAACCACGCGCGAGCAAACCACGGTGTCATGCGTGATTCCCACGACTGAGGGGGTGTGGCAAACGGCTGTCGGTTCATGAGGGATCTCGCGGGAAGGGGCGGATTGTGTCATCGAAGTGAATGACAGTGGGACGGAGAGTTGGAGGGAGCGAGGGATGGAGTGTGAAGACTCCAAATTCCATTCGCGACGGGAGTGCGGTTGCACCCTCTCCCTCAGTCACTCCATCACTCTGTCTCTCCGTCCCTCCTTCTCCAACAGGGCGTCACCACGAGGCCGATATCACGCGAGACGGCTTACTTTTTCTCCGGCTCGGCTTTGGCGTCGGCCTTCTTCTCGACCCGGCCCCACATCGCGCCGCCGTGGTCACCGTGCTGCCACGTGCCGACATAGCGGTCGCCGTGGAAGAGGACTCGCGCGGTGAATGTTCCCACGCCGGGGATCGTGAAGTCGTCGAGCGTCATCACCGGCGTGTCGCCCGCCCACAGCACCTTGATCGCGATCGGCAGGTCCACCATCTGTTCGCCGATCTTCGCCTTGTAGGTAATCTGCCAGGTGTCTCCCTGCAGCTTCTTCGCGCCGGCGATCTGATAACGATCCCCCGCCTTGCCGTCCTTGCCATCGGTCGAGAACGAGCCGACCAGTGATGCTCCCGTCAGCTTGTCGGCGAAAGCTTGTTCGAGGGCGGCCTGATCGGGTTTGGCGGCCTTGGGCGGATCGGCGGCCACGAGCGGCGAGACCAGTCCGATGATGAGGGCGAGTGAAAGCAGATGACGCATGATCGGGACTCCAATTCGAGGATTGAACAACGAGGTTTACTCGTGCTCCAAAACGTACAGGGCACTGTCGGCGCGCAGGTTCGCAGACCAGGCTCCGGTGGCGGCGCGGCCGTGGATGATCGGGGTTTCCTTCACGATCCGAATCTGCATGTTGTGGCAGAGGTCTCGAAAATCGAGCATCGACAAAAAGTGAAGGTTCGGCGTGTTGTACCAGTCGTACGGCAGCGAGCCGGTGATCGGCGTGCGGCCCTGCAGCAGGATTTGGACTCGCACCCGCCAGTGCCCGTAGTTGGGAACCAGCACGACCGCCTGCTTGGCCACGCGCAGCATCCGCTGCAACAGCTCCTTCGGATGCCGCACCTGTTGCAGCGTTTGGCTGAGGACGGCGTAGTCGAATGAGTTCTCGGGGATCTCATCCAATCCCTCGTCGAGGTCCGCCTGAATGACGGGCATCCCTTTGGAGATCGCCTCGATGACTCCGGCATGATCCAATTCAATCCCCTGCACGGAACAGTCGGCCTCGTCGCGCAGTCGGCAGAGCAGACGACCGTCTCCACAACCGAGGTCGAGGACGCGGCTCCCCTTTCCGATCTGGTCGATGATGAGCCGATCGGTCAGGGCGGCAGTGGTGTCGGGAAGGCAGTAGCGGGGCATGGGGGAGGTTGATGGTCTAATGTTGAGGGTTGAGGGTCAGACGGAACGGACGCTCGTTCGTCGGCTTCGTGGCCAGTCTTTGCGGTCGCGACTATGATGCCTCGCCGTCGCTCCCGCAAGTTCGCACACTGTGGCTCTGACCCTCAACCATCCACCTTCAACCATCGACCCAAACCATGCTCATCCGCGTAGGCCACAGCCCCGATCCCGACGATGCCTTCATGTTTCATGCCCTGGCGAACGACAAGATTCCCACGGGCGACTACCAGTTCACGCACCAGCTTCAGGACATTCAGACGCTGAATGACCGGGCCTTTCGCGGCGAGTTGGAACTGACCGCCGTCAGCCTGCACGGTTACGCCTATGTCACCGACAAGTACGCGCTGTGTGCCTGCGGGGCGAGCATGGGGGACAACTACGGCCCGATGGTCGTGGCTCGTCAGCCGGGAAGCCTGAACGATTTTCGAGGCAAGACGATCGCCATCCCCGGCAAGCTGACAACGGCCTATCTGGCGTTGAAGCTCGCGCTGGGAGACGACTTCACGCCCGTGGTCTATCCGTTCGACGAGATTCTCGCCGTGACGAAGGCGGGCAAGGTCGATGCGGGACTCATCATTCACGAGGGGCAGCTCACGTATCAGAATGACGGGCTGAGTCTGATCGTGGACCTCGGAAAATGGTGGATGCAGGACACGGGATTGCCTCTGCCGCTGGGAGGCAACGCGATCCGACGCGACCTTGGCCGCAAGGCGATGGAAGAGGTGACGGCACTGCTGAAACAAAGCATTCAGTACGCGCTCGAACACCGGGCCGAGGCTCTCGCCTATGCCCTGCAGTTCGGTCGTGACTTGGATCGCAGTCAGGCGGACAAGTTCGTCGGGATGTACGTCAATGACTGGACGCTCGATTTCGGCGAGCGAGGCCGCGAAGCGGTTGCCCTGCTCTTGCGAAGGGCCTACGAGGCGAAGATCATTCCCCGGCCGGTCGAACTCGAATTCATCGGTTGATTCGTAGGGTGGGACCAGCGTCGCCGCGCCGGCCCACCAGATGTTTGATCGTTTACATCGGCATTACAGTTTGATGGTGGGCCGGCGCTCGAAGCGAGCTTGTCCCACCCTACCGAGGAGCCATCGTGTCGTCCGCTGAGTACTTGCAGGATTTGTTCGGCCTCGACGGACTGACGGCCGTTGTGGTGGGAGGGACGGGAACGCTGGGCGGCTCGTTTTGCGAGGCACTCGCCGGAGCGGGGGCTCACGTGTTGGTCGTCGGTCGCAACGACGAGCACGGTCACGCCCGGGTCGCCTCGATCCAGGATCGGGGTGGCTCGGCCGAATACTTCCGGTGCGAGGCGACTTCGCGGGCGGACTTGGATTCACTCGTGGCTCATCTCAAGGACAACGGCCGCGAGGCGCACGTGCTGATCAACGGCGCGGGTGTGAACTCACCGACACCGTTCCTCGAAATCGGCGAGGACGAGTGGGAGCGGATTCTGAACGTCAATCTGCGCGGTGTGCGACTCGCCTGTCAGGTCGTCGGGAAGTACATGCTGGAGCGCGGGACAAAAGGCTCGATCATCAACATCGCTTCGGTGAGTGCCGGTCCGCCACTCTCTCGCGTTTTCACCTATTCGCTCTCGAAGGCCGCGGTCCTCAGCCTGACGCAGAACCTCGCGCGCGAATGGGGCACGAAGGGAATCCGCGTCAACGCGCTGTCTCCCGGCTTCTTTCCGGCCGAACAGAACAAGAAAGTGCTCACACCCGATCGCGTCGAAAGCGTGATGCGTCACACGCCGATGGCCCGCTTCGGCACTCCCGAAGAGTTGGCGGGCGGCATCCTGTTGCTCGCCTCCCCCAAAGCGGGCAGCTTTTTGACGGGTCACAACCTGCTGGTCGACGGCGGCTTCACCGCGATGACGATCTGAGTCGTTGAGGGTTAATGGTGGAAGGTTGATGGAAAGCAAGAGCCATGTCGCCCGTCGGAGCCTCAGAACGTCTGCCGCTGTTCGTATTCGGAACGCTTCGTCTCGGGCATGAGAATCATCACTACCTCGATGGCCACTACGAACAGATGCTGGCCGCAAGTTTGCACGGGTACGCGCGGCTGCATCCGCTCATGATGTCCCGACAGGCGGATGGCGTGGTCGATGGTGAACTCTATTTTCTTGCGAACGATGAGTACGAGGCGACACTCGCCGGTTGCGACGAGTTGGAAGAGATTCCTTTGGGACAACTCGTCGGTCGCGACTACGAACGGAAGCGAGTCACCGTCACGACGGTCAGTGGACCGTTTGAAGCGTGGGCCTACGTTCAGCCCGAGGCTTCGCTGGCGTGAGCGGCTGGCATCGACCAGCGTCTGTCTCCCAGCACGCAGCACGAACCGACCAGCCAACCCAGTGCGGCCCCGGCGAAGACGTCGCTCGGAAAATGAGCCTGAAACTGCAACCGGTTCATCCCGACGAGCACCGCGAGCGTGGCGAACAACCACCGCCCGCGCGGATACCACGCCGCGAGCACCACTGCCAACCCAACCGCTGTCACGGTATGAGACGACGGAAAACTCTGGAGGCCCGTGATCCGTTGGGTCGGCAGCCATCCACCAAACGTATCCCAGACTGTTCCGTTGAGCAGATCAAAGTCACGGGGACGAGATCGCGCCACAAGCAGTTTTGCCGCGCTGGCCAGAGCGCCGGATCCGAGCGATCCGCCCACCAGCCAACCGACGCGGGATCGCTTGTCGGGATCGAGCAACACCACCGCCATGATCACCGCACAGGCCCCCAAGCCGTGCCCGAACGGCTCGGCGTTCTCGAGCAACTCGGCAAAAAAATTGGAAAATCCACCCTGCTTGAAGTACGAGGCAACGCGGATATCGATGCTCAATGAGACTGCGGCGGCCACCAGCAACAACAACGGGACGCCGAACAATCGCAGCCGTTCATTTCGCGGGCATTGTGAGAGTTGACTGTCGTCGAGTGACATCCGGAGGTCGTCCCTTTGGAAAAGAGTGACGGCATCCTAGAAGCCGATGTCGAAACCGAGAAGACCTGTTCGGAAACCCGTTGATGCACATGGCAGACTGGGCCGAGTGGCCTCGACGCTGCCGAGGCTGCCGACTTTTCTAGCCTCGCCGGTCGTGCCCGTCCGATCCGTTGGGGTGCAATGTCCGAAAGACCATCGGACCGACACGCTCTGCGGCGAAGTTTGCCGCTCATCGACATCCCGCTCCTTTTGCGAGACGCATCATGCCCGATCCTCACATGACACAAATCCTTGAACACGCCGCCCACGAACTGTTGATGTGGGTCGGCTTCGGCACGCTGGTCGGTCTGACCGCGAAGGCCATCATGCCCGGACGCGATCCGGGCGGCGCGATCGGCACCCTGATGATGGGCATCGCCGGAAGTCTGATCGGCTGCGGCGTCGTGCTGCTGTTCGACACCAGCTTCAAAATCACGCCGATCAGCCCGATCGGATTCGCCGCGGGCACGGGCGGAGCATTCATTCTGCTGCTGTTCTTCCGCGTGCTGTCGAACTCGTATGTGGTCGAGGCGGTCGATGGCAACGTACGAGGAACCCCCGGCACCGCCGTGACCAAGTACTACAGCCGACGCAGCCGACGCGCTGCGTAGGCCACTGTACAGATCATTTCAAACTCACGCCCGAATCGATTATTTAACCAGCTTCCAACCGTCCGTCGTCACCGACAGGCCGGTGTGGCCCCTGTGTCGGTCGTAGACGGAATGCATTTCCTCGAGGCTGTCGAAGAAGCCGACGATGAACGCCGCGCTGAAGGACTCGCCCCCCTTGATCGGCCGTTCGCCGAACTCCTCGATCAGGCAGACGTAGCCGCGCTGATGGCACCATGCCTCCGAGACCACACTCGGATCGAGCGTCATCCCGGCCAGCCACGGTCCGGCCTGTCCGGTCTCGGTGTTGCGAATGTGGTAGCCGCGGATCATCCGTTCGGGAATCTTGTCTCGATCGCGGCGGTAGTTGAACCGCTCGTCGGGAGCGAAGTTCGTCAGAAACTCCTTCGACGGAATCAGACCCCGATCGCTGCCGTGATAGCTGAGGTACACCTCGCTGAAGCTGTCTGCATTCTTGTGCTTGATGTGGCCCGGCATGTCGATCCGCAGGAACATCGCGTCGCTACTGTTCACGGCGTCGATCCGCTGCATGGAAATGAAGTACCGCTGTCCCACGGGAAAGACCAGCAGTTGAGTCCACTGGGACCCGGTCTTCTTCCCCGGCGCGGCCGTCTTGTATTGGAACGTCTGCTTGATCGCGACGAAGTCCTTGCCGCGAATGACCTCGGGCTTGAGTTCCTTGGCCTGAGTGCAGATCTGCGGCCCTTCGATGCTCCGCTTCGGCGTCTTGCCGTGGTACTCGTTGCCGAACTTGTAGACCATCTCGTTGACGAGCTGCTCGCGGTACGCTTCATCGCTTCCCGGCTCCATGATCCAGTCGGCAATGTCGAGGCCAAATCCAAGGTCTTTCGCGCCGGTCTTCCTGTCCACGAATGACTGTGCTTTGACGCCGGTGACGTAACCCTTCTTGCGAATCGCCACCTCAAGCTGCGGCGTGGAGATTTGAATCTCATCGTCCTTCTCGACGACGGTGTAGTCCTGCGCCAAGGCTGTCGCCGCGAGAACGATCAAACCCACAATTGCCTGAGCGAAACGAAGTGCCATCGGATGTCGAGCCTCTCTGTCAGTGATGCGGATCAACCCTCAACGCCGAGCCGAGTGTAGCCCTCCCGCCAACGACCGGCAAACGGGACGAGGCTGTCTCATCATGTCCTGTTTTTCCTGCTCCCCTCGCCCCTCCGGGGAGAGGGGCCGGGGGTGAGGGGCGAGTCAAAGCAAGCGCGTGATGCAAGGTCGATCCTCAGCATCTGGAGCAGCCCGGCTGTCGAGTCGGTCCACGTTTGATAGACTCTTCCCACCTTACGGGAGATCCGTCGTGTCCTTCGCACTACTCGTCACCGCCGCCCTCATCGGCCCACACGCCTCTCTCTCCGCAGACCAGTGGCGCGACGAGTACAAAGCCGCGCTGCTGGCCACCGCCGAGCGAGCCAAGCCGCGTCCCGAAGAGGCTGTCCCGCGCTTGGTCTCGCTCTATGTGAGCCTCGAACACGTCGATGCTCTGCCGCGCGGCGAACGAACGCGAATGCGGCAGACGCTGCAAACCCGCCTCGTCAAGCAACTCGAAGTGCTGCTCCGCGAAAAGCGCAAGCATGAACTCGCTCAACAACGACCCACCTCGCGACGCAGCACAGACGACTCACTGGCCGGAGGAGGCGCGACCGCCTTCGCCGCGCAGCAACTGATCAACCTGATCGTGACCACAATCGCTCCCGACTCGTGGAAGCAAACCGGCGGCAAGGGCTCGATCTCGTTCTACGCCCGCAACCCGGCCCTCATCATTCGCCAAACGAGTGAAGTTCACGGCGAGATGGCCGATCTCTTGCGAGCCTTGCGCCCGTAAGGTGGCTCACTAACCGTGTGCCGTTTGATGACATCACTCTTCAATGCCGAGCGGCGATGAAGTATAGACCCGCGTATACCTTTGGGTCGATCAGTTTGCCAGCGGCCACCTGTCCGGCGAGCCACTTCTTGATCGTGCGGAGTTTGGGGGCGTGGACTTCGATCTGTTCGTGCTCGACGCCGCCTCCCGCCTCGACGCGCGTGACGCCGGTCGCGAAGAAGTACGAGATGATCTCGGAGGCCAGCCCCGGCGAGGAGGGGCAGTCGGCGAGGTGCTCCAGTTTCTCGGCGTGATAGCCGGTCTCTTCGATCAGTTCGCGCAGGGCCGACACGGCGAAGGCTTCGCCCTCCTGACCCTTCACGTCGCCGCTCAGGCCCGCCGGCAGATCGATCACGCGGCGGCCGACGGCGGGGCGGAACTGGTCGGTCAGGATGAACTCGCGCTCGGCCGTGACGGCGATCACCGCGACGGCTCCTCGTGCGTTGCTCCGTTCGACGTACTCCCAACGCCCTTCACGAACGAGCCGCAGGAACTTCCCCTTGCCCAGCACTTCGCGAATTTGCTTCCCGGCCATGTAGGCTCCTACTGTAGTCCCGTCGCTCCGCCGACGGGACCGATGCGGAAATGCTTTACACGCATGCGGGGCGCTCGTCTCCGCCCGTCCCGTCGGCGGAGCGACGGGACTACAGTAATTCTGTCGTAAGCGGCACTCTTGCCCATCCTCCAAGTCCAATTCTTGCTTCCGCTCGCCTTACGACAGCCGAAACAAACGTCGAGCATTCTGTGTTGTCACTGCGGCGACCTCTTCCTTGGAAATGCCACGCGACTCGGCGAGGCAGGCGGCGGTCAGTCGGACGTGGGCCGGTTCGTTGCGCTTGCCCCGGAACGGCGTCGGGGCCAGGTACGGCGAGTCGGTTTCGACGAGCATTCGGTCGAGCGGAACAGCGATCGTGACCTGCCGCAGGGCTTCGTTCTTTTTGAACGTCACCATGCCTCCGAACGACAGGTGCATCCCCATGTCGAGGCACGCTGCCGCCGTTTCGGCCGAACCGCAGAAGGCATGCATCACGCCGCGGAGCGGGCCGCGCTCGGCATGTCGCCGCAACTGCGCGACCACTTCGGCCTCCGCCTCACGGCAATGCACGACGAACGGCAGATCGTGTTGTCGAGACAACTCCAGGTGGCGATCGAAGTACTCGGCCTGCAACTCGATCGGAGAGTGGTCCCAGTATTTGTCGAGTCCCGTTTCGCCGAGGCCCACGACTTTCGGAGCCTTCGTCAGTTCGACGATCCGCTCCCAGTCACCCGGCTGCGCGGCGGAGATGTAATTGGGATGCAGGCCGACGATGGCATGGACGCTGTCGTACTTTTGAGCCAGTTCGATCACGCGGCGGCAACTGTCGAGCGTGATGCCGATGGCCAGCATCGTCCTCACACCGGCATCGACCGCGCGCTGAATCGTCTCCTCGCAGTCCTGCGTGAACGATTCCTCGTCGAGATGGCAGTGCGTGTCGATCCATTCCATCGTCGAGACCCCGGCGGGCGAGAGTTCAAAACCAGCCCGACGCGCGAGCGAGGGCTTCGAGAAGTTCGTGAGTCCAGCCCTCGCTTGGGCCACGGGCGAGTGACTGAAGAGAACGCCTTCCACCGAGTTTATCGAGAACCTACGCCTTGAGCGTCTTCAATTCTTCGGTGCCAGCCCGCTCGGAGGACAGAATCTCACCGAGGACGGTCACCGCTTCGGGATCGTCGATACACGTGTGCGTCGCCTCGTCGAGTTCGGCGACGAGAGCTTCCTGACTGGCGATCACTCGGGGCAACAGCGATTTCAGTGACACGAAGTGCAGATCGGTGAAGTCGGCGGGGTACATGCCGAAGTCGATCGGGCAGCCCCGTGCGACGAGCAGGTCCGTCAGACGAGTGACATCGCGCTGCTGCTGGCTGACCAGACGAGCGACCGCCTCGCGCGCGACCGTCGCGCTGGCGGGAGTCCACGGGCTGACTTCGCCCACGAACTGCAGCAGGCTGCGTCCCAGATCGACGACCAGTTGATTCAGCTTCGGGTTGTGTTGAATGCGGGCCATGTGCGATCCGAAAGGCAGACCAAGCGAGTGTTCAAAGCCATCAATGACAAAGCGGATTCGACGCGATCAAAACAACGCCTCGGCCGCACGGTGAGCAACGCGGCTCAGCGGTTCCACCACGATCCCCAGCAACAGCACCATCCCCGAAACCAGCATCACGTACAGGCCCGAGGACGACTGAGACGTCAGTGACACGGGGCGGGCATCGGCCGGACGGGCCTCCATGCACATCACCTTCATGACACGGATGTAATAGAACAGACTGAGCACCGTGTTCAGACCGCCCGCCGCCAGCACGACCCACATGAACCAGTGAACCTGCGTGGCGTCGAACACCGCTGCGAAGATGAAGAACTTGCCGTAGAAACCACCCAGCGGCGGCAGACCGACCAGGCTGAACAGGCAGAACCCCATGCACACCGCCAGCAGCGGGGACTGAAAGGCGAGGCCCTTGTAGTCGTCGATCTCCTCGCTGAACAACTGGTTGCGAATCAGCGCCACGATGGCGAACGCACCGAGATTCATGAACAGATAGACGGCCAGATAGTACAGCAGTCCTTCGATGGCCCGCTCCGACTGATCCGGGGTGATGCCGCTCGTCGCGGACCGCAACACCAGCAGAGCCGACACCGCCATGAGCATGTAACCCGCATGAGCGATCGTCGAGTAGGCCAGCATCCGTTTGGCATTCGACTGCGAATACGCGGCCAGATTGCCAAACGTCGCCGTCACGACTGCGAGGACTCCCAATCCGAGACCGAACACCAGCGACAACTCATGCAACACACCGGCCGATCCCCCCGTGACGGCCATCGAGAATCGAACCAGCAGCGCGAACGCGGCCGCCTTGGAACCGATGGAGAGAAAACCGGCGACTTCCGCGGAGGCACCCTGGAACGCATCGGGGCACCAGAAGTGAAACGGCACCAGAGACAATTTGAACGCGAAACCAACCACGATCATCAAGAGAGCGAGCAGCACAACCCGGCCTTCGGGATGCTGCGTTCCGAATCCTGACGTGAAGATCGCCTGCAACCTGTTGCCCAACTCGGAAAACTCGGCCGTCCCGGTCAGTCCGGCCAACAGACTGATTCCAAACAGCATGACTCCCGCCGCTCCGGCTCCATACACGACGAACTTGAGCGCCGCCTCGCTGCTCTGCCGGCGTCCCTTGAGAAAGCCGGTCAGGGCATAGCTCGGCACGCTGGCCATCTCGATGCCGAGGAACAGCATGAGCAGATGGTTGGCACTCGACATCAGCATCATTCCGACAACCGCGCCCGACAGCAGCGTGTAGAAGTCGGGAGCATCCTCCTGGTCGGGAATGCCACTGAGAACGGTCAGCGCGATCACGAAGACCAGAAAGAACAACAGGAAGCCCCGCAGAAAGATCGAGAACATATCGTGAACGGCCAGACCGGTGAACAACTCCGTCGGCCCGCCCATGAATGGCGAACTGAGCGTATTGAGCAGTCCCGCATGCAGTTCACGATCAAGCTCCGGGATATTGATCGCGTAAAACTGCAGCAGCACCACGACGAAAGCCGTCATGCCGCCCAGCAGTGCGATCCAATGCGTCGGCACGGTTTTGTCGAGGCTGGTCAACCGGGCCAACAGCAGCAGCACGATCGAGCCGGACAGAATCAGCTCGGGCAGGAACAGCATCAGCGAACGATACGTGGACGCCTGGGACACCGCGTCGCCACTGAGGAATTGCTGGAAGAGTGACTGAAAATCCATGACGCTCTCAACGGGAACCGACACTCGCCGGAAGGCCGATCTCAAACCGCCGCAACTCGAACTTCAAACGCGACCCGCACCGTGCGACGCCGCGCACCTCAACCATCATTGAACCAGAGTGGTCTGCACGACCGGAACTGGAATCGCACTGTGCATTGTGTCGTAGGTCGCCGCCATGCTGTTCACCAGCGAATCGATCGACCCGTCCATCAGGTTGAACAACAGGCCGGGAAAGACACCGAGTACGATCGCGCAGACAACCAGCGTGTAGGCCACGGTCAACTCGCGGGCATTGATCGGAGTGATCCCTTCGGGATGCGGCCCCTTGTACTCGGGACCGAAGTAAACCCGCTGCATCGTCCACAGGATGTAACCCGCCGTCAAAATCACACCGGCCGCCGAGATGATCGCCAGCAGCGGATCGTAGTTCCAGCAGCTTAGTACGGAGAAGATTTCCCCCACGAACCCGCACAGGCCCGGCAGTCCCAGCCCCGCGAAGAAGATCACGGCCGCCAACCCGGTGTAGTGCGGCATCAGTTGGGCAATGCCGCCAAACTTGTTGAGGTCGCGGTGATGCACGCGGTCGTACAACACGCCCACCATAAAGAACATGCCCGTCGAAGAGATGCCGTGAGCGATCATCTGGAACATGGCGGCGTTGATCCCCATCTTCCAGTAGTCGACATTAAACGTTTTGTCATCGACGATCTTCCAAACGGCGAGACCCACCAGCACGTAGCCCATGTGGCTGACTGAACTGTACGCCACGAGTCGCTTGAAGTCGGTCTGCGCCATCGCGGCGAAGGCCCCGTAGATGATGCTGAACACGCCCAGCGCGACGAGGAAGTACGCGGCATACTGCACGCCGTAGGGACAGAGCGGGAACGCGATGCGGATGATGCCGTAACCACCCAGTTTCAGCAGGATGCCGGCCAGAATCATCGAGATCGGTGTGGGTGCCTCGACGTGCGCGTCGGGCAACCACGTGTGGAACGGGAACGACGGCAGTTTGATCGCAAACCCGATGAACAACAGGATGAAGGCGGCGATCTGCATGGACTCGCTGTACGCCGGAACCGATCCCCGTCCGGCGGCGATTTCCGCCAGATACAGCAGGTCAAAGCTGCGACCGCTGTTGAAGTAGAACATCAGCATGGCGATCAGCATCAGCACGCCACCGGCCAGCGTGTAGAGGAAGAACTTGATCGCCGCGTATTCGCGTCGCGGTCCGCCCCAGATGCCGATCAGGAAGTACATCGGCAGCAGCATCACTTCCCAGAAGACATAGAACAGGAAGAAGTCGAGCGACAGAAACACGCCGAGCACGCCGGTCTCCAGGATCAGGAACAGCATCAGGTAGCCTTTGACGTGCTTGTCGATGCTCCACGAGGCCAGGGCCGACAGCACGAAGACCAGTCCCGTCAGCATGACCAGCGGCAGACTGATCCCGTCCACACCCAGCCTGTAATAGACGTTCCAGTTCTTGATCCATTCAGCGGTGCAACGCATCTGCATGCCGGGCTGAGACGAATCGAACCCCATGTAGAGCTGCACGGTCAACGCAAACGTCAGGGCCGACCCCAACAGGGTGAAGTATCGCATCCCCTCCTTGGCCTGGCCGTCAAACGCCAGCAGTCCGAGAGCGAAGAGCGCCGGGAGAAAGATGATGAAGGTCAGAATGGAATCGGTACTCAACATGATGTTCTCAATCTTTTCAGTCGCCGCGAGGCCAACGTCGCCGGCCGCAGGAGGCCGGATTTCCGAACAAGTCAAACCGGCCGAGCGCTACTTCGGCACCGTCGTAAACAACACACCGAACAGCACCACCACGCCGACGGCGATCCACATCACATACTGCCGCAAACGTCCGGTCTGAACGACGCGCAGCGACATCCCCACCGAACGAGTCACACTTCCAACGAGGTTCACCAACCCATCGACCATCCCTTCGTCGAACTTTCGATCCCAGAGTGAGGTCACCACCGTGATCTTCGCACACGCATGCAGGATCGCGTCGAGCACGTGCTTGTCGAACGCCGCACACCACGCCGAGACGACATGCACCGGCCGCACGAACATCGCGTCATACAGCACGTCGAACCGCCACTTGTCGACGAGGAAGTCGTACACGCCCGAGAACTGCCGACGGATGTCCTCGGCGCGAATCGCCCGGGCACCGTACATGACATAGGCCACGGCAGATCCCGCGAATGCCGCGAGCAGCGCCAACAGTCCCGCCTGTCCATGCACCGCATGAACCTGAGGATGGCTCGGCAGTGTGATCTTGGCCGGACCCACCGAAGCATACGGCTCCGACGCGGCGACTGTCTCGCTGTAGGCGATCAACTTGTAAAGCGGCCCGTCTTCGCCGTTGCCACCGAAGCCCCAACCCCACGCACAACCCGCCGCGAGAACCGACAGGGCCATCAGTGGCATCGTCATCACACGGGGTGACTCGTGACAGTGATCGTAAACGTGCTGATCGCGGGGCTGACCGGCAAACGTCATGAACCACAGCCGGAACATGTAGAACGCCGTGATCCCGGCCGTCACCAGCGGTGTGATGAACAGCAGGATGTGGACCGGATTCAACTCGGAATATGCGAGGGCTGACGCCACGATGGCATCCTTTGAGTAGAAGCCCGAGAACCCGACATTCACGATCGGGATCGCCAATCCGGAAATTGCGACGACTCCGACCAGCATGGTGTACGCGGTAATCGGCATCTTGCGACGGAGGCCGCCCATGCGGGGCATCTCCTGCACGTGATGGCAACCCGCGATCACGCTCCCCGAACAGAGGAACATCAGCGACTTGAAGAAGGCATGCGTCACGAGGTGGAACAGCCCCGCACCCCAACCCGCCACACCAATGGCCAGCATCATGTAGCCGAGTTGACTGATCGTGGAGTACGCGAGGACGCGCTTGATGTCGGTCGCGACGATCGCAATCGTGGCCGCCACGAAGAGCGTGATGCACCCGATGTAGGCGATGACCAGAAGCACTTCCGGAGTGAACATCGGATAGAAGCGGCCCGCCAGATAGACACCCGCCGCCACCATCGTCGCCGAGTGAACGAGGGCCGATACGGGTGTCGGGCCTTCCATCGCGTCGGGCAACCACGTCTGCAGCGGAAACTGGGCGCTCTTGCCGATGCAACCGGCGAAGATGCCGCAGCCGGCTGCGATCAGGAGCAGATAGCTGATCGAGGACGGCTGCCCGTCGCGCTCGGCCCGATGTCCCGAGGCGTCTCGCAGAAAGACCTGGCTCCCATCGTCAGAGACATCCAATTTGCCATCGTGTCCGCGCACCATCGTGAACAAACCGGCTTGGTGAGCGTCTGGTGAATCGGCAAATTGGAAGGTGCCACACCACGTCCAGAGAATCATCAGTCCGATCAGGAACCCGAAGTCGCCGACGCGGTTCATGATGAAGGCCTTGTTGGCCGCATCACTCGCCGATTTGCGTTCGATGTAGAAGCCGATCAGCAGGTAGCTGCAGATGCCGACCAGTTCCCAGAAGATGAAGACTTGGAAAATGTTCCCTGCGAGCACCAGCCCGAGCATCGAGAAGCAGAACAGCGACATGTAGGCGAAGAACTGATGGAACCGACCCGGCCGGGTGAAGTGGCCGCGGCGCGTGTGGACCTGGTGGTCCTCGTATTCTTCGGTCAGTTCGTCCTTCATATAGCCGATGGCGAAGCAGTGAATGCAGGTGGCGATGAACGTCACCATCGTGAACATGACCAGCGTCAGGCTGTCGATGTACCAGTCGAGCGACAGCCGCAACGAGCCGAATCGCGCCAAATCGTAGAACGTTCCCGAGAACGCCTTCGGTGAGTGAGCCGCATCTGCTTTTGAAGCCGTGTGAGGGTGATTCGCGTCCTCGGCGTGACCGGCCATCGCCGCTTCCGCATCCGCGGGAGCGTTGTCCGCATGCGCACCGGTCCCGTGATGATCGCCATCACCGTGATCGGCTGGCGCCAGCGCGGCCCATCCCGTCGCGTTGCCCCAGACCATCAGGGCCGAGAAACTGCACAGGAAACCGATGCCGATGCAGGCCACCGCGCACAAGGCCGCTGACTTGCTCAGTCGATGCGACCAGCGCAACCAATAAATTTCGGCGACGAACCCCAGCAGCGGCAGCAGCCACGCCACCGTCAGCAGGTTCTTCAGCACTTCGCCGGTGGTTTGAGGATCCATGATGATTCGTCAGCAACAAAAATGAGGGAGGCGGCAGCGGTCTGATCGCACTGTCAGTCGGCAGGCTCAGCCCTGCAATTCACTGCCACGGTCCACGTCGATGGTCAGGTGGTTGTTGTAATAGTTGAGTGCGATGGCGAGCGCCACCGCGGCTTCCGCCGCAGCCAACACAATGACGAACAGCGCCGTCGCCTGGCCGTCCAGTCCCAGCGGCGTGTAGCGCGAGAAGGCCACGAAGTTGACGTTCGCCCCGTTCAGGACGAGTTCGACTCCCATCAGCACGCCGATACCGTTGCGCTTCGTCGCCATGCAGACGACGCCGCACACGAAGAGCACCGCTCCGACCATCAAATAGGCTTCGAGTCCCACGTCACCCATGTGAATCGCCTCTTCTCTCGTTTCGACCGACGGAACATTCCGCAGGCCGCTGTCGTTGCCTTCTCATCAAAGTTCCGTTGGGGAACCCGGAACCACTTTCCGCTTGGCCCGCGCGAGATACGCCGCCCCCACGAGTACCACCAGCAAGTGAATCGACACAATTTCAAACGGGAGCAGAAAACCGGGGGCCAGCGCACCGCCAGCCGGCCGGTTCAAGTCCTGGTCCGGCCGGAGTCCGAAGAAACTGAGACCCAGTTGACGCACGGTGCGCCCCGCCTGATTGCGAGCCACCAGCGCCGCCGCCGCGTCGTCGGCCTTTGCCTTTGAGGCGGGATCCTCAGCGCCGGAGACATCGAACTCCGACGTACGAGCTTGAAGTGAATCGGCCACTGCCGGACTGAGTCGTCTCGCGGGCAACTGGCTTTCCAGATCGCCCCACGCAACCGATTTGATCGAGAACATCAGCACAAACAACAGCAGCAACCCGACGCCCGCCCCGAGGAACGCCTCGGCGGGAGAGGTCTTGATTTGCACGGTCGGTCCGCTCGCGGTGAGCATCACACCGAACACCAGCAGCACGACCGTGCCACCGACGTAGATCAACAGTTGAGCCGCCCCGAGAAAGTCCGCGTGCAGCAGGAAGAACAGTGCAGCGACCGAGCCGAGTGACACCACCAGCCAGAAGGCCATGCGGACGACATTCTGCGTCGCGACGACGGCGATCGCACCGCCGCACGTCAGGATGGCGAAGACCCAGAACAGCAGTTGCTCGATCATCGCGCCACCTCCCCGCGGACATTGGCGACAGTCGAGACCGACCGCGTCTCGATTCCCGACACGGCGTTCGTTGGATCGGTGGCGTGCGAAGTCGACCGCGCGACCAGGGGCGCTCCCCAAATAACGGGGCGATGCAACTTGGAGGATGCCAGCACGAGCGGCCACAGCACGGCACCGAGGAACAGCATGCAACTGATCGGCACGAGATACTTGAGGCACGTCGTCATCACCTGGTCGATTCGCAACCGAGGCAGCGTCCATCGCACCCAAATCTGCACCAACACCAGCAGGCTCGCCTTGAAGATAAAGACCGCCGCGCCAAACAGATTGGCGATGTAGTTGCCCAACACAAACCCCTGAACCGGGAAGTCTTGGCCCCAAGTCTGCAAGCCACTCAAAGCCGCTTCAGGGAAGCCGAGACCCGTCTCCCAACCGCCGAGGAACAACAACACGGCGATGCCGCTCACCGCGAACATGCTCGCGTATTCAGCTAGGAAGAAGATCGACCAGCGGAAGCCGCTGTACTCGGTGTGAAAGCCGGCGACCAACTCGCTCTCGGCCTCGGCCAGATCGAACGGAGCACGCTTGACGCTCGCCGTGGCGACCGTGAAGTAACAGAAGAACGCGAAGAAGGCGAAGGGGTCATGGAAGATGAACCAGTTCCAGAATCCACCCGCCTGCATCCGACCGACGACTTGCAGATTGAGCGATCCGGCGATGACGAGCGGAATCAACGCGCAGATCGCCATCGGGATTTCGTAGCTCACCATTTGAGCTGCTTCACGCATCGCACCGAAGAGTGCCCATTTCGAGCCGCTGGAGTAACCAGCCAGAATGATGCCGAGCACTTCCAGAGACATCAGCGCCAGGATCAGGAACGCACCACATTCGGCCGCGACGCCAACCCAGCCATCCGCGATCGGCAGCACCATGAACGCGGCGAAGGACGCGACCGTGGCCAGATACGGAGCCATGCGGAACATCATCGAATCGGCCGCGGCCGGAACGAGGTCTTCCTTTTGAATCAGCTTGATGCCGTCGGCCAGCGTTTGGAGCCAACCGAACTTCCCGCCGACCCGCGTCGGACCGAGGCGGTCCTGAATACGACCGGCCACTTTCCGTTCGAGCCAGATGTAGACCAGAGGCAGCACGGCAAACAGGCTGATCAGCAGCGTGGCATGCACGAGCGCGGCGAGCAGGAACGCGACCAGCGCGACCACATCCGTACTTCCCCAGGAAGCCAGTCGGTCGGCAAGGAACTGCTGAATCGTCAGCGCGGCGAGGGGGCCGTTCATGCGGTCGCTCTTAAAGCTTGAATCGGCAGACTGCACACGCAGTCCGGCCAAGATGGCGGGGAACTATGCCAGATGAGTTTTGGCTATTCAAGCGACCTCGCGCCGAAACAAGGTCATTCCCACGGATGAGAAGCGAGCACGCTGTTGAGCTTGACAGAACAACTCTTGCGACAGCAAGAAATGAACTCGAACGCGCGCGTGAGTCTTCCATTCATGGACGCGCTTCGGGGAAGTGGCCGTGGCGGCGATGTGCGGTGGATCCGATGGAGCGACCGTCAAAAAGCCTGCCCCGTGGAAACGACACAAGACGGGTTGCCCCGCCTTGTGGAATTCGTTTCGGTTGTCGAGTGCCCCGGGACGCGAACCGGCCTGGTTGCGGATCCGTCTCAACTACACACCCATCTTGCGTCGCCTGGCCTTGCGGGCCTTCGAGCTGGCGGGACGCTTCCCGTGATTGGCTTTGTTGACCTTGCGCGTGTTCTTGGCCATGACGTCTTTCTCTCCATTGCAATCGAACCAACCCCGCAGGCCGGGGTGAAGGGGCGAGAGAATAGCAGCCGCCGCCACCGCTGAGAAGCGTCTGCCCCGACTTCGCCGTAAACTTCGACAGAAATCGGTTTTCCACCGCAGGAACCAATTTGGCGGGAAGCAGGTTGCCGCGTCCGGGCTGCTCGGCGAGAATCTGTTGCCGGTTCGGCGCGGGGGCCACACCCAGAAACAATCCATGTGAACCGGGCAGGTTGAGATACCTCCCCTACAGCAGGGCATTGATGACACGTTCTGGCTCGCGAATGCAGAGGCGGATGCCGCTGGCGATTCTCGCAGCGCTGGGAACCGGCTTCTTCGTCTGTCTCTCCCAGGTGATTGCCGCGCCTCCCAACGGCGCGGCGTCGGCGGAGGCCGATGGTTCGGCCGGCTTGCGGATCGCGCAGGATCGGCAGGCCGATCAGTGGCTCGACGCGGCGCGAGGCCGTATTGAACGGCAGGAGTTTGGGCCGGCCTCCGCCCTCCTCGCGCGAGTCTTCGGTGCCGAAGAGGAGTCGTTCGCAATAAATGGCTCTGCCTCAATGCTCGCCCGCGATGAAGCGTGGCAGTTGGCCAAGCGACTTCCGGACGGTGTTCGGATGCAGCTCGAAGCCGATCTGGATCGAACGGCTGGCGATGCGTGGAACATCGTGCGCGCAAGCGATTCGCGCGACGAGATCACAGCGTTTGCGATCCGGCACCGGTACTCAGTCGCTGGCCTGGAATCGCTGCGCACGCTGGCCGCGGCGCGACGAGACGCCAGTCAACACGAGTCGGCGGCGGCCGCGTGGGCTCGTGTTTCAGAACATCCGCGTGCGACGAAGGTTCAACGAACAGCCGCGCGGTTGGCGCGGATCGAGTCACTCATCGCAGCCACGCGTCCCGAGGAAGCCGCGCGAGTTTGCCGAGCCGCGCTGAACGATGACCTCGCGCCGGCCATCGCGCTCGCCGGCCAGAACGTCTCACCGCGCGACTGGCTCGTCGCACGACAGAACGAACTGACCGAGGCACTCGCAGCGCGAGTCGGCTCGCCACTTCCTCCGAATGCTGATCGCCGACTCGTGTTGAACGCGGACCCCAGCCCCGCGCTGATGCCGAGTTGGTCGCGGCTCACCCCGCCGGCGGCCGATCTGGCGAAGACGGTGTCCGACACGCAGCACTACTTTCGCGGGCAGGGAGTCGTCTCGTCGTTGGCGATGCGTCCGCTCGTTGTCGGGCGGGTGGTACTCGCACGGACAATGGAACACCTCACCGCGCTGGATCTCACCACGGGCGAACCGATCTGGAAGGAGCCGGTGCCGCACCCCGAGTACGCGTGGATCGCCGAGCGACCGCTCTACCTGGAGAACGAGAGTTTTCGGACCGGTTTGATTGGTGCGTGGCATCGTCGGACCGAGGCCGATTCGGTGTTCGGTTCGCTCGCCACGGATGGCCGGATTGTGATTGCCGTGATGGAACCGGATCGGTCGCGACTCGATTTCCCGCTGACCGGGGCACCTCGACCCGGAATCCAGAATGGTCTCACCGCAGACGGGCCGCGCTGGAACCGGCTGTCGGCGTATGAGATTTCAACCGGCGAATTGCGATGGCAAATCGGTGGCAAGGCCACGGGGCCAGCCGA
The DNA here is from genome assembly GCA_038040225.1 of Planctomycetota bacterium. GTDB lineage: Bacteria > Planctomycetota > Planctomycetia > Planctomycetales > Planctomycetaceae > Schlesneria. The sequence continues at coordinate 28,831 of JBBPIS010000040.1, forward strand.
TCTGTATGGCGGTTTGCGTTTTCTCGGCCCGCCGCTGCCTTTGGACAACCTGCTATTCGGCATTGCGCGACGAGAGTACGACCCTGATGACGTGCGCGATGACGAATTGAGTCTGCTGGCCATCGACAGCCAGACCGGTCACCTGCGCTGGTCGATCGCGCTGGGATTCCTGCCGGTTCACCTGGCAGAAGCCGTCGCGCGACGCCGCATCGCGTGTCCGGTCTCGCTCGCCGATGGGCGGCTGCTCTGCCCCACGGCGAGCGGCGCATTGATCGCGGTCGACCCCGTGACGCGAGGCATCGCGTGGGCCTGCCGCTATCCGGTCGATCAGCACGACCTGCCAACGCGACCCGTCAACGGAATCGGTGCCACTCCCGCGACCGATGCGTGGTGGAATGAATGGCGCGAGGTGACGTGCCTGTCGTCGTCCCAGTTGGTAGTCCTGGCGTCACCCGAGTCCGACAAGTTGCAGGCGATTGATCTCAACGACGGCCGTTCCCTCTGGAGCGTCTCGCGCAGCGGCGCGTTGCACCTGACGGGCCTCTTCGACGAGTTGGCCATCGTGATCGAGCCGATGGCGGTGCGGGCCCACGATCTGCGAACGGGTGCGGTACGGTGGCGGTGCGAGACGGGCGAGATCTCGGGACGCGGTACGATTGTCGGGACGAAACTGCTTCAGCCGCGACGAGGCGGCGGCGTGGCGGTCGTTGATTTGCGAAACGGTTCGCGCCGCGACTGCCTCGTCAGTGCCGAGACCGTGTTGGGGACACTGATCCCGTGCGGCGACGGTTGGATTTCGCAGACCGATCAGTCGCTCGTGAAGCTCCCGCTGCTGACGCAGGCCCGCGAGGAGGCACTCGCGAAGTGGACCAACAATCGCACCGACGAGACCGCCGCGCTGGAACTCGCGCGACTCGACCTGCAATCGGGCGACCCCGCTGCCGCGCGCGGGCGACTGCTCGATATCGACACTCCTGGTGCGAAGGGGCTGCGTCGTGAGGCTCTGCTCGCGCTGTTGCGGCCGAGTGGCACGCCCAGAGTCTTCGATGGGCGTGGCGTCGAAGAGCGATCGACTACGCCCTTCGCCGAGCCTCAGGGCGTGCCACCGAATCTAGAATCGTTGGCCAAGGAGTTGCTGGCGTTGTGTGAATCCAACGACGAACGGCTCGTCGCCCTGCGTGCCGTCGGTGAAGCAGCCTCGGCCGCCAACGATCCCGTCAAAGCGGTGACGTCGTTTTTGGAGGGTCTCGAATTGCTCGACACGAGCGCTCGAAAGTCGATTGGCGAATGGTCGGCCGACGGCGTGGCGGCGCGCTCCGTTCGCCGAGACCGCGCGTTCGTGGGAGCCATCGAGCGAGTGCTGGCGGATGCCGCACAACGGGTGCGCAGGGCTCCTGATGACAGTGGTGCCGACGAATTGCAAAGGCTGGAGCGAACGCTGGCGGCGCAATTGCAGTCGGCTCGTGGAAATTCAGACCCGTTCGCGGTTCAGCGGCTCGTCGACCGGATGCTGCCGCTGGAGTGGGGCCGCAAGACGCTGCTGACGGAAGCGGCGGCGGTGCGGTTCGCGCGGACACTCAAGAAAGCGGAGCCGGCGTTGCTGGCCGTCAGCACCTCGCGCGACGAACGCCTCGCTGCGGAAGGAGCCAGTCAACTGGCCGAGTTGTTCACGCGATCGGGCTGGCGCACCGAGGCCGATGCCATCGGACGTCGAGTGTTGATCGAACATCCCGGCGTGGTGCTCGGTCACGGTCAGACATGGCCCGCGGAATTGGCGGCCAATTCGCGGGAGACCGAACGTCGCGCGCGGCTGCTCTCTCCGCCCGTCGATCCCTGGCCGAACGTGATCCCTCAGATGGAACTCGAATCCAGGCCGCACGGCGAAGACGTGCATTACGCCCCGGTCTCGGTCGAGGCCACACCGGGAAGTCTGCTCGACCGGCTCGATGTTTCCGTCGATCGACAGGCGCGGTTCGTGCGTTTCGCGGGTGAGGGCCATATCGGAAAATGGAGGGTCACGCTGGCCGGCCCGTCGCCACCGCTACGCTCCAGTTTCGCAATCGACGGCCAGTGCGAAGCGTGGGGCGTCGGTCGAACTCTCATCCTGAGGCTCGGGACCGAGTTGTTCTGCATCTCACCGCTCGACGAACGAGGAGAACCGCACGAGAAATTGGAGTGGTCGCTCAACACGACGGGCGTCACACGAGAGCCGGTCCCCTATCTTGATTACCCTTCACCGCCGAACACCGAGACGGTCCGCGCGCGAGTCGGCCTGCGGCACGAGAGCCAGCAGTTGGTGGACGGCTTCGGTCGCGCGATGGGTCGCGTCGGTCCCGTGCGGCCCGACTATCTGTGCTTTCTGTCACAGGCCCGGCTGGTGGCGATCGACACGCAGACGGGAAAACGCCTGTGGGAACGGCTCGATGTTCCGCCTCACTGCGTGACGTTTGGCGACGAAGAGCGGGTCTACCTGTGGCGCACGGCCGAGCAAACGTTGCAGGTGCTGAGCGCGATCGATGGACGCACGATCGAAGACCGCCCGTGGAATGCCTCGTCCGACGACGTGCTGATGCAGCGTGGCAGCTTGACGTGGCTGGCGACAAGCACCGGCCCCGGCACCAACAAATCATCGACACGGATCGAGCTGCACGATGCGCGCGACGGTTCAATTCGCTGGTCGAGTCCCTTCGCGCTGAAGGCCGTTCCGTTCGTGCTCGACCGCGACACACTCGGCGTCGTCGAACCGAGCGGCCTGTTGCACCTTCTGACGGCCGACACAGGCCAGCCGTTGGGTGAGGCACTCACCGTCAACGTGCCCGCCAAACTCGAACGGATCGTCTGTCATCGCGATGCGTGGCGGTGGTACGTGGCATTCTCGGGACCGGTCGAGCGCCAGGGGATGCTGCAAACCGAGCAGATTTGGGGAGGCAGGCGACTGCCGTTTCTGAACGGCCCGTGGTACGCGATCGACCGCGCCACCACGTCCATCGCCTGGCGTCGAACGTTGGACAACGAGCCGCTGTCGCTGGATGCCTCGCGCATGGCACCGGTCTTCGTCCAGATGTGGCGACAACCGAACCTCGACAACACCGCGACCAAAGGGGGCGAGGGCTGGCTGCGTCTGATCGACAAACGCTCCGGCCGCGAAGTGGCCTTCCGAAAAGATCCGTCACTTCAGCCCTACTTCGTCTTGTACCCAACGGCCAACCGCGAGATGCTGGACATCCGTACCGAGCGAGAAACCGTGCGGTTGAAATACGAGCGGGAAATTCCAAATCCCAAGAACCAAACACCAAACGAATCTCAAACTCCAAAGGGAGAAATCCCAAACGCGAAGGAATGAGGGCCACCAGCTTCAGTCATGTTGTTTCCCCCTTTGAGATTTCTGTCATTGAGATTCGTTTGGTGTTTGGTTCTTGAAGTTTTGAGATTTGTCCACCCACGGAGCGGTCCTCATGTCCCAATCCGACGACGCCATCATCTACTGGGGTCAGAATGTCACGCTGCGGCGGTTCCTGATCGTGTCGAGCGTGATGCTCAGTTGGATCGCCTGCGATCTGGCCCTGCAAATGCTGTCCAGTGCCAACATGAGCGGACACGGTGGCTGGAAGATGGCCCTGTCCGCGACGGGCATCGACTGGCGGAAGGTGCTGTTCGACGACTGGCAGCTCGATACGTGGCGGCTGCACATCTATACGGCCTACTCGCTGCCGGCGGTCGGTCTGCTGGTGCTCGTGCTGCTCGACCGGCTGGCCAGTCAGGGTGAGACATCTCTGCCGCGCATGGTGTCGTGGTGCGGAGCGGCCTTCATTATTGGAGGAGCGATCTTCGACATCGCCACCACGGTCGCTTACAGCCCCGATCTGGCGATGGAAGGGAATCCTTATGTCCGCGTGCTGCTCGATTCGCGGCATTCGCTGGCCTTCGTCTATGTCCATGCCCTCGTCACGCAGTCACTGTACATCACGCTGTTTTGCGGTCTCTGGTTCGGCTTCCTGAGACACCGCGAGACGATCGCGGCCACCATCTCGGCGGCAGCCCCCGTGACGTGGTTCGACTTCCTGAAGGCGGCCACCGGCGGCGCCCATCTGACGACGCGCCAGTGGCTCTTCCCGCTGAAACCGTCAGAGGTGCCGCTGCTGTATCACTACGTCTGGCTGATCGCGATCCCGGTCGTTTTCGGCATCAGCCTGTTTCGGTGGTACGCGGCACTGGAGTGGCTCGGTGTGGTGGAACCGGCCCTCGTCTCGCGAGTCCTCGTCGTTCTGCACGGTGTCTTCAGCACGCTGCTGCTGTACCTCGTCGCCATGTGGCGCATGTCGCGACCTCTGGTTCGAGCCTGATTCCAACTGAGGATTGCATGACCATCGTTTCCGACAACCCGCTCGCGATCCGCGAGGACTGCCTGGCCGAGGATGCCGGTCGCGTCCTCGAATTCCTCCAGGAACGCGGGACGTTTCGCTTTCCGACTCTGAACTCGGGCCTATTCTCGGCGGCCGCCGGTGACGGGGCCGAGTTCGATGTCACCGGCTATCGTTCGGTGTGGGTGCGCGACAACGTCCACATCGCGCACGCGCACCTGGTGTGGGGCGAACGAGACAAGGCGATCGCCGCGATGGTCTCGCTGATGAGCTACTTCGCGAAGCATCGCCATCGTTTCACCGACGCGATCACCGGCCGAAGCGACCCGAACGAGCCGATGCACCGTCCACACATCCGCTTCGACGGCGAGCGGCTCGAAGAACTGAACGAGAAGTGGTCGCACGCCCAGAACGACGCGCTGGGGGCGTTCCTGTGGCTCTACTCGAAACTGGCGCTTGCCGGGCACGTGAAGCCCTCGCGCGACGAGGCCCTCGTTCTGGCCGACATCGCCGAGTACTTTCGCATCGTCCGCTACTGGCAGGACGAGGACAGCGGGCACTGGGAAGAAGTCCGCAAGGTGGCGGCCTCCAGCATCGGCGTGGCCACGGCTGGCTTGATCGCGTACCAGGATTGGCTCAGTTTGCCGACGGGATCGAATTTCAGTACTTCCAAATTCGTGGCGGACGCTGCCAGCGTCCTTCAACAAACTCCGGCAATGAATCACACCGACGCTGGCAGCGTCGGCCACGGTGACGCGAACTTGGAAGTACTGAATTTGGAAATCGGGGCGATTGATCTCGTCGAGGATCTCTGTCAGCAGGGGCTGAGTCAACTCCGGGCGATCCTGCCGTGGGAGTGTCGGCAGGACGATCCGGCTCAGCGCCGACGCCATGACGCGGCACTGCTGTTCCTGATTTATCCGTACTGTGTCGTCGACGGGACGCTGGCCGATGAGATCGCGGGTGATGTAACCTCGCACCTGATGGGCGATCACGGCATCCGGCGGTATCTCGGCGATTCCTACTGGTGCGCGGACTACAAGGACAAACTGGCGGCCGATCAGCGGACGGCCGATTTCAGCGACAATCTTGCCGAACGAGATCGCCTCCTGGAGCCGGGCCTGGAAGCGCAGTGGTGCCTGTTCGATCCGATCCTCTCGATCCACTACGGCCTGCGCCGCGAGCGGACCGGCGAGTCCGAAGACCGACGGCGGCAGGTTCATCACCTGAACCGGTCGCTCGGACAACTGACCTCTGCCGGCTCGCGGTTCGGAGCCTATCGCTGTCCCGAATCGTACTTCCGCGAGCAAGGCCGCTACGTTCCAAACGACATCTGCCCGCTGCTGTGGACTCAGGCCAACCTCAAGCTGGCCCTGTGGTTTGCCAGCGGTCGGCCAGTGTTGCCTGGGACGAATGGGACCAATGCGACGTAGGGAACAATGTTAGTCATGCGAGACTCATCGGTCCCATGAGTCCCCTGCGTCCCATCAGCCGCACACCAGACGACCAACCTTCCGGTGCGATCCCTGGCCGTTCCACCTCAACTCTGCCGGGCGGCTCATTTTCCTCGCGGATTGACCCCTCCCACCGACCGATCTAGCATGTTGGCCGCTTTTGAATTCCGGACTTGATTGGAGTTGGACTCGCATGCCGCGATCAATCTGTCGAACGAGTGCCGTGTTGCTCGGAATCTGTTTGGCCGTTCCGACCACTTCCCCGGCTTGGGCTCAGGAGGCGGCCGATGCCGCGCTGGCCGTCGCGCGCACGCTGGATCCTGGGAAGCTGGACCGGCTGGTGATCGAAGCCTCGCAGCTCACCGAGGCCGATCTGTCGGACATCGTCTCCGACGAGCAGTTCCTGCGGCGCGTGTCGCTCGATCTGATCGGGCGGCAACCGACTCCGCAAGAATTCGCCACGTATCTGCTCGACACTTCCGACGGCAAACGGGCGGCGGCCGTTGAGCGTCTGCTGGCCTCTCCCGAATTCGGTGAGAACTGGGCCGGCTACTGGTCCGATGTGATCGGCTATCGCGTCCCACCACCGGAGCTGACGTTCCTGGATTACACGCTGTTCGAGAAGTGGTTGGCAGGCCGGATCAATGAGAACGCGCCGTGGGACGAGACCGTCCGCACAATTCTCACCGCTTCGGGCAAGGTCAAGGATCAGCCGGCAGCGACCTTCGTCGGCTTTCACGGGGCCGATACGACGCGGCTCGCGGCCGAGACGGCTCGGGTGTTCCTCAGCGTGCAGATCGGATGTGCCCAGTGCCACGATCACCCGTTCGATGAATGGAAGCGGCAGCAGTTCCACGAACTGGCGGCGTACTTCGTCCGCGCGTCGGCCAAGATGCCGTGGAACGACAGCGGCGAGATCGAGGTCAAGGACAAGGGGAAGGGCGAGTACGAGATGCCCAACGTTGCCGACCCGACCAAAAAGGGAACGATGATGACCCCGACGTTCTTCACCGGACAGAAGACCGAGCCGGGCAGGAACGATCTCGATCGTCGGCGTGAGTTGGCGGCGGTCATCGCCAATGTCGACAACCCCTGGTTCGCAAAGGCTTACGTCAATCGCGTCTGGGCGCGTCTGATGGGCCGCGGCTTCTATGAGCCAACCGATGACATGGGCGCGGCAATCATCCAACTGCTTCCCGAAGTCCATCGCGAATTGACGGACCACTTCCGCGCCACAGACTTCGACGCCAAGAGCCTGTTCCGCACCCTCGTCAACTCGAAAGCCTATCAGCAGCGACTGCCCGATCATCCATCCTCGTCCGACAAGCCGTTTGCAACGGCAAGGACGACCAAACTGCGAGGCGACGAGGTCTATCAGTCGCTCGTCACGGCCGTCAACCTGCCGAATGTCACCCCTCCGAAAATCGCCCCGACGAAAGACATTCGCTTCCCGCCGCCGCCGAAGAGCACCAAGGACATCGTCTCGGAGACGTTTGGCTTCGACCCGTCGCTGCGTCCCGAGGACATCTCGCGCACGCTCGGTCAGGCCATGCTCCTGATGAACAACGATCAGTTGCAGGCCCAACTCAACTCGAAACCGGACAGCGGCACAGCCCTCTCCAAGTTGCTGGCCACCGAACCCGACAACGCAAAGGCCGTGACCAACCTCTTCCAACTCGTGCTGGCTCGCAAACCAACCGACCCCGAATCGAAGATCGCCCTCGAACACATCTCGATCCAAACCAATCGAGGCGAGGCGTTTGAAGATTTGCTTTGGAGTCTCATCAATTCGGCCGAGTTCACAACGAAGAGGTGAGCATCATGACTACGACGACCAAAATCCCCAAGCTGTTGCCACGGCGTGAAGCGGATCGGCGAATGGACCAGGTTCTTGCGGAGATTCAACGCGAGTTGATGCCCGATCATGCTCTCGATGTCGTGGCGATCAACTTGGAAACTGGCGAGTATGAACGGGGACGAGATGACTTGGATGCGGCGTTGAAGTTTCGTGCGCGCTGGCCGGGGCAGATGTCGTATCTCGTTCGCGTCGATGGTGGTCCGGTCGCCAAGTTCTACGGGATTTGAGCGATGACACCGCGAGTCAACCTGTTGGTCTTTGGTTCTCGTGAACAACTCTCGATCTCTGTCATCGTCGATACGGGTTTTGATGGATACCTGTGCCTGCCAACCTCAGTTGCCGTGCGACTGGGTTTGGAGTTGATCAGCGAAGGGCTGATCGAACTGGCGGATGGACGCACTCAGAAACAGTTGATCTTCTTGGGAACAGTCGAGTTCTTGGACGAAGTTCAGCCCGTGATGATTTACCTGACTGACAGCGAAGATGCCCTGATCGGCACACGATTGCTGTCCGATTGTGAACTGAGGATCGACTTTCCTCGAAAGTCGATCGAACTGAAACGAAATCCCGTCGGACCAACGGACGACGAACAGGACACTCCAACATGCTGACCTCACTGCTGGACATTGCCGTCAATCGGCAGGGTTATCTTGGACGACGCGAGTTTTTGGCGAACCTTGCCGGGGGCGCGACGGCCGGGGCGTTGACGCTCGGTTGGCGCGACATGCTCGTCGCGCAGGCGGCCGATCTGCGGAAGAAGGGGAAGTCGATCATCCTGCTCTGGATGGATGGCGGGCCGAGTCAGTTCGACACGTTCAATCCGAAAGTCGGTTCGCCGAATCAGGGGCCGGCGCGGGCGATCTCGACGAGTGTCGCCGGAGTCGAGTTCGCCGACTTCTGGCCGCAGACGGCGATGATGATGGACAAGCTCGCGGTGGTTCGCTCGATGCGCACGCCCGAGGCCGAGCACGACCGGGCCATCACGCACGTGCGCACCGGTTATCGACCGACTCCCGCGCTGAGGTATCCGACATTCGGATCGCTCGTCGCGCGAGCGCGGGAAGACCTCGACTTCGACCTGCCGGCCTTCGTGCGGATTGGCAAGCCCCGCATCAAGACGCGCGATGTCGATGCGGGCGTCCTGGGAGTGACATACTCCTCGTTCAATGTGGATCAGGCCGGAACGTTGCCGCCCAATGTGCGACCGATCGTCGCGCCCGAGACGCTGCGTCGGCGGTTGGCTCTGGCCGACAGATTCGATTCGCAGTTCGCGGCCGCTGGTGCGGCGAAGGAAGTGGCCGACAAGAAGTCGATCTACGACCGGACCGCCCGCTTCGTGCTCAGCCCTCGGCTGGAGACGTTCGATCTGGAACGCGAACCGGCTGTGCTGCGCGATGCGTATGGCCGAACCAACTTCGGTCAGGGCTGTTTACTCGCGAGACGCCTCGTCGAACAGGGGGTCAGTTTCGTCGAGGTCATCAGTACCGGCGACCGCAACGACGCGGGGTGGGACACGCACGGCAACGGCTTCCGCGACACGCCGTATCTGGCAGCGGAGGTCGATCCCGCGTACTCGACGCTAATTCAGGATCTCGCACAGCGCGGGATGCTGAACGACACGCTCGTCGTCTGGATGGGTGAGTTCGGGCGCACGCCGAAGATCAAGGCGGACGGCGGTCGCGATCACTACTCCAAGGGCTGGCCGGTCGTCTTCGCGGGGGGAGGCGTTCGTGGCGGGCAGGTCATCGGTGCGACGGACGCCGACGGAATTGACGTGACAGACCGGGCCATCGACGTCGCCGACCTGTGCCTGACACTCTGTCACATCATGGGGATGAAGCCGGACGACGAGTACCGCACGAGCGACAACCGTCCGATCAAACTCATCGAGGGTGGTGAGTTGATCCACGAATTGTTCGCGTGAGACGGCGGCTCACGCGAACACCCGTCACTCGAACTTCCTCAGCGTCGCAAACGATTCCAGCGACCATTCTCGGATCGTACCATCGAGTCCGCCGGTGAAGAGCGAATTGGCGTGCGGTGAAAACACGAGCGACCGAATCAGACCGTCGTGCCCCGACAACCTGCGAACGACGTCGGGTGTGGTCACGTCCCACACGATGCACTGCGTATTCAAGCCGCCCGCCGCGAGCCACCGTCCGTCCGGAGAAATCGCCAGCGCGGTGATGCGGAGCAATTCGCGGCGGAAGTTCGCCGTCGCGTTCCAGACGCGCTCACCCGACTCCGCGTCGATCAGTCCGACCGATCCGCCCGCCGCAGACACCGCGATTCGCCGTCCATCGTCCGACCAGACGGCAGACGTGCATTCGCTGTCCAATCTCGGCGAATCAATCAGTGTATTTCCGGTCATCGCGTCGTGGATCGAAGCCGACCCGTCGTTGAAGGTCGCGAACAGACGCAGGCCATCGCCGTTGAGGCACATCCGCGTCAAACGCCCCCGTTGCGGAAGCCGGTACTCAAACGCGCCGGCCCGTGTGTCGATGACACTCCATCCGTGAACCGTTCCATCGGACAACGCGACAAGCGCGACCGAACCATCCGCCGAAACAGCCAGATCGGTGGGAGTGGGGCTGTCGACGGATAATTCCGTCCACACCGGATCCAGTCCCTCTCGATCGAGCCAGATGAAATTGTCATGCGTCACCAGCAGCGACGTCGCGCCGTCGCGACTGTGCGCCACCATCGACAGCGCGACCCCAGACGAACTGCGCGACTTGTCGATCTGACTCGTCACGAGGTTCAATCCGGTCACTTCTTGAGACGGTCGAAACACCCACAGCCGGTTCCCGGTCTCTTCCATCGCCAGCCGATAGACCGGTCGATCGGAACAGGCTCGCGACATGGCGGCCTGAGCCGCCAGTTCGTCGTCGGGGAGAGAAACCAGGCGCGAACCGGCCCAGCAGAGAACGACCAGCATCGCCATAACGACCGTGATTTCGGTCGCCGCCAGCAGTCCGGCGCGACGATGGCTTCCCTTCAACATCATCCGTCGAGTGTGCGAGGAACTCATGCCTCATCTCCTTCACAGGTTGGGCCGCACCGCATGGCAACTCGGTGGTTGCACCCAGATGCGGCGGGCGGTCGGCAAGGGGTAACGAATCGCGGGGGGCGTGTTCAGTCGAATTGCGCAGTTGATCAAGGTCTGTGGCGGGTTGATTGCGGTTGGCATTCGCCCGGTATCACTCCGAGCTGCAAACCGTTCAACGCAGTTCGCGTGCCACGTGGGCGGCAGCGACTTCGGACTCTCCACATTCCATGTCCGACGGGCCGTTGCCTCGACGGGCCAATGATGGCCGGCGCGAGTCAAGAAACTGTGTGCAGGCGATGAGATTTGGGGTGAGATTGCGAACGCTGATGGGTCGGTTGTGGATTGCCGAACCGGTCTGTGAGGGCCCTGCAAAACAAACAGCCCGGCGACCATAAGGCCACCGGGCTGCACGTTCTCTGGGCAGGGAATCAACTCGTCATTTTTTGTCGGTTGGCTCGGCCGCCTTCTTCGCGGCGGCGGCCCAATCGCCGGCAACCACCGTCAGGATTTTCTTCGCATCGACGTGCTTCTGGAACGCGTACCGAACCTGCTCCGTGGTGAGGGTCGCAATCGACTGTTCCTGCTTCGCGTAGAACTCCATCGTGCGCTCGGTGAGCAGCGTCGCTTCGAGCACCTGCGCCAGATTGCTGTCTTCGGTGCGCATCACTTCCTGCCGTTGCAGGTAGCCCTGGCGAGCATCGTCCAGTTCCTTCTGCGAGACCCCCTCGGCGATCAACTTGGCGAGTTCCTCGTTGATCCCCTTCGTCAGCTTTTCGAGGTTGCTCGGGTTGTAGATCGCATACATCGTGATGGTCGCGCGCCGATCGAGGGGACTCGCGACGAGCGACGATCCGACGCCGTACGACAGGCCCTCTTTCTGACGGATGCGATCGCCCAGCCGGGATGAGAGCGCCCCGCCACCGAAGACGTAATTACCAATCATCAGTGCCGGATAGTCGGGGTCATCGTCGCGGAGCGGCATCACGCCACCCGCGAACAGAAACGCATTCGCCTTGTCGGGCGTCGCGATCTTGACCAGATCGGCCTTCACCTCGACATCGCCCTTGCGCGCGATCCGCTCGAATGGCTGCTTCGACTTCCACCCCTTGAGGATCGCCGACACCGATTCCATCGTCGCCTCCTCATCGAAGTCGCCGACGACGACCAACTGACCGGCTTGTGCGCCGAGGAAGTCGCCGTGCAACTTCTTGATCGTCGCCACATCAACCTCATCGGTGAGTTTGAGTTCTTCTTCAGTGGTCGGGTAATAGCGGACGTCTCCCACCGGATACGGGTTCAGCACGCGACGCACGGCCTTGAGTGCGAGCTGCTGCGGATCGGTCAGTGCCTGTTCGAGGTCCGCGCGGTGCCCCTGCTTGAGAATGTCGAGTTCCGACTGCGGGAAGACCGGCTCACGCAACACCTGCCGCAGCAGTTCGAGCGCTGCCGGCAACTTGCTTCGCTTCGACTGGATCACGAACGTCGCTTCGCCCGCCGAACCGCTGGCTCCCATCGACGAGAGATTCTGGTCGAGTTGATCCTGAAGCTGCTGGCGAGTCAGTTGCTTGGTCCCCTTCGTCATCAGCGACGGCAGGAACGACGCGACCTTGTCCAAGCCGAACAGCGACTTGTCCGTGCCGTATCGCAGCGTCAGTCGCAGCACGACGGTGTTGCCTCGCGTCTTCTTCGGCAGGAGCGCGACCTGCAACCCCTCAATGTTGGTCCGTTTCGTCCGCTTCTCGATCTTCATCGGAGCGACATCAAACGCCTCGCCGACAGCCGTGTCTTCGCGACCCTTGTACTCCCCAATCATCTCCGTGAGATCGGGCTTGGAGGGGATGGGCGTCCGCTGCGCTTCCTTCGTCGGATAGTAGAGGCCGACCGTGCGATTGCTCGCCTGCAGATAGGCCCTGGCCACGCGATTGCAATCCTTCGCCGTGACCTGCTCCAGCCGATCGCGGTACACGAAGTAGAGCCGCCAGTCGCCCTGGGCCGCCCACTCACTGAGACCGATCGCGATCTGAGCACTGTTCGACGCCTCCTGCTCGCGCTGTTTGAGCAATCGCTGGCGCGCCCGTTCGACTTCCTCGTCCTTCACCCCCTGATCGACAACCGCGTCGATGGTGTCGAGGAACGTATCGAGCACCGTTTCGGGAGTGTTCCCCGCCGCGACCTCCACCATGAACCGCATGATGCCGGGATCGTGCAGCGAGAAGCAGGCTCCCGAAACGTCGGACGCCCTCTTCTGCTCGACGAGTGCCTTGTACAGGCGGCCCGACGGAGCCATCGTCAGGATCGATTCAAGGACATCCACCGGCACGAAGTCGGGATGGCCGCCCGACGGAATGTGGTAGAGCGCGCCGACAACGGCCACCTCGCCCACGCGACGCAGCGTGACGGTTCGCTCGCCGTCCTGAGCAGGCTCTTCGGTATAGGTCGCCTCCAGTTTGCGAGTCGGCTTCGGGATGGTGCCGAAGTGTTTGCCGATGAACTCCAGCGTCTTGGCCTCATCGAACCGACCGGCCACGACGACCATCGCGTTGTCCGGCTGATAGTACTTCTTGTAGAAGGCCCGCAGGTTGTCGACGGGTACTTTCTCGATGTCGGCCCGGTTTCCGATCGTCGATTTGCCGTAGTTGTGCCAGTTGAACGCGGCACTCGTCATCCGCTGGCCGAGGATCGAGTGCGGCGAGTTCTCGCCCCGCTCGAACTCGTTCCGCACGACGGTCATCTCGGACGCGAGGTCTTCCGCCTTGATGAAGCTGTTCATCATCCGGTCGGCTTCGAGGCGGATGGCAAACTCCAGGTTGTCGTCGTTGGCGGGAAGCGTCTCGAAATAGTTGGTCCGGTCGAGCCACGTCGTGCCGTTGAACTGGGCACCTCGCGCCTGCAGGGCCTTCGGCACCGACGGATGATCGGGCGTGCCCTTGAACACCATGTGCTCGAGCAGGTGAGCCATCCCCGCCTCGCCATAGCCTTCGTGGCGCGAGCCGACAAAAATCGTCAGGTTCACCGTGACGGTCGGCTTCGACGGATCGGGGAAGAGCAGCACCTTCAATCCGTTGTCGAGGCGATGCTCACTGATTCCTTCGATGGTGGTGATCTTCATGGGTTTGGACGCTTCAGCTCCGTGAAGAGGTGGGGCAGAGAAAGAGGCGGAGAGAACGGGCGCGAGCAGGGCGGCTGCAGCACCCAGAACAAATCGGTTCGGCATCAAGAGCGACTCCTTCCATGAATCGTGCGGAACGTCGAAAGTTGGGGGCGAATCCTACCAGCCGCGCCGCACGAAGGGAACAGGCAAGAAGTCGAATGGTGACCGATGCATTCATCAACGTCCGTTGGTTGCGGTTCTCGACCAACATTTTTCAGAAATTGCGCGCCGGAATCGGGCTTCCTCACGCACTATACTGGCAGAACGATGAGCATCGCCGCACAAGACGCCGCGCCGGTGGAAGTCGAAGTCGCGCGAAGCGATACCGACCTGGTCGCTCGTTTCGTGGCGGTGAAGGATGAGGCGGCGTTCGCCGAGCTGGTACGACGACACAGCGGTGTGGTGATGGGTGTCTGCCGGCGAGTCCTCGGAAATGCCGACGACGTCGATGACGTGTTTCAAGCCACGTTCCTCGTGTTTGTGCGGGATGCGGCTCGGGTGAAGAAGCGGGCGTCGCTGGCGAGTTGGTTGTACGGCGTGGCCTATCGGCTGGCCGTGCGAGTCGCCCAGCAGAAACAGAGACGGCGGGAGACGGAACAGGTGGACGATCACTCCCTCACAAGTCGATCGGGTCTCGGTGACGACACTCTGACGGAGCTGGTGAATCGCTACGACCAACAATTGGTGGATGCGGAACTCAACGCACTGCCGGATCGGTATCGGCAACCGCTGGTGCTGAGATACCTCGTCGGAAAGTCGCCACGTGAAGTGGCCGGCGAATTGGGAATTACGATTGATGCCGTGGATGGATTGCTCAAACGCGGCAAGGACAAGCTGCGGGCGGGGCTCATTCGGCGCGGCGGTCTGATGTGGGCCACACTGGTCGCGGTGCAACTGACACAACAAACGGCTCAGGCGACGAGTCCGGAAGCCCTGATTGAGGCGACGGTCCAAACGGGCCTCGCGTGGAATTCGGCGAACCCTTCTGCTCTCGATCTGATCTCGGATCGAGTCCTCGAACTCTCCGGAAAGGAACTGGCCACCATGACGACTCTGACAAAAACGGGACTGGCAATCGGATTGACAACCGGCGCATTGGCCCTGGGACTGGGAGGGGCCGGACTCCTCGTAAACCATCTACCCGGCCGGGCCAACGCGGGGATCGTTTCGACGCTACCCCTGGCCAGTTCATCGTCGCGAAGTTTGGAGATGACGGCACTCACCGCCGATCCGAATGCTGGTGAAGCGGTTCTCGATGCGGGTCAGGCCCCTCCCCAACTGCCCGGTCTTGGGGATGAAGGAAACGGCGCATCAGGTTTCGCTGGCGGAAGCGGTTCGGGTGCGGGAGGCACCGCGAGTGCGACATCGTCCATCGCAAATGCCTCGACCACATGGGACTTCAAGCCGCGTAGTCCTTCGGTTGTCAAAATCGACCAGGCAATGACAGATCCGACCGAGATTGCCTTCGTAGACACACCGCTGGCCGAAGTCCTCGATTTCCTCAAGGAACTCCATCAGATCGAATTCTTCCTGGACAAGGAGGCACTCACCGCTGATGGAATCGCTACCGATCAACTGATCAACCTCAGTCTCAGCGGGATCAGGCTGCGCAGCGCCCTGAACTTGATTCTCGAACCGCTCCTACTCGACTACGTCATCAAGGACGAAGTGCTGTTCATTACGACCAGGAATAAGACCGATGAGATGATGGAGACCCGCGTCTACAACGTCGGTCGCATTCCGCATCTACTTCCGAAAGAACTCCTCGAAATCATCGTCGGTGTCGCCGATGTCCCTGTTCATTCATTTGGAGGTGGTGTTGATGGTGGCAAGGAAGCGGGCGGCAGTAGCGTGCCGACCTCCGGTGAAGGAATTAGCGGCGGAGTCGCCACACCGACAAACGGTGCGGTTCGCAATACTGGCGGAGGCACGGGATCGAACAACACCAGTTTGATCCCCAACGCTCGATGGGAAGCACGCGATGGAGAGGGCGGCACGGCGTGGGCCGGCAAGACCACCCTGATCATCCGCCAGAACCAGCGAGTTCACCACGAGATCGTCGAGTTGCTGAATCAACTCGCTCAAGAGGAGGCAGCTCCGTCGAAGACATCAAACAACTTGGGTGGACGATCCGGCGAACCAAAACCAGCCTCACAACCGCCTGCTGGTTCCCCATTCGGCAACAGCACGGGGACAATCGGTGACGCATTCATTCCGGCAGCAAAAGCACCAACCGGGAGTGGCGGCAGCACTCCGACGAAACCCAGCGGACGTTGAAGCTCGGTCTTCTCATCAGATCACACTCAGCAGCCCGACCGTTCCGAACGTTTGGGCTGCTTCGCGCACAAGCCGGGGTCAGGCACTCCAAACTTCAAACGGCAGCGGTAGATTTCGTAATTGACTGTTCAGGCGCTGCTCCGCTGCCGTTTGAAGTTTGGAGTGCCTGACCCCTGATGTGGAACCCGCTGCGTACCCTGCGGAATGCTGCACGCGATATAGTCGTCGTCCACAAGGAGCCATCCATGACGACGAATCGCATCGCAGTTGTTGGCCATGTACACACGTTTTTGATTGTGCTGGCACTCACTCTCGCGCCAGCCCCCTGCCTGGCCGACGAGCTCTTTCCACCCGAGCTGACGAAGTTCGAGCCGATCGCCACAAACCCTGTCTTCACCGCGCAGGGCGAAGGCCACTGGGACGTGAAGCTTCGCGAGCGAGGCTGGATCATTCGCGAAGCCGATCTCTGGCGGATGTGGTTCACCGGCTACGACGGCACTCGGCCGGGCCAGAAGATGCTCGGCTATGCCACGTCGCGCGATGGCCTCTCGTGGCAGCCTCATCCCGCGAACCCGATCTACAAAGAGCATTGGGTCGAGGACGTCTGCGTCATCCCCCACGAAGGAACGCTGTACATGTTTGCCGAGGGGGAGCAGGACCGTGCCCAACTGTTGACCTCGCGCGACGGTATCGCCTGGCAGCGGATCGGCACGCTCGACGTGAGGCTGAAGAACGGCGAGCCGATCTCGGACGGAGCGTACGGCACTCCCACGGCCTGGTTCGAGGACGGCGTCTGGAATCTGTTCTACGAACGCAGCGACAAGGCGATCTGGCTGGCGAGGTCTCGCGACCTGAAAGTCTTCACCAACGTGCAGGATGAGCCGGTGATGTCGCCCGGCCCCGCCGACTACGACCGTGACCTGATCGCGATGAATCAGATCATCAAGCACCACGATCGCTACTACGCCGTCATTCACGGCACAAAGAAGAATGACGATCCGACGCAGCCGAACCTCTGGTCCACCGGCCTCGCCACGTCGACCGATCTGGTTCACTGGACCAAGTACGCGGGCAACCCGCTGCGCCCGTTGAGCGAGAACAAATCGAGCGGCCTCCTGATCCACGACGGCCGCCAGTTCCTGCTCTACACGATGCACGGCAAGGTCGATGCCCACCGACCACCGACAAAGTAACTGAGGACCGTCTCGCTGAAAGTTTCGCTGACCCCACCAGATTGCAGGAGTCAGTAAATCGTGGTCGGTTTTTGCCGCGGAGCGGCATCCGATGGTAGCCGTGGGCTTCAGCCCACGGGTGATGTGCGACGAATGTTCTGTGTCGCGGAGCGACACTTGACCGCGACATGTCTCCCCTCAATTGTCGCTCAGCGACAACTGCGGAATCCGGGTTTCGAGACCGTAGGCTGAAGCCTGCGGCTACTCTGCGGCAAACACCTGCAATCCGGCATGGTCAGAAGATTCTCTCGCCAGCCACTTGACTGCGCCGGGGTAGTGCATTACTATCGTAATACAGTCATGCAAACGCCCTCGCTCGAATTCGCCGTGCAGCCAACCTCCGGAGTGCCGATCTACCGGCAGCTCATGGACCAGATTCGGGCGCTGGTGTCGAGCGGCCGGCTGAAACCGGGCGACCGGCTGCCGAGCGTCCGCCAGATGGCGGCCGACCTGGAGGTGAACATGATGACCGTCTCGAAGGCCTACGCGCGGCTTGAAGCCGACGGCGTACTGGAGCGTGAGCGCGGGTTGGGGATGCGTGTCCCCGAGGCCGCCACGCGCGGGGCGGCGGCCGCACCGAAGACTCCCGTGGGCGAGAGGCAACTGGAATTGAAGCCGTTCGCCGAAGAACTGGCCACGCGGGCGTGGCAACTCAAGCTGACCGACGACCAGACGCTGGCCGTGGTCAAGTCTGTCCTCAAGGAACGCAAGTCATGACGTCTCCTGCGAACACTGCCTCGGTGAACTCAACACCTGTGATCTGCACTCGGCAACTGAAGAAGTCCTTCGGGTCGAAGGCCGTGCTGCAGGGAGTCGATTTGAATGTCCCGGCCGGTGCGGTTGTGGGCCTCGTCGGCACGAACGGCTCGGGAAAATCGACGCTCATCAAGTGCCTGCTCGGACTGCTACGACCAACTTCGGGGACGATCAGCCTCCTCGGGGAAGAGCCGTGGAACCTGAGTGCGTCGGCAAAGAGTCGTCTCGGGTACGTGCCGCAGATTGTCAGACTCTATCCGTGGATGAAGGTCAGGCACGTCGTGGCCTACACGTCAGCGTTCTACGACAGTTGGGATTCGACGTGGGTCGAGACGCTGCTCGACCGCTGGGAACTGCCGCGCGAGCATCGCATCGCGCCCCTCTCGCCCGGCCAGTTGCAGAAGCTGGCGCTGGTCCTGGCGCTCGGGTATCGCCCCGAGTTACTCGTGCTCGACGAGCCGGTGGCCAGTCTCGACCCGGTCGCGCGGCGCGAGTTCCTCCGTTCGCTGCTCGAACTCTGTCAGGACGAGCGGCACACGGTGTTGTTCTCGACGCACATCACGTCGGACCTCGAACGAGTGGCGTCACATCTGGCGGTTCTCAAGCACGGCCGCATCGTCCTGTTCGACGAACTCGATGCGGTGAAAGACCGCGTCAAACGACTTCGAGTCACCGCCGCGAACGACCTCCCACCGGACTTCGCCGTGCGTGGCGCTTTACGGACCGAGGTCAACGGTTGCCAAGCCCTGACCGCCGTGGCTGATCTCGATGAGAACCTCGTCGATGAACTGCGAGACAAATGGCGAGCCGATGTCACCGTGGAAGACCTGAACCTCGAAGACATCTTCCTGGAGTTGCATCATGGCTGATCGTCCTGCGCGTTTGACCGGTATCCGTCGTCCCAGTCGGCTCGGTGCGGTGTGGCGGTCGTACCGCACGCGCTGGCTGCTCTGGGCACTGGTCGCGGGAGCTGGATTCATTTTCGTCTCGTTCGCGTGGTTCATCTGGACCGAGCCCCCCAACTTCATGACATCGGCTGTGCCATCCGCACCGCAGCCATCCCCTGCGGTCTGGTTGAGCCCCCAGGATGACGGTCGCCAAGTTGACTGGACCAAATTACGAAGTCTGAACATCATCACCGAACTTGATCACTGCGAACCACTGTGGACTCCGGGTGCGATTCCGCGGCTGGAGTCTCTGACCATCTTCGACAACATCTCGGATGACCAACTCGCGGAGTTGTGCAAGTTGTACGATCTGAAGTCGCTGACGCTCTACAACCTGGAAGCAGTCACGGCGGATGGCCTGCGTCCGTTGAGGAACGAGACCAGCCTGGAGTATCTCCAGATTATTAGCCTGCACGGGTTGCATGACGCCCCGTCGCTCGACTGGCCGCCGAACCTGCGAACATTGGTTTGTGATGATGAGAGCGGGATTTCCCTGCTGCGATTGAACGAGTGGCGAAAGTTACCTCGTCTGACGTGCCTGTCCACTCGGCTCGTGCTTCTCGAACATCGTCGGCCCGCGGAGATGCTCGATTCACTACGAGGTTTTCCCAGCCTAACACGTCTGTTCGTACTGGAGTTGCCTCCGGACTTTCCTGATGTCGCTTCGGTGCAACGGGCATTGCCGAACCTGCGAGTCCGTCCGAATTCCTTCGATCCGGTTCGCGGACAACGTGCGGCCACGATCCTGATCGGCAGGCTGCTGGTGATCGTGCTGCTGTCGATTCAGTTGTCGTCACAGTTCGTGACACCGGCCAGCATGCTGACGCCACACTTCACGCGGTCTCACGTGAGTCCCGTGGTCGGCGGCTCCGTCGCACTGTTCCTCATGTCGCTCAGCCTTTACCTGTTGGCAGGCTGCTCGATCCTCGTGGCGATGGGAATGTGTGGGGCGTCCGTCTTCCTGCTGGCATCGGCGACGAGGCTGTTGCGTTTGATGACTGGTATGAACGGCTACCAAATGCCGGGATTCAACAACTTTGGAGTTGTCATTTCACTCACTGTGTTTCCTGTACTCGGAATCCAGCTTGTGAGCACCCTGTTCGGCGCGGAACTCGACTGGTTTTTACGAGGTCAGTATCCGTGGCTCACCTTGATGTTGCTGGCCGGTTCGTTGTGGGGAGCCTTTGATCTCGTCGCCTGGCAAATCGGGTTGCAACACGATCTCGAAGAGTCTGGCTGCGGGAATGTGCCACTGAGCATGTTCGACATCGGCGGCTGGACCGAATGGAGCAGGAGCGTGGTTGCGGCACGAACTGGCGAGGGAAAGAAGCCCGCATTCGCCTATCGAAGGTTCGATTCACGCATTGAACGCTTTATCGAACAGATGCAACAGCGGAAGAGTACGACATCGGTCGCCCTGTGGCGTCTCGGTGGCGCGGGAAGCATGCTCGGGGAATGGCTGAAAGCGACCGTTGTGTTTTTGGTGGTGTGCTTGATTGTCATCGGCGTGCCGGTGGCGTGGCTGGCTCCCGAATGGTGGTCTCAATTCGGATCGGCAACGACCGCTCCGGTCGTCTTTCAACTCCTCGGAGGCGGCCTGATCATGCCCTTGGCGTTCGCCTGGCAGCGCCGCCCGATGCAGGAGATGGAACTGCTGCGGCCCGCGAGTCGCCGCGATTGGGCCAGCACGTGGTTTCGAGGGGTCGCCTCGGAGATCGCACCGGTGCTGCTCGTCGCGATCGCCTTTTGTGCCGCGTTGCAATGGACCGGTCAACTGGGGAGTTGGTCAATGATGCATGTTACCCTGGCCGCAGTCCTTGCCATCGGAATCATGGGCATCATCTTCGCCGTGGGCATGTGGATGTTCACGTTGACGTCACTGTGGCAAATTGCGCTCGTAGCATGCATCGCCTGGATCGCGGTCGTGCTGTGCATCGTGATCCCGATCCTGCTTCAATCTCACCTCCACGAATGGCAGTCACCGGCAATCCTCATCCCCACCATCGCTGGCCTCTACTCGGTGACCCTCGCTTGGCGGCGCTGGCAGAACTGGGAAGTCGGCCAAGTCACATGACAAGCCGAAGCGAGGCGTCGCCGTTGAGCCGAACAACAGACAATTTGCTCCGGCAACACGCTGGCATCGTGATTGCCTCCCCATGAATTGGTGAGAACCTCGATTTGTGAAGCCGCATCAAAGAACGACAAACCCCAGACTTGTGACAAGTCCGGGGTTTGAGATGCGATCAACTGTTGGAATTCAACGGGACGAACGCTTGGCGGAACCATCGCCACGCTTCGGAGCAGGTCGTTGCCCGTCACCCTTCCAAATCCCAAGTCCTTGTCGGTCAAGTTCGCTCGCTTCGTCTTCATTGACAATCTGCGAGAAGCCAACATTGGGTTGAGGAATCTCCGCCCTAATTTCATCTGGAGCAGTTGCTCGTTGCGCAACACTTCGCCCAGTTGGTGCCGAGGGTCGCGGCGCTGAAGCCGGTCGCATTCCCGGAGCAGCGGTAGAACGGCTGGCTCGCATTGAGACCACTGATTTGACCGGTTGCTGATGTTCTTCTTCATAGGCATCTTCGGTATAGCCAGCTTCAACAATTGTTGATGCAGCGGCTTGTCGACGAACCGGCATCGAAACTTCACGCTCGCGAGACTCCGCCAACCGATTGACCGCCGATTCGAGTTGCCCGAATCGTTCGTGCATCTGTCGGATCTCAGATTCTTTGCGAGTCAGTTCCTCTCGCAGCAGCTTCTCAGTTGCCGTTGTACATCCCGGTGCCGGAGGCACGCAGATGTCACGCGGTTGCTGATCAATAGAACGGTCATTGACTTCGACGCTTCGCGGAACCTGATTGAACTCCAGCGCGCGACCATCAACCCAAGGTGCCCGTGAGCCTTCGACATGCATTTCTGCATTCCGACGATATTTCACGGGCCCACCCAAACGCAGTTCTGGAAATTCAAACGAAACGGCAGGGAGTCGAAGTCCAGGGCCTCGCCAACCGTAGGTTGTGGATTCACCCGACTGTTCCCCCGTTTCTGGCGAACGAACATAGGCACCGCGCGGCCCGTCCAGACCGCGATTGTTTGCCGGAGGAATACTACAATTGGGGGCACAATAAACGGGAGCTTGACAACCATCAGCAGACCGTCCCCCCTGGGCGAGAGCGACTCTCTCGACGCCGGCGAAAAGGAGTACGGCAAGAGCTATTTTTTTCATAACACGGCTTCCTTGCGAGAATGTGACTTGGGAAACTTTTTTGAAAAGGGTTTTGACGACTCGACTGCACTGCTTTTACGGGGTGATCTTGCGGTCGAGTTTTTCGACCACGACAGTCAATCTGGTTGTCATCTCCGCCAGTTTCTCAACGTCTTTTTCGAGCTTGTCGAGCCGATCAATGTCGGAGAGTCCGCGTGACCCATTGGCGGTATCGAGTCGGCGAAATTCACGCGATGCCGCGTCGTGGATGCCTCGGCGAACTACTTCGTCAGAGACCTGTACGGCTTGCCCTGATCGCACGACCCCGGGAATCGCAAATGCGATCTCCCCTCTTGGAGCGTCGGTTGGACTGAAACAGCAATGCCTCTTCGGTTGGCAGCACTCACCCGCCGTGCAACATGGCTCGCACTTCTCGCGTTTCCCGAAACAGGGCCAGCCTGCGTCCGCCGTGCCAATTCCCATTCCAGCCAATGCTGAAAGGACCGACAAGACACCAGTCCATCTCCGTGACATCTGATTGCTCCAATCATTGAGTTCTTCATCGAAAGACCGACCGCCACTCTGCCGCCGGTGTCCTACGTAGAGATTCGGTTCACGACATTTGAATGTTCAATTTTGAAAGCTCATTGGTGGTTGACATTCATACTTGACTAGAGCGTCACGTTACAGATGATATCATCGTTATCCTCAATGACTCCATTCGCTTGCGTCATGCTGAGTTTCGGCAATTGTTGCCGCAGCGATGCGATTTACATCGACGGTTCTTGGCAATTCGAAAAAAAGCGAAGGACTGGATTTCCAGTCCTTCGCTGATCATAAAAAAGAAAGCCTTCGGCAGTGACTGCCGAAGGCTATTAAATTTGCTCGACTGACACAGCTATTTCATTTCACCGAAGGATGTGACAGACCGTTCCAATTGCTCGTCCAGTTCTTCGTGCGGCCGATCACTCGACGATATCGATGAACCAGCCAACGATCACTGAGGCGGTACAGGAGGAGTAGGTGGAGCAGGCTGTCCTGGAACCGTTGCGTTGATCTCTTCTTCAATCTTCTTCAAGGCGGCCTTCAAAGCCTCCTGAAGCTCTTTCTGCTTGGCCTGATCGTCATTGTACTCCTTGAGAGCAGCTTTAAGAGTCGCCAAAGCCTCAGTCAACTTGACGGTGGGTTGGGGAACGTTAGGGATAGCGGTTGCTGCCGGAGGATTTGCTGCCGGAGGGGGGTTAACGGCAGGCTGATTCTGAGCAGTGAGCTGATTCAAGAAAGGGAGCAATGCCGCGATGATGGCGTCTGCCTTTTGCACTCC
>JBBPIS010000041.1:0-51632 GCA_038040225.1 Planctomycetota bacterium
ATTCACCTGCTTCACTCGCCACTCGCCACTCGCCACTCGTCACTCCTCCGCTCATCAACGCCCTCGTCCGCCGCAGCGGCCGGGCCGAGATGGACGAGCACGCCGAAGGGGTCAACGTCACCGAGATCATCGTCTCGATGAATCCCCACAGCGGCGTGCCGCGTCAGGAGGCGTTGGCCATCCTGCGCAAGGAACTCGAAGCGATCCCCGGCATCGAGTACGAGGTCGAGCAGCCTCTGGCCCATCTCATCAGCCACATGCTCTCGGGCGTGTCGGCTCAAATCGCAATCAAGGTCTTCGGCGATGACCTCGACACGCTCAGGAAGAAGGCCAACGAAATCAAAGCCGCGATCACCGGCATTCCGGGGCTGGCTCCGCCCGTCGTCGAACCGCAGACGCTGATCCCGCAGTTGCGGATCGAACTCAATCGCGAAAAACTCGCCTTGCACGGGCTGACCCCCGGCCACGTGAACCGCCTGATCGAAACGGCTCTCAACGGTCGCACGGTCTCGGTCATTCTGGAGGGATCGCGCACGTTCGATCTGGTGGTCAGGATGGACGACGAGTACCGCACCGATGTGGACGCGATCCGGCGGCTGGTGATCGACCTGCCGAGCGGCGCTCGCGTCCCGCTCGAAGCCGTCGCCCGCATTTATGACGGAGCCGGGCCAAACACGATCAGCCACGAACGAACCAAACGCCGCATCACGATTCGCGGCAACACGACAGACCGCGACCTCGGCAGCGTCGTGGCTGACATCCAAGCAGCAGTGAAGAAGAAGGTCAAACTCCCCGAGGGCTACTTCATCGAATACGGCGGTCAGTTTGAAGCGCAGCAGGAGGCCACGCGGTTGATCTCGATCCTGAGTCTGGTGTCGCTCGCCGGAGTGTTTCTCGTCCTCTACACGCAGTTCCCATCGATCAGGATCGTGCTGCAAATCATGCTCGCCCTGCCGACCGCCTTCGTCGGCGGAGCGTTCGCCCTCTGGCTGACCGGTCAAACCCTGACGGTCGCGGGCATGGTCGGCTTCATCTCGCTGGGAGGCATCGCCGCCAGAAACGGCATCCTGCTGGTCTCCCACTACATTCATCTGATGAAGGAGGAGGGCGAACAGTTCACCGAGTCGATGATTCTGCGAGGCAGCCTTGAACGTCTGGCCCCGGTGCTAATGACGGCCCTCACGGCGGGAATCGGTCTGGTCCCGCTGGTCCTCGGCGGCCAACAGCCCGGCAAGGAGATTCTGTACCCCGTGGCCACGGTCATCCTTGGCGGCCTAATCACGTCCACGATCTGCGAATACGTCGTCCACCCCGGCCTGTTCTGGCGGTTCAGCGGCTCGGCTGCCAAACGCCTGACGGGATCGGTGCCAACTTGATGGAAAGAAGTCACCCAATACATCGCAGGGCGATTATTTCGTCGCAGACAAGCCGATCAACAAAGGGAACACGCCGTTCCTCTGATCGTTTCAGTTTGAACACTCACGGCCAGTGCCCGTTTCAAAATAGGCTGACTCTGCGGGTGTCAGATTTCGCGATCACGATGGATCGCTCACAACTTCTTCCGTCAAAGAACTCTCACCTTCCGTCAAAGAACTCTCACCGTCAAAGTCTTCCCATTCGGAATTGGCCACCGCCCTGCTTGAACCTCAGGGATGTCTTTCGTGAAAGGATTCGCCATGTTACTTCGAGTTCGATGTGTTGGTATCGCGCTGGCCGGTCTGCTGACCGTGAGTCCGTGGGCCACGGTCAGTGCTCAACAGGTCACCACCGTGCAGCCTCCCTCCGCCACCCAGGCGGAAGCGACGCTGAAGCAGGCCGCCGCTGACGGCAAGTACACTTTCCTGCTGTTCTACAAGACCAACGATGCCGCCACGCAGGCGATGACTGCCACCCTGAAAGAGGGATTGGCGAGCAGGACCGAGAAGGCCCTCTCGGCCTATGTGCAGGTGGGTCAACCGGCCGAGAAGGCGTTGGTGGACAAGTTCGATGTCAGCCGCGCTCCGATGCCGATGACGATTGCCGTCGCGCCCAACGGGGCGATCACGGGTATGTTCGCCCAAAAGTTGTCGGCCGAGGGGATCGAGAACTCGTTCGTCACGCCGACGATGACGGGCTGCATGAAGTCCTTGCAGGCCGGGAAGCTGGTGTTTGTCTGTGTGCAGGGTTCGGCCAAGGCTCCCGCGCCGGCCTCGCTCAAGGATTTCCAGGCCGATCCGCACTTCAAGGACCGGCTGGTCAGTTTCTCGTTGCTGGCGGCGGACCCTGCTGAGGCGAAGTTCTTGAAGCAGATGCAGATCGACGCCGCGAAGGCCACGGGTACGACGACAGTGCTGCTCGCTCCGCCGGGAGTGCTGGTCGGCAAGTTCGATGCGTTCACCTCGAAGGACGACATCGCTGCGGCACTCGCCAAGGCGGGCAAGTGCTGCGACGACCCGAACTGTAAGCATCATCAGCATCAACCCGCACCCCGCACGACTTCGCAGC
This sequence comes from Planctomycetota bacterium, assembly GCA_038040225.1. Taxonomy (GTDB): domain Bacteria; phylum Planctomycetota; class Planctomycetia; order Planctomycetales; family Planctomycetaceae; genus Schlesneria. Next base: position 2,485 of record JBBPIS010000041.1, read on the forward strand.
CGCCTGCCACGCGGAGATGACTTTGGACGACAGTTTTTTCAGGCCCAACGGGACGAGTTATGCAAGGCCTGGGCAAGCGACCATCGGAAGCGCCGCCCTGGGTTCCAGAGGCGTGGTTTCACCAAGCCCCAACGGGGCGGATTAGGAATGTGAACGCAACCTCAATGTAATGCGCCCCGTTGGGGCTGTGTCGTGGACTCGATTCGTTTCCCTGGGCGGCGCTCCCGATGGTCGCTTGCTCAGGGCTGGCATAACTCCGGCCTTTCAGGCCTGAAAACGCGGATCGCACATGCAAGCTGGTAGGGTCAGGAAAACTCAAGGAAGAGCAGATGAACCTCAGAACTCTTGTCTGGCGCGAGTTGAGTGAGCGGCCGTCGGCCATGCTCACCAGCACGCTGGCCATCCTGCTGGGTGTGACGGCGCTCGTGGCCATTCGTCACGTCACCGTCTTTTCGGAGCGGGAGGTGGGGACGCAGTTGCAGTCGCTCGGCGCGAACGTGCTCGTACTGCCCAAGGCCGCGACGTTGCAGGACTATTACTCGGCCGACCTCACCGCACAGACGCTGCCCGAGTCGCACGTGTCGAGCATCCTGCTCGCGAACCTGCCGGGCGTGGAGCGGTTGTCGCCGAAGCTGTGCGTCTCGACCAAGCTCGGGGATCGCGCGGTGACGCTGACCGGCATCCTGCCGCAAAGTGAGTTTCAGGCGAAGGCGGCGTGGCAGTCGGTCTCGCTGTTCAGCAACAAGCACGAAGGCTGCACCAAGGCGGCGTGCGGGCCGAAGACCTACGATGCGGCCCCCGAATCGCTCGCCACTCAGCGGACGATCGACCAGTTGAAGGGGAACGAGGCGGTGATCGGAGCCGATGTCGCCGAGTTCGCGGACCTGCAGCCGGGCCGGTCAATCGACCTGTTCGGCGAGTCGCTGCAAGTGCTGGCCGTGCTGCCTCGCACCGGGACCGTCGATGACAGCCGCGTCTTCGCTCACCTGCACACAGTGCAGCGGATGACGAACGCGGGCGAAGTCGTCAATGCCATCGAGGTCATGGGCTGCTGCGAGGACGCCGCCGGGGGACTCGTGCCGCAACTGACCGAACTGCTGCCCGACGCCAAGGTGGTGACGATCTCGCAGGTCGTATCGACACAGGTCGGGATCAACCGGTTGATGAGCCAGATGTCGCTGTTCGTGCTGAGCATTCTGGTGGTGGTGGGCGGGACCAGCGTCGCCAGTACGATCTCGTCCAACGTCCGCGAACGGCGTCGCGAAGTTGGCACGCTGATGGCACTCGGAGCCACGCCCGGCTTGGTGACGCGCATGTTCCTGCTGAAAGCGCTGGTGCTGGGCCTCGTCGGTGGAGTTGGCGGCTGCGCGCTGGGGTTGGTCGTGGCGATGCTGCTCGGCTCACAATGGGCGGGAGTGACGGTGACGCCGCTCCCCGATTTGCTGCTGATCGCCATCGTGGCGGCGCTGACCATCACGACCCTGGCCGCCTACTGGCCCGCACGCTCGGCCGCTCGATTGGACCCGTGCTGCTGTTTCTCGGACGTGTGAGGGGCGAGGGACGAGTTTGGCGGGGGCGAGCGATGAACGTGCGGAGTTATCGGGATTTAATTGCGTGGCAAAAAGCAATGGACTTGGTCGCGGGCGTTTATCGGGTGACGGAAGCGTTTCCGGCTCGCGAGCAGTTCGGCTTGTCCTACCAAATGCGTCGCGCGTCGGTCTCGATCCCCAGCAATATCGCCGAAGGTCAAGGTCGTGGAACGACCAGGGACTACGTCCATTTTCTGCACATCTCTCGCGGCTCCTTCCAAGAACTTGAGACCCAATTGTTGCTGGCTCAACGCCTGAGTTTTGCGGGTGAATCCGAAGTACAAAGTCTTCTCTCTGTGTGCGACGAGGTGAGCCGACTCGTATCCGGCCTCATAAACGCTCTCGTCCCTCGGCCCTAGCCCCTCGACCCACTGAAAGGTCAGATCGTCATGTTTCATCTGCAAGGCATTACCAAGGTCTATCGCAAGCGACGGCAGGAAGTGACCGCGTTCCGGGCCGATCAGCTCGACATCGCGGCGGGCGAGTACGTGGCGGTGGTCGGCCCGAGCGGCAGCGGCAAGACGACGTTGCTGTCGCTGCTCGGCGGCATGTTGTCACCCGATTCCGGCCAGGTTCTGTTTGACGGCCAGTCGCTGTACGACCTGTCGTTGGTCGAGCGGACCCGGCTGCGGCGCGAACGGATCGGTTTCGTCTTCCAAACCTTCAATCTGGTTCCCTACCTGACCGCGCTGGAGAATGTGCAGGTTCCACTGTATCTCGGGGGAATCGCAGCCAGCGAACAGCGGGACCGGGCGGCAGCACTCCTCGAACAGATCGGACTCGGGAACCGACTCGATCACAAGCCAGGCGAACTGAGCACCGGTCAGCAACAGCGGGTCGCTCTGGCACGCACGCTGGCCAACAATCCGCAATTGATCCTGGCCGACGAGCCAACCGGCAACCTCGACCCCGAAAGCCGCGAGACCATTCTCTCGCTGTTCGATGCGTTCATCCATGACGGTCGCACGATCGTGATGGTCACGCACGACCCCGCCGCCGCCGAACGGGCCGCGCGCAGAGTCTTTCTGCGTGACGGAGTCATCGTCAAGGAAGAAGGCACTTCGCGAAGCGCTGCGTAGGCGTTTCTGGACCCGCGTCCTCGCTCGGTCTGATGTTTGCCTCGTTCTGCGTCGGAGCCTGGTTTGCGTTTGGCCCGCGCGCGACATGACCTTCGCGTTACCCCCAGCATGAGGGACACCAAGTCGTGTCGCTCGCCTGACTGGTCAGAGATCTACAGGATTCCGCTTCCGATCATTCCGATGACTTGTTGTTGGCCGCCAGAAACTGGACGGCAACTTGGGAAAGGATGCCAGAAATGGACTGACTGTCGTGGGTGACATCTCCTCCCTCAGCGGCATCACCTACTCGCGAACCAACCTCTTCGCCTTCATCTCAAATCGCGGCGGCGAACCCGAGGGGGCGAGAGTGATTTCGGCGTGGAATTGCAGGCGTTGTTTGATCGCCTTTGACAAGTCGGCGGCCAACGCGGCACAGGTTGGTTCGTCGAAGAGCGGCTGCGGTTCGATGTCGATTCGGACGTGGTTCATCTCGCGCAGACGAGAGACCACGACGCGGAACATGCCATCGCCGATTTGGGCGACCAGATACTTCGGAAGATCCACGAAAAGGACGGCCGGACCGTGATTCTTCCCAAGAACCACCGTAAAGCCCCGGAACATCCGCTCGCAAATCGCCAACCTCGGCATCGCGGCGCGACATCCGATTCATTCGTTCGGCTGACTACCGCAGTGTTCTCACGGTGTTGGCGGGAGTATCGGAGTCATTGAGGCGTTTGGGTCGTTTGCCTTGGCGGACTTGAGTTGAATCTCGATCGCAGTGTCCGACTGCTTGATCTCGACCGTTGCCGGTACGACGCTGGGGATCGGAGTTGAAGACTTTGGGTCGGATGTCAGCGAGACGCTATAGGTTCCGGGGACGATGCCAACGGAGCCTTGGTAGGACGAGAGCGTGACAACCCCATCTTTTGTGACAGTGCCGGTGGCATTGGGAAGCTTCGTTCGAGCTTCCGCTGTCGGGGACAGGCTGACCAGCGCCGGCCCAAACGGCTTGTCATCAACCAGCAATTTCGCGGTGACATTGATTGTGGGTTGCCGTGCAGGTCCGCCGGGTCCGCATCCGAACGAGACTTGAACGATCACCAAGCCGAGCAACAGGAGGGCATACCGACGCATGGGTGTAGATCCTTGAACCGTAGAACGGTAAGTGTGAGGCACAGAGGAACTCCGCGACTTCCAAGTCTGCCTGATGAAACCACCTGACCGAGCTGGACTGCAGCCCCAACTCGGACGACTGCCATTTGTCCATCCGATTGAACGAAGCAGATAACACAAAGCAGGTTGGCCCGCCCCAAGAAGGCGGGCCAACCAAACATCGAACAGCGGGGATGCCAAGCAGTGTTTGTTTAGAATTCACCGATGGGGACTTGCGCGTTTCCACCATCCATCGAGTTCAATGCCTGCCAGACGGAGATCGTCCAGTTTCCATTGTGGTGGATACCGTTTTGTAGGAACCTGACAGTCCCATCGGCCAACAGGAAATGCGCTCCCCCCACATGCGTGCTGCTGGGACCCGGCCACTCCGAATTCATCGCATACGCGGCGATGTAGAAAGGTGCCAACGCGTAGGGGCCCGCTCTCCACCATCCTGCGGCAGGGGTTCCGTCGGGGTTCAGCAATTTTTGATTGGGGTTTGACGGCTGAACTCCACCATTTTGCATGACACTGCCGTTTTCGGTCTGTGTTGCCAAGAGACACGTCCGAAAGACCCTCTCAGTGCTGACTCGCTTTCGTGCTCCAGAGAATTGGCTTCCCGTATTGCTCGCAGTGTCGCACTCCCCGGCCATGATCGTGTTGGACGTCCCATCGACGATCCTAGCAAGGCGAGTATTCGCGCGGCAGTGAAACACACCAGCCAAACGGTTTTCATTTTGGGGATCGCGATTCCACCAATCCCACCCCTGCGACACACCATACGACATCGTTGCCAGACCGTGCGGAAGTGAATCTCCGAAACCAGTATCCGACGGACATTTCAGCGAAGGGTTCGACCACTGCTGGAGGAGTTTTGAGCCAAGCAGTTGGTTGTACGCCGGGGATTCAAAGTCAATTGCACCGAAGACGGGTGCCTGATCAATGAAAGGCAGAATGGCGCAGACCCACGAGAAGTTGCGCGCGGCTGATGTTGTCGATGTGGGATAGTAAGCCCAGATTGCGTCCGCAGGAAAAACCTGGTGCGTGTCGTGGTAATTGTGGAATGCCAGACCAATCTGCTTGAGATGGTTCTTGCACTGGGTCCGGCGAGCCGACTCCCGTGCCTGCTGAACAGCAGGGAGCAGCAGGGAGCAGCAGGGCGATGAGGACCGCGATGATTGCGATCACCACCAACAGTTCGATCAAAGTGAATCCGCGTCGACGCATGAGAACCTCCTTCAAAAGAGAACCAGAACGACAACCAGATGCGATCCTCTGAACGACCGTCACGCAACGGAGCCAGCCAACAGACTTGACCGCGAAACAGGATAGAGCAGACAGTAAAAAGAACGGAGTTAATTCAGATGCAAGCGAGACCGCAGCAAGAACGCCTAGATTGATAATACAAATAACCTTACGCATCGACGACTTCAAGTCAAAACTTTTCGTGTTCATCCGGAATTTAGGCAAGCGATCCCGTCATGATTCTCAGAAAGAAGCTCTCCACAGGCGACCGCTGGTCACAGATCGAGCGATTTGTGCTCCTCAGGTTTTCTCCAATCGAACTCGTGTCAGCCCGGTGGCTACTCACGAACCAACCTCTTCGCCTTCATCTCAAATCGCGGCAGTGAACCCGCGGGGGCGAGAGCGATTTCGGCGTGAAATTGCAGGCGTTGTTTGATCGTCTTCGATACGCGGTCGGGGAGTGCGGCGCAAGCTGGTTCGTCGAGATGCGGCTGCGGTTCGATGTCGATTCGGACGTGGTTCATCTCGCGCTGGCGAGAGACCACGATGCGGAACTCGACGATCTCGGGAAACTCGCGCACGATCGCTTCGATGCTCGACGGGAAGACGTTGTTGCCGCGCACGATCAGCATATCGTCGGTCCGGCCGAGGATTCCGCCCTTCAACCGAAGCAACGTCCTACCGGACGAGTGCGGCGAGGCATCGGCTTCGACCAGATCGCCCGTACGGTAGCGAAGGACGGGTGAACCGACTCGACCAAGATTCGTGATCACCAGTTCACCCGGCGTGCCGACGGCCACCGGTTGGTCGCTGGCTGGGTCAATAATCTCGGCGATGCACTCGGTGTCGAGGACGGTCAGGTTGCCGGGATCGTCGTCGCACTCGCTGGCGAGTGGTCCGATTTCGGTCATGCCCCAGTGATCGAAGACCCTCGCACCCCACGCCTGCTCGATGCGCGAGCGGACCGACGGAATCGAACCGCCCGGTTCACCGGCGACCAGGATCGCTCGGACAGAACTCGACGGAAGATCGATCCCCTGCGCGGCCGCCACTTCGGCGAGTCGCAATGCATACGTCGGCGTACAGCCCAACAATGTGATCCGGTTGTCGAGGATCAGTTTGAGGCGGGCCTCGCTGCTCATGCCTCCCGCCGCGAGGCATAAGTTGCCCTGACGCAGCGCCCCTTCAAAGCCGGCCCAAAACCCGAGGAACGGTCCGAACGAGAACGGGAAACACAGCCTGTCGTCGGGGCGCAGGTTCATCCAGCGATAGATCGTCGACCAACAGTCGAGCATCCAATTCCAACTGGCGGGAGTGTCGAGCCATCGCAGCGGCTGCCCGGTCGTCGTTCCCGAGGTTTGATGGAGCCGCGAGTAGTCCGTCGGGCCGAACGTCAGGTTGCGTCCATACGGCGGATGAGCCTCCTGTTCCGCAGCCAACTCGGACTTGGTCGTCCACGGCAACCGCGACAGATCGTCGAGCGATTGAATGGAACGCGGATCGACCTTCGCGTCACGCAGCTTCTCGGTCCAGAAGGGATTCGCCGGGACGACGGCCTCCAGCAACGCGCGCAATCGCTCGACCTGCCACTCGGCCAGGCGAGTGTGATCGCCAAACTCCAGATCGTCGCGAGGACTTTGATTCATCGAATGCGAGCCTTGTGAGAGGAAACCGGCGGCGATTGTGAGTCCTCGGCCCCCGCTTCAGCAACCGAACGCATCCGTTGCCGACTTGAATCATTCTCGCCGCGCAGGACGAGTCGCCGGCGACCGGTCGAGTTTGCCGGATCGTTCGACGTGTGATGCCGTGCGCTTGCGCTCAAGTCACGCCCGACGAGGCTCCGATCATGAGGCTTGGCGAACAGGGATGGACGGCACGGCGAGTGGACTCGTCGGTGGACAACAACGCAACTTGACGACGACGGCAAGGATGGCTGGATGTCGCACGGGAACAACGACCCGTTTCGGTTGGGCTTCCTGACGGCAATCGAGGACGCGGAGCGGGGATTCGTGGGGGGCCTGCTGGTGACCAACCGGTTTGGTCGGCCGCTCGAATTCCAATGCACCGCGCCCGTGAAGCCGAATCGGGCGCAGCAGATTCTGTACGGACCGACGCTGCGTCCCTTCGTGCTCGGCGACCTGATCGGCCGGACGTTGCTCGACAAGATCGGCGTGAAGCCGCATCTGGTGTTGATCGAGTCCGACGAACTCCTCGATCTTCGGCAGCATGTGCCGATGCCCGTCGCGTGCCTCATCAAGTCGTCGGCCACCGGGGAGACGGCGATGCACTTCGGCAAGCTCTCCATCGGACTGCATCCGGACTACCCGGCCGATCGCGGCGAGATCGAGAAGCACACCAAGTCGATCCCGGCCGACGCGCACCTGAGCGAACCGTTCGAGCGGGTGCGCGAAGCCCTCGAAGAAACGCTGCGGCTTGGCGCGGCGAGATCGGCGTAACGACGAAGTCTTCAAATCTCAAACACCAAACGAATTCCAAATCCCAAAGGAGAAAATCTCAAACGACGAGGCACATGTTCTGGCGCGGGTGGCGTTCTGATCTGGCTGTTTGAGTTTTGTCTTCCTTGGGATTTGAAATTCGTTTGGTGTTTGGCACTTGAGATTTGGAGTTTTCCATTGCTACGGGAAGACAGCCCGATGAATGACGGTTCGCTCCGCATGCTGGATGAGATGGCGAGCCGTCTGCAAACGCGACCGGCCGACGGAGCCGTGCCCGGTCCGCATTGGACGGTTGACGACGCGGGAATGTCTCTCGACTCGCTGCTGAACGACGTGCCGACGTCCACGTTGTCGCTGTCGTTGTCCACGCAACTGTTCTCGTCGGGGATGAACGTCGCGCTGCAACGCTGGCCGGAGATTGAAACCACGACGGTCTCGTCCCCGAAGCCGCCGGTGTTGCTTCCGCCGTGGAAGCCGACGCGGCCGAAAGTCACTACGTTCGGGATCACGTTTCCCGAGGGCGCGTCGTTCCTCGCCACAAAAGATGCGGAACAAAAACCGGGGGGCGAGCCCGGTGCCTCGCCCAACGACGAGGATCTCACATCGCTCCCACCGCCGCAGCCGGTGTCGCTGATGGACGATGCGGCGCTGGCCGAAGCGAAGAAGATGCTGACGCGCATCAAGCCGCCCGCCGACGCACTCTCCATCGAGGACCGGCTGTTCTACCTGTTGCAACCGCCGCTGCAGTCGTGGCTCGGTGGGCAGGAGTTGATCATGCCGTTCGAGCCGTTCCCGTATCAGTACGAGGGGATCGGCTGGCTCTTTTCAAAATCGGCGGCGCTGCTCGCGGATGAGATGGGGCTCGGCAAGACGATGCAGACGATCACGGCCATCCGGCTGCTGATCCGCAGCGGCCAGATTCGTCGCGTGCTGCTCGTCTGTCCGAAGCCGCTGCTTCCGAACTGGCAGCGCGAATTCCGGGCGTGGGCCGAGGAACTGCCGTTCGTCGTCGTCGAGGGAGACACCGAACGGCGACGTCTCACGTGGACGATGCCCGGCGTCCCGGTGTTGATCGCGAATTACGAGTCGCTCGTGCGCGACTTCGCCTCGTTCGAGGAGGGCGATTTCCCCAGGTTCGATCTCGTCGTGCTGGACGAAGCGCAGCGGATCAAGAACCGGGGATCGCGCACGGCGGAGACGGCCCGCGCCCTGCCAAGGCGTCGGAGCTGGGCACTGACGGGCACTCCCATCGAGAACCGGCCGGAGGAACTCGGGGCGCTGTACGAGTTCCTCGGTGTGGTCCCTCCCCACGCGACGCCCGACCTGAAGCAACTGCAATACCTCGCCAAGCAGTGCATCCTGCGGCGGACCAAAGATCTCGTGATGAAGGATCTGCCGCCGCGACTCGACCGCGACGCGCACCTCGAACTCCTCCCCGCGCAGAAGATCGCGTACGACATGGCCGAGAAGGACGGAGTCATTCATCTCAACGAACTGGGAGATCAGATCTCCGTCCAGCACGTGTTCGAGCTGGTCCTGCGACTGAAGCAGATCACAAACTTCGACCCGCTGACGGGCGAGAGCGCGAAGCTCGACCGCCTCGAAGCCGACATGGAAGAAATCGCGGCCAGCGGTGGCAAGGCGATCCTGTTCAGCCAGTGGACCAAGGTTCTGGACTGGCTCGCCAAACCGATGGCCAAGTACGGAGCCTTGAGTTATCACGGCGGCATCCCGACCAAACAGCGCGAACCGATCCTGAAGCAGTTCAAGGACGACCCGGACTGCCACATCATCCTGATGAGTTATGGCACCGGCGCGGTCGGGCTGAACCTTCAGTTCGCGGGCTATGTGTTCCTGTTCGACCGCTGGTGGAACCCGGCCATTGAAGATCAGGCGATCAACCGCGCCCATCGCATCGGCTGCAAGAGCCAGGTCATCGTCACCCGGTTCATCTCGAAGGACACGATCGAGGAACGGATCGACAAGATCCTGACCGAGAAGCGCGAACTCTTCGCCGCGATCCTCGGCGAGGGGGACAACACGGACAAGATTCGCAGCCTGAACGCCTCCGAAATCTTCGGCCTCTTCGACCTGAAGGCCCGCCACGGCAAGGGGACGCGCGCCATCGGCCCGAAATGACTGCCGGCAGAGTCCCCGAAAGACGGGGAATCGTGCGGAAGGACCCGATATTTCTTTGATTAACATGGAAAACTCACGGCTGAAGAGCGCGCTCACCTGACGAAATGACGTGCCATGGTGACGGAATACCGATTCCATCTGAAAAAATGACGAGAACACTCAGAAAAACAGCGTGATGATTCAAAAAAATGCCGGTTCCAATTCTGGAATCGCGATTTTTCCGAAAATGCTTACGATTTTGTAAGCCGTGTTCGTGATTATTCCGGCTATGTTCGCGATTATTCCGGCTGTACTCGTAATTTTTCCGGCTGTGCTCGGTATTTTTCCGGCTGTACTCGGTATTTTTCCCAATAGATTCGCGATTTTTCTGGCTGAAATCAGGACTTTTCCGACCAGAATCGCCCCCTTTCCGACACGATTCCTGACCTTTTCAAGGGGATTCGTGGTCTTCCCGACTCGAAACGCCCCCTTCCCGGCTGAAATCGCAGGCGCGGCGGTCAGGCGACACTGGGCGGTAGCTTATAGGCGACCTTTGTGCCGCTGACTTTGATGATGCCCTGAGACTGCAGCTTGCCCAGCAACGAAGCAACTTCTTGATTGGTGAGCTTCTTCTGGAACAGTGCGCCGATGGTACTACTCAGTGTCTTGACCGTGCTCGGACGCGACGCACCACGCTTGCGGAGATCCGCGACCACCAACGCCAGCCGCTGTGCAGCGACCTGATGTGTGGGCAGTTTGGGAGGCGATGATGCGCCGTTGGGACTGGGTTCGGACGGTTTCTTCTTTGTCGTGTCCACAGCGGGTGGTTTGGGAGACGATGGCTCGCCGTTGGGACTGAGTTCGGGCGGCTTCTTCTTTGTCGTGTCCGCAGTGGGCGGTTTGGGAAACGAGGACTCGCCGTTGGGACACTTGAACTCACCCTTCTGATTCAGAACCACCCGGAGCTTTTCCTTGAGACTCATGTGGCCCAAGAGCACATTCAGAGCCTTACAACAGGCGACGCAGTTGTCCGGGTCGTTACTCCCGCCGTTTGAAGTGGCAACGAGATGTTCAACACTCGCCTCCGGGGGCGATAGTTCGTGGTGGCAGAAGAAGCACTGTCCGCCCTGTGCGAACAACAGTCGATCGATCGGTTTGGATGGCATGTGTCGCTCACTCATCGGCTGGTATCAGGCACTCGCTGCGAGTGTCGTGTCGGGTAAGCCGCTGATCGAATGGACGGAATTGGCCTCGGCGAGCGGCGGCAGGACGAAGATTTCCGAGAACTCGGAGGACTGCTCCGCGCGGAAGCCGTGGTGGCGGAGAAGTTCCAAGACCGCGAGGAAGATGCCGATGATCTTGCTCCGCAGGTTGGACCCTTCAAAGAATTCGGAGAACGGGACGCGACCCGCCTCGCGCACCCGGGCACCGATCCGATCGATGTAGGTCGAGATCGGCGTGTCGTCGTAGCGGATGCTCGATGTCTCCTCGACGTGCTTCTTTTGCAGCACGCGAGACAGGGCGCTGACCAGGTCCCACAGCTCGACCTCCTTGATCGGATCGGCCGCGTGGTCCTTGCCCGAGGTCGGCCGGTCGTCGCTCAGCCGCGGATACCGCTCCTGCCACTCGGCCGCCTGGTGTTCGAGAGCCAGCGCGGCGTCCTTGTACTTTTTGTATTCGAGCAGTTGCTGAATCAACTCGCTGCACGAGTCGTCGACCAACGGAACCTCGTCCGGTTCCTCTTCCTCGGCTCTCGGCAGAACCTGCCGACTTTTCAGCTCGATGAGTGTGCTGGCCATGACCACGAAGTCGCCGACCAAGTCGAGGTCGAGAAACTCCAGCACTTCCAGAAACTGGAAGAACTGCCGAGTGATCCTGGCGATGGGCAACTGAACGATGTCCACCTCGTTCCGCCGCACGAGGTAGAGGAGCAGGTCGAGCGGTCCGGAGAAGAGATCGAGTTGGACTCGGTAGTCGGCCATGCGGCAGTGCCCGTTCGCGAAGAGAACCCGCTACTGTAGTCCCGCCGCTCCGTCGGCGGGACTACCGGTCGGCGGAGCGACCGGGCTACGGTAAAGTCATCCTCCTTATCGTCACAATCGGCAGGCCGAATCCAGCCGGGGCAGGGCGTGGGCGGAATCCTTTCCGGGTTGAGCCAATCTCGCTCAGGCGGCCGTTCGCTGGCTTCGCGGCGGCGATTTTGTTATTTCTGCGGCTCATCTTCGTCCGTCCGCAGAAGCGAACGGGCGAAGGAGTTAGACCAAAACGGGATGCGAACGAGATGAATGACCTGCTGACGGATCTTCAAAAGCTGCTCGCCGCGAGTTGGGACGTGGTGATCTCCCTGCTGGTGCTGATCCTGCCATGGACGCCGCTCCTCGCGTGGGTGGCCTTCTGGCTGCTCGCCGTCAACTGGGTGAAGTTGCGAGACGTCATGATTCGTGGCGGGTGGATCGGCGTCCTGCTGATCGGACTCGTGATGGTGCTGGTGTGGAGTCTGGTGGCTCCCCCGGCCAGCGGTTCGCATCATTTGTTCGGCTTGAACGTCAGTAACTTCGTTGGCAAGACGGTCTATGTCACGGCCCTGCTGACCATCATGTTTCTGTGCGGGTCGGTTCAACTTTCAGGTGCCTGCGGAACACTCGCCCAATTTCCCGAAGTGCCACCTGACCACGAAGACGACGGGCACGGCGATGGCCATGACCACGCTGCCGATTCTCACGGCGGTCACGCCCACGCTCATTGACGCACGTCGTGAATTGCTTCCCGGTCTCCTCGCCGCTTGAGATCATGGAAGCTTCAATCCCCCGACCATTCCCGACTCAAGGCCCCTCTTTCGATGTTTGTGAAACTCGGCGATCTGATCAACCGCGTCTGGCCGGGCTTGCTCTTGGCTTGGGTCGGGATTCTGATCGCCCTGGCCATGATTGCTCCCAAATTGGAGCAGGTCGTCCAAACGGAAGAGTTTGCGTTCCTGCCACCCACCAGCCCGAGTCTCGTGGGAGAGAAGCTCTTCCGCGAGGCATTCCCCAGTTCGCTTGTCCCCAGCCGGATTGTGATCGTCGTTCGACGCGCTGACACCGGGCTGACTGAGCAGGATAAGGAATGGATCGACGACGGTGTCAATGAGAACGATCCCGAGCGCGAGTTTGAACTGCGGGAGCGTCTGCTCAAGATCGCCGAGAACGACGGAGGGTTGGCTGCCGGACCGGACGAACACGATGAACCGGCGGCAGACAACGCGAAAGTGGCGGCTGGCAAGCGTTCGTTGATCTCCGCCGTTCGCACCTACCGCGACAAGACTCTGGAAAAGCTCATCCTCAGCAAAGACGGCAAGGCCACGCTGGTACTGGTCGATCTGACGACTGACTTTCTCAATTCGGACAACCAGGAAACCGTCGGGAAGATTCAGGAACTGCTGCTCGACACCTCCGAGAAGAGTGCGGAGTTTCGCAAGCACATCCCGCCGGGTTTGGAACTGTCGCTCAGCGGCGATGCCACCGTCGGCCGCGACATGCAAAACGCGGCCCGCGACAGTGCTCACGCCACCGAAAATCTGACCATTTTTTTGGTGGTCTTCCTGCTGATCGCAATCTATCGCGCCCCGATGCTGGCCCTGATTCCGCTCCTCACGGTCGGCGTATCGGTCCGACTCACGATGTCGCTGCTGACTCTGATGGCCCAGTATCACTGGACGATCTTGTTCCCCGGAGTCCAAATCTATGTGACCGTGCTGGTGTATGGAGCCGGTGTCGATTACTGCCTCTTCCTGATCGACCGCTACAAGGAAGAGCTTGACGGGGGCATGAGCTTCGACGAAGCATCGGCCAACTGTGTGGCCAAGGTGGGTGCGGCGATCGCGGCCAGCGCGGGGACGGTCATCTGCGGAATCGGCATGATGATGTTTGCCGAGTTTGGCAAGTTCCGTCAGGCCGGATTCGCGATCTCGTTCGGCTTGCTCGTCGTCCTCGTGGCCTCGCTGACATTCACGCCCGCTCTGCTGAAACTCACCGGACGCTGGGCCTTCTGGCCGCAGATGAGGACCGAGCGAGTTTCTTCCGCCGGGGGCTGGCTTCCCACGGCAACGCTTTCGTCGAAACTGGGCCAGGTCCGCTGGTTGCAGAACACGTGGGATGCTGTCGGCCGACTGTTGCTCAAACGACCCATGCTCGTCTGGCTGACGAGCATGGCCCTCATGTTGCCGTTCGCCATCGTGGGCCTGAAGTTCTTCTCTCACCTCAGCTACGGCTTGCTTTCCGATCTGCCGTCGTCATCGGTCAGCGTTCAGGGAACGAAAGTGGTTCGCCAACACTTTCCCGCCGGAGCGACCGGGCCGGTGACGATACTGCTGCACAACGATCAAGTCGATTTCTCGGAGCGCAATGCGGATGGCACCGCGGGCGGCCTCGATCTGATCCTCGACCTGACGACGGCCCTCGGTGAGAAGAAGAAGGAACTACGGCTGGCCGACATTCGCAGCGTGTCGCACCCCTTGGGTGGTGACGAATCGATCGACACGATCAAGGGAGTCGTTCGCAAGCGGACCATCGATCGGTCGCTCAAACACTATGTGAGCAGCAGCGGTAATCTCGCCAAACGAGTCACTCGGATGGAATTGACGGCCGAACTCGATCCGTTTGCTCTCGACAGCATCTCGCACCTGACGACGCTCCAGGACGAAATTCGATCCCTGTTGCCCGATGCGATGAGAGAGCAGACCGAGATTCTGGTCACCGGTTCGACGGCCAGCATTCGCGACCTCAAGTCGGTGACCGACCGCGATCAGATCCGGATTGACGTGCTGGCCACGGTCGTCGTCTTCCTGATCCTGGTCGTGCTGCTGCGTCATCCGGCGATCTGCGTGTACCTGATGGTGACCGTGCTGTTCAGTTATCTGGTGGCACTGGGAGCGACGTACACCTTTTATTGGGCGATCAGCACGGGCGAGTTCGCCGGACTCGACTGGAAGGTGCCGATGTTCCTGTTCACAATCCTGATCGCGGTCGGCGAGGACTACAACATTTTCCTCATGACCCGGATCGAGGAAGAACAGCAGAAATTCGGCCCGGTGCAGGGGGTGATCCACGCCCTGTCGAAGACCGGTCGCATCATTTCGAGTTGCGGAATCATCATGGCGGGAACCTTCGCCTCACTGATGGCCGGGTCGTTGCAGGGAATGTGTCAACTTGGGTTCGCCCTCACGTTTGGCGTACTGCTCGACACATTCGTCGTCCGGCCGATTCTCGTTCCGGCGTACCTCGTGCTGCTGAACAGCGGCCGCTTCGGACGGCTCGGCCCGCTGCTGGGTCAGTTGCCTCCACCCAAAGCCGAATCAGAACTCGCATCGAACCGCGCGCCGGCCAGTTCATCGGTCACTTGATGTCTTGTAGGATGGGCACTCTTGCCCGTCTGGCTTTGCTGTTGAAGACCGGACGGGCAGGAGTGCCCATCCTACGATTTTGTTTTTGCACGGGTGCTTGCCATGTCGAGTGATCGTTATCTGGGGCGACGGACCAAGCTGGCTCATGCGATTCGCAAGGCCGGGGTCTCCGCACTGCTGGTCACCAATCCACGAAACGTCTCGTACCTGACCGGCTTCACGGGCGAGGACAGTTACCTGCTGATCGGCCCCGGTCGGACTCATCTCTTCAGTGACAGCCGCTTCGAGACGCAGCTTCAGGACGAGTGCCCCGGCATCCCGGCCGAAATTCGCACCTCGCGGAAGGCTATCCACGACTTCCTCGCCGAATGGTTGCCGAAGTTCTCGCTGAGCAACCTCGGGATCGAAAGCTCGTCGATGGTGGTCGCCCTCCACGATCTGCTGGCCGAGAAACTGAAGCCGCTTGAACTGGTCGCCAAAGCAGGGCTGGTCGAGGAACTGCGGCAGATCAAGGACGCGGATGAAGTGGCCGAACTCCACGTGGCCGTTCATCAGGCCGAGCGGGGCTTCGAGCTGATGCGGTCGCTGATCCTCCCCGATCAGACCGAACGGCAGGCGGCCCACGACTTGGAACACGGGATGAGACGCTTCGGTGCGACTCGGGCCGCGTTTGAGCCGATCATCGCCGTCGGAGACCGCGCCGCGCTGCCTCACTATCGCGCCGGATCACGGCAGTTTCGCGAGTCGGGATTCGCGCTCGTCGACTGGGGTGCGCTCAGTCCGCGCGGCTATCACAGTGACTTGACGAGGCTTTTGGTCACAAGTAAGCTCCCGCCGAAACTTGTCCAGATATACGGAGTTGTGTTGAAAGCACAGCAGGCGGGCATCGCGGCCATCCGCCCCGGAGCCAAGTGTCAGGACGTGGATGCGGCGGCTCGCAAGGTCATCGATCAGGCGGGCTTCGGCAAGTACTTCGGACACGGCTTGGGACACGGCATCGGGTTGGACATTCACGAAGGCCCGAAGCTCAGTCCGATTTCGACGGACGTCCTGAAACCCGGCATGACGGTCACCGTCGAGCCGGGAATCTACCTGCCCGGAGTGGGTGGAGTCCGCATCGAAGACGACGTGCTGGTCACGCGAGACGGCTGCGAAGTGCTGACGACTCTCCCCAAAGAGGCTCCGCTGCCCGCGGGCTGACCGAACCATCGGCCCGGCGGGCGGGAACGCCGGTTTCCAACGCGGCGTTCGCCGACAACAAGACACCGACCACACATCCGACTCGGATGGAATTGAGGGAAGCGCATGACAGAAGCAGCCTCTTCCGGGAACACTCCCTTCGACCTCGACCGACTGCAACAGCTCGTCGAAATGATGGAGAAGCACGGACTGAGTGAAGTCAATCTCCGACGCGGGGACGAACAGTGGCGTGTGCATCGGGGAGCACGCGAAGTCGTGTATGCGGCTCCACCACCGATGCCGTTCCCGATGCCGGCGACTCCGCCAACAGCTCATGCCCCGGCGGCTTCCGGACCCGCAGCCCCTCCCACCGAAGCGTCCGGTCTGATCGACATCAAGAGTCCCACCGTCGGCACGTTCTACGCCTCGCCCTCTCCCGGCGAAGCGGCGTTCGTCACCGTCGGCTCGGTCGTCACTCCCGAAACGATCGTCTGCCTGCTCGAAGCGATGAAGGTCTTCAACCAGATTCAGTCCGAAGTGAGCGGCACGATCACCGCGATCCTCGTCAAAAACGGCGATGCCATTGAGTTCGGTCAGGCGTTGTTCCGCGTCAGGCCTTGAGTTGAGATTCACTCGCCCGTTTCGAGTGGCACGCCCTGAGTCCTCGAAGGGCGTGGCTGGCGTTTCCCACGCCCTTCGAGGACTCAGGGCGTGCCACTCGTGTAAGCCATCGACACCCGTCAGCCTCCAGCACAGATAGTCCCGAGCATGTTTCAGCGAATCCTGGTCGCGAATCGAGGCGAGATCGCCCTGCGAATCCTGCGCGCGTGTCGCGAGATGGGAATCGGAACGGTCGCCGTGTGCAGTGAGGCCGACAAGGGGGCCGACTACCTGAAGCTCGCCAACGAATCGATCTGCATTGGCCCCGCACAGGCCGCCGGCAGCTACCTGCTCATCAAGAACATCATCAGCGCCGCCGAGATCGGCAACGTCCAGGCGATTCATCCCGGCTACGGATTCCTGTCCGAGAACGAGCACTTTGCCGAAGTCTGCCGCAGTTGCAAGATCGAATTCATCGGCCCGTCGGTCGAGGCGATGTCAAAGCTCGGCGACAAGATCTCGGCCAAGGAAATTGCCCAGCAGGCCAAGGTCAGTCTGGTTCCCGGCAGCGACGGCCTCATCACCAGTGAGGACGAGGCACTCGCCATCGCGACGAAGATCGGCTACCCGATTCTCATCAAGGCGACGGCCGGGGGCGGCGGCAAGGGAATGCGAGTCGCCCGCAACGACATCTCGCTCAAGACCGGCCTGAAGCAGGCGGCGCAGGAGGCCGAGAAGGCCTTCAACAACGCCGGCGTCTATCTCGAAAAGTACGTCGAGAACCCGCGTCACGTCGAAGTTCAGATCATCGCCGATCAGCACGGCGAAGTGGTCCATCTCTGGGAACGAGATTGCTCGACACAGCGGCGGCATCAGAAGCTGATCGAGGAATCGCCCGCTCCCAACCTGCCGCTGGCCGTTCGCGAGGACATCTGCAAGGCGGCTGTCAGGCTCATCAAGGCGGCCAATTACACGAACGCCGGGACCGTTGAGTTCATCGTCGATCAGGACAACCAGTTCTACTTCATCGAGGTCAACGCCCGCATCCAGGTCGAGCATCCCGTGACCGAGATGGTGACGGGGATCGACCTGATTCAGCAGCAGATTCGCGTCGCAGCCGGTGAGCCGCTGCCGTGGAAGCAGCGCGGCGTGCCGTGCAACGGTGCGGCGATCGAAGTCCGCATCAATGCCGAAGATCCCGACAACGACTTCCGTGGCTCGCCCGGTCGCATCACCAAGCTGCGCGTCCCCGGAGGCCACGGCGTGCGCTGGGACTCACACGTTCACGAAGGCTATGTCGTCGGGCCGTATTACGACTCGATGATCGGCAAGCTGATCGTCCACAAGCCGACACGGGTCGAAGCAATCGCCTGCATGAAACGCTGCCTCGATGAGTTCGTCATCGAAGGGATCAAGACGACGATCCCACTGCTCAAACGCATCCTGAACGACTCGGCCTTCGTCGAAGGCAAGATGTACACGACGTTCATCGAGCAGAAGCTGCTGGCGAAGTGACGAGCTTGTTCAACAATCGGCCTCGCCATCGTCGATACATCGGATAGAAGCCTGAAGCGCAAGCGAAGGAAGTTGTCATCAACGGCTTCGCTTGCGCTTCAGGCTTCTATCGCGAACGCGAACCGTCGCGTTCCACCGCGCCTACTCAGCCGCTTGAGCAGAGCGACCGCCGGGGCGGTTGGTCGTGATCCAGACGAACGCTCGCCCCGCTTCGTCCTGCCAGATCTGGCGGGTGAGCTTTTGCGGGATGACCATCTGCTTGAGTGCCACGCTCCACGACGTGCGTCCGCGTTTGAACGAGACCTTCACCTTCGCCGGGTCGATCCCCTTTGCGTCGAGTTCGGCGTAGTCGACCAGCACGGGTGTTTCAGCCAATTCGGAGACCGCGAGGAACACGTCGGACAACTCAACCTGATCGAGTTCAATCGTGGTCATGGTGAAGAACTTGGGAGCCGCCTGGAGACGCTGCTGTTGCAACGGCCAGCCAACCGGCCACTGATCGTTGCGCTGACCGAGCGGCTCGATCAGCAGTTCGAGTCCGCCGGCGGGAGTCCGATTCGGACGAAAGCCCAAACCGCAATCGTTCAATGCAATCGCCAGCGCCGTCGCGGCACTGAAGCCTTTCACCTCCTGCCTCACCGTCGCGCGAGCCTTTTGATTTTTGAGAGCATCGGTGGCCGCCTGACTCCACCGCAGCGGGTACTGTTCGGGCAACGGCAACTTGGACACGGCCTCACGCAGCGGAAGGCCCATCAGATCGGCATCCGCCGTCTTGCCGAGGCTGTCGTACAG
Organism: Planctomycetota bacterium; assembly: GCA_038040225.1. Lineage (GTDB taxonomy): Bacteria > Planctomycetota > Planctomycetia > Planctomycetales > Planctomycetaceae > Schlesneria. Next base: position 21,569 of record JBBPIS010000041.1, read on the forward strand.
CCGAGCGAACTGCTCCTTCGAGAGTCCCCACAGCGGCTGGCCCTCCGGCGATCCCTGGGCTCCATACGTTCGCAGATCGTCGATCCATTCCTTGAGCTTCGGCCCGTCGGACAACGAAAAGGTTCTTCCCGGAAACGCAATCTTGCCGGAGCGGTCCAACAGGCCAACGGCCGTGACGTATCGGATCGTCCCGACCTCGCGCTCGCGCACCTCCGGCTTGTCGTCCAGGCTCGGCTTCTGAATCTGCAACGAAACATCGAGTGGCTCAATCGCCTTCAACCACTGCTGCGAATGCAACGCGCCGCCATCCGTGCTCGCCAACAGTTTGATTTCGACGAACGTCGTGCGCGGTCTGGGAGAGGTTGGTGGCGTCGTGGTCAAGGGGGGCTTGAGCCTCGTCGTGGGCGACTGCGCCACAACGAATCTCGTCATTTCCATCGAGATGCCGACAACGAAAGCAATGGTCAACCAGGTGCCGCGCCGCGTCATGTCGATCTCCCCACGGTGAACCCTGTTCGAACAGCGTGCCTCCCCGACGACGGGCATCCTACGTGAGACTTGCACGGGGCAACAAGACAAAGTTCAACACGAGCCGAACTTGGTTGGCTCGACAGGAAATCTGGAATCAGTCCTGACGCATCTCCTGCTGTGCGAACGTGCCAACTTGCTCTTGTACGGACCTGCGCAATTCCCTAGTTTCCGCCCGGTTCGAGCAGTCCGTTTTGCGTCTCGTATTTCTGAGAGACTCGACTGACATCACCTGTTGGCACTCTGAGCGTGTCGAGTGAGGAGCATTGATATGGCCGGGCAAAAACTGTTTCCCACTCACATCTACGAGATTCGCCGCTGGCTGAGAGATCGCGGCATCAAACGCCAGTTGAAGCGCCCCGAAGGTCGGACTCAGTATTGGAACGATCTCGCGAAACAATGCGCCGACCGCTCGCTCATCCAGCTCCTGGAATCAACCCTGAACCTGCCGGGCGACGTGATTGAGTGCGGCGTTTACCGCGGAGCGTCCCTGATGCAGATCGCGCATGCGATCAAGGAGAATCACTCCGACAAGCGCGTCTTTGGCCTGGACAGCTTTGAAGGATTTCCCGAGGACTCCGTCAGTTCGGCCGATGTGGGCGCTGGCCGCTGGTTGTCGAAACTTCAGAAAAAGTTTCGGTTCGCCGCAGACACACCCGGTCACTTGCGCGCGATCGCTGACACCTTCGATCTGAATATCGAACTGGTTCAGGGATACTTCAGCAACACACTGCCTCGCTTCCAAAACCAGTCGTTCTGTTTCATCCACCTGGATGTTGATCTCTACCAGTCCTACAAGGAATGTCTGGAAGCGTTGTACGACCGGCTCGTCCCGGGAGGCGTGATAGTCTTCGACGAATGGGAGTGCGAGAAATGGCCAGGCGGGACGCTCGCCATCAAAGAGTTCTTCAGCAGCCTGCCCGAGAAAGTCCAGACCACGTTCGACCGGAAGGATCCCGCCAACTACGTGCGCAAGCTGCCGGCGAATTCGTCGCGACGCGCCGCCTAGCGGCCTGTTCAAACAAAGTTGGAGCACTTGCGCGTTCGTTCGTGACTGCGGCATCGGCACACGAGTCGGTTGAGCAGCAACCGGGAAATGGGTTGGCCGTGAACGACAGTCCCGCCGCAGCAAGTTCACCGGTCGAGTTGTTTGTCACCAACTTTCATCGCCGCTTCACGGGTGTGTCGGCGACGGCCAACGGAGTCGTCTCACAACAATTGAAGCAGCGTCCGCTTCAGCTTGTGGGCAACCCGCTGCCGCTGGCACCGAAGCCGATATCGCTGTGGACGGCCCTTCGCGTCTGCCGTCGCCCCCCCACAAATCGCCCCTTTGCCATCTGGCACGTTCGTCGCAACATCGAGATGTTGGCCGGGCTGTTTGGGCGTGACATCCTGCGGCTCCCGATTCGGCTCGTTTTCACATCGGCCGCCAAACGGCGACATTCGTTCATTCCCCGGGCACTGATTACCCGCATGGATGCCGTCATCGCAACGACGACGGCGGCGGCTCAACTCGTTCCGCATGTGGCGGCAGTCGTTCCGCACGGTGTCGATGTCGATCGGTTTGTGCCTCCCCAGGATCGCCAACAGGCGTGGGGAGAGTCCGGGTTTCCCGGTCGCTTCGGAATTGGCATTGTCGGGCGAATCCGACCGGAGAAGGGGACCGACCTGTTCGTGGATGCAATGCTCCAAGTTCTTCCCCAACGGCCCGAGTTCACTGCGATCATCATCGGTCGAGCGACGCCTGGAGACGCGGCGTTTGAACGCGGTCTGAAAGCCAAGATTCAGGCGGCAAACCTCACAGATCGCATTCTCTTTGTTGGCGAAATCCCGGCCGACCAGATGCCCGCCATGATGCAGCGTCTGTCACTGCTCGTCGCTTCTCCCCGCTATGAGGGATTTGGGATGACTCCCCTGGAGGCGATGGCCAGCGGCACCGCGGTCGTTGCGTCGGACACGGGTGCTTTCGCCGACATGATTGTCGAAGGCAAAACCGGACACGTGGTGCCGGTCGGTGACCTCGATTTGCTGACCGGGGCGATCCTCGCGATCACGAAGGATCAGGAACAACTGGCCCTCGGGGGGCAAGCCGCTCGGCAACATGTGGTCGAGCACTTCGCGTTGGCGCGTGAAGCCGCGCAAATCGATCAGGTCTATCAGCGACTCTGGAACGGCGACCGCTTTTAGCAGCCCGTTGAAAAGTTGTGCCACGGCTCTGCGAGCCGTGAAAGCGGTCAACAGTCTCGCGAATTCGCACGGCTGACACAGCCGTGGCACACGATCAAATTATTCTCAACAGGCTGTTAGCCGCGGATGAACAGCGAGTTGCCTTGGGTTGTGCCCACCAACCGGTAGCCATGCTGCTCGAAGACCGGAAAGAGATCGGACTTCCAACCGGCCCGGCCGAGATGTTCGATGGAGATCCGCTTCGGCTTGAGGGCATCATCGACCGTGTTGAGATACGGAATCAGCGCCTGATCTTCAAAGCCCTCGATGTCGGCCTTGAGCGTGTCCACCCGCGTCAGCTTGGCTTCGCGCACGATATCGGCAAGCGGACGAATCTCAATGTTGCCGTTGGGGTTCTCGGCCACATGCACGATGGCGAGGTCATTCCGGCCTCCCAGCAGATCAGCCCGCGAGGCGCTTTCCCCCACGGCCACGTTGACGATTCGGACATTCTCAAAACCGGAGGCCGCGACGTTGAAACGGAGAGCGGCCGCCATGTCGGGATTCGCATCGATCGCCAACGCCATACCCTCGGGACCGATGTGAGCCGCGAGCGCCAGCGTGTACAGGCCCACGTTGCTGCCGAGATCGATGAACACGCCTCCCTTGGGTGTCCCTTCAATCAGAAAGTCGATCTCCCGACTGTTGTATCCGGGATAGACGAGCAGAGCGTCCTCGATCAGATTCACCTCCGGCCGCAAACGAAAGGCCGCTCCCCGAAAGTGGACATCGACGATCCCGTTCCGCGCCATCCGCCGGATGAGATTCGCCATCGGTCGGCGCAGTCTTCCTCGATGGAACGGTGGAATCTGAGCGAGAGTCCGCAACAACCGCTGCAGGCCCCTTGGTTCAAACGCCCCAAACGGAGGTTCATCGGCACTCACGAGGCTGCCGAAACTTTGCACTGGAACATTGGTCACGATTGACTCCCTCACTGCGCCGGTCGAATTGATTGCTGTATTTCAGTCCCTTCAAGGCTGTTGCATGCCCTCACGCACAGCGATCCAGCGTTGAATAGTTCGAGGGAATTCCCAGTGGAAAATCACGCATGAGCTGTACTGCGGCGTGCCACACCTGTTCGCATCCCACCAGATCGCTCGCTCGCACAAACCTGCGATGCCGGTTGAAATCAGCATTCCACAAACCCGCCGTCTTTTCCCTGAACCCAGACAACAAATGACTGATCACTTCGACGGTCGATCGCGGTCGACGTCGGATTGCCAGGTTTGTCTCACGGAAATAGCCGTACTCCCTGTCGATGAATTGCTCGGCCTCCAGACGATCGGCTCCGGTCTGAACGAGTTGATCGGCGAGACACCCTTTAAATCGCCGGTACATCGGCTCCGCATGCGGCCGTATGCCGGTTCGCATTGCGGCTCCAGCGTTTGAGTCATGCTTTTCCAGGAGCGAGTACATCTGCGGCAGCACTTTGACTCGCCCGCGCAGGACGCTCAATTGAGAGAACAGCATTTCGGGAAGATGGTAGTTGAGCGAGGCGTTTGTGTTCGCCGTCGTGATGTGAAAAATGTCGAGCATCGTCGTCGTTCGATAGACGGCATAGAAATTGGTGAACCAGTTTTCCGCCAATTTCTGGCAACGATCGAAGGGGTGATCGTGCTCGATGGAGTAACCCTTTAGAACCCGGCAACACCAGCGGGGAAGCCGGGGATTCACCTGCGCCGTCCGCCCCATGACCGTTGCATATCCCGGCTCATTCTTCAAGAACTCAACACAGCGCCAGACAGTATCGGAAAACAGACAATCATCGTCCGCACAGAACACCACGAAAGGAGACCGGACCTGCTCTAAACCTTGAGTACACTTGTCAGTGACGTTCTTGTCCGAGTGCTGATAGTCGACATCGATACTCTCCCGGACACTTTCAATCACGGCGCGATTCTCAGCCGCAGCGGCGGGGTGGCTGGAATCCATGACCAGGAACGGGAAACCGGGCGGGAATTGACGATAGAAATGGAGCAAACGCCGCAAAAAGTGCGGGCGATTGTGGGTCGGCACCACACAGGTGAGACTGTCGTGAGTCATGGAAGGTGATTCCTGGATGCGGCCAATTTGGACAGTTCGCCTCGAAGTCATGCGGCGATGGGATTGCGATCCGTCACTCCTGCCTGAAGGACACTGCGCAGTTCCTGGCAAACTCGTTCGACCTGTTCGTGCGTCAATGACAGTGCACAGGGAAGATTGATGCCATGGGGACTGACCTCATACGAGACATTGTTGCGATGGCGGGCTGCCGCAGCTTCCGGAAACTGCTCATAGGCGGGAAGCGAACTGAGCGGATGAAAGAATGGTCGGGTGGCGATCCCGCGCGCCGCCAATTGCTGGATCAGCGTCTCCTTCTTTAAACCGATTGCTGGATCAAGCACGGCGGTCACCATCCAGTACGAGTTCCGCGTGCCGGCTGGTTCCGGATTGAGGGTCACTCCGGGAACATCGCGCAGCGACTCGGCGTACCAGGAAAAAATCTGGCGTTTTCGACCAACCAGTTCTTCGGCCCGCTCGACCTGTGCCAGCCCGAGAGCCGCCTGCATACTGCTCATCTTATATTTGAAGGCCACTTCGTGGTTAAAGAAGCTGACGTCGCCCGGACGCCGTCCGTGATCTCGCAGCACGAGCACGCGCTCGTAGAGATCCTGTCGATCGGTGACCAACATGCCTCCTTCGCCCGTCGTCATCGTCTTGGAACCATGAAAGCTGAAAACGCCCGTGTCGCCGAAGGCACCCGCCTTCCGCCCCGCGTACTCGGACCCGAATGCTTCCGCCGCGTCTTCGATGACCGCGATGTTGTATCGCCGGGCAATCGCGATGATCTCGTTCAGTCGCGGCATGTTGCCATAGAGGTCCACGACGATGACTGCCTTCGTGAACGGAGTGATGCAGGCCGCGAACGACTCTGGGGACAGGCACCACGTCTCGCGATCGATGTCGGCAAACACGGGACGGGCTCCGACGTAGCTGATCGGCGCAGCCGACGCGATCCACGTGACGTCGGGGACGATGACTTCGTCCCCCGGGCCGATTCCGAGTGCCGCCACGGATAGGTGCAGCGCCGACGTGCAGGATGGCAGCGCGACGGCATGCTTCACGCCGATGTACTCGGCGAACGCCTTCTCGAATCGGTCGTGATATGTGTTTGCACCGTCGTACCAGCAATTCGTGACGGCGTCGGTGACGTAGTCGATCTCTCGCTGGGTGATTGACGGGCCGGCGACGGGAATCCGTTCCATGTTCAATCCTTCACGCACTTCAGGTAGCCATCGGGGGCGACGGTGATCAGCAGCTTGCTGTCGAGATCCTTGTCGATTTCAAAGCGGTCGGTCTGCTGAAGGAACTCATGCACGGCGGTCTTGGGATTGTTTCCCGGCCCCCAGGGACGGTCGGGAAAGAACGACGTGGGCATGTCGTCCACCAACGTATCGTAGACGATGACGTAGCTGCCGGCCTTCACCAGGGGGGCATAGGCCTCCAGTTCACCCAGCACATGTTCGTGAGTGTGGTTTGAGTCGAGCAGAACGAGGATCCGCTGTCGGCCTTCCGACAACTTTCGAACTTCAGCCACCGTCTCCGGGGCAATCGACGATCCCTGGACCAGGCGAATACGCTTCATCATCGGATGGTCTTCGATGGCCTGACGGTTGTGAGGCCGAATGTCGATGTCGATGCCGATGACCAGGCCATCTCCACCCAGCAGTTCCAGCAGCGAAGCCGAGTAGATGATCGATCCGCCGTGAGCAATACCGGTTTCGATGATCAGGTCTGGTTTGATCTGCCACACCAACTCTTGCAGGGCGATCATGTCCTGCGGAAGCTGGATGATGGGCCGTCCCATCCAGGTGAAGTTGTAAGTGTACTTGTGAGGGGCTGTCTCACGCAGCCAGATCCGGGAAAGCGACTGCACATCCTTGTCTTCGCGAAGACGTCGAATGTTGTCTGTAACCTCTTGAGAGAACTGGTCGATCGGATTCATAGGACTCTTGCTTGTTGGTGTTAAAAAGATTTGCAAGGGCATCGGTGGCGACCGGGATCATTGGCCCTGCAACTTCGCACAGGCGAAGATGACGTTGGTATCTCGAGGGCGTTCCCTTCCGATGATGTAACAAGCGCGACAAAATTCACTTCGCCAATCTTTGGACGAGGTCTCGCCGATCCGGCCCCAGCCGAACTCATTGCCTTCCCATTTTCCGTTGGCCAAAAACCAATCCATTTGCGGCGTCGAGAGCATCTTGTAGAAGACGCCGCCGGTCGTGGTGACCTGGAGTCCGGAAGCCTCGACATCTCGGACAAAGGTGTCCATCGTGTAACTTCGTCGGTGGCCGGCGATGTTGATGTCGAAGGGTGAGAGTTCTTCCAGGGTGGCCAGCGTTCCCATCTCGACCGCGATCCGGCGGTTGATTGCCTCGGCGTTGGGAACGTGGACCATGAGTGTTCCCGACGGCTTTAGGAAGCGTGCTGCGGCCCGGAGCACGGCCACCGGATCCACGACGTGTTCGAGGAGGCAGACCATCACGACACCATCGAATCGCTCGTCGGTCTGGAAATCCTCAATGAGTGCTTCATGAAAGTCGGCGTTGGGGACACTCTTCCTGGCTTTTTCGAGGTGTTCCGGAGAGGCATCCACACCCACGACCCGCGTGTAGTGGCTCGCGAGTCGCTTGGTCAGCGTCCCATCGCCGCATGCCAGGTCAAGCAGGGTGCCTTGGGGAATGTGATCGATGACCGACTGCGCGATGTAGTCACCAAGGATGACGTTGTAAGTCGCGTAGTGAGTACTTCGCTCCCACGCGAAGCTCTCCTGGTGCTCTTTCTCTGTCTTCATCGTCTCTCTCCTGGTCAGTGGTTTGCGGCAACCAGCCGCTCAAGCCCCTCATCAATTCCAACCTCGGGTTCCCAACCATAGAGTTCCCGTGCCCGAGACGTGTCCATGACAACGTTGGGTGCATAACCTGCAATGTCGCGATGGCCAATTTGACTCTGTGAACCAGTCATCGCCACAATTTTTTCGGCCACCTGCGTTGTCGATGTGCCCCGCCCCGTCCCCATCTGGATGACTCCGCCCGGCGGATTCGCCAGCACGGCATCGAGCAGTCGCACGGCGTCATCCATGTGGAGGAGGTCCAGCGACGGTTCGCCGTTGAGGTAACGGTGGGTTTGGATGTCGTCCCCGCGCAGAGCCTTTTGAATGAAATGGTGAATGAACTTGGGCCTGTCACCCCGACCGTAAATCGGACACGACCGCAGAAGCGTCAGCTTAAGCCCAGAATGACGGACGTGATGTTCAAGGAGTGTCTCCGCCAGAAACTTGGCTTGACCATTGGTTTCCCCCGGAAGTCTCGGTGTCTCGGCCGAGACGATCATCCCCTTGGATCGATAACCACTGAACACCTCCCAACTGGAGGGGAATACAAGTGGCAGACCGTGCAGGACGCACACTTCAATCACATTCTTAAGCATCACCAGCGAATCACCGAGTGCCTTTGTGACCGTGTAGATCCGCGGGTTGGCGAAGTGGACGATGACCCTGGGGCGCGTCGCACGGACCCGGAGTTCCAATTCAACGGATCCCGAGAGCAGATCGATTTCCGAACGGGTCGGCACGACCCAATCACAGCGGTCGCCAAGGTGCTCTCGTAAGGCCGTGCCCAAAACGCCCGTGGCCCCTGTGACCAGGAGCCGCCCGCTGGAAGGTGCCGTCTCCGTGGCCTCTAACCCGTCGCGGACCGCACGGACAACCCCCGTCTGCATGCTTCGCTCACCGGTCTTCGCGATGACCTCAAGCATCGCCTGATCGAAGGGAATCCCGTTGGCCTTCGCCAAGACACCAGCGGCGATCGAGTTTGAGCGGGAAATACCGTAGTCGCAGCAGACGATGACGGTCAGCCCGGCTTGGAGTGCCTGAGCACCCTCAGCAACCTTGGCGTAGGCGAGTCCGGTGGCGTTCCCCACCTTGTCAACCATGTCCCGAACATCGACGAGGATGGACCCGTCCAGAGGTTGGAACTGGTCATAGGGTGCCGTTCCCAAGCGATCTGTGATCCAGCGGATCGTCATGCGCCGACCTCCGCCTTGCCCTTGGAAACGACGGTCTCAGCGAGGGTTCTCAGGTAGTATCCCGGTCGCAGTTGTGGGCTTTCTGGGATCGTGCCTGTTCTGAGATGAGTTAGGAACAGATCGATCTCGTTGAAGCCGGCGAGCGCTCGAAGGTAGGTCGATGCTGAAAACCGAGGATTAATTTCGAAGGGATACAGCACGCCGTTCTTAACGCGTGCCTGGATGTTGATCGGCCCCCTGCTGTCGATCCCTCGGGCAATTGCCTCCGCTTGGGCGCGAAGATCCGGAAAATCATCGATCAGCCCCTGGCTGTAGCCCGACGAAATCACGCCGTGAGCACTCCGAAAATGCACTGAGAGTTTCGTGTGAAACAGACGTCGGAGTGCCACCGATCCGACGATGTGTCCGGAGGGAAGCGACAGAACCCCAATCGTGAACTCGCCCTCGTCGTCGGGGATGTAGGCCTGCACGATTGTCTTCTGGCCGTTCTGGCGCAGATGAGTCACATAGAGCGCCGCTTCCGCCGGGGTGACCGCCAGGAAGACGAAGGCACTGCCGCCTGTCCCCGTCGCCGGTTTGACAATTGCCGGAAAGGGGAAACCATCCAAGTCGTCAGAACTCTCCACCGCACGCGTCTCAGGAATTGGCACACCGAGTTGGCGGAGTGCCACGAAAGTTTCCGCCTTGTCAGAGAAACGCTCGACCACCGCCTGGTCATTGCCAACCAGCGTCACGCCGGCCGCCTCCAACTCTGTCTTCGCACGCCCGAGCAAGACCATCGGCTGTTCGCCACCCGGGATCAGCAGCGCAGCACCCGCTTTTTTGCATGCCGCCAGTACGCTTTCGACGTAACGATCACGATCAACAACGAAAGTTCGGCACGTGTCCACCATTGCATGCCCATACGCCAGAGGCGAGACATCGCAGCCGAAGACGTCATACGTGGACGCCAGGCTCAATGCCTTGATGAGCTCCGTTCCGAGGGAGGCACCACCGATACCGGCCACCATGACGCGGGTCAACATGTCGCGGACGCCTCCGTCTGACAGGCTTCGGTTGTCGCCGGCTCTGCCCGCTGGACAGCCAGACGCATCTGAGTCGCTTCAAGACGAGGCCAAACGAGGTCGCGCTGCGATATTCTGCTGATTGGCAGTGGCCAGCAAACAGCGATCGCGGGGTCATTCCAATTTAAACCGGCAGCACTCGCGGAATGATGTTCGCATGACATCTGATAGAGAATCTCGGTGTCATCAGTCAGCGTCTGAAAGCCGTGAGCGAAGCCTTCGGGGATGTAGAGCATCGCACGGTTTTCAGCGGTCAACTCGCGAGCAATCCATTGACAGAACGTCTTCGACTCGGAACGCAGATCGACGATCACATCGAAGATCATTCCGCGAGTGCATCTTACGAGCTTCGCCTCGGTGTATGGCTCGCGCTGAAAGTGCATCCCTCGAACCGTACCGCGCTGACGATTGGTCGAAATGTTGCATTGCACCAAACGTGGATTTAGGCCATGTTCCTCGAACTCGCGAGCACACCACGTCCGCGCGAACGAGCCTCTCTCATCGGAGACGAGTTCAGGCTCGATCAACCACGCTCCAGCAAGCTCTGTGGGAACGAATTTCATTTCCATGACCTGTGAGTTGCACGTTCCCTGGCCAGCATGACTCGATACCGAGCGTCCCAGTTGCCAGCCAGAGACATCCGAGAACCACGCGGAACACGGCTCGCGGGAGTTTGCGGCGGTTAATTTGGCATCGTGTTGTGTTTACACTAACTGAACGATCTTGTCCATAACGCACCATTGGCTTCGCCGACTGGATCACACTGCATCCCCAAGGTTCTGCCACAACATCTCGCCGAGAGTCGTGACGAGACCCATAGGCCCGGCGAATCTCTGGTTACCGCTCGGCACGAGTTTCCCGACACCGCCGTGTCCGGTTTGTACGGCACGTCGCCATCGAACGGAGTTTTCGCACATTGGAAACGGACCCCACGTAATGCTCAGTTCTAACGGGCGTCAGAACTGGAAATAGATAAACGGCACGTGCTCGCGGCTGCCGAGTTCAATCATCATTGTCACCAACGCGGCATACGCGGTGTAGCGTGCCAGCAGGGGCCAGCGGCCGATATCCAAGGCGAAAGCCTCCCGGCGCTGGAACCATTCTGCAAGCATCAAACCGCCGCACAGGCAGAGTCCCTCGACATAGCGGCTGTAATCTAACTCCAGCCACGGGTGGGTGACGCAGCGGGATAGATACGTCCCTGCCTGGGTCAACGATTCGGCTCGGAAGAGAACCCAACTGACGAGTACGAATGCCTGTGTTCCCAGGATGCCAAGTCCATCCCCCCATGTCGGCCACGCACGGTCGTGGGCCACAATCTCCTTGTTAGCTTGGTGCCGACTCAGCAGGATTAGCGGCACGAACATCAGGCCGTTGAGGAAGCCCCAGGCGAGGAAGGTCCAGTTCGCGCCGTGCCAGAATCCGCAGAGGGTGAACGTGATCAGAATATTGAAGATAGTTCGCGTCCGACTGACGCGGCTGCCTCCCAGCGGGATATACAGATAATCGCGGAACCAGGTGGATAAAGTCATGTGCCACCGCCGCCAGAATTCGGCGATGTTCCGGGAGAAGTAGGGATAGGCGAAATTCTGGCTGAGCTGAAAGCCCATCAGTTTTCCCGTGCCGATCGCGACATCCGTGTAGCCGGAGAAATCACAATAGATTTGCAATGAAAAGAAGAACGCACCGATCAAGAGCGTCACGCCGTCCAGTTCGCCGCAGTGGCGAAAGACGTAATCGACATGTAACGCCACACTGTCGGCGATGACCATCTTCTTGAACAGCCCCCACAACACTTGTCGGCAGCCAATCTGAATTTCGGTCCAGGTCACAGTCCGCGGGACGAGAAACTGTGGCAACAGATCGATGGCCCGCTCGATCGGCCCTGCGACGAGTTGCGGAAAGAAGCTGACATACGTCAGGAACACAATCGGATCGCGCACGGCGTCCATTTTGCGGAAGTAGACATCCAGCGTGTAACTCAACGTCTGGAAGGTGTAGAAACTGATGCCGACCGGCAGAATGACCTGCAGTGTGAACAGGTCGGCGTGCATGCCGAAAGTTTCCAGCATCTGCGCAAAGGACTCGGCAAAGAAGTTGTAGTACTTGAAGAAGCCGAGCATTCCCAGGTTGGAGATCAAACTGGCCCAAATGATGGCCCGTCGCACCTGTTGAGACTGAGCAGCTTGCAAGGCGAGCGCGCAGCCGTAATCAATCGCCGAATTGATGAAAAGCAGACTCAGAAACCGCCAGTCCCACCAGCCATAGAAAAGATAACTGGCGATGAGCAGCATCAGGTTCTGCCCGCGCACTGAACGCCGGAGCGGCCCCCAATACAGGCCCAGCACAATGACAAAGAAGATCAGAAAATCAAACGAATTGAAGATCATGACGACCTCTTGGCTCTCATGGCCCGGACTGAGACGTTGGTCAAGCTACAGACGAGAACCGGTGGGCTCCGGTCGATCCACGATCCGGGCTGCCGGCTTGGAAGAGGTCGGCGGCTTCGATGTCTCGCCGAGCAAATCGACGATCCCCCGATAGACATTCTCCGCCAGACGTTGCTTCCCCGCCTCGTTCATGTGGACTAAGTCGAGATAGTTGTCCTCCCAGACGCCGTTCAACCCGTCCTGCACAGGGATCAATCTGACACCCGCGTCCTCGGGAATCACCAGCGGCAACATCGACGAGTTCAGCCGATTGGCCTCTATCATGAACTGTACATTTGAAAAACCTTGCTCATAAAATCTGACCACCTCGCGCGGACTGTGTTCATCGACGGCCATATTGAAATCGCAGACGACCAGTTGGATACCCCGTTCCTTTGCCACCTGCAGGTACTTTCGATAGGCGCGGGCCATTCGGCATTCCGCTAATTTCGTCTCCCAGCCGAGCGAATTCTGCCAAGGGTCGATGGGGGTTTCGCTCCCGGCGTACCATTGCCGAAATCGCCAATCGAGCTTTCCGAGGAGTAGCGACGGCCTGCGGTGGGGGCGGGCCGTCCGGCGCGGCAGTTTAATATCCTCGCGAAACCAATCAAATTCGTTGTAACCAAAATATGTGATGATCATGTCCGGATTCAGCGGCAACACAACGTTTTGCAAGCGATGAAAGTTATTCTCCATCGTGTAGCCGCCCGCGCCGGCGTTCAGTACTTCGACTTCGCGACCGGCTGACATTCGTTCCTGGATGATTCGTTCGAGCTTCGCTGGCCACGGCGTGTCTTCGGCGGCAATCGGCGCACATTGGGTATGAGAAGACCCCATCACCGCGATGCGGTACTTATCCCCTTTGTTTCGTGAGATCTCACGGTCGCACAGACCCAGACTATTGACGCTCATCCTGCCCCGAAAGAAGGGCCGCGATGTGTTTGGCTTCATGATATAAGGTACCGGACCGGTCGGAGTCGGAATTTCAGTCAGCAAGGCGTTCCGACGATATTCCGCCACATAAACCTTCCACCACTCGGCAAAAGCATAGGGATCACCTTGGGCCTCGGCGAATGTCACCACCTTCAGGGCACGGTCGGGGCGAGATTCGACAGTGCCGTTCCGCCAAGTTGAAACTTGGCCCCACAGTCCATAACCCGCTTCGATGAGCGTGAACATCAGGCAGGCAGCGGCACCGCGCTGCCAGACCATCCATCCGATGACGGCGACCGGGCGAGCTTCGTTTCGGAGCCACAGGGCAGCCACGCCGATCAGGGCGAACAACGCCCCGAAAAACAGCCACGTTTGATTTCGGAGATATCCCCAGCAGAGACAAGTCAGACAGCCGATCACAGTTGCCACGACCGCCGAGCGCATCCCACGGAGACGCCGGCCCGAAAACAAATTGGCCCCGTCAATCATGCGACGATACTCTGCACTGAACATCATCGGCCCTCCGGTCGTCACTAATTCATCACTAATTCATCAGATTACATACTCAAATGGGGTTGCCCCAATTTCCACATCTCTCCCTAAGGGCGGACAGGCAATGCCGATTGCACCAACTGCCGGTTCCGTAAACTACGTCTCGGTAGTCACGTAGATCTTGAAAAGAGGCGGGGCATTTGAGGCATTTCTTCATGGGATTGCTGAGATAGAGGCAGATCGGCCTCAGGCCACGCGCACGTGCGGGATTGGAATGATGAATTTCCCGCCTTGATCGCGGTACTGTTTCTGTTGTGCCAGAATCTCGTCGGCGAAATTCCACGTCAGCAGCAAGCAGTAGTCGGGACGATCGGTCAGCAGTTTGTCGGGGTCATGGATCTTCAATTGAGTCCCCGGCGTGTAACGCCCCTGTTTGACGGTGCTGCGATCCACGACGTAGTCGAGCGTCTCGGCCCCGATGCCGAAGTAGTTCAACAGCGTGCTTCCCTTTGCCGACGCACCGTAAACCGCGATCCGCTGATTCTCGGACTTGAGTCGTTGCAGCAGTGAGACAAGTTCACTGCGGAGCGTCTCCACCTGCCGTTCGAACTTCCGGTAGTGAGGCTCCGAGAACACCCAGTTCGATTCGTCAGCGAGCATCGTGCGCACGCTCTCTCTGACCGAGCAGGCCCCCTCGTGACGGGCGAAGATGCGCAGCGAGCCGCCATGAATCGGCAGGCGTTCCACGTCCACAATCGCCAGTCCGTGCCGGCGAAACAGAAGATCGAGTGCCGTGAGGGAGAAGTAGCACAGGTGCTCGTGATAGATCGTGTCGAACTCGACGTGCTCGATCAGGTCTCTCAAATACGGAGCCTCGACCACCACCACGCCGTTCGGCTTCAGCAGGGTCTTGAACCCGGCAACCACACCGTTCAAGTCGGGGACGTGGGCCAGCACGTTGTTGGCGTGAATGACATCCGCCTGCTGGCCGCTCGCGGAAAGTTGGCCCGCGAGTTCGCGGCCGAAGAACTCGCTGATCGTGCGAATTCCCTTCTCGGCCTCGGCGACGTGAGCGATGTTGCGAGCCGGTTCGATCCCCAGCACCGGAACTCCCGCGCGCTGATACCACTGCAACAGATAGCCGTCATTGCTCGCGACCTCGACCACCAGACTGTTGGCGTTGAGCGATTCCTTTTCGGCGAGTCGCTCGGCGATCCGCTTGGCGTGCTGCACCATCGTGTCCGAGAACGACGAGAAGTACGCGTAGTCGCGAAACATCATTTCGGGCGGCACGGCTTCGGTGATCTGCACCAGCGAACAGTCCGGACACCAGGCCAGGTCCAGCGGCCACGTTGGCTCGGCTTGACCGAGTTGATCTTCAGTCAAGAGTGCGTTCGCCAGCGGTGTGTGCCCGAGCGACAGAATGCTGTTCAGGCCGCTTCGGCCGCAGGAACGACATTCAATTTCGGTGCCGCCAGCTGTCGGAAGTGGTTCGTGTACCATGCGATTGTCCTGCTCAACCCTTCTTCCAACGAATAGAGTGGCTTCCACCCGAGCATCGTGCGCACCTTGGTGGCGTCCAACGACTGATGCTTGATTTCACAACTGGCCTCGCCGAGCACCTCGGGCACCAGCGGCGAGTTCATGACCGCGAGCACTCGTTCCACGAGTTGCAGCACCGTGACCTGCGTCTCGTTCGAGAGATTGAACGCTTCGCCGGCCAGTTCCGGCCGGGCGGCAAGCTGTTCAGCCAGCATCATGTAGGCGGCAGCGCCATCCTCAACGTAGAAGTAGTCGCGAATGAAGGAACCATCCGACCGAATGACGGGACGCTGGCCGCGCACCACCGATCGAATCGTTCCCGGCACGATCCGGTTCCAATTGAGATCACCACCGCCATAGAAATTGCCGCACCGCGTGACGATGACCGGAGAGCGGTAGGTTGTCGCGAACGTCTGACAGATCAGATCGCTGCATGACTTGCTGACGTCGTAGGGATGACGCCCCGCCAGAGCCGTCTCTTCGGTGTAGGGCAGGACGAGCGAATCTCCATACGCCTTGTCGGATGAGGCCGCGACGATTTGCTTGACCTTCGGACTGCGACGACACGCCTCCAGCAGCTTCCACGTCCCGCCGATGTTGGACTCGAACGTCGACAGCGGATTGCGGTTCGCGATTCCGACAATCGTCTGAGCGGCGAGATGCATCACCGTCTCAATCTCGTATTCGCCGAGCGTCCGCTCCAGACATTCCAAGTCACACACGTCGCCGCGCACAACCGTGACCTTGTCGAGCAACCCACTCCGATTCAACTCCGCCTGCGGGACCCAGTCGCGCACGAGACAGACGACATCCGCCCCGGCAGCCACGAGACGCCGAACCAACCAGCCTCCCACGAGGCCGGTCGCACCCGTGACGAAGACTCGCCGATCTCGCCAAAAATCCCGATTGATCGCGCCGTCCATGGCACCCCCGATTAAGAACTTCGTCGCGATTTGTAGGATGGGCACTCTTGCCCGTCCGGTTTTTGTCAGGAACAGTGGACGGGCAAGAGTGCCCATCCTACGGAATTGTTCTTGGACGGGTTCTAAGCCGCCTTTGGCCGAACTTGGAATCTCGGAATCACCGCATCGCCATCCCATGTCCGCCAGGGGGCTTCGCCGGTTTGCCACAACCTTTCCAAGTATGTCTTGTCGCGCAGAGTATCCATGCACTGCCAGAAACCGCCGTGCTGATACGCCGCCAATTGACCGTCGGCCGCCACCCGCTCCAGCGCGTTGGCTTCGAGACTGTCCGCATCGCCGACGAGGTAATCGAATATCCCCGGCTCAAACACGAGGAAGCCGCCGTTGATCCAGCCTTCGCCAGCGACCGGCTTCTCGGTGAAATTGTCGACCATGCCATTCGTGATGACCAACCCGCCGAACCGGGCCGGAGGCCGAACAGCCGTCACCGTGGCGATCTTGCCGTGAGACTGATGAAAGGCCAGCAGGTCCGTCAGATTGACGTCGCTCACCCCGTCGCCGTAGGTGAGCATGAACGTGCCGCCGTCGAGCAGGTGCTTGAGTCGCAACAACCGGCCACCGGTGTTCGTCGACGTCCCGGTCTCGATCAGGCCGACCGACCAGTCTTCAACCTCCTGCGTCTCGCGATGCAGCACGTTGCGACCGAAGTCGATCGTCAGGTTTCCATTGAGGTTATAGCGGTCAAGGAAATAGCTCTTGATGAAGTCGCCCATGTAACCCAGCGCGACGAGAAACTCGTCACAGCCATGGTGGGCGAAGTGCTTCATGATGTGCCACAAGATCGGCTTGCCGCCAATCTCAACCATCGGCTTCGGCCGCGTGACCGTCTCTTCCTGAAGCCGAGTCCCCATTCCGCCTGCGAGCAAGACAACACGCACGCTGCCCTCCGTGGCAAATCAAGTTAGCGGTGTCGGAATAACCACCCGCGAGCTTTTAGCTGCGGGTAAATACGAAAGCAAGAGCAGTTCCACGACGGACTTCGATTCCCCTCGGAGCTGTCCGGACAGCCGCTGTCGCTTGATTGCGGGGCAGGGTGCGCGGTCACAGCCGTGGCGTCGTCAAACGATCATTCAGTTCCTCTCGACACCAAAATCGATTGCTCTTAGATTCCCGCGCCGGTGAACATGAAGTCATCACGCCAAAGCGAAAACTGGAATCCACATGAGGAACTGTCCTGTTTGCGACCGTAACAACTCGAACCAGCCGATCGAGCCCGAGTCGCGCGATGGTTGGATGCTGAAGCGCTGCGGCGACTGTTCGCACGTCTACCTCGAGAACCCGGTCTCTTACGAGGCACTTCAGGACGAGTTCCGTTGGGCCGAAACAGCCATTCGCGAACAGGAGCGCCGTCGAACGGCCTTCCCGATCGTCTCCGCGGTCACCTCGGCTTGGAAGGGGTTCGTTAAACGCGTCTTCCTGAGAAACAAATGCCTGACCTGGACCGAACATTATGTCGCACCGGGGCCGGTGCTCGATGTCGGCTGCGGACCGGGCGGACTTCTGGCGTCGCTGTCCGAGCAACACACGCCCTACGGAATCGAAATTGATGCGGGAGTGGCCAAATTGGCGCGCGCGAAAGTGGCACCGCGGCAGGGTCAGATCCTCGTCGCCGACGGGCCGTCCGGGTTGTCACAGATGCCGGATGCCTTCTTCAGTGGCATCGTGATGAAGAGCTATCTGGAACACGAGACCTCGCCGCTCAAAGTACTGCTGGAGGCGCGACGAGTCCTCAAGCCCGATGGCCGGCTGATCATCAAGGTGCCGAATTATGCCACCCTGAACAGACGCCTGCGCGGCTCGAAATGGCCCGGCTATCACTTCCCGGACCACGTCAGCTATTTCGACCCAACCACTCTGGCAAGGCTCGTTTCGCGAGCTGGCTTCCTGGTGGAACGCAACAAGTGGATCGATCATTTCCCGCTGAATGACAATCTCTATCTGATGGCTCAGCCGCGCGCAGGTGCCGCGATCAGTTCGGCATCGCCAGCGACTCTGTGGAAAGCCGCCTGACCCGAACGTGACGCATTGGTGCCATCGACTCATCGCGTGCGATTCCTCTCGCCGGTTTGAGTGTGCCGCGATTCAAAGTTCATTTGGAAACGTGGCGGGCTCCGCTTCTGCCAGGGAACGCTCCCGAGACCCAAGTCGTGTCGAGCCAGCGTTCGCACGGCCCACCAATCGTCGCGTTGACCTCGTCGCCGACAATCATTGATGCGTGAGAGACTCCGGCCTGCCTACGTGGCATGACGTCCGCAAAGCATTCGCCACGCGAGGCTCCGTCGTGGTGTGAGTCGGCGTCGCTTCTGTCCATCTCGGGTCGACAGTAAGATGCCTCGCCAACCAACTCCCACTCTTGAAGGCTCGCCGATGTACGATCGCTCGCGACTGATTCAACTGTTCCACGAACGTGCTCTGAAGTTCGGCGACTTCACGCTCGCCTCGGGCAAGAAGTCGAAGTACTACCTCGACGGCAAGCAGATCTCGCTCCATTCAACCGGGTTGCGCTTGGTCAGTCTGGGGTTGCTCGACCTGCTGCAGGATGTGGCCTTCGAGGCGATCGGAGGCATGACGATTGGTGCCGATCCGATCATCGGAGGCGTGCTGGTCGCAGCGGCCGAGCAGGGGAGGTCACTTGACGGATTTCTGGTCCGCAAGGAGCCGAAGGTTCACGGGACGCAGCGCTACATCGAAGGCCCGGTCCAACCACACGCGAAGGTGGTGGTGATCGACGACGTCGTGACGACGGGCGGCAGCGCACTCGAGGCTGTGGACCGGATCACCGAGTTCGGTTGTGAAGTCGTCTGCGTTGTCGGGATCGTCGATCGGAAAGAGGGGGGATCCGCGAACTTCGCCGCGCGCAACCTGCCGTTCCGTTCGCTGCTGACCATCGAAGACTTCGGCATCGCGCCGCCCGTCTGATTCGGCATCAGTTCGTCTCCCGTCTCTTCACGTCCCAACTCGTCGCAGATTTCGCACTGAGCCATGCCCCCATCGCGCGAATCTCCTGATGAGCCGGAACGGAAGCCTCCTCCGCAGGCGACTCCCGCACCTGAATCGTCCGACGATGACGTCGTCGACGCGGAGGTGGTCGAGGACAATGCGGTCGAGATCGACTTCGCCGAAGCAGTCGCCGAGGACGAAGACGAAGTCTTGGAAGTGACCGAATTCCTTGATGAGGAAGCTCCGAATGACATCGCCGATTTGCTGGGGGTCAGTGACGGTTCCACGCCGGAGCCGCCGGCAGCACCGGCCCCGCCCGAGCCGCCTCCGCCGCCAAAGCAACTCGTGCTGATCGGAGCGGGTCATGCCCATCTGCAACTCCTGACCTGGTGGCGACGAAAGCCGATTCCCGGCGTCGAACTCACGATGGTGACGGCCTTCGACCGCGCGGCCTACAGCGGCATGTTGCCCTCCACGTTGGCGGGACTCTACCAACCCGAGCAGATGCTGATCGATCTGCCGGAGTTGTGCAAATACTGCGGCGTTCGATTGATCGTGGACCGCGCGAACCGCCTCGATCCCGAAACGCGACTCATCGAGTTTGCTCACCAGCCCGCGCTGCCGTTCGACGTCGCCGCCATCAACATTGGCTCGGTCCCCGCCGCCGAAGCACTCTGGCAGGCGCATCGCATTCTCATCAGCGTGAAACCATTGACGTCGTTCGTGCAACGGTTCGATGTTCGTTTCCGCGAACTGGTCGAGCAGTGGCGGATGGCCCCCGGCCCCGAGATGCTTCAGATCGTCGTGGTCGGTGCGGGAGCGGCGGGCATCGAGTTGGCCCTGTGTCTCGAACAGCACAAGCATGAACTGGAGCTTCCCGCCGACGTGCGGATCGTTGACGGCAACACCGCGATTCTGCCGGGCCACTCCCCGAAGTCCATGCGCGTGGTGAGCAAGTTGCTCAAGCTGCGCGGCATCGACCTGCATCTCGGTTCGCCGGTGATCGACTGCGACGACGAAGGCCCCTCGTCACTGGTCCTGGAGAACGGAAAGCGGATTCGCGCCGACCTCGTGATCTGGGCCGCCGGTGCCTCCCCCCCGATGGCGTTGCGCGGCTTCGAGCTGCCCAAGTCCGAGCGAGGCTTCCTCGCAGCGCGACGCACATTGCAGACGACGGCCGACGCGCCGATCTTCATCTCGGGCGATGTCGCTGACATCGAAAGGGCGTTGGTCCCCAAAGCCGGAGTCTACGCGGTGAGGCAAGCGCCGGTGTTGTGGAAGAATCTGCGCAGACACTTCGCCGGAAAGCGGCTCGTCGAATATCGGCCTCAGCGCGGATTCCTCTCACTGATGTCGTGCGGAGACGGGACCGCGATCCTCGACTACAAGGGTTTCACGTCTCACAGCGGTTGGGCATGGACGCTCAAGAATTGGATTGACCGCCGCTGGATGAAGCGCTTTCGGGTGCGATGAGGAACGAGTGGCGAGTGGCGAGAATCGCCCAGAAGTTCCCCCTCATCCTTCATCCCACCCGTTGAAGCAATGTCTCGTTCGATGCAGAGTTGCCCGTCCGCAACAGTGGCTGCTACTGTGTGCTCCGCTTTCGTGGCCGCCAGACTGCTTGCCAGCGAACTCGCTCGCGTCTGGTGAGCCATCCAACTTGGACGAACTTCAAGGAGTATGCTGCATGAGTCGGACATGGAGATCATCGTTGCTCGGGCTGTCGATGCTGACCGTCGCTTTGACGGGAGTTGCTCAGGACAAGCCGGATCCCAAACAAGCGTTCCTCGACGCGAAAGAGGCTGGCCCCGACTTCCAACTTCAGGGTGAGTACGTCGGCCGGCTGGGTGACCAGTCGTTTGGTGCCCAGATCATCGCGCGAGGTGCCGGCAAGTTTGATGGCATGATCTATCCGGGCGGTCTGCCGGGAGCGGGTTGGGACGCCGAGAAGAAAGAGAAACACAAGGTCTCGGGCGAGACCAAGGACGGAGCAACAAAGTTGGCCGGAGGAGACTTCGAGGCGACGATCGCGAACGGCTCGCTGGTCCTCAAGCAGAAGGACAAGTCGGGGGAGTTGAAGCGGCTTCACCGCGAATCGCCCTCGCTCGGAATGCGCGCTCCCGAGGGAGCGTTGATTCTCTTCGATGGCTCAAACGTCGATCAGTGGAATCCCGGCAAGATGGCGGAAACCGGTCTGATGGGAGTCGGCACCCGGACGAAGGCGGTCTTCGAGAACTACACGCTTCATCTGGAGTTCCGTACTCCCTTCATGCCGTTTGCCTACGAACCCGTTGTGTCAGGACAGGCTCGCGGCAACAGCGGCATGTATTTGGGAGACCAGTACGAGTGCCAGATTCTCGACTCGTTCGGCCTTGAAGGAGCGGACAACGAGTGCGGCGGGATCTACAGCAATTCCAAGCCGAAGCTGAACATGTGCCTGCCGCCGCTCAGTTGGCAAACCTACGACGTTGAATTCACCTGCGCGAAGTTCGACGCCGAGGGCAAGGTGACGGCTCCTGGCAAGGTCACGATGAAACACAACGGCGTGGTCATTCACGACGCACTGGAGTTGAAGACAACTCCCGGCGGCGGACGCAGCGATCAGAAGCCGGGCGCACTCTTCCTGCAAGACCACGGCGATCCGGTTCGCTTCCGCAACATCTGGATCGTCGAAAAGAAGTAGCCTCGAACGAACCGCCCGCAAACATCAGCAGCCCGACTTCTCTACGAAGCCGGGCTGCTTTGATTTCATCATCCTGAAACCGAACATCGCGCGAACCGCTGCCCCATGCGCAACTCTTCGTGCTACGCGGATAGACCGGCTGTGCCGGCGGCGCAGATGTCGTCCATGAGCCAGGAGTCGATGTCGCGGAGCATCTTCTTCGAGGGTCTGTGGCCCGAGTCCTGATAGACTCGTGTGCCGACCTGCATTCCGGCGGCGTACAGCAGACGTCCCGCAGCCACCACGTCTCCGACCTTCGTCGTGGGCGAGTTGACCGAGGTCGCAATCAGGATGCGTTTGTCCTTGAGTTCGGGGAGGCTGCCGAATGGCTGGTCGATCTTGGGCAGACCGCCATTCAGGCTGAGGACGCCGCCAAACCATTCGGGTTGCCGCAGCATGACCTCGACGGCGGCTGTTGCTCCGCTGCCAAAGCCCGCGAGGTAGATGCGCTCGCTGTGAATGTGATACTCACGCCGCAGCGAGACCGCGACCGTGCGAACGTCATCGACGAGCGAAGTGACTCCCGTTTCATCCAGCGACCAACCGTGACCCTTCTCCAACGAGGCGTTGCCTCGCAACGCGACGCCAATGTAATTGCGGTTGCTGATCTGCGGCATCACCCGACGCAGATCGGCTTCCGATCCGCCGTCACCGTGGAACCAGACGACCAGCGGATAAGCGTAGGCCGGCTCATAGTGTTCGGGCAAATAGACGGCGTGAGGCCGCTCGCAACCGCGAGCCTCTTTCCCCGGCTGCATCGTCGGGTTGGCTTCGATCAGAGATTCGAGCAGTTCCAAGATTTCCGGATGCACAGGCCAGTCGTGATCTGCGTCCGCATCGCCGATCTGCGCGGAAGCCGCATCGAGCGTGTGCGTCAGATCGACCATTCGTCGAGAGCACGCAAAGTCCTCTTGAAACCGGCCCGGTTGCCCCGCGGCGTCGTCCGACTGCGAATCGAAATAGGAGCGTTCGGTCATGTCCGCAAATCCTCCCTACAAACCGGGTCGCACATCACGACCGGAGTGGGCCAAAGCCCGGTGACAGCAGCGAATCCTCTCGTGAGTTCTACTGCCTGATATCTGCTTCTGTCACTGACGACCGCTCCGCAGTCATCAGCGAAGACCATCTTCTTCCAGCACCGCGACGCTGTCGCGGATCTCACTGAGCGGGAAATGAGTCCCGGGACACTCGGTCGGTTTCACGTCACCGTGACCGATGATCTGAGGTGTCTCGATGTCATACTCCCGCGATAACACTCGCACCAACCGCTTGACCGACGCCACTTGAGCCTGCGACGGCGATCCGTCTTCAAAGTTTCCGACCAGGACAATTCCAATGCCGTGTTGGTTGTAGTCCGCGACTCCGGCATGCGCCCCCTGCATCTGTTGCTTCCAGCGGAAGGTGGGCTCGATCGCGCCGTCCGTCATTCCGCTGCCGTTGCCAATCACAAAGTGGTAGCCAATCCCCAACCACGGATTGCCGCTCTTGTCCTTGTTCTTCAAGTGTGACTCATGAATGCTTTCCACATCGCCGCTATTCGAGGCCGTGTGATGTAGCACGATGTATTTCCACTCGCGCAGCGCCGCATCCGGCTTCCAGGGATTGTCTCTCGTGATCGGAGTAACCGGTGAAACTTCCGGAACCTGTGGGGAAGGCACGGTCGGTGGCGGACTGGCCGGAACCAGCGGCCGACCGATCGACACGGCGGGAGGAACCACGGAAGGTCGATAGCACCCGAGACATCCCACGCTCCCCATCAGGCAACATGTCGCGAAGAGCAACCGCGCGGCCTTCTTCGTCCGAACGAAACTGCTCGTGCGAAGGAGTCCGTGGCTGTTCGATGGCTGCGCCGATTGCATCCTGCTGGCGTTCATGCCCCAATCCGTTGGGTTATCCATCCATCCCCGTTTCACCGGGGTCTCAATCGAGCGGGAATGTAGTGATGACCCAAAAATGTGTCAACTCGCGGTCGCAGAGCCTTGATCTGACAAGCCCTTGCGACGTCGAGGCACTGTGAATCCAAGAGGACTAAGGCGACTCTGCGGTTGAAAAACGGGGGCTGAAATCTTGTGCAGATTACCAGCGCCTCTCAGACACCGCGATACACGCGAATTGGAGGACTTTTTCGTCGTGTGGCGAAAAGGGATCAAGTACTGCGCTGCACAGCCCGCTCTCGACTCGATCAGAGGATTTCGAGCGTCGGCATGCGCGGGGTTTCCAGCAACTGCTTGGCGAGTTGGATCGCGGCCTGTTCGCAGATGTGCAGCAGCGCCCCGCGCGACGGATTGTCCTCGGCGAACAGACTCGCAATGCGGCCATCATCGCCGCGAATGCGGATGCCCGAATCGATCGGTAGCTCCCCGAGGAACGGGATCCCCAGCTCTTCCGCCTTGCGCCTCGCACCACCTCGCCCGAAGATCTCACCCGTCATGTTCTCGACGATTCCCAAGAGCGGGATCTTCACCTGGCGGAACATGCTGATCGCTTTGACCGCGTCGAGCAGCGCGACTTGTTGCGGCGTGCAAACCACGATCGCTCCCGCCAATCCCACGACTTGAGACAGCGTGAGCGAAACGTCGCCCGTGCCTGGTGGCAGATCGATGATGAGGTAATCGAGTTCACCCCAATCGGTGTCTTTCAAGAATTGCGTGATCGCTTTGTGAAGCATCGGACCACGCCAGATCACCGCCTGATCCGGTTTGACGAAGTAAGCCATCGACATGACCTTCAAACCATCGGCGACGACCGGCTCGATTCGCTCGAACACTTCTCCCGTGGACGTCGTGTGTTTGACCGCCGAGGGGACGCCATGTGAGCCGACCATGTGGGGAATACTGGGGCCGTAGACGTCGGCATCCATCAGTCCCACCTTGCAGCCCAGCGTCTGGAGGCCGTACGCCAGCGTGGCAGCGACGGTGCTCTTGCCGACTCCGCCCTTGCCGCTTCCCACGGCGATGACGTTCTTGGCCCGCAATCCGATTGCACCGCCGCTCATCTTGCCGCGCACGTTGGATACGAACCTGACTTCGACCGGCCCGGCCTCGGGAAGAGACTGCCTGATCGTGGACTGAATCGCCTCGGTAATCCGTTCTCGCTTCGGGTACGCATGCGTCGGGAGATCGACGGTCACGGTCAGCGAGTTGCCGGTTCCGATAGTCGCGCTGCGAAGCATGTCCAACTCACCCAGCGAGCGGCCAATCTCAGGATCGCGAAGGCCGCGCAATCGTTCCAACACTTGCATCTCGGTCAGCATGTCATCGTCCTGTCCGCCAGTGGCGGTTGTTGTGAGAGTCTCCCAGTAGGCCGGACCCCTTGGTCCGGCCTATCTTGGGATTCGGTCGCGCGAAGCTTGGCGCTCATGTCGGATCGGGCGCAATCAACGGCGGCGTCAGATCCATCCGCGAACCATGTCGCTCAGGCCGCAGAGTTGTAGCACTGCCGTTGGTGAGCGGCAACGGCCCGAATCAGGTCAGCCGCAGTTGACGCCAACAAAGCCGAGCCAGTTCGCGGCCCGAGGCGTCGTCTCCGACGAAGCCGATCGCTCCCGCTTCGCGCACCGTCCATTCAAGGTCGGCGAGATCGGTCGATGCACACGCGATGACAGGTCGCCGCAATGGCTCGCGAAACTGAAGGCTCAGCCAGGCCAGGCAATCCACCGGTGCGGAGTCGATGTCCAGCAGGATCAGAGCCGCCGCGAAGTCGTTGGTGGCTGGAATCAGATCACCCAACGCGCGGCATTCCCGGATGAGGACGTTGCGTGCGACAAGTTGTCGCTGCAACTCCGGCCCCCAAAAGGGACGCTTCTCAAAAACCGCGATGCACGCGGTCGGTTGCGTCATGACTCCGGACAAGATCGTCTCCAAAAGAAAACAACTCGCGAGCGCGGCTTCAGAATGAAGTCCTCTGAAGTACGATGCGACCGCAGTAGTCTATCAATCGTCGAAGCCAAGCGGATGTGGATCCGATTGGTCATCTGCCCGGAGATACGAGGGACATGGGCAGGTTGCAAACCTGCCCCACGTCAACGGTCGCAGGCCGTCACGAGGGCGGGTAACATGCCGCTCCAACGGAAGCCTGTTTCAAACGGAAGGGAGTGACCGTGCCGAACAATCCGATTTCGATTGGCCGCTGGCGGTGTGGACGCCGTGAGCCGTTGTTGTTCATCGCCGGGCCGTGCGTCATTGAAAGTGAAGAGTTGGTGCTCGAGGTCGCGAAGCGGTTGGCCGACCTGGCGGCGTCGCGCGGCGTGCAGATCGTCTTCAAATCAAGCTTCGACAAGGCCAACCGCACGAGTGTCGACAGTTTTCGCGGGCCCGGCCTGGAGAAGGGCCTCGAGATTCTCGCCAAGGTGCGCGAGACCACCGGCCTGCCGCTGCTGACCGATGTTCACGAACCGAGTCAGGCCGAACCAACCGCTGCGGTGTGCCAGATCGTTCAGATTCCCGCATTCCTCGCGCGGCAGACCGATCTGGTGGAAGCGGTCGCTGCCGCGACGGCCAGGCACGGTGGAGCCATCAACGTCAAGAAGCCACAGTTCGTCGCCCCCGAGGACATGGTGCATGTCGTCAAAAAGTGTGAGGCGTTTGGCAATCCGAACGTGCTCCTGACCGAGCGCGGCACGATGTTTGGATACGGCCGGCTCGTGAATGACCTGCGTTGCATTCCCGTCATGCAGTCGTTTGGTGGTCCGGTGATTTTTGACGCGACGCACAGTGTCCAGTTGCCGGGCGGAGCCACCACCGGCGGCCGGCGTGAGATGGTTCCGTTCCTGTCTCGCGCGGCTGTGGCCTGCGGCTGTGACGGCATCTTCTTCGAGACACATCCCAACCCCGACAAGGCACTCAGCGACGGGCCGAACATGGTGCCACTGGCCGAGCTGCCACGTTTGATTGACCAGTTGGTCCAACTGCGAAATTTATCGCTCGAGTTTTCGGCATGATTGGCGGGCCGAATTGCCTCGCCGGAGAAAACGCTCAACAACCTGCGGTGGTCTGGCGTAGGAGCGGCATCCGGGTCCGCCCGGTCCCCCGCGAATTCGAGTCCTCGTTCCAACCCCATCCCGAGTAGAACAAACCGTCATGAGAGTTCGATCTGTTGCGACCCTGTTCATGAGTGTGCTCCTGGTGGGAGCCGTTGCCGGTTGTCCCGGTCGCGCGGAGGTCTCCTCGAAAGGCAATCCGTCGGGAAAGCCCAATTCTCAGGGAGCATCGGCCGAAGATCTGCTCAAGAGCGCCATCCACCAACTTCGTCCCGAGAACTTCAGCATTGCGGCCGCGCCCGACAAGCCGATCAGTTTGCTCAATTCATGGCGCGGAATGGTTGCCGACGCGAAGCCGGCGGATGCGAATGACCGGGGGAAAACGCCGCCCCTTCCCACCGGCTGGGCCAGCCCCGACGAAGAGAAGCGTTTGCAATCGGACAAGTACGACGAACTGGACGCCGTTCACATTCGCGACTGTCTGCTGACACAGATCACGGCGAAGTACCTCTCGGCGCGGCGCGGCGACGAACTGCAGCGGGTGCAGGAGGTGTTTCAGTTCGTCGTGCGCAACATCGCTCTGCGGGGCGACGACGACTTGGAACTGCCGCTCACCACGTATCTGCTCCTGTTGACCGGGCGTGGCTCGGCGGAGGACCGGACGTGGATCTGTGCCTCGATCCTCAAGCAGCTTCGCATCGACAGTGTCATCGTCAGACCGTCCGCCGAATCGAAGCCCGACGACGAGGCATGGTTGTTCGGCGTGCTCCTCAACGACCGCATTCATCTGTTCGATCCGCGGTTGGGAATCGCAGTCCCGTCGTCGGCTGACGCCGCGGCGATCAATTCGCGTCCGGCGACGCTGGATGAGATCCCGTCACACCCCGAGTGGTTGCAGTTTTTGTCGGCTCGTGCCGATCAGCCGTATTCCATTGAGGCCGATTCGTTGAAGGATCCCCAGGTGATGCCGATCGTCGAGACCGGCTTTTGGAGCCACCGAATGAGTCGGTTGGAACAGCTGCTGCCCACCGAGGACGCCTGCGTGTTGTTCGATCCGCAGGTGGATGAGGCGAGTCGCCCCGGCATGATCAAGCGGCTGCAAGCAGCCTGTCCGATGGTCAGGGCTGACAGCCTCAAACCGTGGCCTTATCCGGAACGCCAGCGCGAAGCATCACGCAAAGCGAGCCAGGCGCTGTTCCAGCAGATTCAACAGGCGTTGATGGGCTTCAGTGCGCCCATCACCGTCAATGTCGATCCGCAGACGAAAGCCCCTTCGACACCGGTCGCCGAGCGCAAGATGCTCAAGATTCGCACCGATCAGTTGCTGGGCAAGTTTGAGGACGTGACGCAGCGGTACTTGTCCATTCGGCACCTGGAAATCGAGCCCAATCCCTATCAGGAGATCGTTCAACTGCATCGACTGGCGGCGGAAGACGCGATCTATTGGAGCGGTGTCAGCAAGTTTGAGGCTGAGGAGTACGACGCGGCCGTCGAGCAATTGGCCGGATACCTCAAGCGGTTCGACCGCAGCGGCCGCTGGACGTTCGCGGCGCGATCGCTGTTGGCCGAATGTCACGCTCGACAATCTCGTTTCGCGGAGGCGATCGCCGCCGTTGATCGGACTGTCGCTGAAGATCCGTACCGCGACGCGAACGCAGTCCGAGTGAAGTGTTGGAAGACTCACGCCAAACCACCGGCGGCCGCGCCCGCCAGGTAAGCGGCCCGCTTCCGAGTCTCGCTTCTTTCCGCAACCGCGGAACGTCACGCAGCGCGATCAAATCAGATGGCGGCCGTTTCAGTCAGGCATTCACTCGTGTCGTGGCTGGTTGCGACCATGGCCTCCTGCGGCTCTTCCTTCAGTCCATACAGGCCGTCCGCGTTCAACTGAAAGAACCGGCGAAACCACAGCATGCGCTGGACGTTTGGCTGCGGCGTGGTCAGCCCAAACCAGACTCCCCGCTTCTCCTGCCAATCGACCAGCATCCCGAAAAAGCCACTGGGGATGTACTTCACGTATCGCATGTCGATGGCAATCGCCCGACAGCGTTCGTGCTCGATCAATTTGAACAGCCCCTCGCGCAGCAGGGCCAGGTCGGCACCATCCCAGATTTCCATCTCGCCGATGTGCAGCAGATGAACTCCGTCCTGAACGTCGATCAGCATCCGTTTGAAGTGGCGCTGGACCGTCATGTCTGGTGTTTCCCGATCTGTGGCAGTCGTTGAGTTGCACGAGCGACAATCGCTGTGCAGGGGACTGTTCAGAAAGCAAACACCGGGCCGAAACATCCGACAAGAACAAGATCGACACAAACATCGAGGTCGCGGTCTGTTGAAGCTCCTCGCCACTTTCGAGGGCGAACGGTCACGTTGAAGAATTGCCACGCACTGCGACCGCGCGTTGCCAATCAGCAACGTGACCGGCAACGCGCGACGAACAGGGGAGTCCAGACCCGGACGTCGCAGATGTCACTGCTCCGCGGACTGACTCGGCTCGGCGAAATACATGAGCCGGCCACACGTGCAAAACTTGAACTTGCCGCCCTTCAATTCAACCAACGTCTGGGAGGTCAACCCGACAAAACACTCCCCGCACGACTTGCCCGTCACCTTCGCGAGTGCCCGCGCCCCGTAGGCATTCACCAATCGACGATACGTGGGAACGATCTCGGGCGGCAGGATCGACTCGACGTCGCCGACTCGCGATTGCAGTTCTTCGATCTGTTGCCGGAGCCCTGGTTCCCGCTGCCTGACTTCGGCACTGTAAGCAGCAACTTCGGCTTCGGCGACCGCGAGTTCCTGCTCAAATCTTTTGAGGTCGGCCTGCATGGCATCGACCCCGTCGAGGGCTTCGATGATTTCGTCTTCGAGCACGCTGTTGGCCATCTTGTCCGCAGCGATCTGGTTCCGCAGCGCGTCGTACTCGCGATTCGTCGTGATGACGTTCAGCTTCCCTTCCAGTTCGTGAATCTTGCCTTCGCTGGACTTCAGTTGCAGGCTCTTTTGTTCCGCAGCCACCTTCATCAGCTTGAGCTTTGTGCGTCGGGTCTCCAGTTCAGCTTTCTTGGAATCACCGGACTTTTGCCGTGCGGCAATCTGTCGCGGCCCCATCTCGATCTCTTTGGTCAGTCGCTCCAACTGCTCGCGAACATCGTGTATTTCCT
>JBBPIS010000042.1:0-51057 GCA_038040225.1 Planctomycetota bacterium
CGCAGAAGATGGTGCAGGCGGCGTTCGAGGCATTGATCTCCTCGACGGCCCGCCGCATCAGTTCGACGTCCTTCTCCTTGGCCCGCCCGAGATGCGTGTCGGACGGAAGAGCCACGGTGAAGAGCGGCTTCGGTCCCTCATCGGCCTGCGCCTTCCAAGGACTCCACGACCACGACGCTCCGATGGCGGATGCGGCGAGAGAGACGAACGAACGACGGTCGAGAGGGAAAGTTGGTGACAGAGGTGGCCTCTTCTACTGTGGGCAGATTTCGCCGAAATCTGCTTCGCCGACCTCGACGAGGTCGGCCTACAGTTGTGTTGAAATGCGAGTTCGACAAATCCGCGGCCTCACAGCCCCACGACTTCAAACCCCTTGCGGTATTCCTTGTGGATGAACCCGGCGGCCTTGGTAGTGTTGGTGGCCTTCAGATTGGTGGAGTCCCAGATCAGCTTCTCGCCCGTGCGGAAAGCAACGATGCCCAGCAGCACGGTCTCGGACAAGGCGCCCGAGTAATCGAAGTTGCAGGTCGTTGGTGAGCCGGTCTTGCACGCCTGGACCCACTCGTTCCAGTGGCCGATCGAATTGGGGATGCTCGGTTCGGGAGCCTTGAAGTCCTGGAAGCCGTCTTGAGGCAGAAGCTGCCTGCGCCCGTAGTCAGCGGCCAGCATTCCCTTGTCACCGACGAACAGAATACCGAGGCCCCAACTGCTGAGCGGCTGGCCGGCGTGATCCTTCGTCTCCTTCACCAGATCGAAGTGCGCGCCGCCGTCGGACCAGAAGAATTTCATCGTTCTGCTCTCCAGCGGATTCTGAACGGGGAAGTCATACGTCGCCTTGGCCCACGCGGGCGCACCGTCCGGATGAACCTCGGGGCCTTCGCACGAGACCATCAGCGGGTGACGCAGGTTCAGCGCCCAGAACGGCAGGTCCATTACATGGCACGCCATGTCGCCGAACGTTCCCGAACCGTACTCCCAGAACCGACGCCAGTTCCCCGGATGGATGCCGTCGCAATACGGACGCTGCTTCGCCGGGCCGAGCCACAAGTCCCAATCGAGGTTCGCGGGAACCGGCTTCTCGGCCCCGAAGCGTCCGTCCGACCAGCCCTTGTTGCACCAGTTGTACACGGCCGTGACCTTGCCGATCGCTCCGCCCTGGATGAGTTCGACCACGCGCCGGTAGTTGTCGCTCGCGTGAATCTGCGTCCCCATCTGAGTCGCCCGCTTGTTCTTCGCGGCGAGTTTCGCGAGCGCCCGCGCTTCGGCAACGGTGTGCGACAGAGGCTTCTCACAATAGACGTGCTTGCCGAGATCGAGAGCCACCGACGACGCCGGAGCATGCGTGTGATCGGCCGTCGAGACGACGACGGCATCGCACTTGTTGATCTCGGCTTCGAGCATCTTGCGGTAGTCGCGATAAACTCGCGCCTCGGGCCACCGTTCGGACGCCTGCTTCAAAAAGTTCTCGTCCACGTCGCAGAAGGCGACGATGTTCTGGCTCGCCAGTTGGTTCAGGTTATCCCGCGCCTTGTTCGCCACGCCGACGGCCGCGATGTTCAACTTGTCACTCGGCCCGTCAGCCGCCCGCGCGGGCGAGACCCCCGCAAACAATCCGGCCCCGATCAACGCAGACGACTGCTGCACGAACTGACGACGATTCAGAGAACGCGACATGAACGATGCCCTTTCCTCAATGATGCTCCGG
Source organism: Planctomycetota bacterium (assembly GCA_038040225.1). GTDB lineage: Bacteria > Planctomycetota > Planctomycetia > Planctomycetales > Planctomycetaceae > Schlesneria. The sequence goes on from JBBPIS010000042.1 coordinate 1,706, forward strand.
CCACCGGGACAGCCCACCAACGGCGTCCCCTTGTGCCAGCGTTGTACTTCATCGGGCGGAGACACGAAACCAAACGAAGGTTCCGATCGGCAAGGCCGCAAGGCGGATGCAGTCGGCAATGGTTCCCTCGGTCGTCACCTCTCACAGAGACTTGCGCGGGATCCGTTGGGACAGCATCTCGGCCTCCGCGAAGATGGCGGGGGTGCCGCCGGTGTGAAGGAACACGACATTGTCTTCCGCGCGGAACCGGCCCTGGCGGATGTGATCGATCAGGCCGGCCAGAGCCTTGGCCGTGTAAACCGGCTCGACGAGGATCCCTTCGGTGCGCGCGAGCAGCGTCATCGCTTCGAGACCCGCATCGGAGGGTTTGCCGTAGCCGGGACCGAGGTAGTCTTCGATGAAGAGGATGTCCTCGGGCATCAGGAGGGTGTGGATTCTCGCCAGTTCGGCCGCCCGGTTGGCGGTCACGGACATTTCTTCCTGGCTGTTCCACGGCCACGTCATCGGCGCGATGCTCTTCACGGGGAAGCGGCATCCCAGCACTTTGGCTCCGAGGGCGACGCCCGCTCCCGTGGAACCGGCCGAGGACACGTAGACAGCGGCCGGCTCGAAGCCGCTCGCTGTGGATTGCTCGACGATCTCGGCCATGCAAATCGCGTAGCTGAGTGCGGCGAGAGGCAGCACGACGGGGCGATCCCACAAATAAACTTTGCGGCCCGTCGCGCGAAACCGCTCGGCGACCTCGGCGATCTTCCGGTCGAGGGCCGGACCGACGGATTCTTCCACGATCTCGTAGCTCGCGCCGACGATGAGGTCGAGCAGCAGGTTCCCCTGCACGACGTCCGGTCCCTCCGCCGGCTTGCCTCGTCCGAGGACGAGATGAATGTCGAGTCCCACCTTCGCGCACGCGGCGGCCGTTTGTCGGCAGTTGTTGCTCTGCACTCCCGCGCCCCAGACGACCAGGTCGGCTCCCTTGGCAAGGGCATCGGCGATCAGGAACTCGTTGTGTCTCGCTTTGTTTCCACCGAAGAGCAGTCCCGTGCAGTCGTCGCGCTTGATCCAGACACGCGGCCCGTTCGGGCTGACCACCTGGCTGAACCGAGGTAATAACTCGAGCGGCGTTGGTAGATGAGCGAGTGGTATTCGCGGGACACGAGCGATATGCGAGCGCAGTTCGACGGTGGAAAGCATCGTCAGTATTTCTGTGTGGGAAGCACGTGTGTGGCATCGCTTCGATGAAGATCCAGAGGGCTGATGCCCGGGTCGTCACCGTTTCGTCGTTTTCTTCTTCGATGTTGTCTTCTTCTTGATCACCTTCGCAACGGACTTCGCCGCCGACTTCTTGGCGGGCTTCTTCGCCGCAACCTTCCTGGATTTCTGGGCGGTCTTGCCCGCGGTGGACTTGACGGCAGCCAACTTCCGTTTGGCAGGCTTGGTTGCCGAGGGCTTGGCCGACGCGGACTTGGCTTTGGCATTCGAGGTCGCCTTGCTCGCCTGCTTCCCGTTGCTCGCCTGTTTCCCGGCCGGCTTGGCGGGAGTCTGCTTCGAGGTCTTCTTGCGCGAGTTCTTGATGACCGACTCGTAGTACTCGATGTGCCTCGACACGGGGGTTCGACGAATCGCTTCGCCGATCACATTGAGGGCGAGGTCTTCGAGATGCTTGAAGCGGATGCAGGACTTGCCCATGTCGAGCTTCTTGCCGGTCTTGGCCCACTCGTCGCGAAACCACGATTCCTCGATCCCCTCTCCGTAGACCGGCATCATGTACAGAGACATGTAGTCCTTCTGCGAGGCCAGACAGACATACGGCAGCGGCTGCTTCGGATTGGTGTGATAGCCGGCGGGGTAGATGCGATGCGGGACGTAGTAGCCGATCATGCCGTACTGCATTCCCTCCTCGTAGTCCTTGTCGAGATTCTTCAGGATGACGTGCCGCACGGTGGCGATGGCGGCCCGGCGATCCTCGGGCATTTCGGACAAGTACTGTTCGACGGTGGTCGCTTTGCTTTGCATGGGAGACCTCTTAGATTTGATTGCCTGAACCCACGATCCGCCGGAGCGGGCGGCGGCATTATGCCGATTTGACCTCAGAGTGCGAATGGAACGACCCGATGTGCCCACGATTTCTGGTGTTGGCGGTGATCTTGGCGAGTTTTCTCGCGGTGGCCCGGCTCGCGTCGGCACAGGCGACGCGCGAGACGGAGGCGTACCGGCGGATCAAACTCACGCTGGATGCCGTGCCGGCGATTGACACGCACGACCATCTGCTGCCGTTCGAGAAATTGCCTGGCTATCGCGAGACGGCGGCCGGGAAGGGGATGAATCTCGCGGGGATTTGGGGCAACAGTTATTGGACGCAGGTCGGGCGACTGACGCCGTGGCAGCCGAAGATGGCGTTCGACGACTGGTGGAAGGACGCGAAGGACGATTGGGACAATTCGCGGGCGACCAGCTTCTATCGCTATACGGCCGTGGCCTTGCAGGACTTATACGGTGTGAACTTTGACCGAGTGACGGACGAACAGGCTCGGGATTTGGACCGCCGCATTTTTGAGAACTATCGCGACCCCAAGTGGCTGCATCACGTCGTCACCGAGCGGGCCAACATCGAACTGATGCTGAACGACCCGCACTGGGGGCGTTATACCTTCACCACGGCCTATCCGTTTGAAGTGCTCGTGTTCAACGTGAACCCGCTGGTGCGCGGGTTTCATGTGTCGGAGTTCGACAAGCCGGAGGACAGCCCCTACGAGTTCGCCTCGAAGCACGGCCTGCCAGTCACGTCGTTCGACGAGTACCTCGCGATGATCGACCGGATGTTTCTGGAGGCGAAGGACAAGGGAGCGGTCTGTCTGAAGAACACACTCGCGTACCAACGGACTCTCACGTTTGATCGCGTCACGAAAGAACGAGCCGAGGCCGCGTTCGGCAAGCGCCGCACAACTCTGACGCCGGAGCAGATCAAGGACTTTGAAGATTTTTTGATTTGGCGGCTGTGCGAACTGAGTGCGAAGTTTGAGTTGCCATTTCAATTTCACACGGGCCATGGACGCCTGCAAGGGTCCAACCCGCTGTTGCTGCTCGATCTGATCGAGGCCAATCCGAAGACAAAGTTCATTCTGTTTCATGGCGGCTTTCCGTGGACCGGCGAGACGGGCGCGATCCTGCTGCGGCATTGGCCTCACGTCTGGATCGACAGCGTCTGGCTGCCAAGCCTCAGTTATTCAATGGCCAAGCGCGCGTACCACGAATGGCTGGAGCAGATGCCCTCGACCCGCATCCTGTGGGGCGGAGACTGCAATCACGGCGAGGGGATTTACGGTTCGACCGAACTGACGCGCCGCTGTCTCTCCGAAGTCCTGGCCGAAAAGGTCGAGCGCGGCGATCTGCTGGAAGAGCACGCGCAGCGCATCGGCCGGCAGATTCTTCGCGACAACGCGCTGGAGTTGTTTCCCCAACTCAAGGACCGGCTGTGGAAACACAATGGGAAGCTGGAGCCGGTCGTCAAACCGTAGGGGCCTGTTGAGAAAGTAATAACCGCGTACCACGGCTGTGTCAGCCGTGCGGATTTCGCGAGACTCTTAGCTAATCTCACGGCTCACAGAGCCGTGGCACGATTCTTTCAACCGGTTGCTCGGACAAGCTCGCGTCGAACACGATCCGACCTCACCCGCCACGAAAGGGAACCTCATGAGCCAACCAGCCACCTTCTTGCGTCGAGACCCTGCGGAAGTGACTCCGTGGGCCGAGACGTGCGGCGAGATTCGGTGCCTCGTGGTGGAGCAAGACGGCGCGGCGGCCGAGGTGCATCAGGTGAAGATTCACGACGCCAAGCTGCACTATCACGCCCACACGGATGAGTTCTACTACGTGATCGACGGCCAGGGGACGATGACGCTCGACGGCACCGAGATCGAACTGCATCAGGGCGTGGTGGTCTACGTCCCGCGCGGCATTAAGCACAAAGCGGTCGGCAACCTGACCGTGCTAACCGTCTGCATTCCGCGCGGCGTCTTCAACGACATTCACGAATTGGAGTGAAGTGCGGATGCCAAGGCTGGGTGGCGGAGGCGTCTGGCTCTGCTGACAAATCGCTTTTGCGCCGCATAACGCCACAGTTCAGCAGCGGCCGCCCCTCGAAAGACGGAATGCCGCGCAACCAACGCAAGAGGGCGGCCGTCTGCTGCAACGTCTGGTTCGGCGTCTTGACTTCCGCTAGCGCCGCACCATAGCCGCCACCGCACCGAGGAGCAGCGCCACGCCGACGAGGGCTGCGACCACGATCCACATTGCCAGCGCGATTTCGCTCATCCCGACCTGGGTGCGGTAGGGATCTTGGCCCAGCTCGGCGTCACGCTTACGGCACTCGGTCGATCGACGGAGCCGCGCCCGAGAGTCGTCGAGCTTCTCCACCAGCTCCCAGCCGGCGCGGGCTTCCTCGTCCAGCGCGGCGCGGAACTTGGCGGGGTCCTTGAAGGCCCCGGTGACGCTGCGCATGATCTTGTATTCGACGGCCCCGGAGGGGTCGGTGTTCATCAGGGTCACTTCTTCCTCCTCCTGCTCCCGCCTCCGCCGCGCTGCCGCAGCCGCTGCGCTCGCTCCTGCTGCCGACATATTTGTCTCCACGCTCTTCGCCGCCGAAGAGTGAATTGACCCGCGCTGGATAACTCGGCCAAGCTGCTGACGCAGGTCTGGTCTTCACGCGACACAACATCCCGTTCAGAAAACGGTTTGTCAACGACAGCGTTGAGTCTTCTGTTGGGTTGGGTCGCGTGTTATCCGGCGCGCCGGATATCCCTGATACCCCGGCGCGCCGGATAACTCAGTTATTCGCGCAGGCAAGAACCGATGTGGTGTGCGACGACCGGTAACGCGCGATCTCGCGCGGATTATGCTCGTGCCAATTCCGGAATCGCGTCGCCGTTTTCGACGATCATCACGGGGCGGCCGGCGAAGTTGGGGATCGAGGCGTGCTTGTAGTCGATGCCGAGGTGGCGATAGATCGTGGCGAGGAAGTCGGCGGGCGAGCGGTCAGCCGTTCAAGACGGCGCGGATTCGTTCCGCCGCCACCGGCTGAACGACGCCCTTCTCGGTGATCAGAGCCGCGATGTTCGAGGCCGGAGCCACATCGAACGCCGGGTTGTAGGTGCGGCAGCCGTCGGGAGCCGTCTGCTTGCCGAAGGCGTGTGTGATCTCGGTCGAGACGCGCTCCTCAATCGGGATGTGCGAACCGTCGGGAATCGTGAGATCGAACGTACTGGACGGGGCCGCCACATAAAACGGGATGTTGTGCGCCCTGGCCAGCACCGACAGCGAGTACGTGCCGATCTTGTTCGCGCTGTCGCCGTTCGCGGCGATGCGGTCCGCCCCGACGATGACCGCCTGGACCCGGCCTTCCTTCATCACCCAGCCCGCCATCGAATCGCAGATGAGCGTGACGGAGACATCGCGCTGCATCAGCTCCCACGTGGTGAGCCGCGCCCCCTGAAGCAACGGCCGCGTCTCATCGGCATAGACTTGCAGCGACGGGTTTTCGCGGGCCGCCGCGAAGATGATGGCCAGCGCCGTCCCATCGCCCGCCGTGGCGAGGCCCCCCGTGTTGCAATGCGTCAGCACGCCCGAACAGCCTCGCAGCAGCGGCAGCCCGTGCCGACCGATCGCCGCACACATCTCGCGATCTTCCGCTTCGATGGCGCGTGCTTCGACCAGCAGTCGTTCGAGCAACTCGCGCGAGGAGAGGCTCGCCTCGGCCTCGGCCACGCGGCGCATGCGGTCGAGCGCCCAGAACAGATTCACCGCCGTCGGCCGACTCCCCGCAAGATACGCGACGACCTCCTTCAGCCGCGCATCGAACTCCCCGCGTGAGCCCGTTCGCACCGGCTGGCATCCCACGACGACGCCGTAGGCCGCCGCCACGCCGATCGCCGGCGCACCGCGCACCCGCAACAACTTGATCGCCTCCCATACCTCTTCGACGGTGGACAGGTGCAGTTCAAGGTACTCGACCGGCAGCAGAGTCTGGTCGATCAGTTGCAGGTGCCCAGCATCGGCATCACCGATCCAGGCGACAGCGGGACGAGAAGACATGAGTAGCTCTTGGCGGTGGGCTGTTGGCGATTAGCCAAAGGAAGAGAAGACGAACGACGGCTCGGTCATGCTTGGTTGGGCCAATAGCGAACAGCTAATCGCCAACAGCTTTTGGCTCACTTCATCGGCGAGTAGTCGGTGGGAACCAACAACTGCGACTCAACTCCGCCCTTGGCCACGATCTTGCCGTCCTTTTCCGAGGCGTCTCGCGCGGCGACCCATTCCGGATCCTTGCCGAACGCACCGAACGATGCCGTCCGGGCCTCCTGACTCTTGTGGGCGAGCAGGTAGACGAGCTTGTTCTCGACCGGCTTCCCGTCCTTGTCGACGGGTGTGAAGTAGATCACGTTCTGCATTCCATGCTTCTCGAACAGTTTGAGAGTGTGGTCCCTGAACCGCGCGTGCAACGCGGGAAGACGGCCCTCTTCCGTGGTGTACGTTCGCAGCTCGTAAACCTTCGCGGCCGGTTTGTCCGGCTCAGCACGCAGTGTCGCAGTGGACCAGCCGACGACCAGTCCCACCAAGAGCGCGGCGGCAGTGATTAACCAGGGGCGAATGGATGGCATGAAGCGGTTCCTTCTCTCGCGGTGAATGACAGGCCGGTGGGGAGACATCGGACCACGCGGCGGATGGCGGGCGCATCATAGCTGCGGCGGGAGCCGACTTCACGCAGAGTGATTCGGCTGGTCGATCGCGACGGCGCAAGTCATCGGAGCAGGACGTCGGATCGTCGGTGATGACGTGGCCCGATCGGAGTGCGGATTGAACAGGGTGGCTCAGTCTCGTGACCTCTGACAAGTCCCTCGATCGACTCGACATTGACGCATCCGCGATCACGGATTGGAGACCAATGATTGAATAGCCCCTGCCCCCCCAGTAGACTGCGACGGTGAAGCGGACTTTCCTGATGGGGCCGAGTTGAGTGATTAGTCTCTTCCTAGCGTGATTTGTGGAGTGCGACGATTGATCCGGTTGGTCCGGTCTGCGTCGTGCTGCGTCCGAGGGACTCTGGAAGTCGATAAGGATTGGCCACCATCGACCGCACCCCTGATGGGACGTCGCCAATGGACCGATGATCGAGCAGAGTCTCACCGGGCGGATTTGGAACACTGGGTTTTCAACGGAGTGGTCTCATGAAGGGTCGAACATTGCAAGCATCACCGGGTCAGCGTCCACAGTATTGGAAGGGTCGAAATCTGACTCGCGGCCTGGCCGCTTGGGGAGTCGTGGCCTGCGTGGTGACCGGCACCTGGGCCGTTGAGGAGGCGGTGAAGTCGGCCAACCCCGGGCTGAGTGGCATCATTGCACCGACGCCACCAGCGGCGCTGAGTACTGACGAATTTGCGAAGCTCGATGGCAACTGGGCCGAGTGGTCGGCGGGGGCCGCCGCCGCCGTGACCGACTTCTACACGAAGCTCGAAGGTTCGGATGCCAAGGCCCAGCGAGCCGGCCTCGACGCCCTGAAGCGGAAACTCGACGTCATGCAGCGGGCGATCAACGACCCCAAGTATGCGTCGCTCCACGATCCACTGATTGCGTTGCACAACCGGCTGTCGCGCCACGTTGAGTTTGCAGAAGCCACGCTCGACACGCTCGAAATGGATCCGATGACCGCGCGGACGGCGAATCTAAAAAAGGGCAGCCAAGCCGTGACCTCGGCAGTCGGCGCGTTGGAGAGTTATCTGAGCGGAGTCAGCGGTGGCAAACCGTGGCTCTCGTATGTGAAGGGCGATGTCTTGCGCACGGCTCTCACCAAGGGAGCGGACAGTGACGCGGCGGTGACTGCGGCCAAGCAGGGCAAGGAAAAGATTGCCGGTCGCGCTTCGCTGACGGCGGAAGATCAGAAGCAGTTCCTCGGTCGTCCCCCCTTTCTGGCGTATGAGACAGCCGTCGATCAGTACCTCGAAACGATTGCCTGGCAGCCGCCCGCGAACGCCGTGGAAGAGTTGCGGGCACAACTCAAGACGTTGTTCGATTCGGCCGACTCCTACTCCGAGTCGCGGTTGAAAGAGGATGCGACCAAGACGCGAGTGGCCTTCGCCGAGATTCGCAAGGTGGCACCGGACGCCGGTGAGCGGCTGTCGACTGTCCTTCAGAAGTATCTCTTCAACTACAACACCCGGATCGTGGCGACCGAAGAGTTTTTGAATCGCCTGATGTCCGATGCTCGAACCGAGCAGGGCCCGGTTGTCGACAATGTTCTCGGTGCGGCTGTCAGCGGTCAACAAACGACCAAGACCATCGTCGGCGTCGATCTGCGGCCCAGTCCGAACACCGCCAAGTTCGATCTGGCTTTGAAGGGCACAATTCAGTCCAACACGGTGGGAGTGACCAGTCAGGCGACGGTCCAGACCTCGGGCTATCACACGTTCCTCGCTGCGAAGCCAGTCACGTTTGACGGTCAGAAGTTCACCACGGCCCCCGCCACGATTTCGGTCAATCCGCACAACACGACGACGGGCGTCTCCACCAACATGGGTGGTATTTTGTTTGGTGGCATCGCCCGCAACATCGCATCTCAGGAAGTTGAGAAACGTCGGGGGCAGGCCGAAGCCATTGCCGCCAGCCGCGTTCGAGAACGCGTTCTCCCCCGGTTCAATTCGGAGGCCGACAAGTCGTTCGCCGACGCAACGACTAAGATTGAAAAGGAATTGTTTGCCGGTTTACGGGCGACCAACCTCTATCCCGATTCGATCACGTATCAGTCGACGGACACGGTGTTGCGAGTCAACTCACGACTGATGGCCTCGGGCGAGCTGGGGGCCGACGCGCCTCCCGCCGGTCTCGCTTCGGATCGCGGCGCCACGGCGATGCTGCACGAGTCGGCCATCAACAACTCCATCGATCGTTTGGAACTGGCGGGTCAGACGCTGACCGATGAGGAACTGCGGGCGAAATTTGAAGCGTTCCTGAGCAAAGCGCTCAACCGCGAAGTCAAATTCAAGACTCCCGTGAAGGCTCCGGCCGAGGAGGGCGAGGACGAGAAGAAGCTCAGCGCCATCATTTTCGCTCCGACCGATCCGATGCGGGTTCGCATTGAGAACGGGGAACTGGTGCTGGTCATCCGTGCCGGCTTCAAGCAGGAAGGCAAAGAAGACATCCCGATGCGTGAGATCGTCGCGCCCATCGCCTTTGAAGTGAAGGGCAAGGAGATTCTGGCGACTCGCGGCAACGTGAAGGTCACGGCGGCCGGCGGAGAGGGTGGCGGAATCGCGACCAACGGAGTGATTCGCAAGAAGATTCAGTCCGTGCTGCCCGACCGCACACTCGACGGCAAGGTGGAAATCAAGGGACCGAGCAAGACCGTGGTGGCACAGGTCACTCGCATCAAGGTGGCCGATGGCTGGATTGCCATCACAGTGAACTGACTGCCGCAGCGATCGGGTAAGTCTTCGATCGGCTTGTGTCTCGTAATTCAGGAAGCCCGGCGTCTCAAAGACGCCGGGCTTCTGTTTTTGGAGGATCAGTATTTCCAAATTCGTGGCGGACGCTGCCAGCGTCCGTCAACAAACTCCGGCAATGATTCACGCCGACGCTGGCAGCGTCGGCCACGATGACGCGAGGAAAAGACGGGACGGGCAAGAGTGCCCCTCCTCCCCATCGACTCCACCCGACTTGCCTCTCACATGGCATCGGGCAGCCACAGTTTGGAAGCGGTCTCGTCGGTGCGAGGTCTTGCGATGCGGCGGGCCTTCAGGCGGACATACGGTGGCACGAAGCGGCCCCGATAGCCGAAGTGCTCGACCGGAGCCTTGTAGTCCGCGCGGCGCGGCTCCCTCAAATCTTCGAGCACGAAGCCGGCGCGGCACAGTCCGCCGACGAGTTCCGTCCAGCGGTGCAGGTACTCGACGGCTCCGGCCTCGCGGTACGACGTGTCGTCCACGCGGGGGAGCGGTCCCTCGTGGAAGTATTCGATTCCGATCACGAAGTGATTCCGCTCGGTCCGCTGCGTGATCTGGGCGCACGTCGGCTGCTTGTGCTGACTGATGTAGAGGCCGCCGTCGCGCGTGACGCGGGCAATCTCCTCGTAGACGCGAACGATGGTCGGCACGTAGCAGGTGCTGACCGGTTGATGCACGATGTCGAAGGTCTCGTCGCGCAGGAGCGAGAGGTCGTCCATCGAGGCTTCGATCGTCGTGACTGTCAGCCCGCGCCGCGCCGCCTCGCGCCGATCGAGTTCCAGCATGCCGGGGCTGATGTCCACCACGGTCACGCGCGCTCCGGCCGCCGCGTACAGAATCGACTGCCACCCGCCGCCCGATGCGAGACAAAGAACATCCAACCCGGCGACGCTCGCGGGCAGCCAGCCGCGCCCATCGAGAGCCTTGAGCGGCTCGCGGCATTCCTCATCCGACGCCGCCTTGGCGAACTGGCTCCCGTCCGACAGCCGGTTCCACGCCGTCTGGTTCTGCCGTCGATAACCCTCTGCCGATTCTTCACCTGCCATGTGTGATCTTGCCTCTTCCCAGTCCACGAACCGCCGGTGATTGCAGTGATACTCGGCCCGGCCCCGAACGAGACGTTTCCACGTTCAAACGTCTCACGTTTCGACCCAGTTCCGCGCAAGCGGGTTTACACAGCCGAACTGCATCACGACTGTGATGCCTGCCAGAAAGGCCCCCGTCAGCACGAAGCCCGGCCACAGTCCGCAGTTGATCCAAATGGAAATCGACGCCACGAGTATCGCAATGAACCCAAACGTCTGACTCAGACCAACCCACCAAACCTTGCCGAGCAATTGATTGAGGCACGACATCTGACACAACAGACAACAGCCAAGGGTCGCGATAACGGCCGTCATGCCCGCCGCCACGATGGCCTCCCCCGGTCCAACCACCAGGAGTGCCGCCTGAGCCACTCCGACCGGAAGCACTGCAAACCGCTGCTCCCACATCGCCGCCCACAGCTTCGTCCGCAACAGGTCGCACGGATCGACGGGAAGCAGCATCAAACTCCCCCACGTTCGATCGCGAAATTCGGCGGTGAGCAGTGCATCAAACCGAACTGAGAGAATGATCGCGACCACCACGATGGAGGGGATCGCCATCACCACGATGCGAAAGCGATCCGAGTTGTCGGAGGACACGACGCTCAGCAGCAGCACGCCGAGCGTGGCCGCGAGGTAGAACAACGTCCACGGGTTCAACCTCTTTCGTTCGTCGCTCAGAACGTAAACGTCCTTCCAAATGAACGGACGATCCGAACAGCGCGGCCTGCGGCCCGATCCGACCGGCCTCACCACGGAGGCAGCGGCCGGTTGTGGCTCGGCGTCGGACTGGCCCCCCTCCACCGCGTTCGACAGGTGGAACGAAGGGAGTCCGTCCGAGTCGTCCGCATCCGCCGGTTTGGTACTGCTCCGGAAACGAAGTTCGATGGCCAGGGTCGCCAGCGCTGCGCAGAAGATCGCCGTCAGAAAGTGGAGCCAGTAGCCGGGGTCCGATGGCGTGAAGAGGAACGGACCTCGAAGGGCATTCGTCAGGCTGACGACTGGAGCGCAAAAGGCGATGCGTTTGCACAATCGATCCAGGGACTGCGGCACATTCCCCGCGATCAACCAGTTCCCCCAATAGATCGCCTGGGCCAACAGCAGGAAGGCGACGTTGTAGATCACCAGCATGAGCCACGTCGCGGTGGAAGCCGACTTCTCGGGGTTCTTCGCGTTCGCCGTGAGTACGCCCGACAGCATTCCGAATCCGCCCGTCAGCGCCGCCAGCAGCGCCAGTCCGTACGCCCCCGCCAGCAGTTGGTCAAAGCTGACGCCGCCGAGCGTGCGAGCGAACACCGCCAGCGGCAGCATCAACAGCAACGACCAGCCGATCGTCCACCAGCGGGACAGCGTGGTCGCCCAAAGCAGCGTCTTCGCCTCGATCCCCGTCAACCGCACGAGGTCTCTCATTTCGGACGAGACCTCCCAGCAGACCGCCTTCGACGCGAACTGAACCCCCCCGACAAAGACCGTCACCGCCGCGATCCACAACAAATACCGAGTGGCCTCCGCTCCCATTCCGGGATGTCGCAGGTACGGCCAAATCGTCGCCAGCTCCAACCAGGCCCAGGCGACCGGAATCAGCACCGTCATGCGAAAAATGGACGGTCGCCACCGAGGTGCCTCGCGCCGCCAGCACCAGCCTGCAAACACCTCGATCGACTGCCACGGCCCCACATGGTTTGAGACGGCAGCAGACGCGGCAGGTCGAGTTTCGTTGGCCGATGTCGTCATGATTTGATTCGAGACCTCAATCGTCATGATCCGCAGGGCGACTCCCCGTTGTCGCAGCAAATGTTAACGAGCAGCGTCGTCTGCCGCCCCTGTCGCGGTCGACGTTCGCGAAGAGCGACAACCCCGCGCGACCGGACCAGCCGTTCCCTCCCCCCGGACCTGTTCGCGGCCGATGGACATCCAGCTCAACAACACGTAGCTTGCTCGGGAGCCAATCCCCCGGCCGTGGCCCGGCTGAAGCGGACGTTTCCACGCTCCGCCCAACAAGTTCCCCTTCCGGAGTGACTGCTCCGTTCCGTTCGTTGCTCCGCCGCACCCTCCTCGTCGAAAGGACTGTGACCTCCATGCGTTTCCCGGTTGTTCGCCTTGCCATCGCGTTCTGTCTGGCTCAATCCATCACCATCACCTTCGCTCAGGATCTCAAAAAGGGCGTGACCGACTTGGCTCAGGTCGACGCGGACTTTCACATTCAGGGCGAGTACTCGGGCAGCGTGACTTCTGCGGATGGCTGGTGCCGCGCGGTGGGACTGCAAGTCGTGGCGCTGGGGGATGGGAAGTTCGACGCGCTCTGGTATCGGGGCGGTCTGCCGGGGAACGGCTACGACGGCTCGACGCGACTCAAGCTGAGCGGCCAGCGCGCGGGAGACAAGGTCGTGCTGGCGGGCGACGGACAGACGATCGAGTTGCAGCCGGGATACGCCGCGTCGGTGAAGAATCCGACGGGATTCATCGTCGGCAATCTGTCGCCGATGCACCGCTACAGCCTCACCGCCAGAGCCGCTCCCCCCGCGAACGCCATCGTCCTGTTCGACGGCAAGAGCACTGATCGGCTGAAGAATGCGAAGGTCACGCCGGACGGCTTGCTCGAAATCGGCTGCGAGACGAAAGACCCAGTGCAGAACTTCACGCTGCACGCCGAATTCCGCACGCCCTACATGCCCTACGCGAAGGGGCAGGCTCGCGGGAACAGCGGCTTCTATTTGCAGAAGCGGTACGAGGTGCAGGTGCTCGATTCGTTTGGCCTCGAACTGCAATTCAACGACTGCGCGTCGCTCTACCGGTTCAAGGCTCCCGATCTGAACATGAGCTTCCCGCCGCTCAGTTGGCAGACGTACGACATCGACTTCACCGCGCCGAAGTTCGACGCCGACGGCCAGCGCACGGCCAAGGGCCGCATCACCGTCCGGCACAACGGCATCGTCGTTCACAACAACCTGGAGTTGGAGAACAAGACGGGAGGCGGATCAGTCGAGGGGCCGAATCCGCTGCCGATCCTTTTCCAGAATCACGGCAATGCAGTCCACTTCCGCAACGTCTGGCTGATCGACAAGGACGCCACGCCGACTCATCCGGCATCGTGCGGCGTGCCGGCTCCCTCCTTCGCCGAGACCGATTGCAGCGGCGGCACGCATCCGACGTGTTGCGTCCCCGAAATGAGATGCCGCAGTGTGCGGCACAGGCGCTGGCGATAGCCTCTCTCACGCGACGATGAATCTCAGGGCGAGGTTTGCTTCGTCGAGCAGGGCTTCGTCACCAATCGACTGCGCGTAGCGATGGACGTTGAGCGTGTGGCCGACCGCGCGGAAGCGGGCGCGGCTGGCGGTCGCCTCGTCGATGTCGCCGTAAACCGCGAAGAAGCCGCTGCGCGCGGCCGGCGGCAGGAACGCGAAGACAATGGCCAGATCGACGGCCGGCTCGGCGAGACAGACGTCGCCCCAGTCAATGACTCCCGCCAGTTGGCCGTCGTCGAGCAACAGGTGCCGCGAATACAAGTCGCCGTGAGACAGTACCACCGGCACTGGCGTGGCATCGACTGCATCGAGCACGCGCCGCAGCGCGACGGAATCGACGCCGGCCTCGCATTCGTCCAGCATCTGTTTCGCGCGCGGCTGCCACTTGGCGAGGTCGAGCCTGCCAAACGGATCGGGCTCGACGCCCAACCCGCCGGTCGGAAGATCGTGCAGAGTGCGCAGGAACTCTCCCAACGGCCGAGCCAGCGCGAATCGAGCGGCCTCATCGAGAAACAGATCCGACGCGAGGTGGCCGATCAATCGCCGATAGCCCGCGAATGGCCAGTTGTCCACGTGCCCGAACCACTGCGGGTTTGGAATCGGCACTGGCAGCAACGACGACAGGCGCGGCAGGACACTCGACTCCCGTTCGAGCAGCGGGACCGCGATCCTGCGCCGCACGAACCGAAAGACCCATTCGCCGTCGATCAGAAATGCAGCGTTGTCCCACCCGCATCCAAACGGCTCAACGATCCGGCACGGCAGCGCGGGGCACTGCGCGCGAATCACCTCGCGCACCTCGTCGCTGCTCCAGTCGCGTTCGGCCTTCCACGGTTCAGACATGTCGTGCAGTCTGGTCCAGTCGGGGGGGGAAAGGGAAATTGAACAAGAAGATGAAGAATGAGGGCGTCGTTGGGAAGCGTTCCGCCTCGCCCGTCTCCGACCCCCGCCAGAACCGTCGCGGCGATTGAGAACCGTTCTCCGATCTGACACACTGCCCGGCGTCGATGGACTCTGACGCGAGGATGATCCGATGTCGAAACCAGTACTGAACGCCGAGCAGGTCCGCGCGTGGAAGGCGGGACAGGACGCCGCCAACCGCCGCGAGATTGAAGAGCTGCGCAAGACTCCGACCAGGATCAAGCTCCAGCAGTTGGCAGCGATGATGTGTTCGGACGATCTCTTTCGCAGCCCCGTCGATCGCGAGGCCGAGGTGCTGATCGCCCGCCAGCGCTGGTTGAAGGTGTATCGTGCCTACGGTCACTGACGCTTCCCTTCTCTTGATTTTGCTTGGCGCGATGAGTCGTTGGTCTGTTGGCTTGATGCGGCGAAAGTGAGTGACGTGATCTCGAATAATCATTCAACTCAAACGGTCCGCGACAAACGGGCCGTTATTCCCGCACGAAGCTATCGTCAAGAAAGCCGTAATGAAGAATAACGCCATCCGAACGGCCAAATAGAAACCATGCCAAGGTTGAACCCGCCACCGATCCCAACATCTTCCAGGAAGCACCCATGCTGAGTCGATTTTGCCTGTTGTCATTCTTGGTTGTCACCATCGCTGCACCGGTTCTGGCCGTCGAGCCGAAGATTCTCACCGGGCACACCGACCCGGCTTACGCGGCGGTGTATTCGGCCGATGGGACGAAACTGGTCACGGCCAGTTTTGACAAGACGCTGAGGCTGTGGGATCTCAACTCGGCAACGACGCTGCGGACGATGAGCGGGCATACCGGGCTGGTCTTGTGTGCGGCGCTGTCGAAGGACGGCAGTCGTCTCGTCAGCGGGTCGCTCGACAATTCGATTCGCCTGTGGGACGTGCCGGTCGCGAAACCGGTGGTCACACATCAGCCTCATCAGGGAGGCGTGGCGGTCCTCGCGCTGAACGCCGATGGGACGCAGTGGCTGACTGGCGGCGCGGACAAAGTGCTGCGCATCTGGAATGCGGCCGATCGAGTTTTGGTGAAAGAGATCGGCGGTCTGCCTCACCCCATCGTGAAGGTCGCCTTTCGAGCAGACAAGGCTCAGATCGCGGCGGCCGATGCGGCGGGATTCGTGAGACTCTTCAACCCGGCCGACGGCGCTCCGCAGGGTGTGTTCGGTGCTCATGCGGCGGAGATCACGGGCCTCAGCTATGCCCCCAACAATGCGTGGGTCATGACGTCGGGAGCCGAAGGTCTGGTCAAGCGCTGGCCGAACGCGGGCACGGCGCAGAAGGTCGCGGCCGGACACGGTGACGTGATTCGGGCGCTGCGAGTCAGTCCGAACAACTCGATGGTGGCCACCGGTTCGAACGACAAGACGTGTCGGCTGTGGAACAACGCCAACCAGCAGCCCCTTCGCAATCTGGACGGCCACAACGGCGCGGTCACCTCCGTCTGCTTCCAGTTCGACGGCGGACGGCTGCTGACCGGGTGCGAGGACAAGATCGCCCGCCTCTTCGACGTGAACAACGGGATGCTGATCAAGGCCTACCCCGAGCAGGCCGCCGCGATCACGGCGGTCGCGATTCACCCGAACAATCAGGAAGTCGCGGTCGCCGACGCCAGCGGAGCGATCAAAATCTGGAAGGCCAACGAAGGGACCGAGGTCCGCACGTTGGCCGGTCACGCGGGGGGAACGTTCGCATTGGCCTACGCCGCGAATCAGATGCACCTCATCTCGGGAGGAGCCGACAAGCGGGTCCGTGTCTGGAACGCAGCCGATGGCGCGCAGATTCGCGAACACGACTCGGTCGATGTTGTGCGAGCCATCGCCGTCTCGTGGGACAACCTGCGGGTCGCGGCGGGCTGCGACGACAAGAACATCCGCGTCTGGAATCTCGCCGACGGAAACTTGTTCGCCACTTACGCCGGTCACACTGACAAGATCAGTTCGTTGGACTATTGCCGCGACAATTTGAAGCTCCTCTCATCGAGTCTCGACGGAACGGTGCGAGCTTGGAATCTGGCACTCGCTCGTCAGACGCATCACTTCGTCGCGGCGGGAGGCGGTGCGATCAATGCGGTTGGCTGGTCGACCGACAACCTGAATCTGGTGTTTGCCGGTGCCGACAAGTCCGTCTACTGGGACATTCACAACATCCAGCACATGCACGTCGCGGATGAGAAGCGAGTCAACGGGCTGTTCGTCCATCTCAACTCGTCGCAACACTTCACAGCGGGCGAGGACGGCGTGGTGAAGTACTGGGATTCGGGCAGCGGCAACCTGATCCGAGACTACAAGGGACACGTGGGCCCGGCCCGCTCGGTGGCACTCAATCCGAACCAGCAGCAGTTGGCGACGGGAGGGAGCGACAAGAAGCTCAAGCTGTGGAACATCAACGATCCGGCGAAGCCTCAGTACGACATCACGACTCCGGCGGAAGTGTTGCAGATCGCGTACAGCCCCGACCAGAAGAAGCTGATCGTGGCGGGCAGCGACCACTTGATTCGAGGCTATGATCCGACGCCGCCCAACCCGGTTCCGCCGATGCCGCCGTCACAAGACCCCGCGCAGGTGACAGACGGCCATCCGGCCGCGATCACCAGCCTGGTCTTTGCGCTGGACAACCGCACCGCCGTCAGTGCCGCAGCCGATGGCTCGGTCCGCACCTGGACGATCGCCTCCGCCGGTGCGACGCTCGTCCTGAACGGACATCAGTCGCAGGTCTACGGCATCGCGTTCCATCCGACGCTGCCGCTGATCGCCTCCGCGTCAAACGACAAGACGGTCAAAATCTGGGACTACGAGAAGAATGCCAACTTGAGAACCTTCGCCGCGCAGGGCGGAGCGATCTACTCGCTGGCCTTCACGCCGGACGGCAACTTCATCGTCACGGCCGGCGGCGACAAGACGGTTCGCGTTTACAACCAGGCCGACGGAGCCGAGGTCCGTAAATACAACGGCCCGAACGACTCGGTCTACTCGGTCGCGCTCAGTCCCAACGGCCAGCAGGTCGCGGCGGCGGGACTCGACCGCAAAATCTTCGTCTGGAATTTCGGCGACCCCGCACCGCTGAAGGCCCTCGCCGGACACAAGGACGATATCTACAAGGTCGAGTTCAACGCGGCAGGCAACCGCCTGCTGTCGATCGGCTACGCGGGCAACATCCACATCTGGGATCCCAACCAGGAGAAACCGTTGTTCAGCCAGAAACTGCCGACCGTGGTCTACTCGGGCACGTATTCTCCCTCCGGCAAACAGATCACAGTCCTCGCCAACGATGGCAAGGTCTATCTGTTGGACCTGCCGGCCGAAGCGCAGTGAAGCCGACCTCAGCAAGAATGCCCAATGACGGAGATGAGCGATGCCAGCCGCGAGCGAAGACGAAGACTTTGAAATCCGACAATATCGGCGGAGTTTCGTGCTGAAGATTGTCCTCATTGGAGCGATCGTCGTCGTGGTCATCGGGATGGGTTCGTTGGTCGTCCTGACTGTGCTATTTCCCATGGCGGCCGCTCGCAGGGAACGAGCACTGCGCGAGAAACTCGAAGAGAACGAGAAACTCAAAGAGAAATTGCGGCAAATTGGAATCGGACTTCACAACAACGAGCAGACTCAGCAGCAACGACCGCCATCCGAAAGGACTGACGGCGTCCCGCCCGACAGTGAATGAGGACCAGGCTCCTGACCCCGCAGACACGGCCGAACGAAGTTCTCCTCTTCGCCTTTCTTCTTCAGTTTTAAAGTGAGAGAGAAGCAAGTGAGACCTGCGGTCGATCGCCTGTGCGGGGTCAGGAGACCCGCGCACAACATACCGCACTCTTTTAGAAGGTAGAAAGACCCACCATGAAGCGACGCACGTTCCTGCACACGACGATTGCCACTAGCGGTCTCGCCGCGCTCCCTTCCCTGACAACGGCCGCTGAGGACAAGCCGATGCCCGCGCGACAACTGTTCGAGTTGCGGACGTATCTGTTGCGAGCTGACAAGCAGCCGCTGCTCGATGTCTATTTCAGCAAGGCGCTGATCCCGGCCCTGAACCGGCTGGGAGTGAAATCGGTGGGAGCCTTTTCCGAAACGCCCGCCCCTCAAACGCCTCCCCTGCCGACACCGGTTGCCTACCTGCTGATCCCCTATCAAAGTGCGGAGCAGATGGCGGCGGTGACGGCCGGGCTGTGGTCCGATGTCGCCTACCAGAAGGCCGCCGCCGAGTACCTGTCGGTCCCGGCCACCGATCCCGTTTACGAGCGGGTCGAAAGTTCGCTGCTCTCCGCGATCGAAGGGATGCCGCAACTGGTGGCCCCGCCCGGCAAGCCGACGTTGTTCAACCTGCGCATCTACGAAAGCCACAACGAGGCGGCGGCCAAGAAGAAGATCGAGATGTTCAACCAGGGCGAGCTGTCGATTTTCCGTCGAGTCGGCCTGACCCCGGTCTTCTTCGGCGAAGCCCTCGTCGGTGCGAGACTGCCAAACCTCACCTACCTGCTCGCGTTCCCGGACGAGACCGCGCGCACCGCCGCCTGGAACACCTTCCGCAACGACCCCGAATGGAAAACCCTGCGAGCCATCCCCGAATACGAAGACAAACGGATCGTCTCCAAGATCACCAACAAACTGCTCACCCCGGTGGAGTACACGCAGATCTGAAGCGAAAGTGACGTAGGGCCTGTTCCACCGGTTTTGCCTCAGCCAAGTAATCGTAAGATATGACCGGACAACCGGCCGCAAGGGGACATCACCGTGGAGCCATCCGCCGCTCGCATGACTCCGTGGTATGCCGAAGTCACCCGCTATCAATGGCTGGTCCTCATCATTGCCTCGGCCGGTTGGGTGTTCGACACGTTTGAAGGGCAACTGTTCAACATCACCCGCGGGCAACTGCTGGCCGATCTGCTCAAGGCCGACAACACCCCGGCCAACGTCCGACGCTGGGGCGATCTGTTTCTGGCCGTGTTTCTGGTGGGAGGCACCGTTGGAGGCATTCTGTTCGGAACGCTCGCCGATCGCTTCGGGCGCAAGCCGACGATGGCGGCCACGATCCTGCTGTATTCGATCTTCTCCGGCCTGACGTACTTCGCCACCGAGCTGTGGCAGATCGCCGTGCTCCGGTTTCTGGTCGCGCTCGGAGTGGGAGGCGAATGGGCGGTCGCGGCCGCTCTGGTCGCCGAGGTCTTCCCCGCGAAGGCTCGCGCGCATGCGTCGGGCATCTTCCACGCCACCAGCATCCTGGGGACGTGGCTCGCCGCGCTGACCGGCTTGTGGGTGGGTGCGAACTGGCGGTTCGCGTATCTGGTCGGAGTGATCCCCGCGCTCCTGGTGCTGTGGGTCCGCGCGAGCCTGCACGAACCCGAACGCTGGCAGCAATCGGAAGTCGATCGCGGACGACGCGGCAGCTTCCGCGAACTGTTTGGCGACCCAAGGTGGGCCAGACCCGCCGTGCTCGGCATGCTGCTGGCTTCGGTCGGGCTGGGGACGTTCTGGTGCGTCACTGTCGCGGGACAAGACCTGATGCAGGACATGCTGCTGCACAACGGGGTCTCCAAGGAGGAAGCCGCGCAACGTGCGAAGTTCGCCTACGGCATCGTTCAAGCTATTGGAGGGGGACTCGGTCTGCTGGCCTTCGGACCGCTCGCCGAGCGGATCGGTCGTCGCAGCACCTTCGCCGTGATGCACATCGCGGCCCTGATCGTCGTGCCCCTCACCTGTTATCTGCCGCAGACGAGCGAGCAGTTGCTGTGGATGCTGCCCGTGTATGGCTTCTTCACGCTGGGCATTCACGCCGGCTACGCGATCTATTTCCCCGAGCTGTTTCCCAATCACCTGCGTGCGACGGGGACCGGCTTCTGTTTCAATGGCGGCCGGTTGTTGGCGGCTCCGCTGTTGTGGTTCTCGGCCGAGTTGAAAGCGCGACCCGGCGTCGACCTGCGCCAAACGGTGACGCAGCTCAGCCTGCTGTTCGTGGTCGGCCTGGTGCTGCTCGCGTTCCTGCCCGAGACCAAGGGAAAGCCGCTGCCCGAATAACGGAAGGCTCGATGTCATGCTTCACGTCACCCCCGCGACGATTCCCAACCAGCAGCAGTACGGTCGCCTCCCGTTTCCGCTGGTGCTCGTGTGCTCCTCGCCCACGCCAGCGTTGGACGCCACGACGAACTGGCTCGCAGCGCATCGCGATGAACTGAACGAGCAGGCGGCGACTCACGGCGCGATACTCTTCCGCGGCTTTCCCGTGACAACGGCCGAAGACTTCGATGCGTTTGTCGCGGCGTTCGGCTTCGAGAATTTTCCCTACGAGCAATCGCTGTCGAATGCCGTGCGGATCAACCGCACGCCGCGAGTCTTCACCGCCAACGAAGCCCCTCCCCACGTGACGATCTTCCTGCACCACGAACTGGCCCAGACACCGCACTACCCCGGCAAGCTCTTCTTCTTCTGCGAACACGCCGCCGAGACCGGCGGGGCGACACCGATCTGCCGGTCCGACGTGCTCTGGGAACGACTGGCCGCGTTGCGACCCGACTTCGCCCGCGACTGCGAACAAAAGGGGCTGCGCTATTCCAACGTGATGCCCTCGGAAAATGATCTCGCTTCGGGCATGGGCCGCAGTTGGCAAAGTACGCTGCGCGCGACGGATCGCGATCAGGCGGAGCAACGGCTGCGCAGCTTGGGCTACTCGTGGGAATGGCAGCCCGACGGCTGCCTGCGAGCGACCACGCCGGTCCTTCCCGCAGTGAGACGCCTCGCCCACGACAAGACCTCGTTCTTCAATCAATTGATCGCCGCGTTCCAGGGCTGGAAGGACAGCCGCAACGATCCGTCGAAGTCGATCACCTTCGGAGACGGCACGCCACTGGATCGCGAGGCTGTGAATGTGGCCACACAACTCGGTGACGAACTGAGTTTCGACATCCCCTGGCAGACCGGCGACATCGCTCTGGTGGACAACTTCGTCACGATGCACGGCCGACGGACATTCACGGGCACGCGCAAGGTGCTGGCATCGCTGATCGCAGTCGATGATGCCACTGGCGACCCAAAGCCATCACCAGCGCCACCCGACCCGCATCCTGCGTGACATCACCGAATGCCCAGCCATTGTGTGAAATTGCTTCGCGGAATCGCCCTGTCCATCCAGGATGTGTCTGGTTCGGGTAGCCCGATTGCATCGCGGACGCTTAGCCAACCTCGCGGGAGACTCATCGTACTGTTGGTACCACGGCGTGTTTTCCATTCAAACCGCCGTTGTGCTTCACACTTCAGAGCCACTTGGAGCGCGATCCGGACGTCCTGAGCAACATAGTTGAGCACATCCTGATAGCGCCCCTGAGACCAAAGCTGCGGAGCCAGAACGCCGGACATTCCGGCAGGCTTTCCCGAGATGCTCAAGGCTTGAGCCGCCTTGTCGAGCCCCACCGGAAAACCACGATCACAGAAGACGTGAAACATCATGTCGACATGGTTCAACGCCAATTCCCTGCATTGATCGCGGCAATCCGATTCCTCCGAAACGATGTCAAAATCGAATCCCAGGCCGTTCCACGTCAACAGTGTGTAGCCGTCTCCCACGAAGCGCACCAACTCCTGCACCATGTTGGCAGCGTCCGACCGCGACAGACGTGGTCCGGGCGTCCCGTCTGGATTCTTGCCGTGCCAAAGAATCGGCTCCTTCGCATCGCTCGGTAACGCCGCCGCACAACAAATGCCGAGGGGACGATGAGGCTTCCAATTGAAGTCCTCACCGGGGACATCCTTCGCCGTTTCAATGTCGAACGCCAAATACTTGCGATTCATGGATGATGCTCCTGTCGACTCAATCGGGCGGGGTGGCCCCGCTCGAAATGGTCAGCCCACGCGACAACCCGCAGTCGAAGTTAACTGCGACTGTAGTGCGATCAACCTTCAATAACAGTCCAAGCCTTGCTGTCCCGACGGCTGCTTCACGTCACCAGCAACTCGACGAGTGCTGCGTTGGGAGTGACATTGGCCAGTGGTTTGTCGAACGTGGCCAATCGCAAGCCGTGGTGCTGCGCGACGTGGAGCAACACGAAGTCAGACGTTTGGCGATAGCCCTGCAATCGCTTCGAAAGATGCGAGAATGCGGGAGAGGTCAGCGTCGGCAAAGACTCGACAAACTGATGCTGCGGATGCTGAACGAGTCCATGCAAGAGCTTGATCGCGTCCGTTGCTGTCAGAGTCACCCCCACAATCCGCGGGTTGAGCGACAGCCTCAGGAATCCGGATTGAGTCAGCACACAAGTGGCCCAACCGGAGCTCGCATTCGCGCGAAACCAGTCGTGCGCGGCGGCATGATGCAGATGATTAGCCCACACCAGAGCCAGCAACACGTTCACGTCTGGCAGACTGGTCAAAACAAGCCCTCCTCCACCAGTTGTCGAACTCGACTCGGGTCAATGAGCGGGGCATCGAGTGATGGCTCGATGACAGTGAGGCCGTCGCGATTCGAGAACTGAATCCTCGGCGGATTCTGGACGGCAGCGGGCACGAACTCATCTTTCGTCGCGCGCTTCGACAACGCGGAGCCTGCCGCCGTCTTTGACGCCGAACCGGTACGGCCGTCCTTCAAAACCTTCGATGCCTCACTTACGGCCTGCTTACCAGTTTTCGTCGCGCGTTGCCGCAACGCGGAACCTGCCGCCGTCTTTGACGCCGAACCAGTACGGCCGTCCTTCAAGACCTTCGACGCCGCACTTGCGGCCTGCTTGCCGGTTTTCTTGACTGCCATTGTTTAGACCTTACATGGAACGGGGTCTGGGAAAAACTCGATCGCGTTTCATCTCAATGAGACAGTCGTGGTCATGGAGCGACTCCAGATCGAGTCAAAACATACGACGAACATAATACCAGTCCCATGATTTGTCCGCGCTCGTCGCAATGAAGAAACCCATGCAATGGCAGGACTTTACGAAACTTGGAAAGCGCAGCCAATTCCTGGGAGCGGTTTAACACGCGCGTCGATCACCCGTCAAAGTCTGTTGCCGACGATCCGTCAACGAAAACGCCCCGGCTCATCATCCAATGAGCCGGGGCGTCCCGATCACCGCGTGTCTGCCGCTCCTTCAGCCAACGGCGCGGGCACGGTGTTCAGGAACGGGTTGACGACTTTGACTCCGTCGTAGTCTTGTCCATCGTTCATGTCCTCACTGTAGACGGCGCGACAGCCAAGCCGCTTCGCCGTCGCGATGATCGCGGAGTCCCAGTAGCTGGTTTGATACCGCTGGTGAATTGACATGGCATCGCGAACAATCTCGGGCGTGATGTCTGCTGTAGGGAAGCTCAACCATGTTTCCACGAGCGATGAAGCTAGCGGAACCGCCAGTCGAAAGGCTCGTTTGGGTGAGGTGGCGTTGACGAAGAATTCGGCCGCGACTTGAACTGACCAGCCCCACGCTTCGGTTTGCAAAATTCGTCGAGCGACATCGCGCTTGTTCGCCGCTGCGGGACTGTCGTCGATCGAGTAGAGGAAGATGTTCGTGTCAATGAAGATGTCCGCGTTCATACAGTTCCTCACGTGGGATGCGAGGCTCGGCCCGGAAGCCACTGACCTGCTCGAACAGTTCGTTCATGCGCCGGATCGCATCGGCCCGCTGCGCGTCGTGACTGCCGTTCGTCGTCGCTTCCAGAATCTCCGACACTTCCTGGCTGAGAGTCACTCCGCGCGAGGCTGCTCGCTGCTGCACCTGCAGCACAACCTGATCGGGAAGTTCCAACGTGACGGTGGTCATGGCCTGCCTCACTTTCTGTGAGTCCGATTATGGTCGAACGATCCTCGTCCTTGCCACAGCAACAACGAAAACGCCCCGGCTCATTCTCCAATGAGCCGGGGCGTCCCGATCACCGCGTTGTCTGCCGTTCCTTCAGCCAACGGCGCGGGCGGTTTTCCAATTACGTTCTGCATGGGGATCGAAGACCCCTCACCCTAGCCCTCTCCCCGCAAGGCCGGGGCCAGGGGACAGGATCAACTACATCCGTGGCTCGTGCCGCAGTTGTGGCAGAGGTAGCAGTTGCCGTTGCGGACCGTGATGGCTCCGCAGTTACTGCAACTCGGCGCGTCGGACTGGAACTTGGCGAACTGCTGGTTGCGGTTCGAGGCGGTTTCCAGAGCGGCGGTGCTGTGTTGCAGTGCCAAGCCGGCCGGTTGCATCACGATCTGCGGAGCCGAGACTCGCTGGGCCAGCGACGCTGGCAGTTTGCCGTTGCCCGAGTGAGTCTTGCCGTTGCCGTTCGCAGAACCGTTGCTCGAAGGACCATTCCCGTTGGCATGACCCTTCGCCGCGTGGCCGTTGCTACCCGTCCCATTGCTGCTGCCGGAGCCATTGGCTTGCGGGGCCGAAGTCGCTGGCAGGGCCTTCTTCGCGACGACTTCGGCCACGTGATGAGCTTCGGATGCGTCCTCATCGTGAGGATTGGCAGCCACTTCACGGCGCGGCGTGTTCGCTTCGCGGAAGCCCGGCAGGAACTGAATGCCGAGCCAGCGGAAGATGTAATCGACCAGACTCTTCGCAATCGGGATGTCGGGGTTGGGTGTCCAGCCACTCGGCTCGAACCGCGTGTGCGAGAACTTCTCGACCAGCACGTCGAGCGGCACGCCGTATTGCAGGCCCATCGAGGTCTCGGTCCCGATCACGTCCATCAGGCCGCCGATCGTGCTTCCCTCCTTGGCCATGTTGATGAACAACTCGCCCGGCGTGCCGTCCTCGAACAGACCGACCGTGATGTAGCCCTCGTGGCCTCCCACCGAGAACTTGTGCGTCAGCGAATTCCGAGTCGCTGGCAGACGACGTCGAGCTGGCCGTTCGCCCGCCTCGCCCTTCTTGCGATCCCCTTCCTTCGTCGTCGAGAGCGGCTGGCTTTGCTTCGAGCCATCGCGGTAAATCGCGAGGGCCTTCAGTCCCAGACGCCAGCCTTCGAAGTACGCCTGCTCGATGTCATCGACCGTCGAATCCTTCGGCATGTTGACGGTCTTCGAGATCGCGCCGGACAGGAACGGCTGGGCGGCGGCCATCATCTTGATGTGAGCCTTCCAGTGAATCGTCCTCGTCCCGTTCTCGGCCTTGAACGCACAGTCAAAGACCGCGACGTGTTCGGGCTTGAGATCGGGTGAACCCTCGATGGTCTCGCTCTCCTCGATGTACTTGATAATCCGCTCGATCTCGGGCGAATCGTAGCCCAGCGTCTGGAGCGACAGCGGCACGGTGCGGTTGACGATCTTCATCATCCCCCCGCCCGCAAGCTGCTTGTACTTGACGAGGGCAATGTCCGGCTCGATGCCGGTCGTGTCGCAGTCCATCATGAACGCGATCGTTCCGGTCGGAGCCAGCACCGTCGCCTGAGCGTTGCGATACCCGAACTGCCGTCCCGAATCGACGCACTCGTCCCATACCTTGCCGGCGGCCACCCGCAGGTAGTCGGGGCACGACGAATCGATCCGATCGACCGCATCGCGGTGCATCCGCATCACTCGCAGCATCGGCTCGGCGTTCTCCTTGTATCCGGCGAACGGCCCGATGTAGCTGGCAATGCGGCTCGATGTGAGATAGCCCTGCCCGGTGAGCAGCGCGGTGAGCGAACCGGCAATGCCTCGACCCGCGTCGCTGTCGTAGGGGATGCCCATCGACATCAGCAGGCTGCCGAGGTTCGCGTAGCCCAACCCCAGCGGTCGGAACAGATGGCTGTTCTTCGCAATCACCGGCGTCGGATAGCTGGCGTTATCGACCAGGATTTCCTGAGCCGTGATGAAGACCGACGCCGCAGCGCGGAAGCGGTCCACGTCGAACGTCCCTTCCGGTCGCTGGAACTTGCGGAGATTGAGGCTCGACAGGTTGCAGGCGGTGTCGTCGAGGAACATGTACTCGGAGCACGGGTTCGACCCGTTGATGCGGCCCGAGTTCGGACAGGTGTGCCACTTGTTGATCGTCGTGTCGTACTGCACGCCGGGATCGCCGCAGGCCCACGCCCCCTCGGCCATCTGACGCAGCACGTACTTGGCGTCGTATTCGGGGCCAGACTTGCTCGGGTCCGTCACCCAGCGCGTCTTCCACTTCTTTCCTTCCTCGACCGACCGCATGAACTCATCGCTCAGGCGGACCGAGAGGTTGGCGTTCTGGAACATGATCGACGAGTACGCCTCGCCGTTGAAGTTGGCGTCGTACTCGCCGCTGTCGATCAGCGTGCGCGCCTTCTTCTCTTCCTTGTTCTTGCATTGGATGAAATCGAGGATGTCGGGATGCCAGTCCTTGAGCGACTGCATCTTCGCCGCGCGGCGTGTCTTGCCGCCCGACTTCACGACCGCCGCGATCTGATCGTAGACCCGCATGAACGACAGCGGACCCGACGGCGTTCCGCCGCCCGACAGTTTTTCCTTGGCACTGCGAATTGTCGAGAGGTCGGTTCCGGTCCCCGATCCAAACTTGAAGAGCATCGCCTCGCTGGTCGCGAGCCGCATGATGTCTTCCATGTTGTCATCGACCGACTGAATGAAGCAGGCCGACGCTTGCGGCAACTCGTACGAGGTCGCGGGACGCTCGACGACTTGCGTGGCGGGATTGAAGTGGTAGTTCCCCTTCCCTCCCTTGACGCCGTACTGCTGGTGGAGGCCGACGTTGAACCAGACCGGCGAATTGAACGAGCCGTACTGGTGGAGGCACATCCACGCCAGATCGCGATAGAAATTCTCGCCGTCTTCGCGGCTGGCAAAATAGCCGTCGGCAATGCCCCAGTCGGCGATCGTGCGCGCCACGCGATGAATCACCTGCTTGACGCTGGTTTCGCGCTCGGGCGTGTTCGGCTCACCGTAGAAGTACTTCGACACGACGACGTTCGTGGCGAGCGGACTCCACGACGTCGGGATTTCGCAGTTGGTCTGCTCGAACAGCACCTTGCCGTTTTCATCTTTGATGGCGGCGGTGCGGTAATCCCAATCGACCGTGGTGAACGGATCGGTATCGGCGGGACAGAATCGAGGTGAGACCGACATCGGACGCATTTCAGGCAGATTGCGGGGGCCGGCTCCCACTCCAGGAGCCACCGCCACAGACGAACCGGCAGACATCGACATTCCTTTTGACTCGTGCATCATGCACTCCTCTACTCCAAGGATCAGGGCGCAAACAGAAACGGCGGACAGACCTGCCGCCGACGGGAAAACTGCGATTGTGAAGGTTAGAAGAACCCTAGAAGGCGAGCCACAAAACAACTATCGGTAGGGTCCGAGACCGGACTGAAGCCCTACATCTGGTGATCAAGCGGCGAGCAAAATAAAACGGCGAAGGGTCGTTGTCAACTGTCTGTTTCTGCCGTCTCGACCGCCAAGGCCCCTACAGTCCGCACAAGTGGGCGTCACTCAGGGGGTTATCGATTTGTGAAAAAATTGGTGATAGGTTCACAAGCCGACAGAACAAACCAAGGTTGACCTGCCAACCGACTCGGCATTAGGTTCCGAGCGCCCTTCCATCGCCGATTCGCCACTCGGAAACAGCCCGCCCTTCTCTCGAACTCACACAGAAACCGCCTCAAATGCTCACCGTTCTGCTGCTGACAATCTCGAACATCTTCATGACATTCGCGTGGTACGGGCACCTGAAGTTCAAGGAGTCTCCGCTGGCCATCGCGATTCTGGTGAGTTGGCTGATCGCGTTTGTCGAGTACTGCTTTCAAGTCCCCGCCAACCGCTGGGGCTCGGCGCAGTTCTCGCCCGTCCAACTGAAGGTCATGCAGGAGATCATCACGCTGATCGTCTTCAGCGTCTTCGCCGTGTTCTACCTGGACACGAAGCTCGGCTGGAATCATGTTGCCGCGTTCTTGTTGATTGTCGGCGCGGTGTTCCTGGTGAGAAGCGACGCACCGGTCGCGTTGCCAGACCAGCAAGAGCAAGTCGTCGCGAACGACTCGACGAACTAAAGCACGACGCCGGTCGCAGCCTTTTCGCCACCAAGCGTGCGGACGCGCGTGTCGGGTTTGCCGAACTTCGTCTTGAGGTAGCCAAGAGCCGGCGTCTCGCCGGTCACTGTCGACAGCGGGGCCACCGAGGTGAGGAGGCCCGCTTCCTCATCGGTCTCGGCCGCGAGCAGCTTCAGGCCGGAAGTCGGCTGTGAACCGGGCATGAAGCGGATGCGGCGCAGTTCGCGGTTGGTGTGGCCCATCGCGTCGAGTCTCGCGATCGGTTCCTGTCCGAGATAGCAGCCCTTCGTGAACGAGATGCACTGCGCCGTCCGAGCCACCTCCTGCGCGAGGTTCTCGTCGGTGATGTCGATTCCGTACTGGGGAAACCCGACCGCGATCCGCAGTGACTCGAACAGTTCGCTTGATCCGGCGACGCAGCCAACCGCGAGCAGGCTCGACCTCATCGTTTCGAGCGCCGTGCGCGGCAGCGAGATCAGAAAGCCCGGCGCACCGAAGAGATCGACTCGACGGATGTCGAACGGCTGACCGAACGACTCACGCGCGACGTGGTCATACGGCGTCAGGCCCTCGTCGAGCATCAGCAACTGCGCCGCGTGCGGGCCGGTGACGAACACTTCGCCCCGGTCGGAGTGGCTGACGAACTGCACGTCCTCGCGAATCAGGTAGCGGTCGAGGTGCGAGATGATCGCCTCCCCCTGCCCGGCCACCGTGTCGAGCCACAGCGAATTCGCGGTCGCAAACACGAAGACATGACCGACAACCCTCCCTTTGATGTTCGTCAAGAACCCTTCGCACCCTTGGCCGGGCTGAAGACGATTGATGTCGTTCGTGCAGAAGCCGTGCAGAAACTTGGCCCGATCCGCGCCGGTCAGTTCAATCTGCGTGCGGTCGCTCACGTCGAAGACCAGCACGGCGTCGCGTGCCTGCGGGAACAGATCGGTTGGAGAAATCGTGGTCGTTGATGTTGCGTCGTGACTCATGCGGTGGCGTGCCTTGGAAGAGAATCGTCATCGGTGCGACGATTGTCTCTGACGGTGAGGCACCGAGCAACGTGGGGACAGGTTTCTTACCTGCCCGTCTCTGCCTTGCTTCACGATCAGGCGGGCAGGTAGGAAATCTGCCCCCACATTCAGAAGTCCACCTGGCATCTCACCCCGACGATGTCGGCGTGGCTGTTGCCGAGCATGGGATGATCGAGCATCGCGTGGATGTAGTTGAATTGAAACTTCGTGTAGCCGTTCAGATACCAGTTCAGACCGGTGGTCAGATCATTCAGCCGGCCACCGTTCCGGTTTTCGCTGTTGAGGTCGATCATCGACCAGCGCGCGGCCAACTCCCACGCACCGGGGCCTTGCAGGCAATCGTTCTCGTGAATGAACGGTCTCAGTGGGACAAGGCGGTCTAGCGCACCCATCTTCCTGTCGTAGGGGCGACTTTCACCCGTGAGGAAGTAACTGGCCTGCGTGTACATCCCCCAATAGTGAAGCTGCGGCCCGAAGATTTGATTGACCGTGGCCAACTGGCCTTCGGACTGCACGGAGAACGGTCCGCGCACCCACAATCCTTCCAATCCGATGTGTGTGAAGTTGTTGACGAAGAACGTCCCGGTATCGACAAATGGTGGAGTTCCCTGTGCCGTCGCAGGGACTCCGACTTTGCTGGAGCCTGCCGCGGCGGTGCCAAACTCACCAACAAATGCCTCGGGAATTGTGGCGTATCGGAACCGATCATTGCTCGGGTCGCCAAACCAGTACGCGACGCCGAGATGCAGATAGTCCAGCCGATCACCATTCTTCTCGTACCATGGCAGATGCGTGATGCGCCCGGCACTCGACCAACCGCCGTTGTCGCCAATGTCGTCGCCGAACTGATCGTTGCGAGACCGAAAGACGGAGAACTGCCACGTTGTATTCTCGTCCTCGCTCCAGTCATAGAATCCCGCGCCGATGTGCCGAAAAGGTTCCAGGCTCTGGAACAAAACAGACCGTTCGAGAAACGTCTGGTAGCGCACACTGGTGACGGATTCCAAACCAAACGGTTGCTTCCACTGACCGACTCGCACGTTGCCAAGGATCGGAACATGAGTGACTTCGCCCCAGACATCCGTGAACGTGGGGCGTCCGAAGGCCCCAAAATCCAATTGCAGGAAGTAATTCACGTTGTCGGCAACGGCTCCCTTGGCGGAAAGTCTCATGCGGCGGAAGTTCGCACCGTCTTGAAGATCTCCATCGAATGGTGGCACGGCCACCGGATTGGCGAGACTCGCGCGGTTCTCGCTGTCTTGACCGAACAACAGCGTATCGGCTTGGAAGAACCCATTGACCGTGACGGTCGGATACTTCGGTTTGGCCGGCGCGGGAACCGCTCCACCGGCCGGCTGCATCGACATCATCCCGGCTTCAGGCGTGAAGTAACCCGGCGCGGGAGGCACGTATTCCGAATGTACTCGCCGCACGCTGTTCGGATCGTCCGCGAACGCCGATGGCAGAGCCGGCGGAGTCTTGAGACGACTCACCTCGGCCTCCAACTCGTCGAGCCGACTGCGAAGCCGATCGTATTCGAGCGCAGGCAGTTCGCCATCCTGTGCGCGAAGGCCAACGGGCGCGAGTGCCAGCGCGACCAGCAGCAGTCCTCCACACAAGCGGCTCACAAATCGGCGTTGGCGGGTTCGCATGAGAGCCTCGAGGGCGTGATTGCCAAGGGTCGGATAGAAGCGAGAGGCGTCTTCTATTCGCAGTGCCACGGATCGACAACGCTTAAGTCTTTGTCATTCGAGAAGCCGGGGAAGTTGTCACGACAACTCGCGACCTTACATCGAGCTAGTGCAGTCCGGTTCGGCAACAAGTGCCGCTCGGTCCCTCCCAAAGAATGCTGCGAGGACGGGCCTCTTGGCCCGTCCTCGGTGATTGGCGTCGTCATGTCTGGTCCCTTTGTTGTCGTCCCGCTCCGCGAGACGAGAGCCTTACTCCTGTCAGGTCTCTTTGAAAACGATCCTCATCTCAGCCCGGTCTCCTTCGTGTGAGTCGAGCAACTACATCGTGATGCGGAACACGTGCGGGACTGCTCCCGTGCGAATGAACCGTCGAGACATCTCCATCAATTTCGGGTCGCTTGTCAGCCGCAGGGCTTTCGCGATTGCCGCATCATCGGTGGCGTCGTTGCCGACCGTGGCGCTGACCTTCACATCGGGAGTCACTCCCGCGCCGGACATCTCGCGACCGTCGGGGCTGTAGAACTTCGCCGTCGTCAGTCGCAGTCCGGCGGGAGCCGACTGCAACGGGAAGAGCGTCTGAACCGTTCCCTTGCCGTAGGACCGTTCGCCCACGACCACACCTCGGCCGTTCTCTTGAATTGCAGCGGCCAGGATTTCGCTGGCACTCGCACTGTTGCGGTCGATCAGCACGACTAGTGGCACTTTCCACGTTTGAGCGTACTGAGCGGTTTCCTTCGTGTTGTCGGCCGCCGTGCGACCCTTCGTCGAAACGATCGTCCCCGCTGGCAGGAACCGATCCGAGATCGAGATGGCTGCCGTCAGCAGGCCGCCGGGATTGCCACGCAGATCCAGAATCAACGACTCCATTCCCTGCTTGTGCAGCGACATCAGAGCCTCATCGAGTTCCCGGACCGATGCGTCTCCGAACTGTTCGAGCTTGAGATAGCCGACCTTGTTCGTGTCATCTTCCATGCGAGCCGCCACGCTGTGGATCGCTATCTTGCGGCGAACGAGCGTCACGTCACCGCGCCGTCCGTCGCGCACCAGGTTGAGTTTCAGCGGCGTTCCCGGCTGACCGAGGATGTAGTCGACCGCCTGATTCAGTTCGAGACCCTGCACCGAATGACCGTCCACTCCCGTGAGGATGTCGCCCCGCTTGAGAGCCGCCTCCGACGCGGGACCGCCCGGCAGCACCTTCATCACCTTCAAGCCCTTGTCATTCATTTCAACCTCGACGCCGATCCCGACGACGCTGTCCTTCATCCCGACGTTCGGTCCGCCAGCCTTCTCGGGCGGTATCAGCATCGAGAACTGATCGAGCGTGTCGAGTTCGGCATGCACGAACTCCAAGCCGACCGAGCCGGGCTGGACCCGCACCGTCTGGTCGAACAGTTGTTGCACGCGATTCAACACGGAGACGGCATCGTTCAGGTCACGCACCGCCATCCGCTGCCTCATCTGCGTGAGTGATGCCTGCAACTGCTCCATCCCGCGATCATCGGCCTGCAACCGCGACGCCTGTTGAAACGCCGAGCTGTCGAGCGCCAGCATCAGGTGAGCCAACGCATCGTCGATTCGCTGGGAGTACGAGGTCGGCTGGATGTGGCGAGCATCGATCAACTGAGCGACCTCGACGAAAAGTGACTGGGCCGACTGAGCGGTCAGTTGATTGAGCAGCCTCACCGTGCGCGGGTCGGTGTAGCGGCGTTCGATCTTCTCGCGAGCGGTCGGCACCGGCGCGGGCTTCCGATCCGGCTCGACAGCGCGGCTCGGTTGCGAAAGATTGGGTTGCGAGAGTTCCAGTTCGCGCGGCGCGGGGACGCGGGGACGCGGCGCGGAGGGGATCCGCTTCGGAGCCACGGCGGTCAGGTCGCGCGGCACGGGTGGCAGGTCTTCCACTTCCAGGCGTCGCGTGCGAACCGGAAACGGCTCGCGAGCCGCGGCCGGGGTTGCGAAGTCGCTCTCGTCGAGAACTCGTTCGCGCAGCAGTCGCGTCCGCAGCGAGGGGACACTGGTTTGATCGGCCTCGAATCCGCGAAGGGTCGTGCGGCCCGAGACATCGCCATCCGGCGACATCCCAAAGTCAGCGTTTCCGCGTGACCGACTGCCTCCAAATTCTTGGGCATTCGCAACGGTGGCTGCTATGACCAGAGCCATCGCCAGCCAGAATGCATTCCAAAAAGATCTTTGAGCTTGAGTCATGGTTCGGTTCCTTCCTGTGTTTGCCGCGTCGATCACCTCCGACGCGAAGAGTTCTTGTTTGTGTTCTTTGCTGTACCAGCCCGACGCACAAGCGAGGGCTTCGCGTGAATGTGATGCTCAGCCCTCGCTTGCGCGTCGGGCTGGTGGTCGAGCCTTTAGTGCTGCATCACCACTTCGAGGTTGTGCAGTTCGTGGAGCATATACTCGTCGTGCAGCGTGCCTTCGTGATGGTCTTCGCTGTTCCCGGCGTCGGTGTGAACGGCCTCGCTGCGCTGGTCGTCGTCGTGGTGATCGGCAGAAGCTGCCGCACCGGCAATCTCACCGAATTCGTTCAACTCGCCGCGCACGATGCGGACCGAGGCGGGGGCCTCGATCCCGATCTTCACGCTGCCTCGTCCGGTGCGCATCACTCGGATCACAATGTCCTCACCAATCTTGATGGAGTCGTCTCGTTTCCGCGTCAGGATCAACATGGCTTCGTTCCCTTCGGTTGTCTGTTCGACCATTCCATTTGTCGCCGGCGGCTTGTCGGTCGTGAGGCAGGCCGCTCACGAGACGATGCCGAATGCAGCCGCCGTGCCAGAACAAATGTGTCAAGATCAGTTTTGATCCGATGCCACAAATCAGCCGCTTCGCGCGATGTAAGGCCTACAAACCCGCAAAAACTGCCGGGTGAAGGCCGTCGAGTTTGTAAGACACTCAAAGCCAGAGACGCCGCTCTGCAATGTTTACGAGACACGTGGACGCGCTGCGTCACGAGTCGATTCGCGCTGACATCCGTTCGATCACGAGA
This sequence comes from Planctomycetota bacterium, assembly GCA_038040225.1. Lineage (GTDB taxonomy): Bacteria > Planctomycetota > Planctomycetia > Planctomycetales > Planctomycetaceae > Schlesneria. Next base: position 36,073 of record JBBPIS010000042.1, read on the forward strand.
GACGCCGCACGCTCGAAGAACAATGCGCGGCGCAACAGGAACGGCCGGTAGAAACCTCACCTCATCATCGCGCGAGAAGCGCGGTGTCGTTCGTCGCGCAGAATCTTTTTGAATCGAGAACGTGGCACGCGCGTTGCGTTCGTGATTCGGACGTGATCCGCGAGTGACGCGGGTCAAGTGGCGAGAACCCACTCCAGCACGAGACTCTTTCAGAAGGAACGACTCATGATCGCCAAACCCCTCTTTTCCATGTTGGTCTGCTTCAGCTCAACGCTGATGCTGGCCGGCACCGCGCAGGCCCAGGGCCTGTTCGGGTTCCCCTTCATCGCACCGTACAACCCGCAGCCCCGCTACGTATCGCCGTGCGGGCCGAATGGTTGTTCGACGAACGTGAACGCCGGATACGTTTCACGAACGAACTACCCCGGTGGCGTGTGCAATGTTTCCGGCAACGGCTACTCATCGAACTACGTTCCACGTGGTTACGGCATGACGAACGGAGTCTGCGGCCCGAACGGATGCTCGACAGGTTCGTGTGCCAACGGTTCGTGCTCGCCTCGCGGCCCGAACGGTCAGTGCCTCCCGAGCAACGGCGGGATGAGAACCATGCCCCACGACTACGGCTATCAGAGCCGGACACTGCCAATGCCAACCGCTCCGCCGCGCGAGTACAACTCGAACCGACCGAGCTACTACTACGAGGAACTTCCGGCCCGAGTCGCCCCGCCCACGTATCTCGATCCCCGCAGCAACCCTTACTACGGAGCCGGCCGCGGCGATCGGTACGACTCCGCCACCGTCAATCGGTCACGGTCGAGGTTTGAAACCGATCGCAGCCCGTTCTATCCGTAATCGCGACGACGGGCTGAGACCGATGCAACCGAAAGGACGGATGGTTTCGACGAGATCAGGGACCACATTGACCGCGAAGCCGCCGCCGGATGAGCCACTGACCACTCACATCAGGAGCGCGACGAATTGAACATCGCAGACACCACCACCAGCCAGATCGCTCACCAAGACGGCGATCTGGCTCAGTCTGTTTTAGTCCGGATAATTCACACTCGAATGGAAGCCTGAAGCGCAAGCGAAGGACCGGCTCACGTGAACCTTCGCTCGCGCTTCAGGCTTTCATTCGGCACGTCACCGGCTGTACCACGCGATCAGCCGCGACAGATCGCCCGAAGCGGTCAGCATGTGGACTCGCCGCCGCGCTGCACCCTGGCCGAGCGCGGGTGAGTAGCCGTGATGATGGTCGGCGATCGTGAGTGCTTGAATCACGTCGTCGGTCGTCCATTGAGACCGCCCGGAACTGGCAGCCAACCAACGCGCGATCCACAATGTCGCGGGAATGACGAGCGCCAGACTGTGGAAGCCCTCGACGAACGGCACGTCGTAGTAGGCCGGTCCGCAGAAGTGCAGGCCCTGCACCTTCACGCGCAGGTAGCGAGTCAGAATCTCATCCTGCTCGGGTGTGAGCGGTCCGAACGGCGCTTCGAGCGTCGCGAACGGAACGGGACGAAATACCTCCTGTAACGGCGGGACATCGTCCTTTCCCTGCGAGAACTTCCAGATCGCCCGCAACAACCGCCAGCGGCCGAGCCATCCCGCATTCAGATCGGCGGCCGTATCCCTGCGAGCGTACTGAGCAACCAGCAATCGAAAGTACATCCGGCCGAGCGACATCGGTTCGGCGGGCGTCTCGGGTAACGACGGCACTTCCGCGCAAGACGACTCCTGAATGAGATTGAGGAACTCGCGCAACCGATCACCTCGCAACTTGTCGAACTTCGATTGACCGACGAGATTCGTCCAGTCGACGGCGCGCAGCAGCCTCACCACGAGCGGCGTCTGCAACTCGGAAAGCGTTCCGTCGAGAGCGTCCACGATCCAATGAAAGTCCGGCCAGTCGAGCCGTTCTACTGAGTTGATCTTCGGCGGCGAGCCCACTTCCGCGCCGGGAGGCACGACCGCTTCGGCCAGTCGGCGAATCTCGGCCTGCTGCTGCGACATCGTTCGGCCGAGGTTCTTCACCACAGAAGGGCAACTGAACCGCAGACTGACCGCGACCGACTTGCCTGCCGGATGAAAGGCATACGGATAGATGCGACACGCGAGCGGCTTGGCCGCCTCGCCAAACTTCGCATGAATCCGGCACAAGCCCTTCTCATCAAGGAACACGCACCCGCCATCGGCCTGATGCGTGAGTCGCCAGCGCGGGCGACCGAACCAACCGCTCAGCTTCTTGATGACCGGCTTCCCCGCCGGAATGCCGTCCGCCTCCGTCCAGCCTTGCGCGAGGATGCGGTCGCGCTCGGCGTCGGTGATCTCAATTTGATGCTGCTTGCAGCAACCGCCACAGTTGTGACAGTCCCAGTTCTGCAACACCGGCAGGTCCAAACGCAGCGACGCCATGTCGATCCAGTCCTCATCGCGGTCCATCGGGGCCGCACATCAGCCTCAAATTCGCGGACCCGACCGTAGCCGAACAGTCACCCAACGGAAAGGCCGCACAGCCACAATCGCGGAACCGACCACGGACCCCGCGAGGACGCAAGCTGGGATGTCATGAGGCGCAAATTCGCTCGCCATCGATCCCGGAGCGGGTGGCAACTCGTGCGACAGAGGGGCTCGAACGCTGTCGCCAAAACCATGCTTGCGACCGAGGCGACCGACACCTGCGGGTTATCGCGAGAGCACCAATCGTGACGCCTCCCGGCCGCCTCACGTTGAACGCAGATTGGAGATTGCCGAGCTCAGATGGCGTTCACGGCTTGTCAAAATTCAAGGGAGTCGGCATAGTTTGGACCGTCTAGGTGATTGTTAGAGTCGTGTCCATGTCTGAGCGGTCTGCTCACATTCAAGAAACTGATCGGCCGTCCGTATGCGGTCGAAATCAAGTGATTTACCCCAGTCAGTCATCAGAAACTCTTCTAAGGACAACGCCGATGGTGCGAGCCTACGAACGCCAATCAATTGCGGCCAAGTTGTGGAAGTGTGGTCTTGTGAGCCTCGTGCTCGTCGGATGTGGTAAGTCGGCCACTCCACCACCGCCACCGTCGAATCCAGCGTCGTCCACCGCTCCCGCGAATAACGCCGGCGCGATGGCCATGCCCGGGATGGCACCGGGAGCAAATGCCGCTCACGGCAATGTGCCCGGCGCGGCGGCGAATCCGGCTCAGGCCATGGCGGGAGCGCACGGCCCGCCTCCAGCGGGTGCAAACTCGGCCAATGCGGCCCCCGCTGGTGCATTCCCGGCGGGAGCGGCGGCTCATGGAGCCCCGGCGGGAGCGGGTCCAGCAGGTGCGATACCCGGGAGTGCGATTGCCGGTGGGACACAGGCTCCTCCGGGAGCGGGTCACGCGCAGCCTCCCGGGACCGCGAATTCATTTCCGGCTGGAGCTCAGGCTCTTCCAGGTGCGGCTCATGGACAGAACTCTGGCAATTCAGGCCCTGCCAACGCATTCCCGGCCGGAGCGATCCCCGGTGCCGCGGGCGCGATCCCCGGTGCCGCAGGCGCGAACTCCGGTGCCGCGGGCGCGCCTCCAGGTGTCGCGGGTGCCATCCCCGGTGCAGCAGCACATGGTCAAATCCCCGGTGGTGCGAATCCGGGTGGACTTGCTGGCGCCGGCGCGCCGAACGGGGCGGGTGGTGCCTCCGGTTCCGGAGGAACTGGAGCGCAGGGTGCTGGTCAATTCGCAGCCGGCTCGGCCGAAGACACGCTTCAGAAATTCTGTGCCGCCATGTCCGAAGGCAACCTGACGGCGGCCGCTGAATATGTCAGTACCAAGGCGAAGGCCATTCTCGCTCAGATTCGCGAGGGCGAACTGCCTGATGACAAGATCGAAGAGTTCAAAGAGGCTTTCAAGCCGTCAGGACTGAAACTGAGGCCTTCTCGCAATAACAGCGGGTCCGGAAAGACGATCAACCTCGGCAACGAGAAGGGTCAGACATTGTCCTTCACGCTTTCCAAAGAGGACGATGTCTTCAAGCTGAAAGAGTTCACGATCAGCAAGCTGAAGAAGTGAACCTGAAATCTGAGTGGCTTTGGCACTGACGATTGCTCAACTGCGAGACCCGGTATTTCCCCAATACCGGGTTTCTTTTATTGTCTCCGCCAAGTTGCGTGGCTTGGACACCTTTGCCCGTTGATGATCTGATCGAGGCGTGTAATGCCGGACGTGTTGGCAATTCATTGGGAACGGAAGCGGCTGCGAGTGATCGAGGCCTCGGTCGGCGGGGCGTTGCGCGTCTCGCAGGGCTTCGTGATCGATGTGCCCGAGGTCGCCGGACCGGGCTGGCTGCGCGAGGCCCTGCGCAAGCACGGCGTCACCGCCAAACAGGCGATCGTCTCTCTGCCGCGCGAGGACGCGATCCTGCGCCAGTTGGAACTGCCTGACGCTCCGGACGACGAACTGCCGCAGCTCGTGCAGTTTCAAGCCTCAACCCGCTCGACGACGCCGCTCGATCAACTGCTGCTCGACTATATGCTGCTTCCCCGGCGAGCCGGCTCGCCGCAGAAGGACGTGATGCTGGCCAGCGTCCCGCGCACCATCGTCGATCCGATTCGCACGACGCTCGCCGAGGCGAACATCGAACTGACCTCGCTGACGCTGGGACTCTTCGCGCTGGCGGAACTGGTCGTGCAGGGGGAGGTCGCGCTGCGACAGCCGGAAGACCAGCGCAGCCTGCTCGTCCTGCATGACACCGGTCGTCTGGGGGTCGTTCTGCTCGGCCAGCGACAGCCGTTGGCCACCCATCTCGTGAGACCACCACTCGACGATCAGGGCCATCCGATCATCGCCAAGGCGGCGGCTGATATTTCGCGCGTGCTCGTCCCCGCGCAGCCGTGGCTGAACGACGGACGAATCGACCGCATCTGGTTGCTCGGTCATGGTGACGAATGGCAGGGCCTCGATACCGCCCTGCAAAACTCCTGGAACTGTCCCGTCGAGCGATTCGATTCGCACATCGCGTCGTTGTTGTCGGGCGTCGATTCCTCGAAGCTGACCGACCCCGTTCAATACGCGCAATCCCTCGGCCTCGCCCTCAGCCACTGCGACCGGCAGACGCCCAAATTCGACCTGCTCCATCCCCACCAACCCAAACCTCAGCGCGATCCGCGCAAGCTGCAACTGGCGGCGGGATCGGCCGCGGCGCTGCTCGTCATCGCGCTGAGTGCGGCCGTCGTCCAGATGACACTGTCGAGTCTCGACCGCGCCCTCACCGACTTGAGGCAGACAGACGGCGATTACAATCTGCGACTCAAGGCCGGGCAGCCAACGCTCGATTCGGCGAAGACCATCGGAGACTGGACGGCTCGCGACGTGAACCAGCTCAAGCAGATCGCCGATCTGGATGGCTTCATGCAGGGAACCGAGCGGCTGTACGTTTCGGACTACAACTTCGGGCCGGCGTCCGGCGACGCCCTGGCCAAGCTGAACGCCAAGGGCAACGCCAAGGATCGAACCGACTGGCAACAACTCGCTCAGCGTCTGGTCGATGCGAAGACCTATCGCGTCAAGCCGCTGCAGTTGACTCCGTCGAACCGTGATCCCGACTATCCGAATCGCTTTGAATTGGATGCCGATCTGATCCCGCCGTCCAAACCGGCACTCGGCGGCAAGCCGGCAGCGGGTCCAACCGCCACGAAGGGCAAGTGACGCGAATATGGAACGGCGCCAACAATATCTGCTCGGTGGACTCGTCACCCTCGTCGTCCTTTGGTTCGGCAGCGGCTGGCTCTGGTCGGCCGTGTTTGAACCGATTCAGGCCAAGCGCGAGGCACTCGACAAGCTGACGAAGACCGTCGGGGAGAAGGAAGACCAACTGCTGAACCTCGCGCGGTCGAAGAAACTGCTCAAGGATTGGCAGGCGCGCAGTCTGCCCCCCGACCTGACCAAGACCCGGCAAAAGCCCGATGCTCTGAACGCGCAGCGGCTCTATCTCGAATGGCTGACCGATCTGGCACAACTCAGCGGGTTTGAAGATCTGAAGGTGACGCCCGACCGGCGCACACCCAAGGGAAATGTCTACGTCTCGGTCGTGGTGAAGATCGAGGCCGACGCCCGCTTCGAGCAGCTCTGCAACTTTCTCGATCGCTTCTACCGCACAGACCTGCTCCATCGCGTGACGTCACTCCGCGTGCAGAGCAAGGAATCGGACGGTGATCCGTTCTTTCAGGTGACTCTGGATGCCGAGGGCCTCGCGCTGCTCGACGCTCCCCAGCGCCGCACTCTGTTCTCACAAACGCGTCTCGCGGAAGCGTTGCCCGAAGACGGAACGATCTTGAAGGTCGATGGCCTGGATGGCTTCCCCAAGGAACCGGGCTTTCGCATTCGGCTGAAGAACGAGTACCTGACCGTGACCGGGATCGACGGAACGTCGTGGACCGTCGAACGGGGCGTCGACCGCACGACCGCCGCCGACTACCCCGAGACGACCACCGTCGAACGGACTCCGCTCAACGCCTCGGTCTCGTCGCGAACGGCGGAAGAATTCCAGCAGTTGCTGGAAGGCAACATCTTCGTGAAGCCCGCTCCGCCGAAAGACTATCGACTCAAACTGGGACCGCTCGGCGAGAAGACCTACACCCGGGGCAGTCGTCCGTTTGAGTTCACCATCTCCGCCATGAGCTACGACACCACGAAGGGCAAGCCCGAGTTCTCGCTCGTCGGGACTCCGCTCCCCGGACTGCAACTCGACAGGGCGACCGGCAAGCTGACGTGGAAGCCGGATGAAAAACAGAAGGCCGACAAATACCCGGTCAAGTTCGAGGTCAAGCACCCCTCCGCATCGGGCGGCCGACTGAACGAATCGGTGACGATCGTGCTGCGCGACCCCAACACGCCGCCGATCTTCGTGGAGAAAGCTCCGCCGCCGGTCATTCTCGGCCGCGAATGGAAGTTCGCTCCCAAAGTCTCCGATGCGGAGTCGCCACTGGGCAAGCTGACTTGGAAACTGGGCGATGATCCGCCGGCCGGCCTCGCCATCGACGAGGCGACTGGTGAACTGACGTGGACCCCCGAAGACTCGGTCCCCGTTGGCGAGGCCATCGCCAAAATCACCGCGACCGACGATGGGATGCCACCGCAGTCGTCCACACTCGAGCTGACGCTGGACGTTCAAGACGACGTCGCGATGTTCACGCGATTGACCGGCATCTTCGCCAAGGATGGCGACCGAAGGGCCATCCTCTACGACCGCTCTCAAAACAAGACCACCGAACTGCGGGAAGGGGACTCGTTCGAGGTGGCCGACGTGAAGGGAACCGTCACCACGATCGCGACCAAGTACCTGATCTTCACCTCGGGCGACGACGCCCAACGACTCGAACTCGGCCAGTCCCTGCGGGAAGCCACACCCGAAAAAGTCGAACTCCCCGACGCGACCAAGCCGGCGAATGTCGAAGGCAAATGACCCGTAGGATGGACACTCCTGCCCGTCCGGTCTTTTGATTTGAATTCATCGTGGACAGCATCGCCCGCCATGCAACAGAACGGACGGGCAGGAGTGCCCATCCTACAAATCCCTCAGATGTCCGGATTCAAGATGTGCCGCGCCCACAGGTAGGCGGTCACATTCAGCACGATGGATGCGCAGAGGAAGAGTTGGCCGAGGACCGTTGTGAACAGCCTCTCGGTGTTGACCGGGTCCACGACGAAGTAGTAGAGCGCAAGGATCACGATCGGCACGAGGGCCATGTACAGCGCGGACGTGCGGGCCTGGGCCGTGTCCGCCATGACCTTTCGCTCCAGCCGCTGCATCTCGCGGACCGAGATCGCGATCCGCTCCACCGTCTCATTCAGCTTGCCGCCGCTCTCGCGACTGGCCTGCATGGCGGCGGCGAACAGCGCGAAGTTCTCGCTTCGCAGCCGGGCACGAGCCTCGTCGAGGCACTTCTCCAGCGTCTTGCCCATCTGATACTCGGCCACGATCTGACCGAACTCCTGGCTGATCGGCTTCGGACTTTGCTTGGCCAGAATTTCCAACGCCTGCGCCAGCGACAGCCCCGCCTTGATCGCACTCGACAGCGAGACCATCGAATCGGCCAACTGATCTTCGATCATCGCACGGCGCTGCTGATTCCACCGCCGCAGCAGATACCACGGCATCAGCAACAGGAGCAGCGACAGGAGCAGCCCGATGACGGGGATGTCGAACACCAGCGCCATTGTCAGAAAATGCGCGACCACAAACGCCCACCACGCGATGACGGAGGCACGCAGATGCCGGGGGTAGACCCGCAATCGCTTGAGCTTCTCGCGGTGGTCGGCTTCGACCCGGTCGAGCAGCCGCCGAATGTAGGGCTCGCCCGCCCACACCAGCAGTGCGATCGAACAGCCAAACAACGCCGAACTGAGGATGACTTCAAAGCTCACTTCACGTCACCTCCATACAGGAACTCCAGCTTCAGCAGGTTCTTCGCGATCAGCGAATCGACGAAGGTCGGCAAGTAGCCGGTCGGATGCAGAACCTCGCCGTCGCGGAAGCTGTAAATGTCGCGAGTGACCAACTGGCCTCGATCGGCGTCGTAGCCAGCGATCTCGCTGATCTGCGACACCTTGCGCTTACCACCCGGCAAGCGGGTGATCTGCACCACGATGTCGATCGCGCTGGCGATCTGCCGGTGAATCGAAACGATCGGCAAATCGAGGGCCATCAGGACCAGCACTTCCAGTCGCTTGATGACGTCGTCCGTGCTGTTGGCGTGGACGGTGGTCATCGAGCCATCGTGGCCGGTGTTCATCGCCTGCAGCATGTCGAGTGCTTCGCCGCTGCGGCACTCGCCGACGATGATCCGGTCGGGCCGCATGCGCAGCGCGTTCTTCACCAGGTCGCGGATCGTGTATCCACCCGCCCCCTCGACGTTGGCCGGTTTGCTTTCGAGTGTCACCACGTGGTCCTGATGAAGCTGCAACTCGGTGGTGTCCTCGATGGTCACGATCCGCTCCTTCACCGGGATGAAACTGGAGAGGATGTTGAGCATCGTCGTCTTGCCGGTGCCGGTCCCTCCGCTGACGAGGATGTTGCGGTGGTCAATGACGCACGCGCGCAGGAACATCGCGGCGGACGAGGTGATCGAACCCCGCTCGATCAGATCGTCCACCGTGAAGCGATGCGCGGGGAACTTGCGGATGGTGAGGCACGGGCCGCGCACGGCCAGCGGCGGGATGATGGCATTCACGCGCGAGCCGTCCGGCAGGCGGGCGTCCACCAGCGGCTGGCTCTTGTCGATACGGCGGCCCACCTGCGCGACGATCCGCTCGACGATGCTCTCGGTCACCTTGTCCGAGATGAACCTCCGACCGCTCAACTCCAGCACGCCCTCTTTCTCGACGAAGATCTGGTCGCTCTTCACGACCATGATTTCGCTGATCGTCGGGGCGCGCAGCAGGTCTTGCAGCGGGCCGTATCCGAACACGGTGTCCTTCAAGTCCTTCTTCAGCGACCGCAGGATCACATACTTCCGCATCTCGCGATGCAGGTGAGGCCGCACGAACGGGAAGACGTCCGCGAACATCCGCTCGACCTGGCTGATCTTCGCACTCAGGTCGGGCAGGTCTTCGAGTTTCATCCGTTCGCGGGCGAAGATCAGCAGGTTCTGAAGTTCGGCCTCGCGCTCGGGGACCAGTGTCGCGGGAAGGTCGAACTCGTTGTAGGTCAGCCGCGACAGCAGGTCCAACCCCGCGCCGCCCCCTTCCAGAATGAGCTGGTTGATGAGCAGATCGCGCAGCGTCAACCCGACGATCTCCTCCAGCAGCGGCTCGTTCTCGTTGCCAAACAGATTGAGTTCTCGGCAGACGTCCTCGATGTTTCGTTCGAGCAGCACGATCGTGTCGGCGTCGCTCGTCCGTTCGTTCTCGATCTCGTACAGGTCGAGCCGTTCGAGCAGCTTCTTGTGAACCCGCTGGTTCAGGTCGCCCATGATCGACCGCAGGTGAGCCTCCAGCGCGGGGGCGCTGATCGCCGAAACCTCTTCCGACTCAAACGTCAGCGAGAACGGCCAGATGCGGACGGTCTCACCCGCCTTGAACAGGATCGAGTTCCCGCCGAGCACCTCCTGATCGCCGACGAGGCACCCGTTGACGCCGACGTTCTCCAGCTTCAGCTGCCCGTCCACGCGCGTCACCACCGCATGCCGCTTCGACACGAGCGGACTTTGCAGCACGATGATGTTCGTCGGATCCCGCCCGATCCGAATCTCGGGCGAGTCCGATTCGATCAGCACCCGCTTGGCTTCGTGAACCTTGTTGAACCAGATTTTCATGGGAGTCGTATGGCGAGAGTTGAGGGTCGAGGGTTGAGAGTCGAGAGCCAGAGTCAACCTGCAGAACAATAACCGCTCCGCCCGAGACTTCCCACTTCCGACCGCCTCTCGCTCCACCACCGGACACCTTCCGCTCCGCATCTCGAAGATGACCACAGGGTGGCCTCAACTCGCGGCCGATTGCCAACACGTCTAGACCTGAATTTCTCGACCCGCTATATGGCCAGCCCAGTTGCCTCCGTCACTTCCGCAAACGCGGTGTCGGCGGGGAATCGCAAGCTGACATTTGATGAGAGGCAGACGCCTCAGGATGAGAACTTCCGTAGTGTCGTCAGGTCTGGCCGAGGGATTCCAGCGATGAGCCAGCCGATTCCGGAAAGAGTCCAACGGAACATCGACTCGATTGCCGAACTCGAACAAGAGTTTCTGCGCCAGCGATCAACCGTCGCGTGCATCAGCGACCGGATCGCGGATGTTGCCGTCAGTCCCTACTTCATTGTGGGCCATTTGGGGTGGTTCGCCGGCTGGATTCTGGTCAATACATTCGACTGCTTTGGCATCGTGCATTTCGATCCGTATCCGTTCTGTTTTCTGGCCCTGTGCATCGCCTCAGAGGCGGCCCTGCTCTCGATGTTTGTCCTGATGAGCCAGCAGCGCCAGACCCGTCAAGCTGACCAGTGGGCGCATGTCGGGCTCCAAGTCGGCATGTTAAGCGAGCAGGAGACGACCAAGATGCTCCAGATGTTGCAGTCGATCTGCAATCACTTGGGTTTGAAGAAAATCGGTCAAGACCAGGAACTGAAGGAGATGGTGAAGGAAACTCCGTTCGTGGCCGTCATGCAAGAACTCGAAAAGGCGCTGGTGGCCAACGACGCGACGCCGGCCAAGCTTGCTGATGACGAGAAGCGAGCCGCATGAAGGCGGTGTGGAATCGTCCCCACGATGAACCGTTCGCAAGACGAAGTGTCGGCAAGCGGACTTGGCGGCCAGTGGCAGGCGTTGTCACGGGTTGGGACGGGGCTTATCCTCGTTCCTCATGCACGACGTCACTCAAGTTCTGAAGCGGATCGAGGCGGGGGACGGCCGTGCGGCGGCGGACCTGTTGCCACTGGTCTATCAGGAACTCCGGCGACTGGCGGCACAGAAACTTCGTCAGGAATCGGCCGGTCAGACGTTGCAGGCGACCGCCCTGGTGCATGAGGTGTATCTGCGGATCGTCTCGGGCGATGCCGAGTCTCCGCGGCAATGGGATTCGCGAGGTCACTTTTACTCGGCAGCGGCCACAGCCATGCAACGCATCCTCGTCGAGGGTGCTCGCCGGAAGCAGGCTCTCAAACGGGGAGGCGATCTCGTCCGGAGCGACATCGATCTGGAGGAGTCTGCCGACAAGCAGCCCGAGAACGATCTGATCGCGCTGGACGAGGCTCTCGAAAAGCTCAGCAATCACGACCCCGAGGCGGCGGAACTCGTCAAGCTGCGCTACTTCGCCGGTCTGTCCATGCCGAATGCGGCTCGGACCCTGGGGTTGGCTCCGCGCTCGGCCACCCGTCTGTGGGCCTATGCCCGCGCCTGGTTGTTGCGGGAACTGCGAGCGGAGTAGTCTTCCGCACGCCGTTTGTCCGGGCTGCGGTTTCCGGCTTGGAATTCCAGAATTCTTGGCGCGATTCGTGTCTCGATCACGCATTTCTTGTCGGGGGCTTCGCACACACTGGCGTTGCTCTCGATCTGGTCGCTCGACTACCGGATTTTCATTTGCTCGTTCCCTGCGATGCTGAACCGACTCTTGGAGCCCGTTCGATGACCGAGAAGGAACTTTTCCTCGCGGCGATGGACATCGAAGACCCCGTGGAACGACAGAGGTATCTGAATGCCGCCTGCGCGGATCATCCCGAGCTTCGCTTCCTGGTTGAATCGCTGCTCAAAACGCTGGTCGGTGCGGGGGACTTCCTGCAGACGCCGGCGATCATTGTGGATGAGATCATCGAGATCGACTTGGCGAATCGGGCCGTCGAGGAGCCGGAGACCGTTGAAAGCGGCACACAACTCGGTTCGATGGCCGACACGGCTCCGACGATGATTGGAGGACGGGCTGCTCCCGGTGGTGAACAGACGGGAGCGCCCCTGGGCGGGGCGAGGACAGAGTTCGTTTCGCTCGGGAAGGCTTCGCAGCCAGAGATCGATGCGTTTCCCGCCGGGACAAAATTTGGGCGGTATGTGATCGAGAAGACGCTCGGTCACGGTGGCATGGGCGTGGTGTATCTGGCGCGGGACACGCGACTCAGTCGTCGCGTGGCCCTCAAAATTCCGAGGTTCGATGCCTGCGCTGAACTGCAACTCGTCGAGCGCTTCCATCGCGAAGCCCGCACGATGGCTTCGGTCCTGCACCGCAATCTCTGCCCCGTGTTCGATGTCGATGAGATCGACGGTTGCCACATCCTCGCGATGGCCTTCATCGACGGCGAGCCGTTGTCGAAGGTGTTGTCGCGCGGGCTGCGGCTCGCTCCCGTCCAGATCGCGGACTGGGTGCAAAAGTTGGCACTGGCCCTGGGCAAGGCTCATCAAGCCGGGGTCATCCATCGCGACATCAAACCCGCGAACATCATGATCGACCATGAGGGCGAACCGATCCTGATGGACTTCGGCCTGGCACGGTCCATCAATGAAATGGACACCCACATGACGCAGACGGGCCTGATCGTCGGCACGCCCGCCTACATGGCTCCCGAGCAGGCCACCGGCGACGCCGACGCGGTGGGGCCGTGGAGCGACCAGTACAGTCTCGGAGTGATCTTCTACGAACTGCTGACCGGCAAGACGCTGCACACGGGGAATCTCACTCGGATTCTGGCGAGCCTGATCTCGGCGAAACCGCCCGTCAAACCAACCGACATCCGCCGGGACATCGATCCCGAGCTGGAACGCATCTGCCTGAAGGCCCTCGCTCACGAACCGCACGACCGATTCTCCCGCATTCACGACCTGGCCGATGCCTTGGGACGATATCTGGCACAGTCGCAGAGACCGCGCGCAGAACGCGCGTTACCACAAGACGGCCTCGTCAGCGGTTCGACCACACTTGACGAAACGACGGTCTACCGAAGCCACTCCGATCTTTTGAAGAGAACGAGTGAGAACACCCGTCAGAAGCCGCGCGGGCGACGCGGACTCACCACACTCGCGGCTCTCGTCCTCGTGTTGGCAGCGGTGTTCGTGATTCAGACCAGCAACGGAGTCTACGAGCTGACGACCGATGACCCGACGATTGCGGCGCTGCTGGGAGACAGTGGCGGCATCGTCGTCGAGGACCGTCAGACCGGGCAGCCCTACACGCTGAAACACGGTGCAAACAGGCAGCTTCCCGTCGGCGATTACAACCTGACCGTCACGACTCCCGAGGGACTGGAACTCGACACGCCCAAGTTCACCATCAAACGCTGGGGCAAGGTGGTCGCCAGCGTCCGGATGCGCGCTGTCGCACCGCCTCCCGCAGTCGATCCGTCGCAAACGCCAGCAACAGTGTCGAAGCTTGAACCGGGGAGCGACGCGATGATCGCCTTTCTCAAACTCACGCCCACGGAACGGCTCACGTCTCCCGACTATGAATGGTCGCCGCTGGAAGACCTTGGAGAGCCGATCAACACGCCGGGCTACGAAGCGGGCGCATTCGCCGCGAAGGACGGATTATCGCTGCTGTTCCACGGCAACGAAGATCGAATACAACGGACGGGCAAACTGAGACTCTGGCAGGCGTGGCGACACTCGACCAACGAGCCATTCGGCAAACCGGTGCTGCTCGACACGATCGTCAACGATCAACCGGACAACCTCTCCGACCCGACACTGAGCGCAGACGGTCTGATCCTCGCCTTCTGCATGCGGCGCGAGGACGGTCAAGGCGGGTTCGATCTTTGGTTTTGCACCCGCCCGGGTGGCGATGCGTCCTGGTCCGCTCCCCTCAATGCCGGCTCCGAAGTGAACTCTGTCAGGAGCGAATGGGAACCCGAACTCTCCGCCGATGGCTTGACGCTGGTCTTCCACTCCGACCGATCAACCGAACACGGCGGCACCGACCTGTGGATCACCCGCCGCGACTCGCGCGACAACCCGTTCGGCCCCGCCGAGAACCTCGGTGCCAACATCAACACCGTGGACCATGAAGGAGGAGTCACGTTGTCGTCCGATGGCCTGACGCTGCTCTTCCATCGCATCTCGGCCGACACGTCCACCCGGGTGACTCATTGGCAGGCAACTCGCCCCACCGCGCGAGATCCCTTCGGCCAGCCTCAACCACTCGTCATCCCCGGCCTCACCGTGGGCAGGTGTGTGAGCCTGTCCCTCTCTCCGACCGCAGACCGACTCTACGTCACCACCGCCAGCCCTGACAACGGCCCCAACATTGCGGTCTCGCGCAGGGTTCCGAAGACCGATGCGAAACGTCAATAGTGGGTCAGTTTGCGTAGCCGCAAGCAGCCTTGCTTGCGGCTCAACTGGGTGGCTGGCCGCATCTTGGAAAACGACCCGATCGTGGACCAACTTTCCGGAAAGCTGGGGTCAGACCTACCGGAACTCCAGCTTTAAGACATCCACCTCCCAGTGTTCTTTGAATTTGGCCATGTCCTCTTCGTCCAGGACAGCCTTCAGTGTCTTGTCGCCCGTGGGATCGGTTGCCGCGTTCTTGCGGAACGCGTGGTAGAACTTGGTCAACAACCCATGCT
>JBBPIS010000043.1:0-14356 GCA_038040225.1 Planctomycetota bacterium
GTCGGGCCATTGCAGGAACCCGAGGAATCCCCTCAGGCTGTCCGCCACCGGAACCTGCACGAGATGACTCGCCTCGATCAGCCAGCGCCCGCCAAGCTGCCGAAAAATCAGACTGAGTCCGATCCCCAACGCCACCACGACGAGCGGCGCGGGGATCACCGACTTCTTCAACGGCTTGCACCGATCCCACAGAACCAGCAACGCAATCGACAGCAGGCCAATCGTGGCGGCACCAAGGTGCATGCCACTGAACAACTCGCCGAATTCCGAAAAGGTGTTCCGATGGTCGGGTTGCAGAAACGCCATGTCCCCTTCGGGATCCGTGTCGCGACCCAGGACGTGAGGAATCTGTTTCAGAATCAGAATCACGCCGATCGCGGCCAGCAATCCCTTGATGATGCTGGAGGGAAAGAACGCCGCGATGAATCCGGTTCGTGCGAGACCCAGCACAATCTGGATCACACCCGCCACGACGACGGCCAACAGAAACGCCTGGAACGATCCCAGCGCCACGATTTGAGCCGCCACAACAGCCGTCAACCCGGCGGCGGGACCGCTCACACTCGTGTGCGACTGGCTCAAGATGCCAACCAGAATGCCACCCACAATCCCCGCCAACAGTCCCGAAAACAACGGCGCGTTGCATGCCAACGCCACGCCCAGGCACAACGGCAATGCCACGAGAAACACGACCAATCCGGCCACGAGATCGCGCGGGAGAGTCGATCTCGATAACAACTTGGTGTCTGTCACTTACTACCTCCAGATTGGCTGATGATGAGAATCGATTTCAAAGACGGAACCCTCTCCCGAGGAAGCATTGCCAAACGGGGATGCATCTCCCGCGGCAATCTTTGGGAAACGAGGTGCCACAACGATGGAGCACGGCATCGGTACAGCGGCACAAACGACCGGCCTGACCGAATCACAGCAATGGATTGAAGTCCCGCACGACCGCGTAGGCGGCGGTGAGACGAATCCAGTGTCATCAAGAGGGGGGCGGTTCGCAGACGTGGAGTGCCTCGCCCGGAGCAAGGCCTCAGCACCGGCCACCAACCGTCTGCCCCACACCGTCCTCCCGATCAACGTCACCGACGCCGACAGCTCACGACAGCACGGGCAGACCGCGAACCGCAGACGGCACTAGCACCGCAGCGGAGCACGGAGTCCGTTGGCAAGACGGTGACCGGTCACAAAGCGTCCTGGTCGCGGGTCGGATGAGCGGAAACGGGCGCAGTCAACAGAGGCCCGGTTCCCTCCCCACGGAGACGTGGTTCGCTCAAAAGTGCCCCGTGACGGGACGGACCCCGCCACCGCGAGAAACTCCGAGCAGTCCCCGCGCTCCTCGGCCGGAACCGAGGATTCGGTCAACTCAACTTCCTGCCCTTCAAAGAAACCCGCGCAGGGAGAGGCCAACATCACAGCGGCCAAGACAATCTGCCAACAGCTCGATACGCGCAGCACGAAGCGTCCACAACGCCGAACCGCAATCGAAGTGAGTCGTAGGAACGTCATGGTTTTCTGAAATCGTCGATTCAAGATGTCGCCCGTCATTCACAACACGCAACAATACCCGTCCGCCGGTCGGCAACTAACACCGCTGCAATATGTCTGAATGGACTACGACGAACAAGTCCAGCCGAACACGGCTCGCATCATGGATCGGCCCGGGGGAACCGCCGCTACGAGACTTTGGGGCGTCGGGGAGATCCAAGCACGCTGGCGAGAGAAGCTCATCGCAAGTACCACACGACCTTAAGCCTCACGTGTACACGTGTAACCGTCACCGACGAGTGTGCAACGCCCATCGACACGGTGCACCGACACCACGGATGCGTAACCTCCACCAACGGCGCCGCAATTGCCACCGACGGGTCCTCAATGACCGAGAATGCCAACTCAAAAGCAGTCGACAGTGACGCAATCGTCGCCGACACCATTGCAATCACCGCAGACAAACACACAATGGACCACCGATGCTGACGTAATGGCAAGTTACATCAGCGCATTTTCCGAGAGAGTCGCAATCGTCATCGACCGAGCCGTTTTCGAGGAAGACCACGTCGTAACCATTTACAATAGCACGGGAAACAGCACTTTCTTCCCATCCGGTCCTATTTTCCCGATCAGCATTCGTCAGATGCGGCATGCGGGCACCGACAAGTCACGGGCTCGATTCACCCAACTCCCCGCTGCTCAGGCTGCGTGATCTCAGACAGTTCAGCCCTCTCATTGGACACCGGACTTCAAAATTGGAATAAACCTTTGCTCTACCAGTGCGACAGATTGCATTGGTTCCGACCGCATTGCAGAATACTGCAGTTGTCTGAAACGTGGCCCTTCATTCTGAGGCGCAGTGGTGAACGATCGTCTGACCAATCGTCTGAATATGGCGGGAGCGTCCGTAGCGATAGTCGAATCCTCCGCTTTCCGACCCGTGTGGGACGGCCAAGAACCGACGACATTCCGTATGGAGTTGAGTTCGCTGAAGTGCAACTTGGCAAGTGTGAGGGGTCTCGCAACACAAACCGGTTGGGAGACGACGGGGGCAGCCGAAGCCAAGGATGTCGGCGAAACGGAACTGGAGAACGCCACTTATCCGCTGGCCAGAGCCTTGGCACTGCACTTCAAAAAGACCGGCAATCTCAGCCACCGCGCGAAAGCCGATGTGTCATTGAGTGCCATTCAGCGGCTGCGAGTTCAAACGTTGGTCGCACTGACGAAAGAAATTCGCGATCTGGCCAACGCGATAAAAACCGAACCGGGAGCCGCCGATCGAGGCATCGCCGGCGCCCTCATCGCGGCGCTGAGCGCCATCATCGCCGTCTACGAGCCACTGATCGCCGCCCCGCGCAGCCAGATCGTCAACCGCAGCACGCTGCTGTGCGAACTGCAAACCCGAACGGCTGAACTCCTCGACTTCCTGAACGACCTCGATGAGCACATCTCCCAGTTGCACACAACAGACCAGGCCCGCCGCTTCCAATCCGCTTGGCAACAAGCCCGCATCATCATCGACGCCGGCCACGGCCACGCGCCAATACCCACCCCATCAACCACGCTCGCGACACCATGATCTACAGTTGCAGAGTGCTGGAGCCTCAAACACCGCATCAAGTCAGAAACGGTCTATTCTGAAGACCTCACAAGCAATGTTTTCCTCACAAACCCTAGTTGCAAAAGGTGTCAACCAGTGACTAACCGCCTTCCGAAACTGCAATCCGACGATACCTGGCTCACAAAAGACGAACCCAACCCGGTAGCGCGCAACCCAAAACTTAAAGATGCCATTGACGCTGCATATGGCGGTTCAATGCCATTGAGAGACAGCTTCTCACACAGTGAAGTGGCGGATGTCTATATAAGTGAACGAACGAATCAACTCGACGAGGCATTTGAAGATGACGATAAGCTAGAATTCCTGTACGAACGATTCCTTCACCGGCAGTTTTGGGACGAAGAAAGGGGGAGGCGTTTTGTCTTGTTGATTGGCGCCGTAGGAACTGGAAAGACAACATTGTTGGGATATTATCTTCGATGCTACTGCCCTCGCTTCAACAGAGAGAAGTTTCGTGAAAAGCTTTGTCTTTACGTCGATGCAAAAGGCCTCCAAAAACCAGAACAACTCGAAGAGATGCTCGATACAAGCTTAAGGATATCGATTCTTGCGAAATGCAAGGACCGGGAATTTGACATCGACACTCACCTGCAAGAAAATGGCATGTATCGCACTGAGGATCATGAATGGGTTGTAGCTGCTCTTCGTCTCATCTCAGATCTCGCTTTGGAGAATTCGGCCGACGCTCCATTTAAATATATCGTACTTACGATTGACAATGTCGATCAGACTCCAGTTGAAGTTCAACAGCGCGCCCTTGTAAAGTGCAGGGATTTTCTCGATGATCGCCTTGGCATTCGATTTTGGAGAATATATCTACCGATGTGGCCAGAAACGCTGAATCGAATCGAGGGCTACTTAGGCATGTCCTACAAATCTGAACAGCAATTGGTGCAGCTAGGCCCATTGAGTGGGTTCAAAGTGCGACAGGGAAGGCAATCCCGTGCAGAATCACTTATCGGCAAAAGCAAGGTAGATTGGATAGCAGACAATGACGATGACGGAGGAAGTGGGTTAGCTACTCAGGATGATATACTTCACTATGTACGAAATGTATGCGAGTGGATTGTAAGTGCGTTTGAGGCAAAATTGGATGATATTTTTTTCGATGATGCCCGTCGGCAACTGCATGTGATGTGGAATGTACTAAGGAGCAAGTCAGCTTGGAGAGCGTGGAGGAATGCGGACAAGACAGGAGGGGTGCTTCACGCGAGCGACGAAATGATTCCTTACGCACTCATTGACTCAGCGCTTACAGGCAGCCATCGAGCGTTTAATTCTAACGCTTCACAAATCACTAACGTATACGGACTCTCCCAATACACCTTACTGCAAGGGCTGCATTTTTTGTCGCTTCTCGATTCATTCAAGGGTGGTGGACTGACGCGACAACGAGCCGAAGGCGTTATGGCGATTCTCGGCCACAGAGAGTTTGAGTTTAAGCAAGTAGCGTTTTCGTTTCTTGGAGCGAACTTATATCACGAGCGTGCGGGCGATGGAAAGGGAGTTGACCATCTTGTCGAATACGTCGTTCATGGCAAGGCGATCTCAGCGTATCTATGGCTTGCTGAGCAACCCGCGTATGTTGATAATTGCGCAATCGTGTCTCCCGTTCCCGCAGATTGCGCAGGACGTATCCATAGAACATCGTCTTTAAAAAAGGACGACTTTCGCCCTAGAACCGAGACGTCGATTGAGTTTATCAGACAGTTACGTGCTGACGAACTTCAGTTTTTCAATGAGTTTTCTTCTTTGAAGAGGGATGCTGACCTTAGTCACTTTCTCACCAGTTTTATGGAACACAGCCAGTTGGCATTGCCGTTTTTCTGGAAGCGCCTCGCAGTACGGTACGAAGAGCGACTTCTTAAGCTTCGGAAATCTTGGCGTGCTGGCCGCAGCTTGAAAGGCGCCGCCGGTGTTGATGAAGAATGGTGGAGTCGGATATTAAACGACTCAATGTTTAAAGACGCGAAGGCTGGATCGCTATGGATTTTACAAAAAAAAGAATAGGGTGCGTGGGATCCGCGTTTGTCTGTTGCACTCCGGTGGTACAAATTGCTGCATCGGCTGCCAGTGTACCGTTCGCCAGCGGCTACCGGGCGATTGATTGTCGCTTTCTAAACTACTTCCTGCAGGCGGTGCCGAGACAACGAGGCTTCAATCTCTACTCGTCAAACCCCCAACGGGAGTCGAACACGTCTGCGAAGACTGCTGTCTCCGTATAGCCGTCCTTCCGCAGTAAGAACTTCAGGACCGCGATGTCGCCTAGTTTGGGGTAGAGGTTGGCGTTTGAGGCTTTGAATTCCGGTTCGTGGAATGTGTGGCCCGAATTCACCACGACGTAGCGGTTCTTGTTGAGCGGGTTCGGGTAGATCAGGGCCACGCCGTGGGTGGCCGGGTCGTACTTCTCCCCCTTCACTTCGAGGCCGCTCTTGGTCCACTTCACCGGTAGCCGATCGACGACCTTCGACAGGACCGCGTTCGAGCCGGGATCGCCGAACAGGATGAGATGCTTGGTCTCGATCAACTCGTCGGTGACTTGAGTGTCGTTCACGACGGGGACTTTGGCGCGCATCCGCTTATCGAACTCCGTCTCGAAGCGGGACAGCGTCCACTTGGCCCACTCGGCCTGCGCCGCAGACCACGGTGTCCCGGTCGGACGGACGCAGACGAATGGTCGCATGAAGGCGTCGTCGATCGGGCCCTGCAGGTTGTGTCGTTTGCGAAGGTCATCCCCTTCGTCCTCGTGAGCCGCGTACTTGTGCGATCGGTTGTAATCCCACACGACCCAGCCTTCGTCCCGCAATTCGTAGTAGACGCCGGGGAGCAGGCTTCCCGCCGCCGAGTTGAGTTTCAGCGGCTTCCCTCCGTCGATCGATACGGTGTCGGCCACGTCCCGCATGATTTGCAGCACCGAAGCGTTCTTGGTGGTGACAACCAAAGTCCCCGTCTTCTCGTCCACAGCCGCCTCCACCACGGAGGCCTCATACGGACGAATCTGTTCCTCGACGATCAGCCATTCGCACGAGTTGTACTTGAGCGTGTGAGTCACAAACCGAATCCTGGGCGGTGCCGGATGTTGCGGCCGGCCGACCTGAGTGTGCTTCGCGTGAAAGGCCATGAATTCCTTGAGGCTGTCAGGGTGCCACTTGTGCTCGGTCTGCGGACCGATGAGTCGCGGGATGTCGACGCCCACCTCCTTCGCCTTCTCGTGCATCGTCGCCGACGCGAAGATCTGCTTATCCAACTCGCCGCCATACCCGATGGTCGGCACGTTGAACGCATTGAGCGCGTAATCCTGAGCGTCGTAAATCTTCGTGAGCTTCTGGTGCAGCGGCGACAGCGATTCCTTGAGGCCGATGTGATGCACCGTATCGCAGAACCCGGCCCCCGCTCCGACGGACGACCACAGCGACGGATGGTGCAGCCCGAGATGCCACGCCCCCGCGCCTCCCATCGAGAACCCGCGCAGCGTCACGCGGCGATCGTCGATGCGGAACGACCGCTTCACCGCCGCCATCGCCTCCAGCACGTCGGTCTCTCCCGCCCAGCGGTACGCATTGTTCGTGCGGCCAAACGCATCGAGCTGGATGTAATCGGGGTCGCCCTTCAACGGCTTGCCCTCGTGCGAGTGGATGAAGCTCACCTCGTTGAGCGTGTCGCCGCGGCCGTGCAGTTCGACGTGCAGCGGCCAGCGTTTGTTCGACTTCGGATCGTAGCCCTTTGGCAGCGTCACGACGTACGGTTGGACTGAGCCATCGACCTCGGAGTAGTAGCCTCGCACCGTTGATCCCTCGCGGTTGAACCAGGGGCGCTCCTGTCCGGTGAGAAAATCGGCTCGTGTCGCACCGATGTTGAGCGCGTCAATGGTCCACTTCGCGTAGTCGGGCTTGAAGAATTCATTGTGCCGGACGATCCAATCGGCCGCCTTGGCGAAGACTTCGACATCCGCGACCGGCCGCACGTCGTCGCGCCCCACTTTCAGCTTCTCGACCGCCGCGTTGAGCGGAGCCAGCTTCTCGCGGATCGGCTTCGCCGCCTCGTCCGTCGGCGGCTGAGCCTGCCCCCGCTGAGTCCAACCGGCCAGAACAACCAGGCAACCAAAGGCGACCGCGAATCGATTCATGGGCGAGTTCTTTCGAGAAGATCTCAAATAGTCAACAAGTTGATGAACGTAGGATGGGCACTCCTGCCCGTCCGTTTTTCCCAAGAAGCAGGAGGGGCAGGAGTGCCCATCCTACAGTCTGTCAGGGTGACGTCGGCACCAGCGGAGCCGTTTCCGTCGCCACGAAGCCGCACGTCTTGTGAGTTCCATCGCAGAACGGTTTCTTTCCGGAGTTTCCGCAGCGACACAACGCGATGTTCGCGCCCGCCGCAATGTCGTAGTTGTTGCCCAGATGATCGATCAGTGTGACGGGGCCATTCACCAGCAACGGACCGCTCTCGCGCACCTTGATGACAACGTCGCTCATGGTTGTGCCCCTTGAATTCGAGACTTCCAGTCAAACGCCAGATCGAGTGCGGGGGCTGAGTGCGTCAGGCCACCCACGCTGATGCGCTCGACGCCAGTCTGAGCAATCGCCGCGACAGTTTCGAGCGTCACGCCGCCTGATGCTTCCAAGAGGACACGCGGGGCAGTGTGGTCACGGATGTTGACGGCCTGCCGCAGCGTGGCCACGTCCATGTTGTCGAGCAACACGATGTCGGGGCTGCCGCGCAGCGCGTCGCCCAGTTGGTCGAGCGTGTCCACCTCGACCTCAATCGAGATTCCCGCAGGGCTGCGCTGACGAGCGGTTTCGACCGCGGCGGCAATGCTGTCCGCCTCGGTCCACGCGGCGAGATGGTTGTCCTTGATGAGCACTCCGTCGTAGAGGCCCATCCGATGGTTCGTCCCGCCCCCGCACCGCACGGCATACTTTTCGAGCAGCCTCCAGCCCGGAAGCGTCTTGCGCGTGTCGAGGATCTCGGCGCGAGTTCCGCGCACGGCATCGACGAATCGCCGCGTCAGCGTGGCGATTCCACTGAGGTGCGTCATGAAGTTGAGCATCGTCCGTTCGCCGATCAGCAGCGAACGAAGCGGTCCAATGACCGTGGCCACCGCCATTCCGGGCGAGACACGCTCACCATCTCGCTGATGAGTCTTCCATCGGACCGAAGGATCGAGCCGAGTGAAGACCCGGCGGCCGATGGGTGACCCCGCGAGAACCCCCTCCTGCCGCGCGACGACCTGCACCGCCGCCTGTTCGTCCGGTCGGATCAGTGCCGCGCAGGTCAGATCGCCGACGGAAGACAAGTCCTCGGCCAGGGCCAGCTCGATGAGCGTTTCGGCGGCCGACTGTTCGCTCGTTCCAAATGTCTCTTCGATCATGAGCGACCTCCAGTTCGAACTGGCCTCCCAAATCTCAAGAACCAAGGAACAAACGAGTACCAAATCTCAAAGACCAATTGCCAAACAAATCTCGGAGTCCAAGCTCCGGACAACACACGAAACGAATCCCGCAAGGTTTTCATTTGGACTTTGGGATTTGGAATTCATTTGGTCTTTGGGATTTGGTTCTTGGGATTTGGTTTTCGTGGCGTCTTCGTGCGATGCTGCTTCACGGCGGAGAGCGCCCGCTGAAAGTCTTCGGGCAGCGGGGCCTCAAAGCTCATCCGCTGGCCGGTGAGGGGATGATCGAACGCGAGACTGAGGGCATGCAGGGCCTGGCGTTCGATCAGCAAATCTTCCTCCTCGGGCGGCAGGTTCTCCACCAAGTCGGACAGCTTCAGGTTCTTGTGGCCTTCATACAACCGGTCGGCCACCACGGGATGGCCGAGGTGATGCATGTGGACCCGCAACTGGTGCGTCCTCCCGGTCTGAGGGCACAGCCGCATGAACGAAAAGCCGTGGAAGCGTTCGAGCACTTCGTAAAACGTCGAGGAATGACGCGAGTTCCCACCGGGCGGACAGACCATCATTCGCTCGCGGTTGCGGTTGCTCACGCGGACGTGCGTCTCGACGAAGTCACGATCGAACGAAACCTCGCCCCACACGAGTGCTCGATATTCCTTCTCGACCGTCCGCTGCTCGAACTGGCTGGAGAGATTGGCATGGACGGTGTTGTCCTTCGCGACGACGAGCACTCCGCTGGTGTCGCGGTCGAGCCGATGGACGATCCCCGCGCGCAGTTTGCCCGCCACATCGCTGAGCTTGTCAAAGCGAAACTGGAGTGCGCCAGCCAACGTCCCGCCGTAGTTGCCCTTCCCCGGATGAACGATCATGTTCGCCGCTTTGTTGATGACGATCAGCGCGTCGTCGTCGTAGAGCACATCGAGCGGAATGTCTTCGGGAGTGAGAGTGGAATCGGGCGTCGTCGGCAACTGAAACTGAAGGCTGTCGTTGACGTGCAGCCGTCGCGACATCTTGACCTGCAGGCCGTTGACCAGCACCGCGCCGTCATCGATGACTCGCTGAAATGCCGCGCGGCTGAAGTTGGGATACAGCCGGGTCAGGTAATGATCGACACGCCAGCCGTGCGCACGATCCTCGACAATGATCTGAATCGATTCGCCTGCCGCGACACACGGGATCATGTCGTCGGGAATCACGTCCTCGGGAATTACTTCGTCGGCAACGTCTTCGGACATGCGGTCTCGACCATCAAAGAGGAAGCCCGGCAATCAAGGATGCCGGGCCAGCACGATTCGCGTTTTCAATAGTTCCCAGCTCAAACGACGGCGTCGTTACGGCTGCTTCTTGTCGGAGTCATCGGTCGACTTCTCCGGTTTGGCGTCAGGCTTTGATTCGTCGGACTCGGGCTTCTTCTCCGCCTTGGCCTCATCGGGCTTGGCCTCATCGGGCTTGGCGGGTGTCGACTCATCCTTCTTCGTGTCCGGTACGACTTCGGCGGCGATGGGCTTGTCCGCGGCAGGGTCATTCGTTTTGGAGGTCGGCGTCGTTGCCTCGTCTCCGTTCGACTTGCCGTCAGCTTCACCCGCCGCTGCCGGGGGGAGGAACGGATCGAGCGGATTCTTCGCCGCGCCATCTTTGGGACGGATATCTGCCGGTTTCGGATTCTGCTTGCTGAACCAGGCGTAAAACTCCTTGGTCCCACCGGTTTTCAGAGCGGCAATCCGATCTTCGGCGAAGGGTTTGTAGATCGTCTCCGGAAAATCGTTCAGCAGCCGCTGGTAGGCTTCGATGGCTTTGGTGGTGTCGCCATCGCTGGTCGACTCCAGGCACCGAGCCAGGCCCCAGATCGCCCGCTCACGAATGATCGGGCTGGTGCTGGACGAGGCCAGCAGTTGCTCGAATCCTTCGCGGGCTCGCTTGAGGTCGGTGTTCGCCAGATCGCGGTCCGAAAACAGCACCTCGCCGCCCGATCGCAGATTGGCTTCGGACTCACGCAGCCTGGCCCAATCTCCGGCGGGAGTGTTCTTGTACTTCTCGGCAATGCTGCCGAAATCGTCGACGCTCTGGGCATTTTCCAGCAGCGTCCACGCGGTGGAACTGGTGGCTGTCGTTTGACGCATCCACCAAATCACAACCGCCGCCACCAGCATCACTCCACAGACGACCGCCACAATTGTCGTCGCGTGCCGTTCCAGCACACTGCCCGTGGTTTTGACAACATGCTCCAGTTCGTTTTCCCGGAGCCGATGACGTTCTTCTGATTTCATGCTGGTGATCACATCCTGTGCAGGGCGAGGTATCGCTGGTCCGGGTCATCCGTCATCAACGGCGCGAGTATAGAAGTGGGTTCCGAGACCGTCAAGTTTCGCAAAGCCCCACGTGGTCAAATGGTTGCGCAGCGAAGGCGACTGCCGTTGCGATGGGGGAAGGGGAGGCACCGACTTCATGCCCTCAGGGAACAAAAACGCCCCGTGTCGGGTGACACGAGGCGTCGTTGGCATGAAACTCAACCACGGAAGACCGATCTCAAACGATCCGTTTCAGCGGCAGCATGGAGCGGGCTGTGCACAGGGAACCATGATCTTCTTGGCGACCATTTGGCAAACCTGGACTTGGACTTCCTTCTCGACACAGACGGGAACGCAAACCGTGTAGGTCTCGGTCTTCTCTTCGTTCACGGTGTCACAGACGGTGACCTGGTATTGCTCTTCACGGGACTTCGGAACGCAAACCGTGTAGTTGACGGTCCGAGTCTTCTCTTCGGGGACAACTTTGCAGACTGCCACCTGGCAGGTGCGGTTTTCCTGGCGGCAGAGCTGAACCTGATATTCGTACTCTTGCTGTGAACAAACCGTCTCACAGACCTGGATCGTGCGAGTCCGATTTTCCTGACGGCAGAGTTGAACCGGGTACTCATACTCTTGCTGCGAGCAGACCATCTCACAGACCTGGATCGTGCGAGTCCGGTTCTCCTGACGGCAGAGTTGAACCTGGTACTCATACTCTTGCTGAGAACAAACCCTCTCGCAAACTTGGACTGTGCGAGTGCGGTTTTCCGGGCGGCAAAGCTGAACCTGGTACTCGTACTCTTGCTGCGAACAGACGCGCTCGCAGACCTGCACGGTGC
The DNA here is from genome assembly GCA_038040225.1 of Planctomycetota bacterium. GTDB lineage: Bacteria > Planctomycetota > Planctomycetia > Planctomycetales > Planctomycetaceae > Schlesneria. The sequence goes on from JBBPIS010000043.1 coordinate 11,638, forward strand.
GAGTCCGGGCTTCCGGACGGCAGAGCGTTACGGTGTACGTGTATGGAACCTGCTTGCACTGGTGCGTGTTGACTGTGCACTGAACTTCGCGCTGCACGACGTTCGGTACCCACACGTTTTGCGTGACTGTGCAACCACCGCAGGGAGCGGCAACCGCGACGTGTCCGCAACCGTTGCCACAATCGTTGCCACAGGAACCGCAACCACCGCAGGCGTGGTGACGGCGTGGTCGACAGCAGTGAGCGACGACGCCACACGACTGGCAGCCGTTCGAAGCCGGAACAGCTCGCTGTTCCCAATGGCCCTGATCCTCACAGACCGTTCGAGTCTGAACGACCGGGACACATTCCCACACGGTCCGAGTCCCCTGGCGCTCTTCGGTGTAGGGGACATTGACCGTGTAGTTCTGGACGACGTCTTTCATGACCGGAGTCACGATGGTACGAGTCGCCTTGCGGGTCTCACAGTAGGGCACGTTGACCGTGTAGTTCTGGACGACGTCTTTCATGACCGGAGTCATGATGGTACGAGTCGCCTTGCGGGTCTCACAGTAGGGCACATTGACCGTGTAGGCTTGCTCGACGTTCTTTGTCACCGGAGTTTGAATCGTGCGAGTCGCCTTGCGGGTCTCGGTGTAGGGCACATTCACCGTGTAGGTCTGCTCGACGTTCTTCGTCACCGGAGTCTGAATCGTGCGAGACGCCTTGCGAGTCTCGGTGTAGGGCACATTCACCACATAGGTCTGATCGACCATCTCAGTGACGTGCTTGTTCTCGACGTACTTCTCCTCGCGAGTCCGGGCTTCATTCTCGCTGTACGCCACAGTCCGCGTGCGGGTCTCGGTGCGAGGAACCAGCTTGCAAACCGTGTACTTTCGTTCCCTCGGTTCCTGTTTGTACTCGGTGACCTGGACCTTGCGGGTTTCGGTCACCATCACTGGTTCCATCACGGTCTGCTCGACCATGACAGGACTACACGCTGGTGCGGCCGGAGCACAAGCACCCGACGTTGCGGCACAACACGGAGCCGGCGCACAGCACGACGCCACCGGCTGACAGCAACGCGAACGCCGCCCGTGTCCCGCCTCGGTCACTGACCCCAGCACGGCCAGCGCCATCAAAAACAGCCCCCATCGTTTCACCATGAATTCCCCCTCTTCACAAGACGACCCACAAACCCCTGGACACCCCAGCGGTAAAGCTCAATAAACCCTGAATTGGACGACAACGATTCTTCCGACTGCGTCGACTGCGTCAGATAGTATGTATGGCTGCTGCCGGTGTCTAGCATAAAATAGGCCACTTGCTGTGGAGGGGGCGGTTGCGTTGACGAACCACGCCCATCAGAACAATGGAGTGTCGCCCTCGCAATCACGGGGACGTTCTGAAAATTCAAAAACTGACTCTGGACTGCGCGGCGACGACTCGCACTGTAGTGCGAGGACTCACGCTGTACGGAAAGGACTCACACAGGACTCAAGTAATGCCACCACCAGGCCGCAACTTCTCAAAGCAAGTCACGAGCCGGAGAGTTAAGTTCTCGCATTTACCGCACGTCGCCGAAGTCATGAGACTTCAGGGCGGTGTCCCGTGATGCGACCGACGTCCCACGACCCGCAGCAGGGCGTGGGACGGAGAAAGAGTGAAACGCCGAGGACGCAGAGAGCGCGGAGAGGGATCCGGTGTTCGGCGCGGGTCTCCTGACCCCGCCGTAACACCCGACCGCAGGTCTCCTCTTCGCCCCTTGCGAACCGCTTCCGAACCGCCACTCCCGGACTTCGGAGACGAAGAGGAGACCTGCGGTCGCGACCTGTGCGGGGTCGGGAGACGCGCGCGCAACAGGCCGAGACCCGCGCACAACCCAGCTCTCGGTGTTTCTATTCGCCGATCAAGTCCTGCAAAGCGGCGTCCACGTCGGTCTCTGAACGGCCCGACGCGGTCATCATGCAGCGGTAGTGTCCCACGGCCTTGTTCCAATGCGGATGCTCGTAGCCGTTCTGTTTCGAGAACAGGTGATAGATGGAGATCGCACGGTACATGAGCGAAACCGCCTCCGACAAACGATCCGTATCCCGCAGCAAGACCGCCAAATTCAGCGCATCGATCGCCACCTCGGGATGCTCTGGTCCATAGGACTGTTCGTCGATGGCCAGCGTGCGGCGCATCAGCGGCTCTGCCTCCTCCAAACGGTTCGTGGCCTGGAGTAATTGGGCTAGGTTGTTGAGACCCGTGGCGACTTGCGTGTGCGCGGCTCCAAGAGACTGTTCCCAGATGTCTAGCGCGCGGCGCATCAGCGGCTCGGCCTCCGCCAGACGGTTCGTGGCCTGGAGCAATAACGCCAGGTTATTGAAGTCGCGGGCAACGTTGGGGTGCTCGGTTCCGTAAGACTGCTCGTCGAGGGCCAGCGCTCGGCGCATCAGCGGCTCGGCCTCCGCCAGACGGTTCGTGGCCTGGAGCAACTGCGCTAGGTTGTTGAGAGCGATGGCCACATCCGGGTGATTCTCGCCGTAAACCTTTTCAAATATGGTCACTACGCGAGCCATCAGCGGCTCAGCCTCCGCCAGACGGTTCGTGGCCTGGAGCACCTGAGCCAAATTGTTGAGGTCGATTGCGATTCTGGAGTGCTCAGTTCCGTAGGAATGCTCGTCTATCGCCAGCGCGCGGTGCATCAGCGGCTCGGCCTCCGCCAGACGGTTCGTGGCCTGGAGCAAGTGCGCCAG
>JBBPIS010000043.1:14456-49503 GCA_038040225.1 Planctomycetota bacterium
GCATCAGCGGCTCGGCCTCCGCCAGACGGTTCGTGGCCTGGAGCAAGTGCGCCAGGTTGCCGAGGCGGACTGCGACTCTAGGGTGCTCGGTTCCGTAGGACTTCTCGTCAATAGCCAGCGCGCGGCGAATTAGCGGCTCGGCCTCCGCCAGACGGTTTGTGGATTGGAGCAACTGCGCCAGGTTGTTGAGGCGGCGGGCGATCTCGGAGGGCTCGGCTCCGTAGGACTCTTCGGCGATGGCCAGCGCGCGGCGCATCAGCGGCTCCGCCTCCGCGAAGAGGGCTTTCACTTTGAGCAGTGCTCCCATCACACCCAGCAGTCGCGTCGTTGGTTCGACAATGCCGGCGGCGTCGGCGTGGGAGATCAGCACGGTCAGGTGAGGGCGGAGCGGTTCGAGGACCGGCCAAGTGCGGACGTCATAGGATTCCATCGGCGTGTAGTCGTCGACTGCCGCCAAGATCGCGGTGAGTGTCGTCTGGCGCTGCTCGGCGGTGAGGCGGTCGCGGGTGATCAGTTGCACCAGGCGATGGACTTGCCCCGCCGTGCCACCGAGCGTCGGGTCGGTGCGGCCGAGGAGCGAATATCGCCGCAGTTCGGACCGCGCCTGCTCCACTTCGGCATCGGGCTGACCCGAGGCAGACTGCAACTGAGTTTGCAGGGCCGCATGCTCCAGCAAGCCGCGCGGCAGTGGGTCTGGCGCGAGCCATGAGAGCATCTCCAGCAACGTGCGCGCGGCGGGGGTGAGCTGGTCGAATGTCGTCTGCCACGTCGTTGCCACCGAGAGCGAGACCGGACTCTCCTCGTGATAGTGCATCAACAGGTTGTCCGCCCACGTGCGGACGCTCTTCTGATTCGTGGCCCAGCGGAGACGGTACTCGGACAGGGTGATCTCCTGCTCACCGATGTAGGCCGCCGCCTGCTCCAGCGCCAGGCAGAGACAATCCAGGTCGTCGCGGACCAGACGCCGCGCGTGCTCGGGATCGTCCCGCTCGACGAGCCGGCGACCGGCGGTGGCGGACAACAGGAACCGCTCGGCGTCCTCGATCGCCAGCACTTTCAAATCGAGCGGCTCAACATCCCGCGGCCACGACGACACTCGCCCCGTGATGACCATGTGGCCCGCCGTCCAGGCGGGCAGGAGACCCGCGACCGCACGCCTCGCCTCGTCCGTGTCGACGTTGTCGACCAGCAACAACCACCCGGGATTGCGCTGCAACCAGTCGAGCGTCATCTGCCGCTTCTGCGGATCGGGGAGATGCGGATCGACGTGGGAGTCCAACACTCCCGCCAGCCCGGTCAATTCGCGGTCGAGCGACTCGGGGGATTCGGCGTTCACCATCACCACGGCGGCGTAGTGGTCTCGATACCGCCAGGCATATTCCACCACCAGCCGCGTCTTCCCGACGCCCCCCAGACCATGCACCGCCTGCTTCGGCCAATGGCCCTCCCGCCGCGCCTGCTCGAAGCGCGCCCGAACGTCGTTCAGGAAGTCTTCGCGGCCAATGAACAACCGCCCCAGCGGCCCATAGAGCAGTTTTATTCGCGGCGCGGGGATCTCCGTCGGCCACAGTTCGTGCAATTCCCGCAACACGCGACGACACAGATGCTGCGGATCGTCGAAGGTGCCCCAATGCTCGCCCAAGTCCTGCAGCCGCTGCCAGTGCCTCTGCTGAGGATGGTCGTCCGGCAGCGGGGGCGGGGTCTTCTCCAACAGACTCGGCCGATAGAGATGGCAACGCTTGCCGTGATACAACGCCAGCCACGCTTCCATCTGCGTGTAGGTCAGCGTCGGCGGCGAGGCTCGCAGTTCGTCCGCCAGAAACGGGAACCGCGTCGCAAAGTCGGGGTACGTCTCCAACAGCCAGCGCACTTCGTCGGCCTTGAGCCTCACGCCCACTTCACTGCCGACCAGATGGATCACCGCGTCGCAGTGCTCGCGCACATACGTGTCGAGCGTTTGCAGCAGCTTCCCCTTCCCCTGAACGAGATCGCCCTGCTCCTGAACCTTCACGCGCGGCAGACTGAGGTCGGCCTTGAGCAACGCACGATGCTCGCCGAACTCCGACGTGACGGTCGACAGAAAAATTTGCCGAAGGATGGGATCGGTCATCGGGTTTACGTCACCGCAGTGTTAGGTGTCCGGATCGCATCGCGACACGAGGCGACTGTTCCAACGGTCTGACCGGCAATCAACGGCATCACCTCGTCACACCAGCCGCGAACCTATTTCCGGCGAAAGGCGAGTTCTTCAAAGCGGGATGAGAACCCCTTCAACTTCGATTTCTCGAGGGCCGCCCGTGCGGGGAGCATCATCACCAGAGACGACGGATACTCGTAGCAGGGAGCGTTCTGATAGACATGGACCGTCTCCTGGTTGACGACCAGCGTCCTGATTTCCGTCTTCAGATCGCAACTGCTGGGGACGGACACGCCCTCCCCAAGACTGCAACTGATGGCCGTCCGCAACAGGGGCTTCCCTGCCAGCCCGACGTTCGTCATCGAGAGACTGCATTCAATCCCGAGCGGGTTCGTCACCACCACATCGTTCGTCCCGTCGGCGGCCACGAATCGCCCAAACTTGGTGGTTTCGTTGATTAAGGGGGGAGTGAACGCCGACGTGACCGCCGTGCTGAACTGGAACAGAGGCTGAATCTTCGGGTTGGCCTGCACATCGAAACCGTTGGCAACCAACCACGACCCGAGCAGCACGTTCGCATTGCCGGGCGCCGCACCGGCCAGCCCCGCCGGATCGGACACGCCCAACTGAAACTTGGGACGATAGATCTCACCGTCCGTCCCGCGTGGCTGCGGATACGGCTCCCGCCGACCGTCTGAGCGAACGAGATAGAACGCGGCAATGCCGTGACCCTGTGGAGCATGCCCTTCCGAGGAATTGCCGTCGTCCCGGCCGAGCTGAGTACCGGCGGCGGGACCGCCATTCGTGAAGTGCGACATCCCGCAGAGCATCGACCCATCCAGACTCTGGATCATCGTCAGCGTGGTGTACTTGATCCGCGCATTGATACTGGGTTGCCCCGGTACAGTCAGCGGCTTCATCGACAGACGCAGGCCCTCGATCTCCAGCGGGATATCCGCACCAAACGACCTGCCCTTGAGGATGAGCTTGCTGTCGCGTTGGATCATTTCTGCTTCCCGATCCGGAATCAGGAACCCCGCCGAGTTGCCGGCGTAACTCGTCAGGTTGGCGGACTTGAGTTGCAGGTGGTTTCCCCAGTATTCGCGCACCTTGTACTTGCCGACGGCCAGCTTCCGCACCTCCTCGGGCGTTCGCGTGACCTGCGCCAGCACTCGATCGGACAGTCCCAGGCAGGTGCACAGCAGGCAGAGGACAACGCGACAGGAGGTCGTAGTGGCTCGACTCATTAACAGGCTCCTTTCAGTACGCGACAACTTTCGATAATGGGAAATGGGCGAGGCGGCGGCAACGACATCCGCCACCCCGATAAACGATACTCCGGCAGGCGACCCGGTGTTAGTCTCGCCACGTGGGGACAGCCTGCCCTCTTCTATTGCTCGCATACCGACCCGTCGGGCCAGCCCAACAGACAGCGTCGTCTACGTCGTGACTCGGCGGACGAGTTCATTCCAGATACAAGGCGGCATTCCCGATCAGCAGCATCTGACCGAGATCGCTCCAAGCCCGTCGGCGCGCGTCGGGGTGGCTGGAGTACTCGGCGGCTTGGGCTTCGAGGAACTTTGTCGCGGCGGAGACCTCGTCGTCGGACGGAGGCCGACCGTGAACGAGGGCGAACGCGCGGTGCAGGCGTTCCGAATCACTGGTCGCTTCCGAGTGCAGGCGGTTCGCGAGGCTGCGGGCTCGCGCGACGGAGAAGTCGGAGTTGAGTTGGTTCAGCGACTGAAGCGGCATCGTCGAACGAGGCCGCCTCGTGCTGTTGAAGACGATGCTCGGTGCGTCGAAGACTTGCAGCAGACTGTGGACCTGAGTCCGCTTCTGCTGGAGATAGATCGAGCGGCGCTTCGAGCAGGGATGGTCTTCAGCCACGATGGTCTCGCCGACACCGGTGCGCGACGTGGGGATGTACGGACCGAACAGACGGTCGTCGAGGTCTCCGCTGGCGAAGAGCATCGCGTCGCGAATGGCCTCCGCATCCAGGCGGCGAACGGGGAACCGGGACAACCGCCGCGCATCGGGATCAAGCTGCAAGCGGCGTTCGTCCGTGAGGCTGCTCTGCCGGTAGGCCGCCGAGTTCACGATGAGCCTCACCACATGCTTCGTGCTCCAACCCGAACGGACGAATTCGGCGGCGAGCCAGTCGAGCAGTTCGGGATGCGACGGCGGCGAGCCACTCACACCGAAGTTGTCCGGAGTGGCCACGATCCCGGTTCCGAAGTGATGCTGCCAGATCCGATTGACCTGCACGCGCGCCAGCAGCGCAGCGGCAACCGAATCGGGTTGAGTGATCGAGTTCGCAAATGCCAGCCGACGACCGGTGCCGGCCGGCGCGGCGGGGCCACTCAGGACCGCATACGTCGCCGGCTCCACCGGTTCTCCCTGTGTGTTGTAGTTTCCGCGAAGGAGAACATGCGTCTGCGGCGGCTTGTCGGTCAGGTTCGTTGTCCAGGCGATCTTGCCCGGCGGCGAACCGGCCAGCGCCGTCTTTGATTTCAACGCCTCCTCGAGCGGCTGGCGTTTGGCCTTCAATTCCTGGAGGAACTCGGTGAGTGGATTCTTGCCGTCGGTGGAGGCGAACGTTTCGATGGCCACGTTGTCGACGACGAAACTCCGCCCGCAACAGAACTCGAAACCAAAGCCGCCCACCGGCAGATCGGCCTCGGACAACGTGAGCGTTTTGTCCTCGACCTGCCAATCGACCAGCGGCTCCAGCAGGAACTTGCCATCTCCCTTGTTGGTGATTCGGATGCCGAAGTTGCGTCCCGGTACGTAGCCGCTCGTCCCGATGATGCCCGCCTGCTTCGTGTCGCTGCCGGGATAGTCGTGGAACACGGCCGAATTGCCGGACGGATGGCCGTCGATCAGGATGTTGCCTCCCGGCTTGGAGCCGTTGTCGTTGAAGTCGTGCAGCGCGAGCAGATAGCCGATCCGCTCGGCGGGCTTCGAGTCACCGAGTTGGTTCTCGACCAGATCGAACGTCGCCTGGATCGAGGCTCCCACGACATTGGGAGTCCAGTCAATGGCCGTGCGCGTCGACAGCCACTTGTCACCGGTGGGACCTCCCTCAATCAGTTGCAAGCGGCCACCGACGATGATCGCGCCGGGGGCCTTGCGCGAGTTCAGGTGTACGGCGGCCGTGCCCGCCGGCGCGTCGTCGCCCGGCGCGGTGTTGCTCCACAAGGTGGCGAGCGATTTGGGCGGACCATCGAATGAGTCGGCGAAGACGATCGTCCCGCGCGGCCGATGCTGTTTGACCCACTCACCGATCTCGGACTGGTTCCGCGCAATCGCGGCCTCGGCTTGCGAGAGCCTGGCCTGCCAGGTTTCGATCTCACCGGGAAGGCTGGCATAGACGAAGCGGTCATTCGGCTTGACCCATTGCTCGGGCGGAAAGGCGGGGATCAGAACGGCCTGAAAACTGTAGTAGTCTCGCTGGGTGAGCGGCTCGAACTTGTGATCGTGACATTTCGCGCACTGGATCGTCAGACCGAGCAGCCCCGTCGAGACGTTCTGCATCGTCGTCTCGATCACGGTGTAGCGGTCGATTCGCACCTCGTCCGGGTTGCCGTCACTCTCGCCGCTGCCGTCCTGCCCGTTGCGCAGATAGTGCGTCGCTTCGAGGAGTTCGATGATGGTTGAAGGTTGAGGGTTGAGGGTTGAGGGTGAAGAGACAGGAAACGCGAATGTTTCTCCGTTGCGAACGCGGCCCCCGGCGATCTCGTCTCCGGCGATTTGTTCTCTCAGGAATTGATCGAACGGTTTGTCGCTGTTGATCGCGCGGATGACGTAGTCGCGGTAGCGATGGGCCAGCGGGCGGTCACTGTCGGCGTTGAAGTAGCCGTTCGAGTCGGCATAGCCGGCCGCGTCGAGCCAGACCTTGCCGAGCCGCTCACCAAAATGCGGTGAGGCGAGATAACGATCGACCATCCGCGCGTCAGCGTCCTCGCCGCGATCGCCGACGAATTCAGCGATCGCTTCCGGCGTGGGCGGCAAGCCGGTGAGATCAAAGCTGACGCGGCGAATCAGCGTCGCGCGGTCCGCTTCCGGCGAAAGTGTGAGGCCGTCGCGAGCGAGGTCGGTGGTGAGGAACGAGTCGAGAGACGAGAGTCCAGAGTCAAGAGCGAGATGATTTGGGCTGCCGTCCGTTCTGGCTCTCGACTCTGGACTCTCGTCTCTCGACAGCTTCCGAAACGCCCAGTGGTCCGAGCCGTTCTTGTTCGAGGCATCACGCGCGAGGCCCGGCGTGCCGGCGATGAGCCAGCGTTTGAGAAGCGACTTCTCGTCGGCGGTCAACGGTGCGTCGGGAGGCATTTCATCGGACGAGACTCGCTGCCAGAGAAGGCTCGCGCCGGCATCGTGCGGGACGATCGCTGCCCCGCTTTTGCCTCCGCGCACGAGACCGCTCGCGGCCGCGAGGTTGAGTTTGGCCTCCTGCTTGGCGGGGCCGTGACACTTCACGCAGTGCCGCTTGAGGAGCGGAACGATGTCGCGGTCGAAGTGAGGCGGAGTGTCGGCGGCGCGCGCGAATGAGGTGATGACGAGGAGGACGATCAGCGCAGTGCCGGAAGTTGCGAGGAGAGGCTTCGTCATCGGAGGGCTCGCGACGTTGTTCAAAGGTGCGGGGACGCGAAATCAGCGACGTCCGACGTGGGCTGGCACAGTGTACATGGGCCGAGGGGCGTGCGCCAGCGAGACACGCGGAACCAGGGGCTGACGCCGCCCCGCTCAGAAAGCAAAAGGCGGCTTACGCCCAAGACCGCATACAGAGCCTCAGACCACTCGCCAGGGGAGCGGCTCGCCGCGCAGGCTGGCGTTGAGGTTCTCGATGCTCATCTCGATCATGCGTCGGCGCGTGCGGTTCGAGGCGCTGCCGAGGTGCGGGGTGATGACGAGATTGTCCAGTGCGAGCAGCGGATGATTGCGCGGCAGCGGCTCGGGAGCGGTGACGTCGAGTCCGGCGGCGGCGATGCGGCGCGACTTGAGGGCCGCGAGCAGGGCATCGTGATTCACGACCGGTCCGCGTGCGACGTTGATCAGGATGCCGGTCGGCTTCATCCGCGAGAGTTCCCGCGCGCCGATCAGGTTCGTGGTCTCGGCCGTCAGCGGGCAGTTGAGGGTGACGAAATCGCTCTCGGCCAGCAGATCGTCGAGCGAACGGTAGGCGACTCCCAATTCCCGTTCGGCCGCTTCGTCCCGCCGCCGATTGTGGTAGAGGATGCGCATGTCGAAGGCCCTCGCGCGGCGGGCGACCTGTTTCCCGATGCGGCCGAGACCGACGATGCCGAGCGTGCTGCCGGTGACCTCGTACCCGATGTTGGTCGAGGGATCGTAGTGCGTGAATTCGGGAGACCGCGCGAATTTGTCACCGACCACAACATTGCGAGCCGCCGCCAGCAGCAGGGCCAGCGTCATGTCGGCCGTGGACGCATCGAGGCAGCCGGGCGTGTTCCCGACTGCGATCCCGCGAGCCTTCGCCGCGTCGCAGTCGATGTGATCGACACCGACGCCGTGATTGCTGACGATTTTGAGATTCGGGGCTCGATCCATCAGCGGGCCATCCACACGCGGATGGCCATACGTGATGAACGCGACCGCGCGAGCCAGCGCTTCGGAGTTCGGACCGTCATCCCACTCCAGCACTTCGATGTTCGGACCAAGCAACTCAATGAACAGCGGCGGCAATCCGTCGGCCATCACGGGAACGCGGGTGTCGGACATGGAACGATGCTCCGTGTGAACGGCGTGGATGTGGGGCAGGCATCAAAATAACATGAGGGACGGCACTTGCGTCTGCCAAGCCTCCGTTTTGAGCCAACAAGATCGCGAGATTATTCCCCAAGCGGGCTTGGAAACGCGGCAGAATGCCGATCCCATCGAAAAAAACTGTGACGTCATCGGAAAAAATGGTGAGAACTCACGGAAAAATTGCGAGAACATCAGAAAAAGGAGCGAATCTTTCCCAAAAAGGACCAAATCCAGGCCACTGAATTGCCATCTTTGTGACTGGAATCGGGATTTTTCCGAAAATCCTTACAGTTTTGTAAGCTATGTGCGCTATTTCGCCGGCTGTACTCGCTATTTCGTCGGCTGTACTCGCAATTTTTCCGGCTGTACTCGCGATTTTTCCGAGTGAGGTCGGGATTTTTCCGGCTGTACTCGGGATTTTTCCGAGCTAATTTGGGAGCTTGCCGAGTGGATTCGCTTCTTGGCTGACTCGGTTTGTCAACTTTCCAGCGGTAATCGTACTCTCGGCCGTTGGGCGGCGCGCACCGGGGCCTCAAAGGGCCTGCCAACTGGCTCCAGATGCTCCCCGCGCCCTTCGGAGATTCAGGGCGGGTCACACAAACGGAGCCGCGCCCGTCAATCACCGGATCGCGAACCGCGTTTGCGTTCCTGTTCGGTCAGCCGGATCTTGCGGAGGCGGATGATGGAGGGAGTGACTTCGACGTACTCGTCGTCCTCGATGTACTCCAGCGCCATTTCGAGCGACATCTTGCGTGGCGGCTTCAGGATGACGTTTTCGTCCGTCCCCGAGGAGCGCATGTTGGTCAGTTTCTTCTCTTTGATCGGGTTGATGACCATGTCGGTGTCGCGCCCGTTCTCGCCGACGATCATCCCCTCGTAAACCTCTTCGCCGGGTGCGACGAAGAAGTCTTTCCCGTCCTGCAGCTTGAAGAGTGCGAAGGGAACCGCCTTGCCCGTCTCCTGCGAGACCAGCACGCCGTTGGCTCGATGAGGAACCTCGCCTTCGACCGGTTTGTACTCTTCAAAGCGGTGATGAATGATCGCCTCACCCTTCGTCGCGTTGAGGAGCCGCGTGCGGATGCCGATCAGGCCGCGCGACGGAATCGTGAACTCGATGTGAGTGAATCCGAGCGAGTTGCCGACGAGATCGAGCACCTCGCCGCGTCGATTGCCGACGATCTCCATGACGGGGCCGACCAGGGTCGTGGGGACATCGATTTCGAGCAGTTCAAACGGTTCGCAGACTTTGCCGTCGATCGTCTTGCGAATGACGGTCGGCTTGCCGACGGACAGCTCGTAACCTTCGCGGCGCATGGATTCGATCAGCACGGACAGATGCAGCACGCCACGGCCCGAAACTTTGAAGTGCTCCTTGTCGCCCGCCTCTTCCACGCGCAGGGCCACGTTGGCTTCGAGTTCCCGATTGAGGCGGTCGCGAATGTGTCGCGTCGTCAGATACTTGCCGCCCGTTTCCTTGTTGCCAGCGAACGGGGACGAATTGATCGTGAAAGACATTGAGATCGTCGGCTCATCGACGCTGATGCGTTCCAGCGCGACGGGATTGAGCGGATCGGCGACGGTGTCACCGATTTCGGGCTTGTCCATGCCGGTCAGGGCCACGATGTCACCCGCCGTCCCCTCGGCCACAGGAGTTCGACCGAGCTTGTCGAAGACTTCAACCGTCACGATTTGCTGAGCGACCTTCGAGCCATCGGCCTTCATCAGGACGACCTTCTGGTTGGGCTTGATGGTGCCGCTGACAATGCGGCCGGTCGCGATCCGGCCGACGAACTCCGAGTAGGCGAGCGACGTGACCATCATCTGAAACGGACCGGTTGGATTGGTCAGTGGACCGGGGATGCAGCGGACGATCGTATCGAGCAGCGGCTTGATGTTGTCGGAAGGGATCGTCGGATCGAGCGTCGCAAAACCGGCGCGGCCACTGGCGAAGACGTAGGGGAAGTCCAGCGTCTTGTCGTCGGCTCCCAGTTCCACGAACAGGTCGAACGTTTCGGACAGCACTTCCTGCGGCCGGGCGTCGTGGCGGTCGATCTTGTTCACGACGACGATCGGCTGCAGCCCGACTTCCAGCGCCTTCTTGAGCACAAACCGCGTTTGTGGGCGGGGGCCCTCAAATGCATCGACCAGCAGCAGCACGCCGTCCGCCATGCGCAGCACGCGCTCAACCTCGCCGCCGAAATCGGAGTGGCCCGGCGTGTCGATGATGTTGATCTTGATGTCGCCGTACATCAGCGCGATGTTCTTGGCGAGGATCGTGATGCCCCGTTCTCGTTCCTGGTCGTTTGAATCGAGGATGCAGTCGCCCTGGAGCTGAGATTCGCGGAACTGGCCGCTGTTCTTGAGCAGACAATCGACGAGAGTGGTCTTGCCGTGATCGACGTGAGCGATGATGGCGATGTTGCGGATATCGAACCGACGCATAATGGAGGAGACTCGGCGAGCCATCTTTCCTCAAAAGGAAAGCCACTCAGGAAACTAACGGGGACAGACTGGCAGACCAACCGGGAAGAGGCAGAATCGAAGAGGCAGACTCACGGGCAGGCAAACTGACAGACCTACAGGATTCGCCGGACGGAAACCGTTCGACGAATGGGTCGACAGGATAGCAGACCGCTCGGCACTGTTGAAGCCAGTCCATGAAGAGTTGGCGAAGAGACCAGAATGGTCTCTCCCTCCGGCCAGACTTGATTCTGAGCAACCGCTCGTCAGGATGAGTCCCCTTCAACCGATCACTTCTCCGATCCCTCAGAGACATTCTCCGATGAAACAACTCATCCCGTTGGTCGTCTGCCAACTCCTCCTCCTGGCTGGGACAGGCCTGCGAGCCGCCGAGCCGATTGATGCCGATCTCGTGCTGCGGGGCGGGATGCTCTTCGATGGCAGCGGCTCCCCCGGACAGATTGGCGACGTGGCGATTCGCGATGACAAGATCGTGGGTGTCGGCAAGTTCGACATCAAGACCGTGGATCGAGTGATCGACTGCACCGGCCTGCATGTGGCTCCCGGGTTCATTGATCTGCACACTCACAGCGATGTCCAAGTCGTGTCGCCAACCCTGCGAGCGTGTGTCAACTACGTGATTCAAGGCTGTACGACATCGGTGACCGGCAACTGTGGCAGTGGCCCCGTCGACGTAGCCGCGTTCTATGCGAAGGTCAACACGTCGGGAGCGGGAACGAATGTGGCTCATCTCCTGCCGCAGGGGTCACTGCGCGAGCAGGTCGTCGGCAATGTCGATCGGCCTCCCACCGAGGATGAGCACGCCCGGATGCGTTCGCTGGCCGACCGGGCCATGCGCGACGGAGCCTGGGGGATGTCGACGGGTCTCATCTACGTGCCCAGCGTTTACGCGGACACCGGCGAACTAATCGAGATCGCACAGGTCGTCGCCTCGCACGGCGGAATCTATGCCAGCCACATTCGCGGCGAGGGGAGCGAACTCCTGAATGCGGTGAATGAGGCGATCAAGATCGGTGAGACTGCGAAGCTGCCCGTTCACATCTCACACTTCAAGGCCAGCGGCTCGGAGCACTGGGGCCTGATCCGGCAGGCGGCCGCCCAGATCGAAGCGGCCCGCGTGGCGGGACGCATCGTCACGGCCGACCAGTATCCGTACACGGCCTCCAGCACGTCGCTCGAAGCGACGCTCTTTCCGACGTGGGCGCGATCGGGCGGCTCGAAAGAGTTGCTCGCGCGAATGACGGATGAGGAAGCGGGGCCGCGTTTGCGGAAAGACGTGCAGCGCAGCATCGACCGCGCGGCCGAAGGCGATGCCGTCGTGATCGCCCGCTTCAAAGCGCGGCAAGACTGGGTCGGCAAGAGCCTCAAGCAAATCGCCGACGCCGAACAGAAGCCGCCGCTCGACATCGCGTTTGAAATCGTGCAGCTTGGCGGCGCGGCGGTCATCAACTTTTCGATGAGCGAAGACGACGTGCGGTATGCCATGCAGTTGCCGTGGGTCGCGACCGCCTCCGACGGACGGAGCTACCTCCCCGGCCCGGATCGGCCTCACCCGCGCAGTTACGGCACATTCGCTCGCAAGATCGGTCGGTACGCCCTGCTCGACAAAGTCCTTCCCGTGGAGCAGGCGATCCGCAGCGCGAGCGGCCTCCCCGCCGACATCATCGGCTTCAAGGATCGAGGCTATCTGAGGCCGGGCCTCGCTGCCGATATCGTGGTGTTTGACCCGGCCAAGTACCTCGACACCGCCACGTTTTCCGAACCGCATCACTACGCGACGGGCGTCCGCTACGTCTTCGTCAACGGCACGCCGGCCGTTCACGAGGGCCAGCCGACCGGAGCACTGGCGGGCAAGGCACTGAAGCATGAGTCGATCACGAAATAGATGAGGACAAGGGGTACGGGGGACTGGGGGAGAAGTAAGTTGAATATCTCCTGTCCCCCGCTCCCCGTGTCCCCTTGTCTCCCTCACCTCTTCTCCCGCTTCCGCCGCTGGCAGGCTCGCGCGGCATTACCTATCATCCGCCGCCATGACTCGCGACGTGAAAGTTCATCTGTTGCCCACCCTGTTTGAACCGGAGGAAGTTCGAGGCGGAATCGCCGTCATCATCGACGTCCTCCGGGCCTCGACCACCATTGTTCATGCGCTGGCGAACGGCGCGCGCGAAGTCATTCCCTGCCGGACAGTTGATGAAGCCCGTGGCGTTGCAGCAGGCTACCCCCCGGGGACAATCTTGACGGGTGGCGAGCGTGAAGGACTGCTGATTGAAGGATTCGACCTCGATAACAATCCATTTGCCTACTCACGCAGCGTCGTCGATGGAAAGACTCTGATCTTCACCACGTCAAACGGTACGAAGGCGCTCTTGCGAGCAGACCAAGCGGACCGTGTGCTGATCGGTTCGTTTGTCAACCTGCAGGCGATCGTGAATCTCCTGGTCGATGATTGGTCCCGCCCGATTCATCTCATCTGTGCCGGGACAAAGGGCAAGATTACGCTCGAAGACTCGTTGTGTGCGGGGGCGATTGCACAACGCTTGCTGACGGCAGCAGAGGATTCCGAAGCAGAGTGGAGCGACGATCAACTTCGTCTGGCGATGACCACCTACTGCTTCTGGTCTTCGACTCCGGAGTTGTTCGACTGGGCGATGCGGCACAGTTTCGGAGGCCGCAACTGCACCAGACTTGGCTTTGAGAGCCAGATGTTACGGGCTGCGACATGCGATCTGTTTGACTTCGTCCCCGAATATGATCCGACCGCGAGAACTATTACGGCTCGATTTAGCGAACAAAACTGCATCGAACAAATCTGACCATCAATCACACTATTCTCAAACAAGGCATCACGACATGGCTGTCGACAACCGCATGGACAAGATCGTCGCTCTCGCGAAGCGGCGCGGGTTTATCTTTCAATCGTCGGAGATCTACGGCGGGCTGAACGGCTTCTGGGACTACGGGCCGCTGGGCGTCGAGTTGAAGCGCAACGTGCGGCAGGCGTGGTGGGCCGACATGATTACCGAGCACGATGAGATTTCGACGCCCGCCGGCGCGCCGGCGAGCTTCGACATGGTGGGCCTCGAGTCATCGATCATCATGCATCCGCAGGTCTGGAAGGTCTCGGGGCACTACGACCTGTTCTGCGACAAGATGGTCGATTGCCGCGAGTGCAAGGCGCGCTTTCGAGTCGATCATGTCCCGACCAGCGAGTGTCCGATCAAACCAAGCAAGCATCCTGGCGAACACGACAAGTGCCAGCTCACCGAGCCGCGCGACTTCAACCTGATGTTCAAGACGACGCTGGGCGCGCTGGGGACCGAGGCCGACACCGCCTATCTGCGACCGGAGACCGCGCAGGGGATGTTCGCCAACTTCAAGAACATCTGCGATTCGAGTCGGGTGAAGGTTCCCTTCGGCGTCGCGCAGATCGGCAAGAGCTTCCGCAACGAGATCACGCCGCGCAACTTCACGTTCCGCTCGCGCGAGTTCGAGCAGATGGAGATGGAGTTCTTCTGTCATCCGTCGCAGTCACTGGCCTGGTATCAGTACTGGCGCGACCGGCGCTACAACTGGTACATCCAGCACGGCATCGCGACGAGCAACCTCATCCTGCGCGAGCACACGAAGGAAGAATTGGCTCACTACTCGGTCGGGACCGCCGACTTGGAATATGCGTTCCCGTTTCTCGAAGCGGGATCGTATGGCGAGTTGGAGGGTGTCGCGCATCGCGGCGACTTCGACCTCAGATCGCACTCCGAAGGGAAGCTCTGCAAGCAGGACGGACAGTTGGTCGTCGAACTCGGTTCCGACGGCAAGCCCAAGCACCACGGCAGCGGCAAGGATTTGAGCTACTACGACGATCAGGCTCGCGAGCGGTTTCTGCCGCACGTGATCGAGCCCGCCGCCGGATGCGACCGCGCCACACTGGCCTTCCTCTGCGAAGCCTTCCACGAGGACAAGCAACCGGACGACAAGGGCGAGATGCAGGAGCGGCTCGTGCTGAAGCTGCACCCGAAGCTGGCTCCGGTCAAAGTCGCCGTCTTCCCGCTTCTCAAGAAGGAAGGGATGCCCGAGAAGGCTGCCGAGATTTACCGGGCCTTCAAACAGGCGGGCATCGCAGTGCAGTACGACCAACAGGCCGCCATCGGTCGTCGCTACCGCCGCATGGACGAGATCGGCACGCCGTTCTGCATCACGGTCGACGGCGACACGATGGCGGGCGACGCAACGAAGGTCGGCACGGTGACGATTCGTGACCGAGACACCCTCGAACAGATCCGCGTCCCGGTGAAGGAACTGGTCGAACACGTGCGCGGTCGGTTGAGAGGCTGAGCAGGACGCGAGTCACAAACTCCAAATCTCAAGAACCAAACACCAAACGAATCTCAAATTCCAAGGAAGCGAAATTTCAAACGGCCTGACCGACACGTCCTCCGTTCATCAGAGTGAGCGTGACTCGGGTCTGGTTGTTTGAGATTTTCCTTTTGGGATTTGGAATTCGTTTGGTGTTTGGTTCTTGAGATTTGGGATTTGCTTTCGTCCGTCACCGCAACCCCGGAGCTTCTTCAATCGCGGACATCTCACGGCAGTCGAGCCAGATCATTCCGCAACGACAGCACGAATCGATCACGACGTTGCCCGGACCGTAGAACGGATGGACTTCCATCGCGCAGCGACAGACGGGGCAGGGAACTCGCATGGCGAGCAGTTCGGGATTGATCGGCGTCGGATGCGAGGCGGCTCCGCGATACTCGGCCCTCCGATTCCGAACCAGCAGTGCGAAGACTTCGTCAACGACGAGCACGCCCTCGCACTCTTCGCAGTGCTCGACCTGCAAGCCGTCCATCGCGGCCAGAGTCATGCGTCGCCGACAGCGCGGACAGTTCGAGTGCCCCGGTTGGTCGAGTGAGACCACTCGATCATCCGAATCGTCCGGCGTGCCGAGTGAGCGGAACGTCTGACAGTGTTCGCAGATGACAATGGGTTGGTAGCCATCCCATTCGAGTGGCGCTCCGCAGTTGTGGCAGTTCATCGGACGAGACCCGTGTCGGAAGAAAGTGAAGGTACTCTTCCAACGTAGCTCGCGGCCAGACCTCGCGCGGCGGCAGGGCACTGCAAAACGTGATGCGTCGGCGCCGCGGATTCCGGCTGTGCGTTGCGGAGGTTTCCGAAAGTCAACGATTCGGCAGAATCGTCACAGAGCGACTTGAGGAGCGGCGGAGCCCCGCTCACCCCGAGGTCGGTGCGGCACCCGAGCGATACTTGCCGACGAGTGGCTCGACAATTTCGAGCGGCACGAACTCACGCAGCTTGTCCATCGTGCTCCCCTGGCCCAACTGGGCGATCTGCTTGATGAGGCTGCTGGAAATGTGCGTGTAGCGTTCGGCGGCCATCAGGAAGACGGTGTCGATCTCGGGATCGAGCGCCCGGTTGGCGAGTGTCATCGTGAACTCGGTTTCGATGTCAGACAAGGTTCGGACGCCGCGCACGAGGACTCGGGCTCCACACTGCCGGATGAATTCAACGGTCAGTCCCTCGAAACAGCGAACCTCGACGTTTTTGAACGGCTTCAGGGCCTGCAACGTGAGCGCCAACCGCTCGTCGGGCGAGAAGAGCGGTCGCTTGTCGGGATTGATGCCGATGCCGACCGTCAGCCGGTCGAAGATCGTCGCGGCACGACGAATGATGTCGACATGACCCAGCGTCAGCGGGTCGAAGCTGCCGACATAGACGGCGTGATGAGAACTGAGATTTGCGACCATCGAGAAAGCTCCGCGTCGGCCCTCGCGCCGACAGTGAATTGGAATTCCGTCGGGGCAGTTTGTCCGAACCGCCTCCAACATCCAAGCGACCCGATTTGCGATGACAAGTTGACAGTCGGTCGGCACGCCGCGCCGCTGCTGTCACATTGGCAGAAGCTTTTGAATGGAGTTGCCGATTGCGGCGGTCGTCCTTGCCGACACCGATCGTTCGCTCACGTCTCCACTGAACGGTAACATTCGTGCTGTCCGGGAGATATTGACATTTCGAGTGTGCCAATCGGCCGAGCACCATCAGTTCAGCAAGGGCTTGTTTGCCGGTATGTTGTTTGCAATCTACGGCTTCGCTTCGTGTGACGTTTGGGTGCGGCTGCACTGATGGTTTCGGGAATCGTTCGAGGAGACGTGTGCCATGGCGGTCTTTCGGTGGGGACAGGCTTGGGATCCGATTCGCGATCTGGAGCGAGAAGTCGACCGCCTGCTGGCCAGTGTGTCGTTGTCGTTTCAGGGGATTCGCGTTGGTCGCCAATATCCGCCCGTCAACGTCTACGAAGTCGACGATGAACTGTTGCTGACGGCCGAGCTGCCCGGAACCCGTTCCGAGGATCTCGAAGTCCTCGTCGCCGACGGTGTCCTGACATTGAAGGGCAAGCGGACAGGAGCGGAGGGAATCACCGACGATCACTACCGCCGACAGGAGCGACCGCGCGGAGACTGGCAACGCTCGCTGACGCTTCCCGCGCTGATTCACGAAGACAAACTGACGGCCGAGTTCACCAACGGCATCCTGCAAGTGCGTCTTCCCAAAGCCCCCGCGACGATGCCGAGACAAATTCGCGTCGCGGACGGAAATTCGGGTTGAGAGAGGGATGAGAGATGAGGGATGAAGAATGATGTTGATCCCTCATCTTTCATCCACCAGAGAGGCTGCAATCATGTCGAATGAGATCGTCAAGACAACCGCCAACTCGCAGAACAGCGACGCCGAGCCGCCGGTCGATCCGCTGGTGTTCACTCCGCCCATCGACATCTTTGAAACGCCTGACGGCTTGGTTCTGCTGGCCGATCTGCCGGGCGTGACTCTCGAATCGCTGGAACTTCAGGTTCAGGACAACAAGCTGACGCTCTTCGGCCGCGTCACACATGACCTACCTCCGAACGCCCGTCTGATCCATCAGGAGTATGCGCTCGGCCACTTCCTGCGATCATTCATCCTCAGTGAAGAAGTCGATCACGAGCGAGTCACGGCCAAGTTGAATCAAGGGGTGTTGGAAGTTTTCCTGCCGCGCCTCCCCAAAGCAGAACCGAGACGCATTCAGGTGACAACGAGTTGAGGTGAGAGGCAAAGATGAACACCAGTTTCCAATCAGCCTCTTGTCCTTGTTGACAGATCCACTTCTCAAGTTTGGAGGCCATCATGTCCGACAGTTGCAACGAAACAGATCGACCCGCCGACAAGATCCCTCCTCCACTGGAGCGGGTTCGACATGAGATGGACCGCTGGATCGATGCGGCCAAGTCGACAGGTGAGCGCGCCTTGGAGACGCTCGGTTTGCTCGGATCGGGGCGACCGTCAATGCCGGCCATCGACATCATCGAACTGGCCGAAGAAGTGGTCGTGCTGATCGACCTGCCTGGCGTGTCGGCCGAGGCGGTCGAGCTGTCATTGACCGGCAACATGCTCACGGTGAAGGCCACTCGCACGGGAAACAACTTCCCGGAAGCAACCCACCCGCACCTGCATCTCACCGAGCGGGCGAACATCCGCTTCGAGCGGGCCATCCCGTTGCCCGTCGCCGTCAACGCCGATGCCATTCGGGCCGAAACGCGAGACGGTTTACTCACCGTCTCGCTGTTGAAGGTCATCGCCGCGCCCAGCCGCACCATCCCCGTGGCTCGCGGCGGCACCCAACCCAGTAGCTCAGCCTTTTCGAGTGCGGGGCCGCTTCCGTGACAACTTGACCGTGCGCGCGAGACGGCATCGGTTGCCACAGTTTCCGTTCAACAACGAGGCTTGGCAAACGGAGCGGTCGCTTCCTACGATATGCCTGTCGCAGAGATCGGCGCGCCGTGTGAGGCCGCCCGTCTTCGGAGCCACCTGTGCTCGAACCGGTCTCTGCGAACCTCGACTTCCTACCGGGTTCGATCATGGACACGATTCAGATTCCCTGTCCGAAATGCGGCACCGAGCTGAAACTGCGGGATCGCAGTCTGCTCGGCCGCAAAGGCAAATGCCCGAAGTGCAGCCATGCCTTCGTGCTGGAAGAACCGGAAGAGGTGCAGCTTGAACTGGCTGAACCGGGGCCACCCATTCCCGATACTGCCGCCCTGGCGTCGATGGAAGGGCAATGGCTTGGCCAAGTCTCTGAACCTGAGCCGTCGATCCCCGGTACCGCCGCTCGTTGGATACCCGACACGGGTGCCCCCGCCGTGGCCACCCCGCGCCAACCGGCATCGCGTCCGCAGTCCGCAGTTCCCGCGATGAACGGCAGTCGTCTTGCCACCAGTCCGCTCCCCGACTTTGAATCGCTGGCGGCGAACGAAGGGGCTGCCTCGCGGTTGAAGGCTCTCCAAAAGCGAAATGCCAAACGCAGAAAAGTCGGTCTGGCGGTGGGAGCCGTCTTGCTGCTGGCAGTCGGTGGTGCGACGTACTGGGCGGTGACAAATGCACCCGGCAAGTCCACCATTGGTGGGGGCGAAATCGCCGACGCGGAGCATCAACCCGGCAACAACGAAACACCGCCTGACACGGCCGCTCTCGCCTCCGACAGCGAATTCGCCAAGTCGGGCGGTCCGACCAAGGGAAAGCCGATCGAACTTCAGTTCGTTCCCTTCGGAAGCGAAGTCATTCTCAACATCCGCCCGGCTGAACTTTGGAAACAGGAGAGTCAGGGTGAGGAGATCCGCTTCTGTCTGACGGCACCCGCCAAATTTCTGGAGGCCACGTTACAAGACCTGTTCCAGAAGAAGCCCCAGCAAATCGAAGAGGCCATGATTTGCCTGATCCCCGGCGGACAGGGGACGATGCCCGAAGTCGCCGCCGTGATTCATCTGGTCGATGACATCAAGAAAAGCCAGTTCCTCGAAGACCTCGGCGGCGAACGAATCGACGACTACGGACATCCGGTCTATCTCAAGGGGGAACGGGCCTACCTGCTCCACGACCTGAAGACTCTGGCCGTTGGCCCACGGGGGCAGGTCCGCGAGATGGTCGATGCCATCGCCGGTCGCAGCGGGGCGGGAGGCGGCATCGAAGAACTGCTGCCCATGACCGACCGCGATCGACACATCACGTTCCTGTTTGTTCCCACATCGCTGCGGTTGCACGCGAACTACTGGTTTCCCGGTGCCACTGCCGGTGCCGACGGCAAACGGTCGCCGGTCGCCTCATTGGCCCATCGCTTTTGTGACTGGCTCGGTGACGAAGTCGAGTCGGTCGTCTGGAGCTTCCATCTCGGTGAGAAGACGTTTTACTCGGAGCTGCTGCTGCGCAACGTGGCGGGTGTCACGTCCTCGCGACTCGCGAAGGACACGCAGAAAAAGCTCGATCAGTTTGCTCCTGAACTGCTCGCCACGGTACAGATGATGAATCCGCGCGAAGTCGGCAAACGGAAGGTCATTGGTCGTCTGCCCGTCATGAGCGACGCCTTCACGATGGCGACGATGGTGAGTTCCGGACCGAGGCACGTGCAGCTCATCACGCCGCTTCCCGAACGAGCCGCGCCGAACCTGGCCCTTGGCACGCTGCTGGCTTGGGATGAGTCGACCCGCACCGACTTCACGAAGAAGGCCCCCACCAAACCGGCCCCGACGGAAGGAACCAAGCTGCCGGATCTGATTGCCGACCGGTTGAAGGTCAAAATCGACGTCGACTTCCGCCGCACGCCACTTCAGGACGCCTTCACCTACATCAGTGGGGAAATCAAAACGACCATCGACATCGATGGCGACTCCCTCAAAATGGGTGCTTACACTAAAAACATGACGCAGGACTTGAAGCTTGATGCGCAGCCGGCGAAGGTCTCGATCATGACCATTCTTGAGAAGTACTCGCATGCCACCGACAAGGCCAAGATGATGGTGATCGTCGTGGATGAGGCCAAGAAGACGATTCTCGTTACGACGCAGGCCGGGTGCGAGAAGAACAACCTGACACCGTTCGACTTCAGCAAGTAATCCTTCATGTCGTTTGGCCACTGCTCCTGTCCCGACTGCGGCACGACTCTGCGGATTCGCGATCGGACGTTCGTCGGCCGGACCGTGCCGTGTCCCGAGTGCCACGCCTCGCTGGTCATCGAACTCGACCGCGAAGAGCGGTTCGTGGCGCGGAAGCCTCCCGTCGACACGTCGGTGAAATCGTCACAGGCCGCTCCGGCGAATCGGTCTGCCGTGAAGAGCGATGGACCTCGCGAGCCGACATGGACGGATGGACTCCGTGGAGCAATCGGCTCACCCCTCGTGATGGCCTGGGCACTGGGGCTGGCCGTGACGGCACTCGTCATTGTGGCGATGCTTCGTCCCGCCCTCCGCTTCAGTTCGCCGGGAGGTTCAACTCAGTCAGAGGCCGCCAACAACACCATCGCTCCCGATGAGACAAACTCTGGCAACGATGCGAGTCTGCAGCCATCTCCCGAACTCCCCTCGCCGAAGGAGTTGCCTGACTCGCCAATGGCTGATGCGATCAAACCGACCAACGCGCCCGAACTGCCGGTCCCGAGTCCTGCTCCACCACAACCAGGCGATGGTGGCCCGGTCATCAAGCCGGTCACCGCCGTAGCAGTGAAGCCGGCGGATCCCCTGCCACCCGCCCCGCCGCCGAAGATCGACTTCGTCACCGTGCTCAAACAGCCGCTGCTGTTGTTCGACCAAGCCAAGCCGGTCAGCCGTCGCGAACTGATCGAACTCATGGAAGAACTGGTCGGTGCGCCGATCCGCTACGATGCCGCTGAACTCGGCGAGAACAACCTGGACAAACAGGTGACATTCAAGGCCGAGAACACAACTCTGGGAGGCGTCCTCAAGTCCCTCCTCGATCCCGCCGGCTGGGTGTTTGTCGAGGAAGAGACACAACTCCGGCTAAAACTCAAGCCGCCTGAATGATCACTGACTCAATGATCGCAACGGACGGTGAAGCGTCATCCCATCCTCGCAATTCTCTGACTCCTGACTCCTGACTCCTGAATTCCCCTCCCCCGGACCTCCCTCGTGGAACTCGACGACACCATCTGCTACTGCTTTCACATCTCCAAACGGAAGATCGTGAATTTCGTGCGGGTGCATCAGCCGCGCCGCGCGAGTCAGATCAGCGAGTGTGGCGGAGCGGGAACGGGCTGCGGCTGGTGCGTGAACTATCTCAAACGCTACTTCGCCGAAACGCAGGGACCGTCGCTGAGCGATGCCGATGCGCTGTCTCCCGCCGAGTACGCGCAGCAGCGCGCCGCGTACATCAAGGCGGGTCACGGCAAACCGGCCGCCGGTGCGATCCCGCTGCCGGAAGAAAAGGATGAATGATGAAGTCAGAAGTATGAATCAGCGAGAAAACCGAACGTCTTTCCTCCTATTCATACTTCATCGTTCTCACCTCATCCTTGCTTCAGAATCTCGTTCACCACGCGCCCCGAGACATCCGTCAACCGGAAGTCTCGCCCGTTGTAGCGGTAGGTCAGCTTCTCGTGATTCAGCCCGAGTTGGTTCAAAATCGTCGCGTGCAGGTCGTTGACGCTCACCCGGTCGATGAGGGCCTTGTGGCCGATCTCGTCTGTTTCGCCGAACAGAGTCCCGCCCTTCACACCTCCACCCGCGAACCAGGTGGTGAACGCATGAGGATTGTGGTCGCGGCCGGTTCCGCCCTTCTGGACCAGCGGCAGCCGACCGAACTCTCCGCCCCAGATGACCAGCGTTTCGTCGAGCATTCCGCGCTCGGCGAGATCGGTGAGCAACGCGGCAATCGGCTGATCGGTCTCCGCCGCGAAGCCCGTGTGGTTCCCCGCGATGTTCGCGTGGCCATCCCAGCTTCGTTCGTTCTCCATCCCGCCCGAATAGATTTGAACGAACCGCACACCCCGCTCGACCATCCGCCGCGCGGTCAGGCACTGCTTGGCGAAATGAGCACACTTCGGGTTGTCGAGTCCGTACAGCTTCTGCGTGACGTCACTCTCCTTTGCCAGATCGAGCGCTTCCGGCGCGGCCATCTGCATGCGATAGGCCAGCTCGAACGATTCGATCCGCGCGGCGAGTTCCGTCTCGGCCGGATGCTGTTCGAGTTGCAAGCGATTCAGTTTTCCGAGCAGGTCGAGCTGCGCCCGCTGCTGCGGCTCGGACAACTCGGCCGCGCGATTCAGGTTCTCGATCGGATCGCCCTGTGGTTTGAGGGCCGTGCCCTGGAAGATGCTCGGCAGGAACCCGGCCCCCCAGTTCTGAGCGTGTCCCTTGGGAATGCCGCGTCCCAGCGTGTCATACATCACGACGAAGGCCGGCAGGTTCTGGCTCTCGCTGCCGAGGCCATACGTCACCCACGCCCCAACGCACGGAAACCCCTGCCGCGCCATTCCCGTGTTGATCCGAAACAGCGCGGGCGAGTGATTGTTCGAGTCGGTCCAACACGAATAGACGAACGCCATCTTGTCGACGTGCGTGGCCATCTTCGGAAAGATCTCACTGACCCACGCTCCGCTTTCGCCGTGCTGGGCGAACTTGAACGGAGACTTCATCAGCGGCCCCCCCTGCCCCGCAAAGAAGCCGGTCGCCTGATCAAACCCCGCCAACTCCTTGCCATCCCGCTTTTCGAGTTCGGGCTTGTAGTCCCACGTATCAACCTGCGAAGGCCCCCCATTCATGAACAGCCAGATCACCGACTTGGCCTTCCCCGGAAAATGCCCCGCATGCGGCGCGAGCGGATTCAAACTCCCCGCCGTCGCCGCCTGAGAAACCCGCCCCTCCTGAGCCAACAACCCGGCCAAAGCCACCGCCCCAAACCCATTCCCAGCCCGCCGCAAAAACTCACGCCGAGAACCGAACACGGGAGAGGGAGTTCCAAAAACGGTAGGAAGTGTCATGCGGTGGTCTCCGGATATCGGAACAGCAGTTGTGTCAGAGCGCGAGGCTATCGTTCGGCGGAGTCTCGTGTCAAACGCTGAGGCTGATCTGCGCGATGCGGGCGAAATCAGGGGCGGTGCCACGAGGCGTCCCTCAAGACCTCCGTCTCGTAGCGACGAATCGAGTCGATCAATCCCGAGGCATCGGGCAACTGCCTTGTTTCCGCGAACGTCTGCAAGGTGGCGCGAGCGGCGGCGACCAGTTGACGCGCATTGCCCTGCTTGAGCGTGCGGTCGATGTCGTAGTCGGCCCGGTTGCGATCACCACGCAACGAGTTGAGTTGGTGACCGGCATGCTCGATCATCCGGACACCGCAATTGGAAAGTCTGAGCGACAGATACGCATGAGCCACCTCACCGCGCGGCACCTCAAACCCGAGCTGTCGCATCAGAACACGGGCTTCATGAAAGACGGCGTAGTAGGCTCGACTGACAGAGGAACGCCAAGCCACTTCCGTTTGGGCGTCGGCCCACTGCTCGGCCAGTTCGAGCAAGTCTGTGGGGACGATCATTCGTCGAACTCCACGCTGAGCCGAAACACGTGTTTCAATGGTGCCGGGCACACGTCAGACAGTTCGCGATGCCAGCGACGGTAGGCATCGACGCTGGCCTGCCCCGTGAACCGCGCAGCACGAACGACAATCGCCAGATGGAAGTCGTTGGCAATCTCGGGATCGTCGTCGATCTCAATCGAGACAACTGTTTCCGGAAAAACGCATCGGGTCATCTCAACGATGGCAGGCAGTTCCGCACGAACGCCAAGTTGCTCCGCAAGCGAATCGACGACCGGCGACGAGAACGCAACGGGAACATCAGCAGTTGCGGCCATGTGGTGGACTCCCTCTGAATGAACTTGAACGGAGACTGGTTCGGGCACGAATGTGTCGCAGAAATCAGCGGTTTACCGCCTGTCTTCAAGCATGGCCAAACGTCGGTGTGGCGGGTTCGCGACAAAGGGCGAGGCTATCGTTCGGCGGAGTCTCGTGTCAAACGCTGAGGCTGATCTGCGGAATGCCGAGTTGCGATAGGCAGACGCCCCATCGTCTCACATCGCGCCCACGGCCTCATAGACCTTGCCGTGTTGCGCAAGCCAGTCCACGTCGCCCCGCTGAGCATGCTCTTGGATTTCTTTCAGAAGCTGAACGGTTTCCGCTTCGTAGCACGGTTCGCTCGGGTCGTCGTCGGGAATGACCAGTTCGACATCGACGGCCACGACGTAACGATCCGTCTGCACGAGTCGCTGTCGTTTGATCCGCTGGCCAGGGATTGGCATGGTTACTCCCCATCGAAAAAATGAACTGTGACACGTTTGGCTGCTGTGCATCGAGATGAAGGTGAATGGATACCCGACAGAACGCGAGGCTATCGTTCGGCGGAGTCTTGTGTCAAACGCTGAGCCTGATCTGCGAAAGGCCGTGATTCATGCGTGGCCACCTCGCACGAGACACTTCAGTTCCAGAAAGTTCTTAACTTACCGGTGTGCGATGGGTATGATTTGAATCGTTGGCGATAGGACGAGTGATTCACGAAAAGGTTCGGAATCGCTTTCGGGGCCGGTTGGATGCCTCGGACACAATCTCCTTCGCATCTTACCGGCCGTTGTCACCATCGCTTGGTGGCAGGCCCTGCTTCCGTTTTTCTTCTCCAGATCGCGCCCGTTCTTGAGGGTGCGAGCGCGGTCGCATGACAGCGAGGTGCGCCATGAAGAATTTGCTGGTTGCCGTCGATTTTTCAGATGTAACCGATCGCGTGGTCGGCACGGCCGAACAGATGGCTCGCGCGTTCGGGGCGAAAATCTGGCTGACACACGTCGTCGCCGAGGCCTCACCGATGGCCAGCCTGGGTGAGGTTCCCTTCCAATGGCCGGCAATCTCGGCGGAATCGCCCGAGCGATTTCCCGAGGAGCAGCATCAGATGCAGACTCTGCTGTTCGGCCTGAAGGACAAGGGGCTGAACGCCGAGTCGCTGCTGATTCGCGGTTCGGCCATTGAAGAAATCCTCGACATCGCCGAGCGGTATCAGATCGACTTGATTGTCATGGGTTCGCACGGACACGGCGCGTGGTACGAACTGGTGGTCGGTACGGTCAGCGAGGGTGTGCTCCGCCGCGCCCCCTGTCCGACGCTGATCGTGCCCAGTGAGAAGCACCAGAAACAGAAAGTTGTGAGACACCGGGAGGAACCGGTGGCGACGCCGTTCTGAACTCTGCTTGCCGTCACTGTGTTCCGCAGACCGCGCTCCTCGTCGGGGCGCGGTTTTTTTGTGGCTGTGGCTGTCGCGGACACTGATCTCAGATGTCGTGTTCTAGAACCGCAAAAGAATCTGCCGTCGGCGACGGATGGTCAGCCGGTCGTCCAGCACACCGGTTCGATTGCGTGGAACGCCTATCGTCAGCGCTGGGTCACCGTATTCATTCATGGAGGCGCTGTGCAAACCCTCGGCGTTCGGAGAGCTGTGGTACTCCGAGGCACGTGGACGATCCGGCGCTCGCACCGGCGCGGGACTGATCCAGTCGGGACGAATTGGGACAGAGAGAGTTGCAAACTCATTGCGTTGCATGCGCTGGTGCTTGATTTGTTCCTACAGGAAGCAAATACTCAAGTCTGACTGATCGACGGTTGTCATCTCTGCCGGGTCTGTTTTTCTAGCCGTTCTCAGTACTGTTTCGCTCGTTGTCGCCCGTATCCTGGGGAACGCAACGCCGTGGTGTGAGTGAGGAGTCTGGATTGCGAAACGTCGAGATTCCTCGGTCGCGCAATTGGTTTGTGGTCCAATGACCCTCTAGGGGTCGCGCTTCTTCATCCCATCTCTATTGGATCGAGGTACATCATGGCTGGTCGTCGCAAGTCCGGGTTCACGCTGATCGAGTTGCTCGTCGTCATCGCGATCATCGCGGTGCTGATCGCCTTACTGCTGCCTGCGGTGCAACAGGCGCGGGAGTCGGCACGCCGTACGCAGTGCAAGAATAACCTCAAGCAAATCGGCTTGGCGCTGCACAACTACCACGACACGTTCAGCATCCTGTCTCCGTTGAGTTACGGCGATGGGGGACAAAGTGTCGCGTCCGCGAGACCCACTTGGGCATGGTCGACAATGATTCTGCCCTACATCGATCAAGCGTCGCTTTTCAGTCAACTGGATCCCGGTCCCAACACGATGCAAGCGGTTTTTGCGAACACGGCACTCCGGCCACTGTTGCAGAAGACAATTCCCGCTTTCATTTGTCCTTCCGATACGGGGTTGAGTCCAAATCCTGACCGTCTGTTCACAACCGTGCCGGGCGTGAACCCGTTTCTGATGGGCAAGTCGAATTACCCCGCTTGCAGCGGCAGCTTGGATGCGAACGTCTCGGGTGTCTTTCCCGGGGTTGCTAATCCGACGTTGCCAGCAGTGGCATATCCCACGGGCACATCCTTCCGTGACGTCACTGACGGCCTCAGCAACACCATTTTCGTGGGGGAGCGGGCAAACGCGGTGATGCCTGCCACACCCACTGGCCAGAAAACGTGGGCTGCTGTCTGGCCCGGCATGAGTTTTGGTGCTGACGACAGGCCACGGTGGCGCGCCATCCGCGGGTTGGGTTGGTATCGCCTGACGGACGGCAATTCACTGACCGGTAGCCCAGCCCTGATCCAGCCGGATGAGGCGTTCGGAAGCGTTCACACCGGTGGACTGCACTTCTTGATGGGAGATGGCACAGTCAGATTCATCAACATCAACATCAATTGGACTCCGATCTCGCCGAATCCTCCATTGCCGGGAACCTTCAACCGGTTGTGCGACAAGGCGGATGGGTTGGTTGTCGGGGAGTTTTAATTCTCGATACGTCGCAGCGAGTCGAATCCGCAGGTTGTACTCCTCGGCTTCCGACACTCCGCAATAATCCTAGAAGGCCAATTTGAAATGTCGCGCACGACTAGAGTCCGCCTACTGTCGAACATGACGTGGTTGATGCCTTTGGTCCTAAGCGGGGGCTGTGGTGGTCCGGACCCGAAAGGCCCCGGCAGTGCTTACGCCGTGATGCAAGCGGAGAAGGGTGCCGAAGAGAAACTGACGGCAAGTGGCGCGAAATTGGAACGGAAACAGTATCCGCAGGGGGGCGCTTGGGCGGTCGATTTGAGCGGCAAGGAGATCAACGACGAAACCCTGGCCGCGCTTAAGGGACTCGATCATGTCACGGAACTGAATCTCAGCGGGACGACCGTTTCCGACGCACACGTTCGTTACGTGAACGAAGTGGGCCCCCTTTTGATCTTGAACCTGAGCAAGACCGCGGTCACCGATGCGGCGCTGGCGCAGCTCGAAGCCGGGAATCTCACGCAGCTTGACGTCACCAACACCAAGGTGACTGCCGAGGGGGTTTCGCAGTTCTTAAAAAAGCGAGCCGAAGACTCGCGAATCACCGAAGCGTTCAAAACGCCGAACGTGAAACGCTAGTGGCCCAAGCTCCCCTGAATGTTACTCAGCAGCCCGGGGTGCTTCTGGTTTCGTATGTCCCTCGGTTTTCTCTTCGGGTTGCCGTCGCGAACAGAAGTCCGACTTAGGCGCAGAAAGTGGGCTCCTTTCATGGACCATCAATCAACAGTTCGTTGCAGTAATGCAGGACGTTGACGAAGAATCTCTTCCAATGCCTCCGCTAGCAAACGATGGCCTAGCGCATTGGGATGATAATCGGCCTTCCCCAACAGCACTTCAACAGGCGAACGGTCTCCCCACCAGGTGCTGAGATCGGCCGTCTCGATCCCCGCCTCCGCTGCCATCGAAAGGCAAATCCGCGGGTCGAACGGCAAATTGTGGTCACCGGGAGCGGGCAGATAAACGTATAGCACCTGTACGCCTGCCACCCGACACGCTGCCATGCGGCGATAAGTGCAGCGCAAAATCTCTGCATGATGCCGCTCCATAACCGTATGAATATGTGCTTCGGATGCGCTGTCAGTGAATCCTTCATTCTGCACGAGGTGGTCGAGGCATACGTCTTCCAACTTGATGCCGCGATAGACCGCCGTCGCCAGCCGCCGGGCCGAGGTATACAGCTCGTCTTGATGTGCGAAATACACAATCAGATCGGGATGGAAGGGAATCACCTTGTGCTCGATCTGAAGTCGGCGGTGCAATGGGGAATAGCGGCCCACCCCAAAGTTCAGCACTTCATAGTGACGGTTCTGTGAACCAGCATCCGCATTGAGTTGCTCTTCCAGTAGCCGCGAGAACGTCTGTTCGTCACCGACGCCGAAGCCCATCACCAAGCTTGAACCAATCAAGGCGATGCGGCGGGTCCCCGCAGGCTTGGCGATGGCCCGATCCCGGTCGCGCATGCCCCAGCGGTTGATGGTGATCGTCGCGTTGGACCATGTGCCGGTCCAATTTGGAATCAGTTCGTGTTCCAGCAGATCCTCGCGCTGCTGAATCATGTCACCGAAATCGACGGCCGGACCTCTTCGCTGAGGCGCCGGATCACCAAGGAACGGCCCCGCCTGCAGGCTTTTGTCATTCAATTCCTCGTAGTATCCATCGAGGATTGCGAGTGCTTCGGCACGATTCATTTTGTCGACCTGCAGCCCGGCGATCGCCGTCGACGCACGTTTTCCGAAGAGGTCGTAGACAGGCGGTTGCGAAAGCAGCAGCACTCCGATCAGTGGTACGAGGTGTAGACCCACTGACTGATCGAAACTGAGTCGCCCTTGCCCCACCAGTGCGGTTGAGATGGTTTTGGCATCGTTCAGCGGCACGCTCTGACGGCGCGCGTACTGCACTGCAACACCGATTGCGATCGCAAGTCCTACTGCACCGAAGACGATAACTAGATCTTCCACCCTCACGGTCATGAGGTACGTTGAGAACAACAGCATCTTGAGGATTTCGGGATTACTCCAATGCGCCCAGAACAGGCTTACACAGCTAAACACGCCCAGAACCTTGAGCGCATGGATGGTTGCTCGAAGGAAGCTAAACGCCACTGTCTGCGGGCGGCTTGCGGCGGCCCGGCGGTAATCAAACATGGCATTTGTCGCAACGAGCATCCCGACGCCCAACCACAGCGCGGCATCCTGCATCCGGAATGGAAAGTCGCCCAGTAGCCAGAACACCTGCCACGAATGGGCCAGCCAGGTCCATAAAAACACCCACAACACGGCCACGGCCACGCCCGGCAGATCGCCTCCCCCCCAGGCACGTGCTCGAAAGAATGCGGGAAAGAAGAACGTCTTCAGCATGAAGTCCTTCCAGTAGATGTTGATCCTCCGCCAGATGTCGCTGAAGCTGGACGCGAAGAAATAGTGATCGTGCGTCCGCGGGAGATTGAATCCGAACAGATGCAGCATGCCGCAGATGAGGTGGAAGTGACCCGAGACGCGCACATACAGGGCGTAGTTTGTCGCTAGAAACAACACCACGTCGCGATAGTTGCGGATTTCCAGCGGGGTAGGCAGCAGTTCGTACTTGAGCAGCCGGTAGAGCAGCAGGTGTCCCACCCCGACGACCATCCAGTGAATACCCGTCTGGTAGATCTGCCGGCGTTCCTCGTTGTAGTAGGTGTCCTGGAACGTGCGGTAGTCGACGACGGGAAACAATGGAAAGAACGCATTCGGCAGCAGAAAAAAGTACGAGCAGGTCTCCAGCCAAGTCGACGGCCGACGTTCACGCCTCACGCTGTGCATGTAAACCAACAACCGGAACATGAACATTGAGCCGACGATCGGCCAGAACATATCCTCAGAGTTGTTCCGCAGCCACACGCAGCAGGCCGCGAGTCCAAGGAGCACCAGCACGCGCAGCCAGAATGCGATCGGCAGCACTGCAGTTCCAATCAGCGCCGCGCTGACCGCGAGGGCATACACTGCTTGCAATGGTCCGAGCACCAGCACGAGTGCGCCGAGCGACAACGCCACGAACCATCCGCGTCGCAGCTTCGCCGGCAACTGAGCGTGGATTGCAAACCCGCCCAAGGCGAACGCCAGCCCTGCGAGCAGATGGCGTTTCTCTTCCAGATGAAACTGCCACACCAGCACCGTCAGCACCACGAGTTGGACGAGCACCAAGCCGTAATCCCGCAGGCTCAAGTGGCTCGCGGCAAACGGGCGGTCAACAGTGGCGGAAGCGGCGTGAGGCATGTCCATCCCTGCGGTGGCGATGCGAGGTTGATGACTTGGAAGCTCCGTTTCAATCGCTCGGCGGATCAATCACTGTCTTGCCGGTCTGCAACTGACGTGCGAGATACTGCGAAAGCGCATTCACGCTCGGATAATCGAGGAGCGGGTTGCTCGCGAACCGGCAGCCCAACCAATCTTCCAGTTCACCTACCAGTACCACAAATTGCATCGAATCGACGCCCAGCGCCACCAAAGGCTCATCGAGTCGGATCGCCGTCGGCTCGACGCGCAATCGCTCGGAGAGCTTGTCGACCATCCAATGCCGAATTGCGTCTTCCGTGCGAGGCGTGTAAGCGGAGTTCGTCATGTGGCGGGCACACTGGTCCAAAGAATGAGTTGTCGGCTGAGATACCGCTGTCGGCATGCGTGACGTCGCACCTTGCCGCTCGTGGTCTTCGGCAGCGTGTTGCTCCGCAGTAGCACGATGTCATACACATCCAATTGATGCTGTTCGGCCACCACCCCGCGGATTTCCCGTTTCAACGCTTCGGGATCCAGTTGTCGGCTTTGCCGGTCGATTTCCTGCAAGACGATCAGACGTTCTTCGCCGTCAATCGGGGACCCGAACGCCGCACCGGTGTGCGGACGAAATGCCTCGTGAAGCCGACACACAGTGTCTTCGATGTCCTGCGGATAGTGATTGTGTCCACGGATGACGATCAGGTCCTTGAGCCGTCCCGAGACAAACAACTCGCCGTTCTGAAGCAAACCCAAATCTCCGGTCCGCAGAAACGGCCCACGGTGGGAATCACTCAGCCGCGCGCCAAATGCGGCTGCGGTGTCGGCAGCTCGCTTCCAATACCCCTGCGCGACTGACAGACCACGGAACCAAATCTCACCGACAATCCCGTCGGGACATTCGCAACCGGTCTCCGGATTGGCAATGACGAGTTCGTGATCCGTCCAGGGATGGCCGCACCCGACCAACGTCTGTGTGGGACGCTCCATCCCATCGGATGCCGACGACCGAATCCGCGGTGCCTCATCCAACGCGGAGCGGTATTCCATGCTGTGGACTGGAAAGCTGCGGACAACTGGCGGCACGTCCTTCTCGCCACCGCTCACGAACAGCGTGGCTTCGGCGAGGCCGTAGCACGGATAGAATGCTTCGCGACGGAAGCCGCATCCGGCAAATGCGGCGGCAAAACGGTCCATCGTCTCCACCGAAACCGGCTCCGCACCGATCGCAGCCACTTCCCAAGACGACAGGTCGAGCGTGGCCTTCTGCACCTCTGTGATGCGCCGCACGCAGAGGTCATAAGCGAAGTTCGGTCCGCCGCTGCTGTGCGCGCGGTACCGGCTGATGGCCTCCAACCAGCGGAGTGGGCGCTGCAATAGCACGAGCGGCGACATCAGATAGCACGGCCCATCGACGTACACCGCTTGCAGCACGTTCCCGATGAGTCCCATGTCGTGATAAAACGGCAGCCAGCACACGCCGCTCCCTGGGCGCAACGCGGTGCGGTGGTGAAAGGCCAGTTGAATGACGTGCTCGTTGGCCAGCATGTTGCCGTGAGTGATGACGACCCCCTTCGGGTCGCCCGTCGATCCCGACGTATACTGCAACAGTCCCACGGTGTCGCGGGTGATGGCCTGCGGTTGAAAGCTCTCGGCACTCGCAATGCCGATCTGCTCGCTGGGTACAAAGCGCGTGCGTGAAAGTTCGGGAAGACCCGCCGCTGCAGCGCACATCGGCTCGACGAACACACCGCCGACGAGTAGCACGGCCGGTTCGCAATCACGGGCGATGCCGACCAGCGGTCGATACGGGTCCGCCGTGATTCCAAACCGGGGCGGGTAGACGGGCACCGCAATCGCGCCGGCATAGAAGCAGCCGAAGAGCGCCGCGATGAACTCAAGACCCGGTGGATAGACGAGCATCACTCGGTCGCCCGGCACAATCGACCGTTGCAGTGCGGCGGCAATGGCTCGTGCGCGAACATCGAGCTGAGCGTAGGTCAGCCGTTCGGTTTCGACTTCCCCATCCTGGAGGAAGCAAAAAATCAACCGGTCCGGGTCGGTCCGCGCGCGACACTGAAGGATGTCCAAGAGAGACGCTTCTACAGGAGCAGTAGTAGCCCGGCCGGTCGTCACGCGCGGTATTCCTGAACGTCGGGCGTCAGCCCTGGATGAGCAGGGATCGAGCACTTCAAAATCAATCCATCCATTCAGGAAGCTGACATTCCACTCAAGGATGATCCCAACAGGTGCCGCTCGCGATGGAATTCCATGAATCGCCAGTTGAAGAGATGTACGCCGGACAGGGTGACGATGAATCATACGTCGTTGTTACACAACGCCACAAGCGGCGCTGAGTGCATCCGCTGATTGGGGGAGTGGTCTTTTTTGTCCCCTCGCCCCGGCTGTATGGGGGAGAGTGTTATTCGTGCCGATGACGCTGTTCCAATGAAACAGCAGCCGACAGAAGTTGATGAGCGTTCTTTGCTGACCCGCGCTGGGATCGGTTGACGAGCACGAGGCAGCTGACTGGCGGAGGAATCCAAAGGACGCGATTCGGATGTGAGTCGCGCTGTTGGCGAGTATCATCCGCAACCTGCCAATTCGAGTGAGGGATCAACAACCTGTTGCTCGACCATTGAACTCCCAGCCATGAAGGAACCTGGCCATGCCGATGAGAACCAGTTCACCCGCGATGGGCTTGCGATCCGCAGTCATCATGCTTGCATTCCTCTGTGCGTTCAGCGGCGCGGCGGTCGCGCAGAACGAGCCGCCTCCGAATTTCGTGCCACTGTTCAATGGGAAGGATCTCACCGGATGGCGCGGCGGCAGCACGTCTGATCCCGCCAAACTCGCGGCCATGCCCGAAGCCGATCGCGCGACGCAGATCGCCAAGTGGACGGCCACGATGAAGGAACATTGGCGGGTCGAAGGGGGCGAGCTGATCAACGACGGCAAGGGAGACTACGCCACGACCGAGAAGGACTACGGGGACTTTGAACTGCTCGTGGAATACAAGACCGTGGCCGGTGCCGACTCGGGCATCTACCTGCGGGGTTGTCCCCAGGTTCAGATCTGGGACATCAACCAGCCGAGCTTGGAGAAGAACCCCGATCGCAATCCCAACAAAGGGTCTGGCGGGCTGTTCAACAACACACCGAAAACGCCCGGTCGAGATCCGCTGGAAGTGGCTGACAAGGCGTTCGGGGAGTGGAATCAGTTCCGCATCGTCATGGTGGAGTCGCGCGTCAGTGTCTGGCTGAATGAGAAACTCGTGGTTGATCATGCCGTGATGGAGAATTATTTCGACAAGGAGCGCAAGCTTCCCGTCCCTCGGAACGGCCCAATTCAATTGCAGACGCACGGCGGCAAAATCCGCTGGCGGAACATTTCCCTGCGAGAGATCCCCAGCGACGAAGCAGCCAAGATTCTCAGCGACAAGGCCAAGGAAGCACCCAAGTAACCTGATATTCGTCAGCTCGCACGTTCATTGATCTCGCCCGTCGTTCACAACATCTGGCCCATTTTCACCCGGAGCAACTCATGACCCAGACCCGAATCCGACTCCTCTTCTCCCTCATGGTGGGCGCGATGCTGAGCCAAACAATCCCCACGACGCAGGCCGATGAGCCGCTGGTCTTCATCTCGTCCTTTGCAGCCGGGGATAAGGGGGCGATTCAGGCCTACCAGTTGGAGCCAACGACCGGTGTCCTGAAACCGATTCACCGAACGGGCGAGGTCGAGAATCCGTTCTTCATCGCCGTGTCAAAAGACCAACGGTTTCTGTATTCGATTCACGCGAAGACGTTTGGCGGCAAAGAGTCCGAGCAGGTCGCGGCCTATGCCCTCGAAGGCCGCACCGGCCGGATGACGTTGTTGAACAGACAGTCGACTCGCGGAACGGCGAGCTGCTACCTGGATGTCGATGCGACCGGCAAGGCGGTCCTCGTCGCCAACTACACGACGGGCAACGTGGCCTCGCTACCGGTGAAGGAAGACGGCTCGCTGGGGGAGGCGGCATCGTTCTTTCAGCATGCCGGTTCCAGCGTGGACCTCCCGCGCCAGAAGGGGCCGAACGCGCACTGCATTGTCGTCAGTCCGGACAACCGCTTTGCCTTCGCCGCCGATCTCGGGATCGATCAAATACTCAGTTATCGACTGGACGCCGCGACCGCGAAGCTTTCTCCCAATCAGCCACCGTTTGCGAAGACACCTGCGGGAGCGGGGCCGCGACATCTGACGTTTCATCCGAACGGCAAGCACGTGTATGTCATCAACGAACTGAAGAGTTCGGTCACGCTGTTCGACTACGCGGCCGACTCGGGCGTGCTGACCGAGCGGCAAACGATCTCGACGCTGCCTGCCGACTTCACGGGGACCAGTCATTGCGCCGACTTGAAGATCACCCCGAACGGCCGGTTCCTCTACGGGACAAATCGAGGCCACGACAGCATCGCCGCTTACCGACTGGGTGATGACGGCAAACTGACGTTGATCGGCATCGAACCGAGCCTCGGCAAAGGTCCGCAGAATCTGGTGATTGCCGGAGCCGGAACATTGCTGCTGTGCGCGAACATGCCCGGCAACAACGTCGCGGTCTTTCGGATCGATGGCATAACCGGCGGCTTGAAGTCCTTGGGCTACAAGGTTGCTAAGATGAGTCCTTCCTGCATCAGTCTGCTTCCCTGATTCCGTGCGGCGGGC
>JBBPIS010000044.1:0-25147 GCA_038040225.1 Planctomycetota bacterium
TCCCGCCGCTCCGTCGGCGGGAGTTCCGGTCGGCGGAGCGACCGGACTACAGTAATTGGCACCGGCCTCACCAAGGGGCTCAACCGGGCCGCCGGCTTCGGGAACGCCGCCGAGTCCTTGCGAATCGCCGGTCGTCGCGAGAGCCTTGTCGCGGGCACTGACAAAATTCCGACGTGCATCGGACTGCACCCAGTGAAGTTCGTCGAGCAGCAACTGCCTGCGTTCTTCGGGAAGCCTGCGCACGAGTTGTTCCAGCATCGCGTTGAGCCGGCGGACGATCTGAATGCTGTCGCGACCGAATTGGCGGATCTCCGTCGTGGCCAGCATCACGAAATCAGGCCAGTTGGGTGTGCGATACATTAACCGCAGTCGGCCGGACGGGTCGAACTCATGACCGGTGTCCAGACGGCGCGAGCCGATCAGTCGCAGCAGATGATGAATCTGGTCGAGCGCCAACACGGCCGTTGTCGGATCGTTGATCGCGGGCGAAAGCGCCTTCGAAGCGATGTCCACAATGACACGGAACGCGAACAGCGGATCTTGTTCCATTGTCCGCTCCGGCCCGAGCGCGATGGATTGCAGCAATGTGGCGGCCGGGATCGGTGTCCGTGCTCCGTACACATGAAACAGCGGAGTCTCCACCGAGACGAAATCGCCGACTTGCGGGATCAGCTCGATCACGCAGTCGTGCTTGCGAGCCAGCTCGATCAACCCCGCGTCGTCAAACGCGAGCAACACTCCCACGTCATCCAGATTCGTCACGACTTCGGGAGTCGGCAGATTCTCGATCACTGACTGCTCGGCTCGGCGGACTCCCGGTTCATTGAGCAGCGTCGGATAAAACGACTCGATCAGCAGACGTGCTTCCCGACCGATGGAGGTGAGAACAGTCACGGGCCGAATCAATCGTCCCACGCGATCGATCAGAAACAGAAACAAGCCAATACAGACCAAACTGCCAAACGCGCACACTGCCATCGACAATTGCGGAACGGTCTCGCGGACGTATGCCAGCACATGCAGCGACAACGTGTAGAAAAAGACCAGGACGACCGCCGCGATCCGCACGCTGCGGTCGTTGAAGGCTCGGCTGATGACTCGCGGCGTGAGTTGCGCGCTGGCCAGTTGCACGACCAGCAACAACGACGAAAACAAGAACGTGATGAACGTCAGGAGCGAAGCCAGCAGCACGCCCAGCAGGGTCCGCGCCGCATCCGGTGTGAAGCTTGGCCAGGACGGGTTGAGTTGTCGATCAAGCTCGCGCAACAACGGCGCGACACCCATCGCGACCAGCATCGCCAGCACCGGGCCGAACCACAGAGTGTTCGTGACGAAGGCTCGAAAATGATGACGCTGTTTCCAATTCATGAGGCGGTCCCTTCGTGGCAGACGCTGCCAGCGTCGGCGTGTGTTTTCGTTGGGGATCGCATCGTGATGAACTCGACGAGCAGCAACTGATTGAGCGTCAGTGGTCGGCGGCTTCGCAACAGCAGATGACAACCGACCAACGCGATCAACACTCCGATGCGCGGGACCGGGAACAGCACATTTCCCGACAGGAGATTGATGCCGAGCACAACCACGAGCGCGATCGCCAAAACCAGCGCGGCCATCGCCAGCCGCTCGCGCAGCAGTGTGGCCGTTTCCTCGCTGAAGCGAACGGCTCGTCGGCCGAACTGGAACTGCGGACAGACCGGTGGCCGGCCCGATCCGGTTGTCTCGGCGGTATCTCGATGAGTCTCGATGATGGTTGCGCCGATGGCGTTGCTGGTGGTCATCAGACAGTTTCCGAAGCCGGTTCAGGAGGAGAAACATTTGCTGACAGATGCAAGACAAAAATAGACGCGGAGGAGTCGCTGAATGCGTCGCGCCGATCATGGCAAACCGTGTGACGATTGAGTAGCGTGTCACCGCACTTCCAAGACAGCGCTCGATGCTCACGAGACGCCGCCCAGAAGACTTTGAATCTCGTGCAAGGTTGCGCGTCCTCTCTTGAGGTTCACAAGGTTGCCATCGGCCTTCTGCTCTCACAACTTCCTAACGTGGATCTGAATCATGTTGAGACTTCTCACGCCTCGTTGCCTTGGACTGACGGTTTGCCTGGGCAGCCTGTTTGTTTCCAGTTCCGGATGCGATCAGAAATCGTCGGGGCCTCCACCCAAGCCAACGCCGACGGTGACGGTGGCCGAGCCGGTCGAGAAGGAACTGGCGGACTTCGCCGAGTTCACCGGGCGGACGGAGGCGGTTGAAGCGGTCGAGATCCGAGCACGAGTCAGCGGATACCTGGAGACGATTGAGAAGAAACATTTCCAAGCCGGCAGCGAAGTGAAGGCGGGCGATCTGCTGTTTGAGATCGATTCGCGCACGTATGCGGCCGAGGTGGCTCGCAACGAGGGTGCGCTGGCCAGTGCCAAGGCGAAGATCAAGCGGACGGAAGCCGATCTGGAACGTCAGAAGACGCTGCGGGAAAAGGGAATCAACGCTCAATCCGATCTCGATCTGGCGATTGCCGAGCATGGCGAGGCGACCGCCGCCACGCAGACGAATGAGGCCAGTCTGGAGCGCGCCAAACTCGACTTGGGGTTCACCAAGGTGACGGCACCCGTGGCGGGAAGGACGAGCCGCGAGCTGATCTCGATCGGGAATCTGGTGGCGGCCGACTCGACCCTGCTGACGACGATCGTGTCGCTCGATCCGATGCATGCGTACTTCGACGTTGATGAACGAACGTTGCTGGACATCGTGCAACGCGTCCGCGAGAAGAGAATGAAGTCGGCCAGCGACCATGAGCTTCCCGTCCGAATGGGATTGGCGAACGAAGCCGGGTTTCCGCACGTCGGGGTGATCGATTTCTTCGACAACCGAATCAGCACCACCACGGGGACGATGCAGGTGCGTGGCAGTTTCCCGAATCCGGTCATTTCACGGACTCGCGCGAAACCGGATGCGGGGGACAGCACGGCTGAATCAGCGACCGACGCCAAGGGTGACGAGGAGAAGCTTCGCCATCTGTTGCCCGGCCTGTTCGTACGCATCCGAA
Source organism: Planctomycetota bacterium (assembly GCA_038040225.1). Classification (GTDB taxonomy): domain Bacteria; phylum Planctomycetota; class Planctomycetia; order Planctomycetales; family Planctomycetaceae; genus Schlesneria. The sequence continues at coordinate 3,041 of JBBPIS010000044.1, forward strand.
TTGAACTGGGTGACCCGAGTTTGAAACTGCTGATCCCCGAGCAGGCGTTGGCTCAACAACAGGGACAGCGCTACGTCTTCGTCGTGAAGCCGGACAACAAGGTCGAACGTCGCGATGTCACCGTGGGACGGCAGGACGGCTCGCTGCGAGTCATCGAAACGGGATTGCAGCCGGGTGAGAAGGTCATCGTGCAGGGACACCTGCGCGTGCGAGCGGGCATGGAAGTGAAATCTGAACCGTACACAGGTGGTTCGGCAGCGGAGGCCACTTCGGCGACGGGCGCTTCCGATCACAAGGCGACGCCCGCTGGTGGCGCATCGAAGTCGAACGACCATTGATCGCGTCGTGGTTTGGCAAAGGGAGAAGACCCCTCACCCTAACCCTCTCCCGACCACCGAAGCGGCGGTGCCCAAGCCGGGGCGAGGGGACAAGACAAGAGTTCACTATCGATCTGAATCTTTATCTGACTCTTCACTTTTTATCTGTGCCATCCGTGGTTGAAACTCTTCTCGCCTTGAACTGACCGAAGGAACGCCGCGTGTTTTCGAAGTTCTTTATCGACCGGCCGGTGTTTTCGACGGTCATCTCGCTGGTGATCGTGTTTGCCGGTTTGTCGGCGTTGGGGACGCTGCCGATCGCGCAGTATCCCGAGATCACGCCGCCGACCGTTGAGGTTTCGTGTTCCTATCCCGGCGCGAGCGCGATCGTCGTGCAGGGGACCATCGCCGCGCCGATCGAACAAGAAGTGAACGGCGTCGAGAACATGCTCTACATGTCGTCGCAATGCACGAACGACGGCGGGTACAAGCTGAGCGTGACGTTTCAACTCGGCACGAACCTCGACATGGCGCAGGTTCTCGTCCAGAACCGCGTCGCGCTGGCGGTTCCCAAGCTGCCCGATGTCGTGAAGACGACGGGGGTCAGCACCAAGAAGAAGTCGCCCAGTATTCTGCTCGTCGTCAATTTGCATTCGGACATCGATCCGGCAACCGGTCGTTCGATGCAGGACCAGTTGTTCCTGAGCAACTACGCGACGATTCAGCTTCGCGACCAGTTGCTCCGACTGAAGGGAGTCGGCGATATCTCGATGCTCGGTCAACAGGACTACTCGATGCGCGTGTGGCTCGACCCCGACAAGATGGCATCACGCAGTCTGGCCGCCGGTGACGTGGTCAATGCGCTGAAGGAGCAGAATGTTCAGGTCGCGGCCGGGCGAGTCGGACAGCCTCCCGTGCCGAGCGGTCTCGATTTTCAATACTCGCTCACCACGCTGGGGCGGCTGATCGAGCCGGATCAGTTTGCGGAGATCGTCGTCAAGACGGGGAGCACCGGTCAGGTGACGCGGCTCCGCGACATCGCGCGGCTGGAGTTGGGTGCCAAGAATCAGGACACGGAATGCACTCTGGACGGCCAGCCGTCGGTGGGTCTCGCGATTTTCCAGACGCCGGGATCGAACGCGCTCGGCACGGCAGACGGCATTCGAGCCAAGGTCAAGGAACTCGAAGGGACGTTCCCGCAGGGGATGCACGCCTCCATCGTCTACGACACCACGCCCTTCATCGACGAGTCGGTTCACGAGGTCTTCAAGTCGCTGCGTGACGCGATCATTCTCGTCGCCATCGTCGTGTTGCTGTTCCTGCAAGACTGGAAGTCGATGATTCTGCCGATGATCGACGTGCCGGTCTCGCTGATCGGCACGCTGGCGGTGATGGCAATGCTGGGCTTCACGATCAACAACCTGACGCTGTTCGGCCTGGTTCTCGCCATCGGGATCGTGGTCGATGACGCCATTGTCGTGCTCGAAAACATTGAAGTCTGGCTGGAGAAGGGTCTCGACGCGCGGACGGCCACGATCAACGCGATGAATGAGATTACCGGCCCGATCATCGCCATCACGCTGGTCCTGAGTTCGGTCTTCCTGCCGAGCGCCTTTCTCGGCGGGATCAGCGGCCAGTTCTACCGCCAGTTTGCGCTGACCATCTCGACATCAATGATCATCTCGGCGATGAACGCCATGACGATGACGCCGTCTCGCGCGGTGCAGATCTTCAAGAACCGAAAGCACGGCCACGACGATCGTGAAGCGCTGCCGTGGTGGGGCTACGTGGCGTTGCTCGGCTGGCTGAGTGCCTCGTACCTGGAACCGCTCATCGCCCCGCTGGTCGGAGTGAAAGCCGATGCCGCAGTCATGGCCTGGGTTGTGTTCGCGATCGCCAGTCTGCCGGGAGCGGTCATCGGGTGGCTGATCGCCAAACGAGCGAATCTGTTCCTGTCGCGCTGTTTCAAAATCTTCAACAAGGGCTTCGATGTTGTGACGAATGTCTACGGTCGCATCGTCGCCGGGATGTTGCGAGTCAGTGCGATCGTGGTGTTGGTCTATGGCGGCTTGCTGGCGATGACCTATGTCGGACTGACTCGCACGCCGATCGGGTTCATTCCGGTGCAGGACAAGGGTTATTTGCTGGTCAACGTCCAACTGCCCGACGCCGCGTCGCTGGAGCGAACCGTGGATGTCGTCTCGCGCATCGGCAAGATCGCCAGCGAGGAGCACGGCGTCGCGCATACCATCGGCATTCCCGGTCAGTCGATTGTGATGAACGCGGTCGGCTCGAATCTCGGCTCGATGTTCATCATTCTCGAAGACTTTCATCATCGGCGCGATCCGGAACTCAACGCTGACAAGATCGCCGCCAAACTGAGAAAGCACTTTTTCACGGAGATCATCGACGCGCAGGTCGCCGTGTTCGGTGCGCCTCCCGTGGACGGACTCGGTTCGGCGGGAGGCTTCAAGTTGATGGTCGAGGATCGCGGCGACGTGGGCCTCGACACGCTGCAACAGGGAGCCGATCAACTCGCGGCGGCCGGCAACAGCCAGCCGGGAATCGTGGGCATGTTCAACAGTCTGCGGTCCGACACGCCACAGTTGTTCATCGATGTCGATCGGACCAAGTGCAAGGCGCTGGGAGTCCCCTTGAACGACGTGTTTCAGGCGTTGCAGGTGTTTCTTGGAGGAGCCTACGTCAACGACTTCAATCAGTTTGGCCGGACGTGGCAGGTCAACGTCCAGGCCGATTCGGCGTTCCGCGTCCACGCCGAAAATGTTCGCTCGCTCAAGGTTCGCAACGCCGCCGGTGAGATGGTCCCGCTGGGAACGCTCGCCAAGATCGAGGAAGTGGGTGGCCCGTTCGTCATCACGCGCTACAACATGTACCCGGCGGCCCCGATCAACGGAGGGACTCTGCCGGGAGTCAGCTCCGGGCAGATGATCTCGGCGATCAACAACGTGGCGGCAACCGAGTTGGGTGACGGACTGGCGTTCGAGTGGACCGAGCTGACGTACCTGCAACTGCTCGAAGGGAGTGCGGCGATCTTCGCGTTCATCGGAGCCGTGTTGCTCGTGTACCAGGTGCTGGCGGCACAGTACGAGAGTTGGTCAATGCCGATGGCGGTATTGATGGTCGTGCCAATGTGTCTGCTCAGCGCTCTGGCCGGGCTGTGGATGTGGCGGATGGACATCAACATCTTCGTGCAGGTCGGCTTCATCGTGCTCGTGGGCCTGGCGGCGAAGAACGCGATCCTGATCGTCGAGACCGCGCGGGCGCGGCGGGCCGGGGGCATGACGGCCCTCGACGCTGCGGTCTCGGCCTCGAAGAACCGTCTGCGTCCGATCATCATGACGTCGTTCGCGTTCATTCTGGGAGTGGCCCCGCTGGTGATCTCGCACGGAGCGGGAGCCGAGATGCGTCAGACACTCGGGGTCGCGGTCTTCTTCGGCATGCTCGGCGTCACGTTCTTCGGTATCTTCCTGACGCCCGTGTTCTATCTGGTCATCGAGAAACTCGGTGGCCAGAAACCACCCGAAGGACAACCCTCTGCTGCGGCCACTCCCCCTCCAACCGAACCGACTCAGCACTGAAGTCGGCTGACTCATAGACACTCGTGAAACAGCCAAGACAACTCGCATTGTGAAAGGAAGACTCATGAAAAATTTGTTTGTTGCTGTGGGAACCGTGGTGTGTGGCCTCACCATCGCCGCCGTCTGCATGGCTCAGAAGGATGCGCCGGCTGGTGCGTCGAAAACGAAGGCCGCTCCCGCGCAGCCGGCCAAGGCGAAGCCGGTCGTCGCCGCTGCGCCCGAGACATCGGCCGATGAGAAGGCGATTCACCAACTGATCGACGATGTGGAGAAGGCGTACAACGCGGCGGACGCGAAAGCATTGGCCGCCTTCTTCACCGACGATGCCGAACTGGTGGATGAAGACGGCGAAGTGACGCACGGTCGCGTCGCCATCGAAGAGCGATTCGTCGCGGCCTTTGCGGCACGGCCCGGGGCGAAGATGTCGTTTGAGGTCGAGTCGATCCGTTCGATCGGGCCGGGGCTGCTCGTGGAAGACGGTACCACGACAGTCACAGTTTCGCCGGATGAGCCTCCCGAACGCAGCCGTTACGCCGTCGTTCACATCAAGCAGGATGGAAAGTGGCGCATGGCGAGTGTCCGCGACATCACCTCCATCGCACCGAGTATCAGCGAGCGGCTGCAACAACTGGCCTGGTTGGTCGGCGAATGGGTGGACGAGAGTCCCGACGCGGTGGTCTCCTCGACCTACCGCTGGTCCGACGACGGCAACTTCCTGCTCGGCGAGTTCTCGGCCAAGTTTGACGGTCATCCAGTGATGTCCGGTTCGCAACGGATCGGCTGGGATCCGCTGGCCAATCAGATTCGCTCGTGGGTCTTCGATTCGACCGGAGGCTACGGTGAGGGACTGTGGTCCCGCGATGACGACCGCTGGATCAACAAGCAGCGCAGCGTGACCAGCGAAGGCCAGGTCGGCACCGCCACCAATGTGGTGAAGATGATCGACAAGGATCGCTGGGGATGGCAATCCTACGACCGCGTGATCGGTGGCGAGCTGACCCCCGAGATCGAGCAGGTCATCGTGGTCAGAAAGCCTCCCAAGCCCGAGACCGCTGCGGCGGACGGGCGGTAGTCCATCGGCGGATGTGATGAGAAATAAACGTGAGTCTGAAACCTCTCGTTCGTCTGTGTTGTCAGAGTTCTTCAAATCAATTCACTCCTGATGGAGTTCGACAAATGAAAACGTCCGTTCGACTTCGAGTTGCCTGTGTGTCTCTGTTGGTGATCGTGTGCGTCTCTCCGCTCTTCGGTCGAGGTGGTGGTGGTGGTCGAGGTGGTGGTGGTGGTGGTGGTGGTGGTCGAGGCGGCGGGTTTGGTGGCGGAGGCGGAGGTGCCCGGCCAAGTTTCGGAGGCGGAGGCGGAGGAGCACGCCCGAATTTTGGTGGAGGCGGAGGTGGTGCGGCCCGGCCCAATTTCGGTGGCGGTGGCGCGTCGCGGCCCAATTTCAATCCAGGTGGTGCGAGCCGACCCTCCACACCGTCACGGCCCAGTATTTCTCGGCCATCGACTCCCTCAACGAGGCCCAGTTTGCCAACAGCCTCTCGCCCGGGCGGCGGTGGTGGGATCGGGAACGCCAATCAGCGCCCGTCGCTTCCCGGCAGCCGGCCAGACGGCATCGGTGGCGGAAATCTTGGGGTGGGCGAGCGGCCTGGCATGAGGCCGGGATCGGGAACGGGACTGAACCCGAGCCAACCCGGATTGTGGAACAAGCCAGGTGGTGGCAACAAACTTCCGGGAAACATTGGCGATAATCGTCCCGGCGGGATCGGTGACAATCGACCCGGCGGAATTGGAAACAACCGGCCGGGAGGGATCGGAGATAATCGTCCCGGTGGGATTGGAAACAATCGCCCCGGAGGGATTGGTGATAACCGGCCCGGTGGAATCGGCAATAACCGACCGGGAGGCATCGTTGACAATCGTCCCGGTGGGATTGGGAATAACAACAACTACTGGAACAATGGCGGCAGCCACGGGCACTACCACGGAGACTGGTATCACGGCAGTTGCAGCGGCAACTGGTACAACCGCCCCGCCGCCTGGTGGGGGGCCGGCTTTATCAGTGGAGCCGTTGTCAGTTCGTTCATGCCGTACTCGTGGGGCTACGCGACGTATTCGAACCCGTACTACGAAGAGCCGTATGCCGTCGGCAGCACCTATGTCGATTACTCGCAGCCGATCATGACGTCGGCACCCGCCGACGCGCCTGTGGACCCCCCGGCGAACGCCGACCCGTCAACACCGGCACCTCCCACGACCGAAGATCAGGCATCGAAGTGGCTGGGTGAAGCGCGAACCGCGTTCTATGACGCCGACTATGCCACCGCGCTCGTCAATGTCGATCAGGCCATTCAGAAATCGCCGAGCGATCCGGTGTTGCACGAGTTCCGTGGACTGGTCCTCTTCGCCACGAAGAAGTACGACCAGGCCGCTCCCACAATCTACGCGGTCCTTTCCAACGGCCCCGGCTGGGACTGGACGACGCTGGTCAGTCTCTATCCCAGCGTGGACACCTACACTAAGCAGTTGCGGGCGCTCGAACAGTATCGCAAGGCGAACCCCCAGTCGGCGCAGGCCCGCTTCGTGCTGGCCTATCATTACTTGACGGGCGGCCACAGCGCAGCGGCCCTCACCGAATTCAAAGCGGTCGTGAAACTTCAGCCCACCGATCAGTTGTCGGCTCAGATGGTCAAGACGCTGACGCCGCCAGCGGAAGGCGAACCTGCACCCGCTTCCGAAGACACCGCCGTCGCGACGACGCCGGTCGAGGCGGACAAGCTCGTTGGTTCGTGGAAGGCCACGCAACCGGACGGCTCGGTCGTGGCGCTCACGGTCTCGGCGGACAAGAAGTTCTCGTGGAAGTTCACTCAGAACAAAAAGCCGCAGGAGTTCACGGGGACATCAACGCTGGCCGACAACCTGCTGATTCTGCGCCCCGCCGAAGGGCCGCCGCTCGTCGGACAGGTCGCCATGCTGGCCGACAACAAGCTCAACTTCCGACTCGATGCGAACAACCCCGGCGATCCGGGACTGACATTTGTGCGCTGAAGCCGTTCAGTGCGGCTGGTTGACTGCGAAGTCTCACATTGTCCTTCACCCGTGGAGCTGACCATGCATGCTGTTCCAAAGTCGGAGTTCATCGCGGGGCGAACTCCCCGTAAACACCTTTCCGCGCAGCCCGGCCTCGTTCGGACTGCGGGATGGTTCCTGATGGGGCGAGCCGGCCTGCTGGCCTCGTTGCTCCTGTTGGGAGGCACGCCGCTCGCTGCGGCCGAGCAGAGTGCGGGCGATCTGCTCAAGCTCGTCCCCGACACGGTGAATGCCGTGGTCGTGGTGAGAGTCAAGGATTTGACGAACACCCCGCGCGGCAAGCGCGAGAACTGGGCGAAGAAGCACGAGACCGAATTCCTCGCCGGTTCGCTGCACATTCCGCCGACGGTCGACACGCTGGTGCGGGGCGTTTCGTTTCACTTGGAGGACGCGGGCAGCCCGTTGGTCTACAGCGTGGCCTCGTGGCAGCGCATGTCGTCCATCGCCGAACTCGCCAAGCGCGAGGGGACCGAGGTGGAATGGATCGGGCAGGTGCCGATGGCCCGCACGTCGCGCGGTGCCCTCGTCGCCGAGATCCTTCCGGGAGTGACCGGCCTGATTCGTCCCGGCTTTCGTCAGGAGATGGCCCGCTGGATCGCGCGCTGCGAGCGCAAGGACAACCCGGCTCCAGCCGCTTATTTCACCGAGGCGATCAAGGATGAGTCGTCTCAGATTCTGATGGCCTTCGACACGCGCGACATGTTCGGACCCAAGCTCGTTCGCGCGCGGCTGGCCCGCATGCAGTCGCTGGCAGGGATCGCGGCTCACCTCGAGACATTGAGCAAGCTGGTCGAACAACTGCGGGGCGTGCGGCTGCAGATTCGTGTCGAGGAGAAGACCGTGGCGCGCCTGTCGCTCGATTTCGGGGCCGATGTCCCGAAGGGAGTCGGCGATTATTTCCGCCCGCTGCTGGCGGAGTTCTTCGGCGATGCCGGCGCCTACATCGAAGAACTGGAAACGGCGAAGGTCGAAGTGGCCGCGCAATCGGTCACGTTGGTGATGGACTTGTCCGACTCCAGTCAGCGTCGCGTGTTGAGTCTGCTCATTTCACCATCGCCGTCTGCGTCCGAGGCGGAGACAACCCCGATGCCTCCCACTCCGGACACCGCCGTGCGCCCTGTCCCCGGAAAAACCGGGCCGAATGCCGCCACCAACCAGACCTACTTCACCGCCGTCTATCAGTCGCTGGCTGATCTCGAAGTGATGAACCGCAAGGCGAAGGACTACGCCAAGACGGCCACGTGGCACGACAACTTCGCCCGCAAGATCGATCAGTTGCCGATGCGAAACGTCGATCAGGAACTGCTCGACTATGGAGCCGATGTCGCGTCGAAGCTGCGTTCGCTGGCGGCCTCGCTCCGCGGTGTGCCCTTGCAGATGAATCGTTTGCAGAACTCGATCACCTACGACGTGAAGTACGATCCGGGCTGGGTGGCCGGAAGCGTGTGGGGCGGAGCCGGCTATCGACCGAGCACCTACAACGTGCAAACCAATGAAGGCCAGATTCGCGCCGAACAGGCCACCGCGGTCGCCAAGGGTGCCGAGCAGCGCGAAGAAATCTGGAAGATGCTCGCCGATCAGACGGCCGGAGTTCGCCGCCGGATGCTGGACAAATCCAACATCGAGTTGCAGATCCCCGCGCCGAAGAAGTAGATCGCCGTTCAACGCGCGCTGGCCGGGATTGTCACCGCCGCTTTGTGGAGAGAACTCAGCGCCGCGCACTAACCCGCAGCCTAAGCGAGGGCATTACCTCGATTCGCCCTCGCTTACGCCGGCGCGGCAATAACTGTCGTGGGCGACGCTGCCAGCGTCGACTCGGATGCTGGCAGCATCCGCCACGAGCAGACACATATTGCGGCGCCGGTCCTTACGCTGCGGATTAGTGTGCGCAACGAAAGTGCCCCGGATGTTGGCGATCATCCGGGGCACTGTTCGTTGCGGACGACGAGGACCATCGTTGCGTTAGCTGTCTTCGAGTTGTTGCTTGAGTTCGTCTCGTTCCTGGCGGGTGACTTCGAGGTCGAACATCAGGTATTTGATGTCGAGGCGCAGTTGCGAGAGTGCCTCCTGCACGAGACTCAGGATGCGGCGGCGGCGGCGTACGGAATCGACGACGCGATGGTAGGCCAACTCCAATTCCGCCCGGCTGGGATCGGACGAGTCGGCGATGCGTTTGCCGAGTTCCGCAAGTTCTCGAGGAACTTCTTCTTCATCGCTGTTTGGAAATCGAGTCTGCTTCGTCACGGTCTTCGCTCCTCCCGACAGTTCCTTCACGACGCGATGATTCTGCGCAGGCGAGGGACCGAACACAATGGCTGGCTGTAAGTCATGGCCTCATAGGGAGTGTCGGCATTTCATTCGGTTCTGCCGGTGGCGAGGCCCTGTGGCCAACCGGCAACGGTTCGGCTAGGCGACTTCCGCGAAGTCCCTTAGAATCCGGCACTTAGGCCGAGAGTTGGCCTTTGCCGACGTGAGGCGTTTCGGCAACGCCAGCACCAACGCTCGCTCCAGTCGAACCGAGTGTGACGAGAAATTTTTTGCGAAGTTGATTCTGCGCGAGTCCGTCTGTAGCGGTTGCGTGGAACGGGATACGGAATCGCAGGATGCGGACTCCGAAAACTCGATGCCCGGGGATTGGGTTGGCAGGCTCTGCCGCGGCAGTGGCGTTGCTGCTCGTGTGGAGCGGCACGGGGCGGCTCCTCGCCGAAGACTTCGAGTTCGATTTCGATGGCCCCGGTCAGAGTTGGCAGGTCCGTTGTCGAGAGACCGACGCCAAGCTGACGATTCAAGAGCGGCGACGCGAGGCGGGACATCGCGGTGGTGCCGAACTCATCCGGTTGAAGGTGGTTCGCGACAACGTACCGCTGCGGTTTGAGCATGAGATTCCGACAGCACAGGTGCTCGATGAACTCGAAGCCCGTTTGTGGGTCCGCTCCGATTGCGCGGGGGCTGTGCTGGCGCTGCGGATCGGATTTCGAGGACTCACCGATCCCGAGACGGGTGCGCCGCTCAGCACGATCGTGACGGGCGACGCCTATCAGACACCGGGCCAATGGCAAGAGCTGAAGTGTCGCACATCGGACAAGGCGGTCAACGATCAGCTTCGACTACTGAGAGCCCGCAAACGGGTGACCATCGATCCGGCGACGATGTTTGTGGATCGAGTCATCGTCGGCTGCAACCTGTCAGCGGGAACGGCGGAACTGCTGCTGGACGATCTGACGATCGGCCCCATCGTGCCGGTGGAAGTGGATCCGCGTTCGGACCGCTCGGTGATGCCGGTGGGTGCGAAGGATTCCGACCGGTCGAACGCGGTGCCGGTCGAATTTCGTCTGCACCGACTGCGCGTGGAAGGCAAGCCCTTCCTGCCTCGCATCGCGGTCTATCACGATGAGCGACCCGAGGCACTGGCGGCGGCGGGCTTCAACGTGGCCTGGGTCTCCGATGTGGAGGCGACTGCGATCACCGGACCGCTGCGCCGGCAGGGACTCTGGCTCACCGCGATCCCTCCGTTCGCGAAGGACAACACCGGCGAGCCGCTCGATTCCGAAGATGCCAGCCTGCTGCCGTTCGCACCGGGCAGTTCGTCCGTCCTGTTCTGGATGATGGGCGCGCGGCTGACAGCCACCGGGCGGCCTCGACTGCAAAGTTGGACCAATCAGGTGCGCGATGCGGATCGAGTCTTCAAGCGACCGCTGGCCGCCGACGTGGCCGACGACGAACGGCTTTGTTCGCGGCATCTCGATCTGTTGGGGATCAGCCGGCACGTGATGAACAGCGAGGTGACGCTGCTCGACTACCGGGAGTCACTCGTGCAGAAACGCGATCGCGCGTGGCCCGGCACGCTGTGCTGGACGTGGATTCAAACGGAGCCGTCCCCCGAACTGATGGACCTCGCGCCGTCGGCCGGAACCACGCCGCTGCTCGAACCCGAACAGATTCGTGCGCAGGTCTACGCCGCCCTGGCTGCCGGCTGTCGCGGCGTGGGCTATTGGACGACCACGCCGCTCGATGGTGAAGGAACCGCCGCTCGCGAACGGTTGCTCACGCTGACGCAACTCAATCTGGAACTGGCTCTGCTGGAACCGTGGCTGGCGACGGGTTCGTCTGTGCAGTTGATCCCGTTCACGGTCGATGCACGTCACGCGGAGCAGCCGGCTCCCGCGATGACGAAGACCCTGCTCGGCGGCAAGTCGGCCGACAGGAAGCCCGACTCGGCGGCTGACAAGCAGCGCGAACGCGAACTGACGGCCGCCTTGATTCGGTCCGAGTTCGGTGCGCTGCTGTTGCCGATGTGGTTGGAGGATCGATCGCAGTTCGTCCCCGGTCAATTGGCGGCCAGCAATGCGACGATCATCGTTCCCGGCGGCGGTGAGACGGCGTCGGCGTGGGAGATCACCACGACCGGCCGCTTGCAGAATCTGGCTCGCGAGACAGTCGCCGGGGGAATCAAGATCGTCCTCCCCCGATTCGACCAAACGGCGGCGATCCTGATCACCTCGGATCAAAGTGTCGTCGAGCAACTCAATCAGCGCATCTTGGCCATGCAGGACCGGAGCGCGGCTGCGTGCGTCGAACTGAGTCAGTTGAAACTCGAACGAGTTCGGCAGGTCGACCAACAATTGCAGCAATTGGGCGTCGGCTTGCCCGAAGCGCGACGGTTGCTGGAGCAGGCGAAGCAGCACTCCAACAACGCCGACGCGGCCCTGAAGCAGCAGCAGTACCAGTCGGCTCGGCAACACGCCGCCGACGCGATGCAACTGGCAAGGATGCTTCAGCGGGCGCACTGGGAGAACGCGGTCAAGAAGCTGCCGTCTCCCGTCGTCAGCCCGCATGCCCTGTCCTTTCAGACGCTCCCCGCACATTGGAGATTGATGCGCGGAATGCCCGAGCGCAGTCTTGTCGCGGCTCCCAACAAGCTGCCGTCGGGTGAGTTTGAAGACCTCGACACACTGATCGCCGCCGGATGGCGTCATGAACAGCGAGCCATCCCCGGAGTGCAGTCGGCTGCGGAACTTCACCCGTCCGCGAAGCAGGGGCAGTACAGCCTGCGACTGGCTGCTCAATCCACAGCCGACGAGCAACCACCGGTGTCGCTGAACAAGATTCCCGTGACCGTGGTCTCGCCGCCGCTGAGCGTGCATGCCGGCCAGGTCGTCAGAATCAGCGGCTGGGTGAAGCTGCCGCAAGCCGTCCTGGGAAGCCTCGACGGAGCCACGATTCACGACAGCCTGCTCGGCAAGACCGGAGCCTGGCAAGTGAAGGCGGCCCGCGACTGGCAACGGTTTGAACTGCTGCGCGTCGTTCCCGAGAGTCAGGATCTGACCGTCACAATCTCACTCCACGGTCTCGGCGAACTGGCGATCGACGACCTGCAGATTGTGGCCTTTGCCCCACCGGCCGAAGTCGCGGAATCGCCCTCACCCAGTGAGCCAGCTGTGAAACCGGCCAAGTTCTCGCCGCTGGACGTTCTTGATTTGAGACGTCTCAACCCGCTGCCAAAACGGAAATGACAACGACAGCTTTGGCGGAAATCGTTTCTTCCCCCTCACGCCGGGGGTCACATTTTTTCTGCCGCTTGACCAAGCAGGCATGACTCATCGCCACATCCAAATGTGGGACCGAGCACTTGCATTGTTCAACCGTCGTTGCGATAGTCCGACGCCGTTGGGACTGAGAGTTGGCATCGCGGATCGAATCGCGAGTGACCCGCTTGAGTCCCATTCGCGGGCTGTGGCGCAGCTTGGCTAGCGCGCTTGACTGGGGGTCAAGAGGTCGCAGGTTCGAATCCTGTCAGCCCGATTTTTCAGAACAGTAGACCGAATCGAGAGTTACGATACCTGACGACGTTCGTCAGTGCGGCTGAAAACCTTGAAAACCGTGGTAGTAAACTACCACTTTTGAAGGAAACCGCATGAACGTCTCAGGTTCGGTTCGTTCTTTGGCCAAGAAAAAGCTGCCGAGTTATCTGCTCCACAAGCCCACCGGGCAGGCGCGTGTCCGCATCGCCGGGCGGGATCACTACCTGGGCGAATACGGCAGCGACCAAAGCCGTGTCCGCTACGGTACGCTGGTCGCTCGGATTGCGTCCGGGCAGTCACCAGTCGATCCGATGGCGAGACGGCGGACACCTGCTATTGCGGCCGATCACGTCGAAGCCGATCACGGTCCGTCCGTGTCGGAAATCTGTCTCTCGTTCTGGACGCACGCCGAACAGCACTACGTCAAGAACGGCAAGCCGACATCCGAGGTCCACTGCTACCGCTCGGCAATCAAAGTACTCCGCGAACTGTACGGCATGATCCCGGCGCAAGACTTCGGACCGCTGGCGTTGAAGGCGGTTCGGGCGAAGATGGTGGGACTCGGCTGGGCGCGCGGCAACATCAACGTGATGGTCGGACGGCTCCGGCGAATCTTCAAACATGCCGTCGAGAATGAGATGGTGGACGCGGCCGTGCTGGCGCGGCTGCAAGCTGTCTCCCCTTTACTGGCCGGTCGAACCGAGGCACACGACAACCCCCCGCGCCATGCCGTCAATCAAGGCAACATCGAATCCGTTCGCCAGCGCGTTCAACCGCTGGTCCGTGATCTGATCGACTTGCAGTTGCTCACCGGCGCACGCTCCGGCGAACTGTTGATGCTCACCACGGGCATGATCGACCGGACGGGCAAGGTCTGGAAAGCCGCTTTGGTCGATCACAAATGCCAGCATCATGGCCAGTCGCGGACGCTGCACTTCGGGCCGCAAGCTCAGTTGATCCTCGCGCAGTATTTGTCGGCCGATCCTGACAAGCCGTTGTTCGACATCACCCGCACGGCCTACTGCCGGGCAATCACGCGTGTTTGTGAGCAGGCGGGCATCGAACGCTGGACTCCGCATTGGATGAGGCACACGTTTTGTACCCGCATTCGTGAGCAGTACGGCATCGAAGCCGCGCAGGCTCTGGCGGGACACTCGACGAGCGAGATGACCAACCACTACTCGTCCCGCATGGAATCCCTCGCCGTTCAAACGGCCGGAAAGGTCGGGTGAACCATGAACAGCCACACCGAAGCGGTCTACGTGTTCGCGGAGCAAACCACACTGGCAGGTCGAGTCGTCAATGAGCCGTCCAAGTATCTGGTACTGACCAGCCAATTTGGACATGGCTGAACCGCGTCCCGCCAGCAGTCTAGCCACACTCGCTTCGCGCCGCCCAGCGTGCCGCGCATACTTCTCGAAACAGGCGGCTAGGCTGATCCCCGAAGAACCGTTGCCTTGACGGTCTGCCGCCCTGTTTCTCTCTCAGGGCCAGCCACACTCAAGGCAGTGGCCCCGTGAATCTCGGTGAACTCATTGGCGAGATCGGTGCCGCTGAAGCGGTTGTTGACGGAAGCCGCGAAGACTGTTGCAGTGTGACTGGTGAACAGATGAAGCCCGAACGGCCTATTGCGTTCGGGCTTCTGTTTTGCTGAAGTGTGCCTGTCCAGACGGCAACAGAAATCAGAGAGCGATGTCCGATTCGATTGAAATACAGGCGCCGCGCGTCTACGTCTTCATGGAAGACGCGGAGTTTCTGGGGCGTGTTGATAAGTATCTCTCGCCTTTGCCGCCACGCCTCAGGCAGATTTGGCGAGCCTACTTCACTACCCCCCAAGCTCCTCAATGCGACCGTCCAGAACGCGAACATATTTCTCGAACGGAATTGAGTACGCCGGGCGAAGACTCTCGGGGAGAATTTCGGGCTTGAATCGAATCGCGAAGATGGCTTTCAGGTATTTGGGGTTCGGATGAGACGCAATCATAGATTCGATCATAAAACTCTGGGCGAAAATCAGCCCCCTCATAATGTCAAGCTCCAATCGCACTTCATCTTCTTCCATGTGGTGGCCCGCCTCGGTCGCGCCAACGAAAAAGGCCGCTCCGTTCATTGTCCAGACGAACGTGGAGCGGCCTCTTCGCCAACGGCGAATGCGCGGATTGAATTGTAGGTTGTTCGTCTGGACTTGTGTTAGGCTACCGCACTCGCAGAAGATGGCAAGGTCAACTTTGCGGGGCGAGTCGATCATGTCCAAATTGGCTGGTCAGTACCGGAATTTCCATCATGGCGAGTTTTATTTCTTGGCAACGTCGTTGGGTTGGCGTCCTCGTCGTACTGTGTGTATCGGGTACGTTGCGGGCTCAAGAGCGGACGCCGCTGAAGGTGGCGGTATTCGCCTTTGTGCCCGATGCGTCGGCAGCGATCAAGCGTCTCGAAGCGGACTTCGAAAAAGCGCATCCTTCGATCGATCTCGATGTGGAATTGTGGGACCCCTACAGCGATTCAATCGATGACGATGGCTTAGAACAATTGACCGAGTTCGATGTGGCCGAGATTGATGTCTGCCGTATCGATGACCTCATCGCCGGCGTCTATGGCGGCATCGATGAAATCCCGGACTTCGCCTTACCTGCCGCTGGCGGACTGCTCCCGCCCGCACGAACACTGCGGAACTCAAATCGAGGACGTTACGCGGTACCGCACCTTGTTTGCGGCAACTTCCTAGTGTTTCGCACCACAGATACGACGCTGAAGAACGCAAAGACGTTCACCGAAATTCTCGCTGCCCTCGACGGTGACGGTGGCAAGCCGCTCTGTGTCGACCTCTGGGGAAGCACGGGGTTGGGCGAATTCTATACCGACGCAGTAATCGATCAGTTCGGAGCTGCGGAGGCCGAGACTCATTTGCTGGCGATCTCAGCGCAACCAGCAGGAGAGACGGCGACCTTGAAACCGGAGGCCGCCAACGCAGTCATTCGCCTGGTCGGTGAGATGTCCAAGGAACGTCGTGAACATCTTAGCTTTTATCACGCTCAGTCCTTTATCTACCCACGGGATTTCTCGAATGCACCGCATGCTGCCCTTTTGGGATACTCCGAGCGGCTGTACTACGCCGAACGTGAGATGCAGCTCAACCCTCCCGGTCTGTTACCCTCGTTCAAGCAGGACGACCTCGTTGTACGTCCGTTCACTTTCGCCGAGACCTCAAAAGGGACTCCGACGTGGATCGATGGATTCGTGGTGCCACGGGGAAAACTCGCGGCGAAGCGCGGCGCGATTCTCGCCTTTCTTTCGTTTATTCAATCGAAAACAGGCTTTCACGCGTTTGCTCAACCAACAATCACGTTCGCATCATCATATCTACTGCCAGCATCGACCGATGTTCTCTTTGAAGCTCGGACGACACAGCCAACGCTCGCCGCCTATGCTGCGGTGCTCGACGACAGTTTTCCAGTAATAGATGCGAGAGTCTGGCGTGCAATGCGGCGAGCGGGAGACGCGCTGAAGCCGCAGATCAAAGCGAAGTATCCCCAGAAATAGGGACCGGCAGAGTCGCTGCTTCGTCTCTTCCGTACTTCGTATAGGGTGAATCGCGACATGCCATGATATTGCGACACGGGAGTCTTGTGGCAGCAGCGCAATAAATGATCGGAGAACTCGCCCTATTAGCCGGCGCTTGGCACATTCATAATCCGCGTTTGAATAAGTGCTGAAGCTCGTCTACATAACGAACTTTTCGCATGCCGACCAGCACGCAATCGACGCCCGCTTGTAAGTACTTCTCGCATGCAAGTGCTGGAAGCGATCTTCCAGAAGCCATCATAGCAGTAAATCCCAAGTCATCCGCAATCGATTCGCTCCTACGGCGACGCGTGTGACGCGAATATCGATGAACGACATCGTAGAACGCTTGATGTGGTGCGCGATCCGTGTCAGGAATTGCTCCAGAGTAAATGTGAACTAGAAATGGCAAGACATGCTCAAGGAATATTTTCTCCACTGCCTCGGGATTTCCTACATCCATCCAGTGCTGGTTGAGATGCCGTACGATTCTGAACGACAACGGATCGTCCGGCTCGTCAATTGCTCGAAGTTGCCTGCTAATAGTCGTAAGCCACTCATCGACAATCGCCCGGTCCGCGAGTGAATCTACTATCACCTCGTCGTCGGGATAAATCGCAAGACGAATAGCACCCGACTCGGAACGCGCGTTCAATGGACGGTTTGAGAGTGCAATAATGCCATTTCGATGCGCAACTTCTAAAAGGCTTAGGCCGTCGTGGTGACTGCGAGTAGCGCCGCTTTCAATCAGATTGTATGGGAATTCGATAAACTTGAAGCGATTCTGACGAGATACGGAGCTTGCCACCCTGATGACGCGATTCAAATCAATTGTAACTCCTTGGGACATTGGCAGGTGAAATGTGTTCGAACTGATACCATAGTAACGGATCACGCCATCGACGACGAATCGCTCAAGCACCTCGAAGGCGCCTGCTAAGTACTCATAGAGCTGCTTTGATTCCATTCGCCCCTCAATAAGATCGGCTTCGGGGTTATGCAAAAGATATCCGTCGTGCTGTTGACGACTGAGACGCGTCAGTGATGAAATCACCATTCTTTCAAGCGACTGCAGTTCGCCACAGGCCTCAGACAGTGGCAATGTTTGACCATCGGTGGCAATCCCGACACTCTCGGCGATATCTTTGACAACGACACCTGATTTGCTCACGACAAACGCATCCAGCGTTTTATCGGACGATAGGATTTCGCCGATCAAACACTCCGCGTCTCCGGCAGCATAGTTGGCTGAAGTATCAACTAGCGTGCATCCCTGGCGTATTGCGTGGATCAGCGCGTCGCGATGCTCCGGGACTTGCGAGCTTATAGCATGAGTTCCGAAGCCGATGCGGCTGATGCGATCTAGCGAAATCATCTGAACCTCTTCTCCCAGCTAAGTCTCGGATGCTGGAGAAAATGTAGTATGCTCGATCGCGCCCGACCGGAGCAATGTTGTCAGCGTTGTCAGCAGGCCGCAAACATCGCGATCGACTGAAATCTCATACTGAGTGCTCAGTAGCTCTATTACTTCCCTCGTAGTTCTGATCCCGTCAAGGTAACGAAGCATGTCCGTTACTGCTGAGGCCCCTTCGAACCGCCTACCCGAGGGAAGAATGAGGTTGGCTGACGCTATCTTGCTACCATGAGGGGAAATGACCTCTGTCTGCTCGAATCGCAGCGGAACGGCGAGTTGTAAGACGGCATCGAGTGTAACGTCACTCGCCTGCAATTGGGCTGGGGGAACGTTTAGACGGGCTACGACTACCCAATTGTCAAATCGCCGCGACGCCATTGTAACCGACGACTCAAGATGAGTCGCGCTGACTTCGGACTCAAAAAGTATTGAAAAGTCATTCGCCGTCAGCATTGCACGAAACTCTTCAGCCGAGAGCGCGTCAGCGAGATCAACAAAGTGATACTCAAGGGGGCCGAAGTGAATAAACAGCCCTCCGTCATTTAGGACTCGTTTAACTTCTGGCAGTAGTGTGCGCAACGGCACCAAGTCAGTGAAGTACGCAGAAACAACAACTGAGACACATCGCTGCTCAAGCGGCAATTCCCGAGCATCGGCGACGAAATAGGAAAGTCGCTCAGTTTGACGAGGGGAATCACCGGTACATTCAGAAGGGCTGAAGGACGCTGTATGACGCCGAACAGCATCCATCGTCGCGCGGAGATTTTTCGCTGAGAGTTCGAAGAATTCTACCGGTCCATTAAGTACCGCTCGACACTGGAACGCGGCCATGAGCGAAATATCGACGGCGCAAACGCGATCGAACACTTCGCATAAGTCGCACGCCAGCCTTCCTGCGCCTGCGCCCAGCACCGCAACTAATTTAGAATCCCGCGAGTACTTGCGTATGCTACTGAAGATGGCATTCTCAATGGATGCCACCTCCCTTTCGCCCTCTTCGAGCCAACACCAGTCCCTCTGAAGATACATGAAGTCAATCAGATAGGAAGAGCCAGGCGCGGGAATCCCGGTTTGGATAGCACTTGCACAGGACTGCGGAGTGACATGTGGGAGCACTTGGGTTTGGAGTTCCCTCAGGAGAAGTGAATTCCTTCGAATCGCTTCCTGAAAGGCCACTATAACTGGCATTCGTAGGATATTTCGATGAACTGCTTCTGCGATTTGTGCGGCCTCTCGCTCTTGCTGCCTCAGATAAGCGTCATAATAGAGAAAGATCTCGGCGAGGTACTGAATAGGATCACGCACGAGTATTGGGATGCGTCCACCTACGAGAGGGTACACACACCCACAGTGCGCACAGTGAAGCTCCTTGCATTGCTCCTCGGATTGTGATAATTCCGACTTGCATGAAACGCAAATCAAGTTCTGCAAAGCATCATTCATTTTGGCTGGCATCGCGGTGCGGGTTGGTTGCGATGAATAGGGTGTAGTCGAATACGAACGGCTGATTTGAAGTGTCCAAGCCATATAACAGCTCCGTTCGTGAACTGTATATTTCGCGGCAGAGCTTCATCATAGTTGCGAAGAATACCTGCCCACGGACGGTGAGTATTTTCGGGAGCATTTCGAAGTCAATTCCGGTGTTGACTCGGTCGCGGTTGTCCGCCAATCTCGCTACTAGTTCGTGTCGTTGCGAGGAGACCAGTTCGCTACGGTCGTAGATTTCGCTAAGGCATTCAGCGGTTTTCGTCGTTGTGTAAAGACCGTGGACCGCCGATAAGATCGTCCTTCCATCACTCCGGTCTGCGACATAGGACTTGACCAATGCATTTGGGTCGATATTGAAGAATGACCTTAAATTGCATAGAACGGAATTTAGAATGGTGTGTCCGAACTGATGGATGATCTCCGCGACTAGAAAGATCACGCTCGGTTCTTCTGGTGAACTTATGAATACAGTACCGTGCGCCGAAAGTGTCGAGAATGGACGTATTGCAGGATTGTTGAACAGGACTATTCTGCGTGCGACTTGGGAGATGTGGCTAAAGTACTGAGGGCAGTGCTCGCGGATAATGGCGAGCGCCTCGGATAACATCTTCTTGTATACTGCAGAGTGTAGTATCCTGGGATGCTGCGATTCTCCTTCTGGTGTAGTGTAATATCTATCGTATAACTGATCAGCGGAGTAGGATAGTTCGATATCGGTTCCGGTGATTCGAGTGGATGCAGACGTGCAGGTCGATGGTCGAGCTGCACTTGCAGCGGCGTCAAGGTTGTCCTGGATTGCGTTTCGTTCAAGCGTGGTGTGTTGGTCTGCCTGATCTGTGTGAAAGTATCCCAATCCCGGTAGGTGAATAACTCCGTTGGCGTCAGATTTAGCTTGGAGCTGCGAAGGCTTTGCTTCGTCGGAAATATATCCAAAGAGGATCTGGTCCAGCGGAGTCGGCGGCGAAGGATGATTGAAGTACGCGAAGAGTAATGGTTCGAGGAAAATTGCGTCGTTATTGAGGTCGAGGCACTCAAAGAGGTCAGGCCTGTGCTTGTCGACAAGCCGTTTCATTGCATGTGCAAGATAGCGCTGACCGTCGGTGACGTCGTCTAGCGAGAATCCCGTTGTGTCTGGAAGCATGTTAATAGCGAGTCCGATCGTTTAAGGTCGGGCAGTCAATCGCAGTTGCACGCTGAAGTCGTCATAAAAAGTCGGCCGCCACAGGCAAGCACCTGAGGATTCCTTGCTGTAACCAAATGTTATCGTGTTGAACGCGGTTGCCGGTATGCATTATTCATTCATGCAGTCACTAGACCACGCTTAGCAATACGTATACATTGAGCATATTAAAATGGCGACAGATAGCGGCAGTCTGCTGCTATCTATCGCCTGAAGGAGTTCTGATTGCCAAATGCCTTTAGTGCTTTTTCTTATGGAAAGCCAGAAGTGCATCATATTTTTGAAATACCGGAACCAGCTCTTCCACCCAAATTCCGGTGGCGGCTCGAATTGCCTTGTGGCAATCCATAAACACGCCGCCTTGAACTTTGCCAATCGTCGCTTCCCAAGCCTCCGGCTCGGGACTAGCTCGAAATTCGTCCAACGTCAGATTTCTTTTTGCAGCGGCCATAATATCCTCCTCACAGTGAATTAGGTCCATTGGCAAACACGCCGTATTAGTTTTGCTCAAGTCGCGACGAGATGTCAAGCGGGCAGATCAGAGAATTCCAGAAAGTTTTCCAATTTCCGTTAAGGTCATTGGCCGGAGTGCGGTTATGGCGGGGGCACCGTGCATTCCTGGACCTTTCAGTCGTCGTTGGACCAGTTGTTTGCAAGTCGACTCCATCATCCTGCGCCCAGCTGTGAAACAAGCTTTTTTCAAGCATTTTCCCTGATTAAGACCACCGGCCTACGGAGCCGAAGGTCAATGGTTCGAGCTCAGGGGAACCTGAAGATTGAGAAGCAATTCTCCGTTTAACTGTGGAAGTGAACCCCTGTCAGGGGCTGCAACGGCCAGCTGTGACTTGCAGCAGGAGTTGCAGCACCACTCGCAGCAAACCTGGAATACACGCTGGAATTGAACGTAAGCGATGGAAAGAATAGAATCAGCAGATCGAGTGAAAGGTGAAGCAGCACAAGTGTTTTCGTCAAACGCTACGTCTGCCTGGGGGTCAAGAGGTCGCAGGTTCGAATCCTGTCAGCCCGATTCGATCAACCTCGCCGACAGAACATGTCGGCGAGGTTTTTTTGTTGGCAGTACCGTCAAGGATGGGCTGGTGGGATCTGTTTGATCAACTCACACCTATTTTGCGACCTTGGTTCGCTTCCCACGAGATGAAGTCTTCGTTTTTGAAACTTTCTTGGCAGCGGACTTGTTGGAGGTGCTTTTCTTGGCTGTCCCGACCTTCTTGGTCGGCGATCCATTCTTAGGGGCGGGTTTCTTCTTTACGGCCTGACGCGCGGTGATCGCCGATGTCACGCGTTGGATTGCCGTCTTGACGGGTGGCTCTGCCACCGCCCTGAGGTTTTCAATGGTTCTTTCAACCGGCCGTTGTCCGGCGGCGGAGGAATTGCCGACCATCGCTCCGGCAATTCCGCCAACGACGGCCCCGACAGGACCACCAACAAGTCCACCGAGAGCCGCCCCGGCGATCCCTCCTGCAGTTTGTTTTGAAACCGGAGGCAGATTGGCATCTTGGGTCTTCCCCTGACTGGATGTCGTCCGCTCGGACGCAGAGGTGGAACGCGGCTTTCTCGACGATGCTGTTCGTTTTCCAGACATGAGATTCTCCTGAAGTTCTGTTCTGTAAGTGAATCACGTTTTCACTGGAAGTAT
>JBBPIS010000044.1:25247-49309 GCA_038040225.1 Planctomycetota bacterium
TGAGATTCTCCTGAAGTTCTGTTCTGTAAGTGAATCACGTTTTCACTGGAAGTATGTGGAATGTCTCCGTCGTGTTCCGAAGAACTAATCCTGGGGCGAATCCAGCTCTTTCTCTCGTGTGGCCTCGCGATCACGGGTGCTTGGTCGTCCTTACCGGCCCAGCATCTTCGCGGCGAAAAAGATGAGGATCGCTCCAAAAAAGCCGCCCCCCAAAAGGAGGTAAATCAGTGAGTATTCGGCGGCGGCCAACACCAGCGAAGAAAGTGTCAAAGCGTCCATGTTCATGCTCCTCAAAAATTTTACCTTGTCACAAAATGACCACGAACTGGCACTTTGGCAATTTGCGTGCCTACCACTTCCGGGTCGTGGCGAGCTACGCCGCCGCTACGAATGCCACTTGAATACGAACGTAGATTCTCCATCGGCAGAGAAGGTGGCACCCTTTCACTCACTCTGAGCGACGACCATCCGCTCAGAAGCGCGAGCCATGATTCGTGCGCGGGCGACAGGAGTGTTCGGAGTCCTGTGGATGATCGGCACCTGTTACATGACCCTGGCCCTGGCGACCCTTGAGTCAATCCAACTCGGCCTGGAGTCGGACGGACCAGGGAGTCATCCCAGAACCATCCGCCGGGTGAATGGCATTGCAGCAGGGACCGCACTCGAAGTCGGGAGTGATCTCGAAGCGTTGGAGTTTCCCTCTGGACCAATGTCATTCCCCCCGGCTAAAACCGCCACCCGACGAATTGCACACGGCCGTTACGATACCGAACTGGAACCGTCGCAAAATTCGGTTGGGTGCTCACCAGAGCAGATCGCCAATGCGAGACCCAACAATCCGCGTTGCCACCGCGGGGTGGGCGCCGGGGCATCTCTTGCCTTTGAACGGAATGCCAATTTGCAGGAGCCGATTTCGTCTGATGTCTGAACCGCTGATCTCGATCATCGTGGCGACGTACAACCGGAGCAATGTGCTGGCTCTGGCCATCGAGACCGTGCGCTGGCAGACCCGTCGCGACTGGGAGCTCCTCGTTGTGGGAGACGCCTGCACGGACGACACCGAACAGGTGGTCGCCTCATTGGCCGGGGTCGATTCGCGCATCCACTTTTTCAACCTGGAACAGAACGTGGGGGAACAGTCGGGGCCGAACAACGCGGGCTTCCAGCAGGCTCGGGGGCGCTACATCGCCTATCTCAACCACGATGACCTCTGGTTGCCGGACCATCTCGAAACACTGGTCACAGCGGTCGAGCAATCGGGCGCGGACCTGGTCTTCAGCCTCATCGACCTCGTGCAAAGGGAGGGGCTCAATCTGTTGTCCCGCGTCGAGCCGGTGACCCGTCACGCCCCGCCGATCGGCATACCCGCTTCGTGCTGGCTGTTGCGTCGCGAGATGATCGAGGAACTCGGGGGCTGGCGTTTCTATCAGGAGTGTTACAGCGTCCCTTCGCAGGATTGGCTGTTCCGTGCGTGGAAGGCCGGCAAAAACCTGTACTCGGTCCCCCGACTGACCGTGGTCGCCATCCAGTCCGGCGCACGGCGGGGCGCTTACTCCCATCGGCAGGATGAGGAGCATCAGATGTACTTTGGCCGCATCACCCACGAGCCTGATTTTCGGGAGAAAGAGTTGGCGGCGATGGGCTTTGCCAGCGAGGCCGAAGCGCTCCGGCATCGGCAACGGGAAATGGTCTGGTGGCGGAGGCCGCTTTACAAACTGCCTTTGCGACTGGCCCGCAGAATGATCTGCCGACTCTGCCTTGCTGCGGGGATCGATCCCTCTGGCGTGCTGAGGTTCGTGCTCGATCGACGCAAGGGAGGCTTCATCGACCACCTCAGACAGCGGCGAGGATTGCCCGCGCTGGAGCGAATCAATCAACCGAGCCGCAATCGGTAAATCACCCGGAGGCACACGATGGAATCACCGAAGTCGCAATCGGCCTTCACGGCCGAACAGGGGTTCATCGAGGGATGCACCAAGGACAAGCAGAGCATCACCTCCGACTGGGAGATCCCCCGGCAGTTGATCGATGGGGTGCGCGTCAAGGAAACCAAAAGCGTCCTCGGCGAACAAAAGGCTCTCACGGAAATCTTCCGCTGTGACTGGGCCTTGGATGACGAAGGTATCGATCAAGTCTTCCAGGTCCGGCTTTTTCCGGGGGCGATTACCGCCTGGCACGCCCATCAACACACGACCGACCGGCTCTTCGTCAGCTCGGGTCTGCTCAAGGTCGTGCTGTACGACGCGCGGCAAGGCTCACCGACCTTCGGCCTCGTCAACGAGTTTCGCTGGGGATCGCTGCGTCCCGCACTGGTCTCCGTTCCCCCCGGCGTCTGGCACGGCGTCCAAAACAACTCCGGTGAGACGGCCTGCCTGCTCAACATCGTCAACCGGGCCTATCGCTACGAAGACCCCGACCATTGGCGCCTGCCTTGGAACACGGACAAGATTCCCTATGCCTTCGTCCGCTGAATCCCTCAGACGCGGGTGAGGCACTCGACGGGAAAGGGGAGCCACTGGCGAGGTCCCTGCTCGCCAGGGCTCATCGAAAACTCGGGCGGTACAACGCCGCCGCCGACGGCACCCCGAAAGACGGCGGGACGAGGGAACGGTCGCTCCCTGCCGTGATCTGCCGGACGGTTCATTCGGTCGTATCGGCCAGATTGGACTTGATCTTCACATCCGTCTTCCGGTCGGTGAGCTCCACGAAAACGTAGCTGGGCGGGATGACATTCCG
Source organism: Planctomycetota bacterium (assembly GCA_038040225.1). Classification (GTDB taxonomy): domain Bacteria; phylum Planctomycetota; class Planctomycetia; order Planctomycetales; family Planctomycetaceae; genus Schlesneria. The sequence goes on from JBBPIS010000044.1 coordinate 27,984, forward strand.
TTCCAAAGAAAACCACAGGCCGTTTAGATCGTCGTTCTTTTTCAGGGCGCAAAACTCGTTGAGTTTCTTGCCCTTCTTGTTGGTGACGTTCACCCAGGTCCGGGCGGCTTTGGGGTTGTCGCCGCAGGGGGGCAGATCCGGCGACATGGCGAACAGTTCGTTCGAATAATCGGCCAGATTCGTCACCGTGTACCGGTAGCGCGTCCACTCCTTGCCGCCGGCCTCGAAGTACTCGGGGCCGATGAACACCAGCACGGGCTCCGGCATGGAGACCGGACCATCCGCACACGCGCGGTCCATGACGAGCCCCGTCAAAATCAGACTGGCCACAAACACTGTCGCCCTTGTTCCGATGATCGTTCGCATGGCTGTGTCCTTTCAGTGAGAAACAGAAGGGCAGTGATTCGAGTTCTTATCGACGGATAAGACTGCCCGTGGAACACAAGGAAAGCGGAGTCGCACGCCAGACAACCGGCAGAAGGCCGGAAAGAAAGAATGAAGATCACCCCAACCAGACGACGGGCTCAAAACCAGCCCCACCCGCCGACGCGGATTATATCGCGGCGATGGCGGGCGTCCATGATTGCCGTGTGACCGGGAAGTCGCCTTCGGCGGCGTGGTAACTGTCGCCATTCGCGGCTTACAATCGCCCGCCCTTCGTTCGCTTCGTTGGCTTCTGTTGACATCTCTGTTTGGAACAGAAGGCCACAAAGGGAACGAAGGTGCCCACCATGCTGGAGGCAAGGCTTGACGATGGAAGGTCGGCTCTCAACAGTGCCGCCCGGACGTGCCACAACGCCGAATGACTCGATACGTTTGAAACGGAGCTTCCATGCCCCCCAAACCCGGTCAGCTCACCGCCATGATCAGCAGCACCGCGTTCGATCTGCCCCAGCATCGGGCAATGACGCAAGAAGCGTGCTTGACCGAGGGTGTCTTTCCAATCGGCATGGAGCACCTGCCGGCGCGAGATGCCACGGGGATCCAGGCGTCGTTGGAGATGGTCGATCAGGCGGACATCTACATCGGCATCTATGCGTGGCGTTATGGCTGGATCCCCGACGGCAGTGAGATCTCAATCACCGAGATGGAATTCAATCACGCTCTGGAGCGGAAGGAGCGGGGCGAACTGAAAGAGATCCTGATCTTCGTCATGCACGAGGATCACCCGGTCACGAAGGGCGATATCGAAGTCGATGCATCCGCTCAGGTGAAACTGCGAAAGTTCAAGGAGCGTGCCTCGACGGGTCGCGTCCGCAAGGAATTCAAATCGGGGGAGGAACTGCGGGGTCTGGTGATGCACGCACTCGCCGACTTCAAGCGCCGACTTCCACCGACGACGAACGACAAGCTTGCCATGGCTGAAGTACGGAATCCCACAACCACCACACCCAACAACCTTCCACGTCTCCATTCGTTCTATGGTCGCGCGGATGAGTTGAAGAAGATCGCCGAGGCGTTGTTGCCCAGTGCGCGGACGTGGGGCGTGTTGATTGACGGGCCGGGCGGGATGGGGAAGACGTCGCTGGCGATTCGGGCGGCGGAGTTGGTTCCTCCGGGACAGTTCCAGCGGATTCTGTTTCTCTCGGCGAAGGAGCGGGAGATGTCAGCGGACGGGGAGCGGCGGCTCACCGGGTTCGTGCTGCCGGGCTATCTGGAGATGCTCAATGAGATCGCCCGGTTGCTCGACCGGGCGGATCTGGCGAAGAGCATCGAGTCGGAGCGGGCGCGGCTGGTTCTGGAGGCGCTCGAGCCCAAGCACGCGTTGCTGATCCTCGACAATCTGGAATCGCTCACGCCGGAGCATCAGGCTCAGCTTTTCACCTTCATCGGACATCTGCCGCAGGGGTGCAAGGCGATCGTCACCAGCCGCCGCCGCACAGACGTCGATGCGCGGATCATCCGGTTGGAGAAGCTGGACCGCGACGCCGCTCTGGCGTTCCTCGCCGAACTGGCCACGGACCGACCGCTGCTCAAAAAGGCCAAAAAGTTGCAGCGGGTCGAACTCTATGAAGAGACCGGCGGCAGTCCCTTGCTCCTGCGTTGGATCGCCGGTCAGTTGGGCAAAGGCCGGTGTCGAAGCGTGGCCGATGCGTTGGCGTTCCTCCGCAGCGCCCCGCCGAGGAACAATGATCCACTGAAATTCATCTTTGGGGAGCTGTTGGAGACTCTGACCGACAGCGAGACCAAGGCCCTCGCCGCGCTGACCTACTTCACTCGCCCGATGGAGATCAAGTTCATCGCTGAACTGGCCACCCTCACGCGACCCGCCGCAAAGATCGCCCTGGACGACCTCGCCAGCCGCGCCCTCGTTGTGCCTGATGTCGCCGAGAAAACATTCGTGCTCGTGCCGATGGTCGCCGACTTCCTCCGTCGCAAACGCCCGGAAGTCGTGCAACAAACCGGCGACCGCCTCGCCAACCGCGCCTATGCGTTGATCGTGGAGAACGGCTCTGAGGAGCACACTCGCTACCCGGTGCTCGATGCCGCCTGGCCCACCGTCGCCCCCGCGCTGCGCGTCTTCCTCGCCGGACCGAATGATCGGCTTCAGACCATTTGCACAGCGCTCAATCGCTTTCTCGATTTCACGGGTCGCTGGGACGATTGGCTCGCCCTTTCGCAGGGAGCGGAAACCAAGGCCGTCGCGGCCCAAGATTTCTCGAGCGCCGGCAGACGAGCATATTATGCCGGCTGGGTCCACTACTTACGGGGCCAGTCGGCAGAAGTGCTCGTCTGCGCCGACCGTGCCGCCACCCACTGGCGCGAGGCTCAAGCCGGAATACGCGACCGGGGCACTGCCATCCGCTTGCGCGGCATCGGACACGAATTGGCCAAGGATTACCCCGCCGCCATCGCCGCCTATCGCGAAGCCGTGCAACTTTGGCAGACCTTGGATCGCGAGAACGACGTTGTCGCCGCTGGCCTGAATGACCTCGCCACCGCCGAGAAACAGTCCGGTGACTATGCCGCCGCCGAGCAGGACTACCGCGAGGCCATCCGGATCGCCAAGGCGTGTGGGTATCGCGAAGGCATCGCCAATTTCACCGGCAATCTCGCGGATCTCATGCTGGTGCGCGAGGACTGGCCCGGCGCGGAGACCCTGGCCCGCATGTCCCTTCCCTTGTCCGAAACGCTGGGCCGCCAAGAGCTGATCGCCGCAGACTGCCGCCGCCTCGCCAAGGCTCTGGCCCGGCAGGGCCGCGAAGCCGAGGGACGGCCCTACGCCCAGCGCGCGGTGAAAATCTACACCCCGCTCCGCTCGCCCGATCTCCAGGACGCCCGCGAGACTCTCGCGGAATGTGAAGCCGGAATCGCTCCGGCGGGGCCGTGAGGGCGGGCTTGATCGACGGGTGGATTGATCGCGTGTCGCGGCTCCGTGAGCCGTGAGGTCGGTCAACAGTCTCGCGACATCCGCACGGCCGACAGAGCCGTGGCACGCGATCAATCCCTGTTCAACCGGCGGCTCAACGGTTGAGCGGTGCGAGGTACCGCGGTCACGAAGGGTCTTCACATCTGATCAAAGTAGCCTTCATCGCTCCGCGTGAAGTCAGCCGAGTGCGAGAAGACGCGGTTTGAACAATCAGCGCCGGACTCGCGCACGGCTTTCTTCACGCGACGGTGTGGCGGGGCCAGAAGCGGAGCGGAGGGCCCCGAAGAAGAAGTTGTCGGCGTTTACGGAGACGGGGCCTTCCCCGTTGGTCAGACCCCGTCACACGAACATTCCGGCCGGCCGAAACCGACGCTACTTCGTCGGTGCCGAGCCGTCACCGCGCTGTTCCAGATCGGACAGGCGCCGCATGAGGGTCTCGATCAACCGTTCCTGCTTGTCGTTCCGCTGCCGTTCTTTCTCGTTCCGTTGGCGTTCCTCGGCCAGTTCCCGGTCCTGATCCTGAACGACCCTGGTCAGCACGGCCACGATGTCCATCGGGGCGAGGCCCTTGCGGTCGTTGGTCGCGACCAACTCGGGAACGTCTTCGGCGATGAAGCCGACGTAGCGTTCATTCAGTTCGCTCTTGTAGCGGTAGCCGACGGGTTGCAGCGCTCGCATGGCATTGAGGGCCTCTTCGCTGGTGATCGGTTCGATGTCCTGCTTCAGGGCGCGGCTGGAGGCGTTGGTCCATGTGCCGCCGAGGGTGAGATTCGCACCGGACTGATGGACCAGTGCCTTGTCGGTGATGGCGGGAAGCGTGTGGCCAAAACTGATCTGGCCCGTGGAATTGATGGCCATTTTGGAAGTCCCCCCCGCGAGCAGGTAGATTTTTTTCCCGGCCGTGAGTGACCCGATCTGCACATCCCCGTTTCCCTGGACTCCCGATCGGAAGGTGCCGGCGCCGGTTTGCACACGCAGGTAGTGCGGACCGGAATCGCTCCGTACCGCCAACACACCGTTGTTGAGCGTGCTCGACCGAATGTCCACCCGGGAACTGAGGTCGGGAGTAAAGGTCCCGATCCCCACGCTGCGTGTACTGATGGTGGTGGGAGCCAGATTGCCGCTGACATCCGACGTGACGAACTGTCCGTGCCCGGTTTGAGCGTTGTGACTCTCCAATGACGTCATGCCGGGCAGGGTGTACGTGTTGGTCGTGGTGCCGAACGCCATCTGGTTGATGCGGGTCGTGACCACCCCGGACCCGAGGGCCGTGGAGTTGGTGAATTCCGCCTGCGACCCCCGGCCGAGCGCCGTGGTTCCGAGTTCACTCGCAATACTGTTGTCACCCAGCGCCGTGGAATTTTCCCCGGTGGCCTCACTGTTTCGGCCGAGCGCCGTGGAGACGAGCCCGGAAGCCAGGCTACCCTGTCCGATTGCGGTGGCGGCTATTCCGCTGGCCAACGTATCCCCTCCGTATGCGGTCGCGAAGTCTCCAGTCGCCAGTGAAAAGAGGCCTTCCTGCGTATACCTCTTCGTCGGAGGCTCGAAAGTTTTCAGGCCGAAGGAGACCGACCGATCTCCTTGTGCGTGGGTCTCCGGTGTGCCCGCAACCACGCCGAGTACCAGAGACCCGCCGGTCAACAGCACACCCCTGAGTCGACGGATCGTATGACGCCAATGAGCAGACAGTCGGACCATTTCAATCTCCCCCCTATTTCAATTTGTGACAGGCATCGTCGCGATACAGCCGCGTTTGTTTGCTTCCCACGACGCGAAGAGACCTCGCGCCAAAGCAAACGACATCGTCGCCTCATACTGCCACACAGGAGGACCATTATCCACGATAAATTCCAGACATCTGGATGTTATTCCAGGCATCTGCGCGGGGGGGTCGCTCCGGGTTTGAGGAGGCCCCGACCGTTGGCGTCACGATTCGCGGGCTTTATCGAAGTGAGAGGCACCTCGCCACCACGGAACCGGTTCAGGTTCGCCACTGCAGGGTCGTGTGCGGGACGGGATTGTTAAAGGGGCGGTGCTCGGCGCGGGAGAGGGCGAGTTCCTTCTTCAACTGGTGGTACCAGCGGGCGGGTTTGTCGGCGTCGTTGATGAGCATGAGCTGCGGGTCTTCGTTCAGACCCTGCTGTTGCTTGGTGTAGACGTCGCGGTCCTGCTCGATGAAGCGGCGGACGAACGGGCGGACGAGGGGACGGGCCAGCGTCAGCCACGGGATCGTCCAGTAGAAGACCTGATGCAGCTCGACCTGCATCTCGGTCAGCGGAGTCAGCGTGGTCAGGCCGACGATGCGATGCCGGCCGGCGATGATGTGCTCGATGCGCGTGCTGGGAAGCTCGAAGCGGATCTCGGTCGAGACATCGCCGAACAGTTTGTAGACCTTGGAATTCGACGACGGTTTGTGCCTCACCATCGTGAAGCCCAAGTTCGACGGCGCATAGTCCTTCGACTTCTGATGCATCGACCTCCTCGATCGCCACCACCACGACTGATGCACGAACGGTCCGTGAGCCGGGTCCATCAAACCGGCCACCGCGTGATCGATCGAGCAGGGAAACAGACTCGACTCCACCATGCGATAGTGCGTGGCGTCGACGTCCGGAATGTGGGGCACTTCCGGCAGGGGATCGGGGAGGGCGTGCTCGTCCCGGGGCATAAAGACCCAGATGTTCCCCTGAACTTCGCGACACGGAAAGCGACCGACGAGGACTCGGCTGAGGTCAAACTTTTGAGTCGGCAACAGCGAGGGGATGTGCGTGCAGGCTCCCGAGCAATCGAACCGCCAGCCGTGATAGCAACACTCGATCTCTTTGCCGTCGAAGGTGCCGTGGCTCAACGGAATGCCGCGATGCGGACAGATGTCGCGCATGGCGAAGACTTCGCCGTTCGCGTCTCGACCCAGCAGCATCGACTGCCCCAGCAGCTTCTTGCCGAGGAACTGACCCCGCCTCAGCCGCTGCCCCGGGAGGGCCATGTACCACAAGTCCCGAAGGATCTCCGACTCCACTGGCGAATCCATTCACGCATCCTTTGCACCGGAGACTTCCTCCGCCAAACATCCCATGTTCAACGGGAGACGAGGGCTGGCTGGCACACGCTGACGCTTCCGAGAGGACGAGTTCATCGTCAACGGCCATTCCTCGCCAGACCCTTCGACGACACAGAGCGTCCCATACTGGCGAGTGGATAGCGAGCGAGCTGCGAATCCGATCTCACAGAATACGTCATGAGACGAATGCTCGGATCGCAGAGGGACGGGCGGCTTCGAGTTTTGCAGGCGTCTCCGGTATTCTCTGACTTGGTCCTTGTGGCCCGTGTGATTTCGAGTTGTCTGTTCCACGGATTGGTTTCCCGCGATGTCCCGCATTCAGCAGTTGTCCGCCAGCGTTGTGAACAAGATCGCGGCGGGAGAAGTCATCGAGCGGCCGGCGAGCGTCGTCAAGGAGTTGCTCGAAAACAGTCTGGACGCGCTGGCGACCCGCATCGAAGTCGATGCCGTCGCCGGGGGGACCGAACTGATCCGGATCGTCGATGATGGCGAGGGGATTCATCCCGACGACCTGCTGCTGGCGGTGACGTCTCACGCGACGAGCAAGATCCGCTCGGCCGATGACCTGTTCGACGTGCAGACGATGGGATTTCGCGGTGAGGCACTGGCGTCGGTGGCGGAGGTGTCTCGGTTGCGTATCCGGACCCGGCAGGCGGACGCACCGCACGGGATGGAGTTGAGTGTCGATCTCGGCAAAGTGACGCCGCCGCGCGAGTGTGGCTGTCCGCTCGGGACGCAGATCGAGATTCGGAACCTGTTCGAGAACACGCCCGTTCGCCGCAAGTTTCTGAAGACGGTCTCCACCGAGTTCGGGCACATCAGTGAGCAGTTCGCACGCGTCGCACTGGCCAATCCGCGTCTGCACATGGTGCTGCGGCACAACGACAAGCCGGTCTATGAACTCCCCGCGTCGGACAAGCCGCTCGACCGGCTGAAGCTCTTCTTCGGCAGTGACCTGACCGACGGACTGATTCCGGTCGAGTCGGAGCACAGCGGCGTGCGGATGTGGGGCTATGTCGGGCACCCGAACAACTCGAAGTCGTCGCGCAAGCAGCAGTATCTGTTTTTGAACGGCCGCTGGATTCAGGACCGCTCGCTGCAATACGCGCTGACCGAGGCTTACCGCGGCCTGCTGATGGTCGGCCGCCAGCCGGTCGCCTTCCTGTTCATCGAACTGCCGCCGGATCGAGTCGATGTGAACGTCCACCCGACGAAGATTGAGGTCCGGTTTCAGGACGGTCAGCAGTTGTTCCGGCAACTCCTGTCGATGATCCGCACGACGTTTCTGGGGCTCGATCTGCAAAGCCAACTGCGCGTGCCGGTCGGAGCGGCGGCCAATGGCGGCGGTCTGTTGTCGGGCTTCACGCCGCCGGTCGCTCACCCCATCGAACGACAGCGCGAGTTGACCAACGAGTACGCCGACTTCATGACGAATCGGATCGGCAGCGGCGCGAGTCCCTCGTGGTCGGGAGCGGGCGGTTCGACGTGGGGCGGGTCTCCGAACCTGCCCGAGACTTCGACAACGACACGCTCGGAAGACGCGGGGTCGGTTGCGGGAACGGACTCATCGACTCGAGACGATGCGGACGGGCAGGGGGCTGATGCCCAAGAGTCGCAAAGTGAGAAGAGTCAGGGGACTCACGTCCCCCGCTCGGAAGAACATGCTGCCACCGGTGGATTCGCGCCGAGTTTCCGGGCGATGCAGATTCACGACTGCTATCTGGTCGTCGAGACGCCCGAGGGAATCACCGTGATCGACCAGCATGCGCTGCACGAGCGGATCATGTACGAGCATCTGCGCGAGCGGGTGCTCGCCGGGGCGGTCGAATCGCAACGGCTGCTCGTGCCTCAGCCGGTCGAAGTCACCGCGAAGGAGGCTGCGTTGCTGCTCGAACAGACGGAATCACTCAACAAGGTCGGGCTGGGTGTCGAGGACTTCGGCAACGGGACGCTGCTGGTCTCGCGCTATCCGGCCATGCTGAAGCGGGTCGATTTGCAGGAGTTGGTCCGCGCCTTAATTGAGACACTCGACGGGGCCGGTACCAACGGAGTACAAACTTCGGCCCGCCGGGACATCCTCGACGAGTTGCTGCACATGATGTCGTGCAAGGCGGCGGTCAAGGCGGGGCAGCGGCTGAGCCAGGAAGAAATCGACAGCCTGCTGGTGCAACGACATTTGATCCACGATGCTCACCACTGTCCGCACGGCCGCCCGACGGCCCTGTCACTCAGCCGGATGGAGCTGGACCGCCAGTTCGGCCGGCTGGGCTGAAACAACGACGCAAAACACACCCACCTCACACAGTTTCCACACCGATGATCTGCGTTTCGATTGCCCGTACTCGTCACAAGATGGTTCTCGCCGAGCATCAGGCTTTGGCGCAACGCGGCGCGCAACTGGTCGAACTGCGAGTCGACTGGTTGTCTCGTTCCCCCGATGTTCCACGTCTGCTGAAGGATCGCCCCACACCCGTCGTCGTCACTTGCCGACGCCGCGAGGATGGCGGCAAGTGGAACGGCAGCGAGGACGAGCGGCGGATGGTCCTGCGCACGGCGATCGTCTCGGGAGCGGACTACGTCGATTTGGAAGACAACATCGCCCGGTCGATTCCGCGCTACGGCAAGACCAAGCGGATCGTCAGCCATCACGATTTTGAGACCACGCCGGACGACCTCGAAGCGATCTGGGCCGAGATGGCCGAGATGAATCCCGACGTGATCAAGCTGGTCACGATGGCCAATTCGCCCAGCGACTGCGTTCGGCTGCTCAAGCTCGTGTCGGAGGCCCGGATCCCGACGGTCGGCTTCTGCATGGGTGAGTTCGGCACCGCCAGCCGCATCCTGTGCGGCAAGTACGGCTCGCCGTTCACCTACGCCGCGTTCAGTGCGGAGCGCGAAGTGGCTCCCGGCATCCTGACCTTTCAGGAGATGAAAGACCTCTACCGCTTCGACGAGATCAACCGCGAGACGCAGGTCTTCGGCGTCCTCGGCGATCCGATCGGACACAGTCTGAGTCCGCTGCTGCACAACACGGCGATGAAGCAGATCGGCTTCAACGGCGTCTACATGCCACTGCGGGTGACTCGTGACCAGTTGCCGCAAATGCTCGACGACTTCCAATGGCTGAAGGTGAATGGCTACAGCGTGACGATCCCGCACAAGGAGGCGGCGCTGGCGAAGGCAGCGCGGTGCGAAGAGATCGTCCGCCAGATCGGGGCCGCCAACACACTGTCTCGCGATGAGTCGGGCGAGTGGGAGGCGGACAACACCGATTTTCAGGCGGCTCTGGACTGCCTGCAACTGCCGCTGGAAGAGGGCGACACGCTGGACGGCAAGCGGATCCTGATGCTCGGCGCGGGAGGCGTCGCGCGGGCGATCGGCCTCGGCGTCACTCGACGCGGCGGCGTGCTGGTCATTGCCAGCCGCACGGCCGACCGCGCGAAGACGCTTGCCGAATCACTTGCCTGCCGCCAGGTCACCTGGGAGAACCGAGGAGCCGAGTACGCCGACATCCTCATCAACTGCACACCCGTCGGGATGCACCCGAACGTCAACGAGACGCCCTTCCAGGAGAACTGGCTGCGCGACGAGATGATCGTGTTCGACACAATCTACAACCCTGAACAAACGCTGCTGCTGAAGGAGGCTCGCGCTCACCGCTGCCGCACCGTGTCGGGCATCGAGATGTTCGTCCGGCAAGCCGCCGCCCAGTTCCAGCGCTTCACCGGCCAGCCCGCGCCGTTGGAGACGCTCAAAGAGACGCTGCGTCACGGCATCTCGGCCGCGAAGGGATAGGTCATGCTGTCCCTGATTGGCTATCGAGGAACCGGCAAGAGCACTGTCGGGATGCGTCTGGCGCGACGTCTCAAGTGGGACTGGCTTGACGCCGATAACGAACTCGAACGTCGCGCGGGCCGCTCCATCAAGGAGATTTTTGCGACGGACGGCGAGCCAACGTTCCGGCAACTCGAACGCGAAGTGCTCGTCGATCTGCTGATTCGCCAGCGGTTGGTGTTGTCCACGGGAGGCGGCTGCGTGATGAATGCCGAGACTCGGCGAGACCTGCGCGCCGCCGGGCCGGTCGTGTGGCTGAAAGCCTCCGTCGAGACCATCGCCTCGCGCATCCTGCACGACAAAACAACCAAGGCGAGACGGCCGAATCTCACGACAACGGGCGGCATCGACGAGATCCGAGTTCTGTTGGCGCAGCGCGAGCCGCTCTATCGCGAATGCGCCACGATCACGATCGACACGGAAGGACTGTCACTCAACGAGGCCGTGGCGCGAGTCCTCTCACAATTGCCGACCGATCTGACCCTGGAGACGCGGCCATGACGTTCGGTGGCGTTCCCCAGTGGATCATCCTGCCGTGGCTGTTCGCGTTTGGAGCCTGCATCGGCAGCTTTCTGAACGTCTGCATCTACCGCATTCCGCAGCACGAGCGGCTGTGGGACCAGCTTCGCGGGCTGACTCATCCGCCATCGTCGTGCCCGTTCTGCCGCCGCCGCATCCTGGCGATCGACAACATCCCGGTCCTGGGCTGGCTGTTTCTGCGAGGCCGCTGCCGGTTCTGCCGCCACACGATTCCGCCGCGGTACGCGCTGATCGAATTCTTCAACGGCCTGCTGTGGGTTGTCCTCTACATGATGATCGTGCCGGCCGGGTTTCAGGCCACGGTTCAGCAGAGTTGTTTGTGGTCGCCCCTCAGTCCGCTGGCCAATCCGGCGCTGAACTTTTCACAACAAGTCTTCTGGCTGCACGCGCACTACTTCTACTATCTGGTGCTGGTCGAGGCACTCGTCGTCGCGACGTTCATCGACTTTGACCTGTACATCATCCCGGACGGATCGACCATCCCCGCCATGATCTTCGGTGTGTTGGGAGCCACTGTCCTCGGAACCCTTCATCCGTGGCCGGTGTGGTTCCAATGCACGATGACACAGGGCCTCTTCCAGCAGTTGCTCCCCGACGCCTGGATGTGGGCCCGCGATTGCGGCCCACCGGCGTGGCTCAAGGCGCATCCTCATCTGCACGGATTGCTGTCGAGTCTGGCGGGGATCTTCGTCGGGGGAGGGCTGGTCTGGCTGGTCCGGATCATCGGCGAACGAGTCATGCGTCGCGAGGCGATGGGTTTCGGCGACGTGATTCTGCTGGCTATGATCGGCAGCTTTCTGGGCTGGCAGGCGACGGTCCTCGTGTTCTTTGCCGCTCCGTTCTGTTCGCTGCTGGTGATCGGGGCGACGTTGTTCTTCAAACGCGCGAGAGAGATCGCCTACGGCCCGTACCTGAGCGTCGCCACGCTGCTGGTGTTGCTGTTCTGGAGGCCCTGGTTCTCCACTGCCGAGAATTACTTCTGCCTCGGTCCCATCGTGTTCGTCCACGGAGCCATCCTGTTCGTGCTGATGGCACTGACTCTGATGCTCGTCCAGTACGTGAAGCGACTCCTGGGCTTTGACGATCCCGACGAACCGCCGTGGGAATGGAGTTCGGGCGATCAACTCGCCTATTACGCGAACAAGGACGCAACATCCGTGTCCAGTCCCTTGCAACCGCCCACGTGGCCCGGCACTTCGGCAGGACAAGGCCGCCAATTCACCGACCGCTGGCGAAGCGGCGGGTGATGAAGTAGTCACTGGTCACTGGTCATTAGTTTCGACCAATGACCAGTGACTAATGACTAATGACCTCCTCCACGACTCAACCCTCATGATCTCCATCATCGACTACGGCATGGGCAATCTGCGATCGGTGCAGAAGGCCTTTGAAAAACTCGGTACGCCCGCCGAGATTGTGACTCGTCCCGCCCAGGTGCGGGCGGCGACGAAGCTCGTGCTGCCGGGAGTCGGCGCGTTTCGCGATGCGATTCACGAACTGGAGCGACTGGAACTGGTCGAGCCAATCCGCGAATACATTCGCGACGACAAGCCGTTCCTCGGCATCTGCCTCGGCCTGCAACTCTTGTTCGACGTGAGCTACGAGGACGGCGAATGGCCCGGCCTCGGCGTGCTGCCGGGCGAGGTGGTGCGGTTCCCCGCGCAAGCCGATCTCAAGGTGCCGCACATGGGCTGGAACACGCTGCAAACGGTCGGCTCGCCACCGTTGCTGGCCGGTCTCCCCACCGACGCTTCCGTCTACTTCGTCCACAGTTACTATGTCGCTCCGCGCGACGAGTCGGTCATCGCCGCCCGCACCGAGTACGGCGTGCCGTTCACGTCGATCGTCTCACGCGGCAACCTGTTCGCCACACAGTTCCATCCCGAGAAGAGCCAGAAGGTCGGGTTGAAGCTGTTGGAGAACTTTGCGGCGACGTAGATGGAAATCCCAAACTCCGAGCACGAAATCCGAAACGAATCCCAAATCTCAAAAGAAGAAACTCCAAACGTCACGCTCCCCGTTTGTCGTGGTCTTCGTTCCCGTTTGGATCATTGAGTTTTCGGTCGTTGAGATTTGTTTCGGATTTCGTGCTTGGAGTTTCGTGCTTCATCCCAACATCCGCTTCCACATTCCCCGAGACCTTCCCAAATGGAAATCCTTCCCGCCATCGACCTGCGTGGTGGTCAGTGTGTTCGGCTGCGACAGGGCGACTACGCTCAAGAGACGGTGTTCTCGAACGATCCGGCCGAGATGGCTCGGCGGTGGGCGGGCGACGGCGCGACGCGGCTGCATCTGGTGGACCTCGACGGGGCCAAGGCTGGTCGGCCGTTGAACATCGACGCGATCAAGGCGATTGTCGGCGCGATCTCGATCCCGTGCGAACTGGGGGGCGGGCTGCGGGACGAAGCGTCGATCCGGCTGATGTTGGACGAGGTCGGTGTCGACCGGGCCATCATCGGCACGCAGGCCCTCAAGCAACCCGGGTGGTTTCGTGAGATGACGCGACTCTTCCCCGGCCGAGTCGCCCTCGGGCTCGACGCCCGCGACGGCATGGTGGCCACGGCCGGATGGCTCGACGTTTCGCAGACTTCGGCGATTGATCTGGCCCGTCAGTTTGTCGGCCTCGACCTCGCGGCGGTCATCTACACGAACATCGCCAACGACGGAATGATGCAGGGTGTCGATGAAGGAACGATTCGTGACATGCTCGCCCTGGCAGAACTCGGCCTGCCCGTGATCGCTTCGGGGGGAGTGACCACGCTGGCGGATGTCGAACGGCTGGCAGCCGTCTCGCGCCAGCAGCCGAAGCTGGTGGGAGCGATCATCGGCCGGGCGATCTACGAAGGCACGATTCGTGTCGCCGACGCCGTGCGAGTGGCGACGTAGCTCGTGTTGCCGTTTGGCATCATTGGAGTTCTCCCGGTGAGGCATCGCCGCCACACGGCGGAGCAATCGGCGGACGAGGTGGTTCCCGTTCGATCGTCGCTGCCGGAAAGAACGGTTCCGTCACCCGTGATCGACCGTGGCACAATCTTGAACTCCCCGCAACTCGCGCCGGGTCGAAGCGCCCGACCTAGACTCTCCAGGGGCGACTGAGCGAGCCCGCGTGCCCGGCATTCACGCTCGACCTGGTCTCCCCGAGTTCGCGATGCCCCTCATCACGTTCTCTCTCCCGACTGGCGGAGAGAGACCAGATGCCACCTCGTGCGGGATTCGGTTTGATATGTCACTGACTCCGATGCTCGACGATGCTCTCACCAAATACACCTCGCCCGACGCGAAGTTGCGGCGGGAGTTCGTCGGCTCGATTCAACAGGCGGCCGACCTGTTCACGCTGTTCGCCAGCGAGCACCGGTTGGACATGCTGCTCGCCTGGCAGATCATGCACCGGCTCAGACGCCACTTGACGGACGACATCGACTCGGCGGTGGCGCTGGCGACTCAGCCGCTGTACGACAGCTATCCCGTCCGTCACAGCGTGCAGTCGTCGCTGCTGTCGATGGCGTTGGGGATCGAGTCCGGCCTGCCCGAGGACGAGTTGCTGGCGATGGGGCTCGGTGCGTTGGTGCATGACGTCGGGATGCTGCTGATGCCCGCACGGCTGATCGGCGCGGAGGCGATCAACGATCGAGACCGTCGGGAACTGGTGAAGCATCCGCAGCATGCCGTCGCCGCCTTGGAACAGTCGGCGCAGGCTCCGGTCGGGTCGCTGTATGTGGCCGCGCAAATGCACGAACGGCTGGATGGCAGCGGCTATCCGCTCGGACTGCACGGTGGCGAAATCCATCGGCTGTCGCGGCTGGCGATGGTCGTCGATGCCTTTCTGGCGATGATCGCCCCGCGTCCGTATCGTCCGCCACACGACCCGTATCGCGCCGTCGAAGAGTTGTTGTTCGCGGCGCATCGCGGCCGGTTCGACCCCGCCGCCGTGAGGATTCTGCTGCGGGTCGTCTCGCTGTTTCCGGTCGGATCCTGCGTCTGGCTGAGCGACGGTCGGGTGGCCCGAGTCCAACGCGGCAATCGTCATTCGGTCGATCGTCCGGTGGTCGTGGCCCTCGATCTGGAACACGATCCGCCGACGCTCGATGTCGTCGACCTCTCCCTGCGCCCGGAACTGGCGATCGTCGGCGTCGGCGAACTGGTCCCGAACTCGACCACAAGTGTGAGAAACAGCGACTGAGGAAGGAGAAGGATGAGGGAGGAATGATGAAGGATGAAAGATCAGAGAGGAGGGATCCGCTTTTGGCAAAGCCGTTCTTCCTCCTTCCTCCTTCCTCCTTCATCCTGACGGTCGGACGACTGCGACCTGCAGGTCCATCACGTTGGTGTGAGTCGGTCCCGTCTTCAGCAGTCCTCCCGCCCGGTCGAAGAACGTGTACGAATCGTTGATCGACAGAAAGTCGAATGGATCAAGGCCGAGTTGCCGCGCCGTGTCGCGAATCGTTTCGTCGCAGATGGCACCGGCGGCATCGGTCGGTCCGTCTTCACCGTCGGTTCCGCCGGAGAGGATCGAAAGGCCGTGCAGGTCTTCGTTCCAGAGTCGGCAGCAGGCGGACAGCGCGACCTCCTGATTGCGGCCTCCGAGGCGGGGCCGTTCGGTGGGGACGAGCTTCACCACCGGCTCGCCTCCACCGACGAAGCAGATCGGCTTTGCGGAGGACTCGCGCCGCGCGGCGAGACACGCTTCGGCGAGTTCCACTCCCATATCGCGCGCAACGCCGCCTCTCCCCGCGCCGAGCGACCTGACTTCATGGCCGAGCGATCGCGCATGATCGATGGCTGCGGCCAGAGCGGTCTCATTGTTCCCGATGATGCAGTTGCGACAGGTCACGCGCGGTGTTGAGCGCACTTCGCCGCTGGCAACCTGCGACCGAAGCGAGTTCCATACACTCACCGGAATCGGATCACTCGCTTCCCGCTCTCGACTCTCGACTCTCGACTCTCGACTCCGTTCCAACACGGATAGCGCCTCGGCCGCCGTTCCGTGATCGCAGACGGTTGGCCCCGAAGCGATCACGTCAATCGGATCGCCGATCACATCGGAAATGATGAGGGCGATCATCCGCCCCGCGCGGGCGGCTCGCAGCAGGCCGCCCCCCTTGATGCGCGACAGCCGCTTGCGCACGGCATTCAATTCGTGAATCGTGGCACCGGCCCGGCTGAGATGCCTCGTCACGGCTTGCTTGTCGGCGAGACTGATGCCGTCGATCGGCAGCGGCAACAGTGCGCTGCCTCCACCGGAGATCAGCACCAGGCAGAGGTCGTCCCCGCGCAGCGACTCGACGAGTTCCAGAATCCGCCGGCTGCCGAAGACGCCCGCTTCGGTCGGTTCGTTCAGTCCCGCCGGTCGGGCCGCGTGCAGATGGATGCGCCGCAAGGGTCGCACGCAATCGGCGGGAACATTGATCCAACCCTCAACCTTGGCCTCGAGCAATTCCGTGCCGAGGGCCTCTTCCAAACCCAGGGCCATCCCCGCACCGGCCTTTCCCGCACCGACGACGATCAGTCGGTCGAGCGATGCCAGATCGAAGCGCTCGCCGCAGATTTCGAGCACGGACTCGTGGTGGATGCTGCCAGCATCCGCACCGACGCTGGCAGCGTCGGCCACGACAGTGATTTCTGTGCCGATCCTGACCGCCGCACGGACCAGTCGAGCGGAATCAACGGCGGCCACTCCGGCCTTCCAGATTGCTTCGGCGTCACTGCGCGGCGACATGCTTCGAGAAACCTCAAATCTCAAGAACCAAACACCAAACGGGTTCCAAATCGTAAAGGAGAAAACTTCAAACGAACAGACCGTGCTGTTGCGCCAGCGGGTCATCGATGGCGCTGTTTGAGATTTGTCTTCTTTTGGAGTTTGAGATTCGTTTGGTTTTTGGTTCTTGAGATTTGGAGCTTCTCAATACCGGTCGCTCACGCGCCGGGTCGCAGCCGCATGTAGGCGGAGAGGATTTCGTAGAGGTCGGCCGACACCTGCACTTCATCGTCGGCGAAGTCTTCCAGCCAGGTGCGGTTCCACCGCGTCGCGTCGCGCAGGGCGCGGGAGATGTCTCCCAGGCGGACGGTCACCTGCTCGGCCGTGGCCGAGGAGGGAGTATCGTCACCCGTGAACAATCGCAGGCGGTGTCGCATCATTCATCCTTGAGTCGAGGCGACAAAGTTCAGTCGAATCACCCGTCGAGGGGACAAGTCACCGCGCACTCCACGCGGCAGGATCAAGATCGGCAGCGACCGCCGCGAGCCTTGATGAAATGTGACGAAAAAAACGATGGGGACTCAAAACGCAACTGTGCCTGCAAACACACGCACGCAGAGTTTGCGCAGGCTGTCGCGAATTGATCCCGTTCGATCGGCAATGACGGCCGACCAGACTCCGGCATCGGCAGAGGCTGCCGCTCACCTCGCGACGCTTCCCCTCGCGGCGCGAACATGCGATATCTTGCGTCATCGAAGAGCACTGCACTTCACGACGGACCCGCTTCGATGACGGATCAAACT
This sequence comes from Planctomycetota bacterium, assembly GCA_038040225.1. Taxonomy (GTDB): domain Bacteria; phylum Planctomycetota; class Planctomycetia; order Planctomycetales; family Planctomycetaceae; genus Schlesneria. Next base: position 45,287 of record JBBPIS010000044.1, read on the forward strand.
TCCTCCCCCGATGTGGACTTGGCGCGAGTCGCCTCGGAACTGCGTCTCAAGCCCGAGCAGGTGCGGCAGACCGTGCTGTTGCTCGACGAGGGAAATACGGTCCCGTTCATCACGCGCTATCGCAAGGAGCGGACGGGGAATCTGGACGAGGAACAGATTCGAGCGATCGAGGAACGTGTCCAATCGCTGCGGCAACTGGCCGAGCGTGCGGCCGACATCCTGCGGTTGATCGAGAGTCAGGGGAAGCTGACCGACGCACTGAGACTGCAGATCGAACGAGCGGACTCCCTGAAACGGCTCGAAGACTTGTACCTTCCCTTCCGCCCGAAACGCCGTTCGCGGGCGACGATCGCGAAGGAGAAGGGACTCGAACCGCTGGCCGATGCGATCTGGAATCAGTCCCTCGCACAGGCGGCCTTGAACGAAGCCGCGTTGCCGTACGTTCGGCCCGATCTCGAGCTGCCCGACGTGGCGGCAGTTCTCGCGGGAGCGACCGACATCCTCGCCGAACGGATTTCGGATGACGCCGATCTGCGGGCGCGGTGCCGCCAGGTCGCCAAACAAACGGGGCGCGTCACGTCGGCGGGGACCAAGACCGCCGATCAGTCGCATCCCGAGTTCCGCGACTACTTCGACTACACCGAACCGGTCGGCAAGATGCCGCCGCATCGCATCCTCGCGCTGAATCGGGGCGAGGAACAGAAGGCCCTGCGCGTCGCGTTCGGGTGGGACGAGGCACTCGCCCAGCGTACGGCCGAGGAACATCTGCGGTTCGGCCAGCACGCGTGCCGTGAGTTCATGACGGCCTGTGCCCTGGATGCCCTCGAGCGTTTCATTCGCCCCGCGCTGGAGCGCGAAGTCCGCCGCGATCTGACCGAGAAGGCCGAACGTCACGCGATTTCCGTCTTCGCGCAGAACCTGCGCCAACTGTTGCTCCAACCGCCGCTGAAGAATCAGCGAATCCTCGCCATCGACCCCGGCTTTCGGACCGGATGCAAGCTGGCCGCGCTCGATGAATTCGGCAACGTGCTGGCGGTGGACGTGATGCACATCATCGGTTCGGCCGACCGCCGCGCCGAGGGCCGTGCCAAACTGGCCGCCTTTCTGCGCGAGCACGGGTGTGCGGTGATCGCCATCGGCAACGGCACGGCCTGTCGCGAGACCGAGGAACTGGTCGGCGAGCTGATCGCCACCGACTGCCCCGAGGCACAATACATCGTCGTCAACGAGGCGGGAGCCAGCATCTACTCGACCAGTTCGGTGGCTCAGCAGGAGTTCGGCGGCCTCGACGCGATCGCCCGCGGCACCATCAGCATCGGACGGCGGCTGCAAGACCCGCTGAGCGAGCTCGTGAAGATCGACCCGCAGCACATCGGTGTCGGCATGTACCAGCACGATCTCAACACAAAGCAACTGAAGGAGGCGCTCGATCACGTCGTCGAGTCGTGCGTGAATTACGTGGGCGTCGATTTGAACACGGCCAGCCTGTCGCTGTTGACGCACGTCTCGGGCTTCAACCAACTGATCGCGCGGCGCGTGGTCGAGCATCGCGAACAAAGCGGCCGGTTCCAGACTCGCAAACAGTTGCTGGATGTTCCCGGAGTCGGACCGGCCACGTTCACGCAGGCCGCCGGATTCCTGAAGCTCGACGGCGACGAGCCGCTCGACAACACGTGGATCCATCCCGAAAGCTACGAAGTCGCGCGGCTGCTGCTCGCGCGGTGCGACCTCTCGCCCGACGTCCTGCGTCCCGGCACGGATCGCCTGCCGCTGAAGGAGCGTCTGACGTCGATCGCCGTCCCGCAACTGGCCGAAGAGTTGTCGGTCGGCATCCCCACGCTGACCGACATCATCGACGCGCTGCTTCGTCCCGGTCGCGACCCGCGCGCCGATCTGCCTCTGCCCATGTTCCGCAAGGGCGTGCTGTCGCTCGAGGACATCGAGGTCGGCATGGAGCTTCAGGGCACGGTGCTGAACGTCGTCGATTTCGGAGCGTTCGTCGACGTGGGGCTGAAGGATTCGGCACTGGTCCACATCAGCCAGCTCGGTTCGCACTTCGTCCGCTCGCCGCGCGATGTCGTGGCGATTGGAGACGTGGTGACGACTTGGGTGCTCAGCGTCGACCGGGAACGGAAGCGAATCGGCCTGACCATGATTCCGCCCGATGTTCAAGACCACTCGGCACAGAAGGGTGCCCGCCCCGTCGAACTGCCCGTCGCCACAGCCGCCGCGAACTCAAAACCGCAGCGTGGCGAGAGTCCGAATTCGGATTCATCGCCGACGCCCGACGACCCGTCTGGACCGCTGCGCGGCTTCGATGAACTCAAGCAGGCCTGGCAGAACCGGCCGCGCTGATCGGCTTGAGTGACCCGCATGAGGCGCAAGTTATTCGAAATAAATCGTTTGCGCTTATTGTCGCGAGTTGGTTACGTCAATCCATTGCGACTTTGTGGGGCCTCATTCCGGGTGGGCGGGGGCTCCTTGCGGGTGACTGACCCCTCCTTCCGGCTGGTTGGGTTCCCATTTCGATATCGCGGGGTCTCCTTGCGGCTGGCTGGCCGCTCCTTCCGGCTGGTTGGGTCTCCATTCCGGCTTCACGGGCGTTCCCTGCGTCTGTTCGGGTGTTCCTTCCGGCTGGCTGGCTTCTCATCGCGGCTGGCTGGCTTCTCATCGCGGGAAGGAGCAGCCAGCCAACCGGAAGGAGCGGCCGTCCAGCCGGAAGGAACCGCCGTCCAGCCGGAAGGACAGCCGACTGAGTGGCGGGAGCGCTCCGGCTCTGCGGAAGCCCCCGTTGGTGGACGTGATATCTAGCCCGGATTATTCATGGTTCCGTAGCTGAGTTCGCAAGAACTCAGTTCGTGATGGTGAGTTGGACTGAGTTCTTGCGAACTCAGCAACTGCCCACTGACATCTGACAACTCGTCTTGTCGGACTTTTCAGAATCAGCTATCTGTCCCGCCGCGCAAAAGGTCGGTCAGGGCGAGGGCTCGCCGATCCGCTGTGCGTTCCCGTCAATATTCCCTTCGTGTGCCTGTTCGTCACGCCGGCTGTGACTCGTTTGTCCCGCGGCCACCGTGCGAGAAAGCCCCACCATGCAGCACGCCGTTCGCGACAGAGCCCATTGCCTCTGGTCGCTGTCGTGCGCCCTTCTTGCGGGCGTCGCGATCGGCCTGTGCGCGTCAACGGCCTCGGCTCAACCGGCGGCGGGCGATCCGTTTGTCACCGCGCCGAATCGACAGGGAGTGAAGCTCCCCTCCCTTCCGCGTTCGCAATCGATCCGCCAGACGGCCGCCAACACCAGCGACTCGGCGGAAACCCCCTTCACGCTCAACGAACCGCTCGTGGAGGTGACGATCGAGGGGAACACCACGATTCCCAATTCGGAAATCGCCCGGCACATCAAGACCCGACCGGGACGCCCCGTCACGGCGAAGCAGATCAAGGACGATGTCGATGCCCTGGTAAGAACCCGCTGGTTCGCCAACGTCGAACCGTCCATCCGTCGCACCGACGACGGCAACGTGCTGGTCTTCCGGGTGCTCGAACGCCCGATCGTGACGAAGGTCGAGTTCAAGGGGAACAAGAAGATCAAGACGAAGGTCTTCCAGTCGATGACCAACCTCAAGCCGGGCAGCCCCTACGACGTCAGTGCCAACCGCGAGTGTGCCCGCCGGATGGAAGAGCACTATCACGAGAAGGGCTTTGCCTTCGCGACCGTCGAACTCGAACGGGGCGACGTGCGCAACGATCCGGACCGCGTGGTGGTGTTCCTCATCAACGAAGGCCCCAAGGTTTCGGTGTCGGCCGTGAAGTTTGAGGGGAACGATCACTTCAACGATGGGATTTTGAAACTCAAGACGCGGACCAAGACGCGCATCCTGTGGCTGTTCGGCGGGAAGTACGATCCGACCACGATCGCCGACGACATGGAGGGAATCCGCCAGTACTACTACAGCCTGGGCTACTTCGACGTGCAGGTGAAGCCGCGCCAGGAATTCTCGCAGGACAAGTCGAAGATCGAGC
>JBBPIS010000045.1:0-48716 GCA_038040225.1 Planctomycetota bacterium
TCTCTTGAATTGACTTGGTCCTAAATCTTATCTGTGCCCATCCGTGAAATCTGTGGTCAAATCTCTTTCGCTTCTTGACCCGGAGTAGAAACATGTCCGAGTTCATCCACAAGGAGTTGAGTGAGTCCATCATCGGCGCGGCGATGACGGTACTCAACACACTCAAGCCGGGTCTGATCGAGAAGCTGTACGAACGGGCGATGGTCATCGAGTTGGAGAAACGCGGTCATCGGGTGGATCAGCAGAAGGAGTTTCCCGTGTTCTACGCTGGTCAGTTGATCGGAACGCTTCAGCCCGACTTGATCGTGGACGGCGCGGTGATTGTTGACCCCAAGGTGGTCAGTCAATTTGGAGACTCAGAGTTGGCGCAGATGCTCGGGTACCTGAGCATCACCGAGTTGAAGCTCGCCCTGTTGCTGAACTTCAAGTACGCCAAACTCGATTGGAAGCGGGTGATTCGATGAACAATCTCATGATGCGCGGCTGGCAGTTCTGTTGTGCGACGGCTCGATGGGGCGTTGGTCATCGAACCGTCGGCTTGGTCCTCATCATGCTGGCTGTCTGCCTGATGCAGGTCGGGCATGCGCAGCGGCGGAGGAATACCGGGATCATGCCCGCCGACCGTAACGGCGTGCCGATTTGGGAGGTCGATCCGGAATTCAAGGATGACGTCTTCACGTTCGTCCGCATCAAGTACGACTCGTACCGAAGCTGGAGTCGCTGGCAGACCGATTACCCCGACGCCGAACTCAACTTCTCATACCGCCTCCAGCAGCTCACGTCGCTGAAAGTGGACCCGAACGGCCGCATCCTCGAACTGACCGATCCCGACCTGTTTCACTACCCGTTCATTTACATCGTCGAACCGGGCGAACTGGAGTTCTCGCCGGACGAGGTCACCGCCCTGCGGCGGTATCTCCTGAACGGCGGCTTCCTGATGGTCGATGACTTCTGGGGCGAGGCCGAATGGAACCACTTCTACTACGAAATCAAAAGGGTCTTCCCCGACCGCGAACCGACCGAGCTACCGCTGGAACATCCGATCTTTCACTGCGTCTACGACCTGCACGAGAAGCCGCAGCTTCCCAGCTTCAACGTGGCCCAGTACGGACGCAGTCAGGGGATCACCTGGGAACGTCCCGACGCGAAGGAGGTCCACTACAAGGGGATCTTCGACGACAAGGGCCGGATGATGGTCGTCATCTGCCACAACACCGACAACGGCGACGGCTGGGAGCGCGAGGGCGAAGACCCGTGGTACTTCACCGAGTTCTCCGAAAAGAAGGCCTACCCCGTGGGAATCAACATCGTGTTTTACGCCATGACGCACTGACGAGCGCGGAACGGGGAACTCGGAGCGCGGAGCGAAAGAAGCTCCCACCTCTGCTGGTCTTCCTGCTCCGCGCTCCCCGTTCCGAGTTTTGCGCTCCAGGGAGTTTCTTGTGACTGTGAACCCTCTCAACGCTGACGATGAAGCCGAACTGCGAACATTGGAAATGGTCCGCACCGGGCGGCAGCGGATTCGGGCCGAGTTGGCCAAGACGATCGTCGGCCAGAACGAAGCCGTCGAGCAACTGCTGATCTCGCTCTTCGCGGGCGGGCATTGCCTGATCACGGGAGCGCCCGGGTTGGCGAAGACGCTACTCGTGAAGTCGATTGCGCAGGTGTTTCATCTCAACTTCCAGCGCATTCAGTTCACGCCCGATTTGATGCCGGCCGACATCACCGGGACGGAGATTCTGGAGCAGGACGAGGCCGGGAAACGGCGGATGGTCTTCGTGAAGGGACCGATCTTCGCCAACGTGCTGCTGGCCGACGAAATCAACCGCACGCCGCCGAAGACTCAGGCCGCGCTGCTCGAAGCGATGCAGGAGCATCAGGTCACGGCGGCCGGCACGCGGTATCCGCTCGATGAACCGTTCTTCGTCCTCGCCACGCAGAACCCGATTGAAATGGAGGGGACGTATCCGCTGCCCGAAGCGCAGCTCGACCGGTTCATGTTCAACGTCGTCATCGACTACCTGACCGAAGACGACGAGGTCGCGGTCGTCGCCCGCACGACCTCCGCGCCCCCCGAACTGATCGAAGCCATTTATACGGGAATGGACGTGCAGCGCATCCACGACCTCGTGCGAAAAGTCCCCGTCGCCGAGGATGTCGTTCGCTACGCCGTCCGCCTCTCCGCCGCCTCACGACCGAAACAAAAAGAGTCGCCCGATTTCATCAACGAGTACGTCTCGTGGGGAGCCGGTCTGCGGGCGGCTCAATACCTGATCCTCGGCGGCAAAGCGCGGGCCTTGCTCTCCGGACGAGCCAACGTCACATGGGAGGATGTCCGCGCCCTGGCCGCCCCGGTCCTGCGGCATCGCATCCTCATCAACTATCGCGCCGAAGCAGCCGGCCTGACCGTCGAGACGATCATCGGCAGGCTGTTGGAGACGGTGAAGGATGTGTAACTCTTGTCCCCTCGCCCCGGCTTTGCGGGGAGAGGGTTAGGGTTAGGGTTAGGGGTCTTCTTACTGATCCTGTTTCGGGCTGATTTGTCGGCAAAGGGACAACCATCATGGAACAACTGACGGTCGAAGAAGCTAGCCGAGACTTCACCTCACTCGTGGACCGCGTGGTCAAGTCAGGGGTCACTGTCGAACTCATGCGAGATGATCTCCCAGTGGCCCGCATCATCCCCGCCGTCTCAAAGCGGGGTGCGACGATGGAGGAACTCGCAGCCGTGCTGAATTCGCTGTCGAGCTTAGGTGATGATGCGGAGGCGTTCGCCCGCGATGTGGAAGAAGGGCGAAAAGGATTCCTTCCGGAAAAAGATCACTGGGGGTCATAGAAACCAAGCACATAAATTTGGATGAAGAGAAGAAGAACCCCTCACCCTAGCCCTCTCCCCGCAAAGCCGGGGCGAGGAGACAAGGCATTGAAGACAATAGAAACCATGCCGACAGCCTCAACATCACCGCATGCCGAACAGATTGCCGGGTTCATTGACCCGGCGACGTTGATGCATTTGAAGTCGCTCGAAATGCGGGCGCGGCATGTGGTCGAGGGATTTATGACGGGACTCAACCGCAGTCCGTATCACGGGTTCTCGGTCGAGTTCACAGAGTACCGGCAGTACACGCAGGGGGATGACCTGCGGCATCTCGATTGGAAGCTGTTTGCTCGCAGCGACCGGTACTACATCAAGCGGTTTGAGGACGAGACGAATCTGCGCTGCCTGCTGCTGCTCGACGACAGCCGGTCGATGAACTTCGGTTCGCGAGGCTACTCGAAGTCCGAGTACGCCCGCACGCTGGCCGCCACGCTGGGCTACTTTCTTAACACGCAGCGTGATGCGGTGGGGTTGGCCAAGTTCGCGTCGGAGATCGACGACTACATCCCGCCGCGCTATCGAGTCGGCCATCTGCGGCGGATCCTCGTGTCGCTCGAACGAGTGGCAGATGGTTCGTCCACACATCTGTCGAAGCCGCTGGAGCAGATCGCCGAACGGTTGAACAAGCGCGGCATCCTCGTGCTGATCTCGGACCTGCTCGCGCCGCTGGAGACGCTGGAACTGAGCCTCGGCGCGCTGGCGGCGCGCGGTCAGGAAGTGGTCGTGTTCCACGTCCTCGATCCCGACGAGTTGCGGTTCGAGTTCACCGCGCCCGAGATGTTTGAAGATCTCGAATCGAAGGACCGCCTCTACGTCGATCCGGCGGCGATTCGCGGTGACTACCTCAAGCGATTCGGCAAACACCTGGCGGCGGTCGAGGCGATCTGTGCCCGGCTGGGATTGACGTATCACCGGCTGCCGACCGACTCGCCGCTGGAACTCGCCCTGCCCGAGATCGTGCGCGTGCGAATGCAGATGCGCGGCAACAGCCGGACGCGGCTGGCGAGGAGGGGACGATGAAAGAGTCGAGAGCGGAGAGTCGAGAGTCTAGAGCTAGAGCAGGATTAGGAGTCAGCAGCCGGTCGCTCCGACTGCGAATCAAGCCGTCGGGTGTGATGACAGCCCACGTTCGTCTGTTCTTTTCCGGCTCTTGTCTCTCGACTCTCCACTCTCGACTCTGCGGGAGGCTCGCATGACGCCACTCGCACCGTTGTATTTGCTCGGCGCGTTGGCTGTGGTCGGGCCGATTTTGTTCCACCTGTGGCGGCGGACTCCGCGCGGACGGCGTGAGTTTTCGACGCTGATGTTTCTCACGCAGTCTCCGCCGCGAGTCACCTCGCGCAGCCGGATCGAGCATTGGTTGCTGTTGCTGCTGCGCGGAGCGGTTATTTGTTTGCTGGCTCTCGCGTTTGCGAGGCCGCTGTGGCGCGCTCCGATCACCGAACCGGAACAGGCTTCCGACGAGGAGTTGATCGCGGTGCTGGTCGATACCAGCGCGAGCCTGCGGCGCGACGGAGCGTGGTCCGACCTGATGCGGCAGGTCAACGAACACGTTTCCAAGTTGCCGGCCAAGGCGACGGTCGGGTTGTTCCGGTTCGATGACCGCTGGTCTGCGTTGGCCGACTTTTCGGAATTGAAGTCGCTCGAACCGGCCGCGCGGGGCGAAGTGGTGCGGGCGCGGCTGAACGAATTGAAGCCAAACTGGGGCGGAACGAATCTCGGCGAGGCACTCGTTCGGACGGCGTCGGCCTTGCAGGAGGCGCAGACCAATCGCGCGTTGCCCGCCAAGTTGCGCATCCTGCTCGCCAGCGATCTGCCGGCCGGCGCGAACCTCGACGCGCTGCGCGGCTTTGAATGGCCGGGCGATCTGCGCGTCGAGCCGCTCGTCGCGCGGGCCTCGTCCCCCTCGAACGCGGGGCTGCAACTGGTCGAACGAAACCTGGACCTCGGCGACGATCTGTTGCGGGTGCGAGTGACCAATTCGGCGGATGCCCGCAAGGAATCGTTCTCGCTGCGGTGGGAGGGAGCCGACGCGGCGGCGGTGCCCGTTTACGTGCCGCCCGGTCAGAGCCGTGTCATCGTGCCGCCCAAGCGACTCGACGGCACGGTCTCAACAGCGCTGATCTTGACCGGCGACGATCACGATTTCGACAACAAGGTTCACGTCGCGCAGGCTCGCACGGAAACGAAGCTCGTTGTCTATTGCGGGACCGACAAGCCGGATGACCCGGAGGGGCTGCGGTTCTATCTCGAAGGAGTCTTCGCCGCGTCGCGACGGTATCGGATTGAGATGACCGGTTGGCGCGACACGCTCTCTACGACGAAGACCGAGCGACCGTCGCTCGTCGTGCTCGTCGAACCCGAAGCGGACGCGGGAGCGTTTGTGACGAGTCATCTCGCGCAGGGAGGAGCCGTGTTGATCGCGGCTCGGTCGCCGAACTATGGTACCGCGAGCTTGAAGCAGTGCGGGCTGGATGAGGTCTCACTCACCGAGGCCACCGTGCGGCGCGACGCGATGCTGGGCGACATTGATTTCGAGCATTCGCTGTTCGCGCCGTTTGCCGAATCGCAGTTCAGTGACTTCACGGGGATTCGGTTTTGGAAGCATCGGACGCTTGCCGCAAATGCAAAGGCAGAAGACGGGCAGGCTGGCAGCCTGCCCCACGGTGGACGAACGCTGGCTCGATTCGATGACGGCGCGCCGGCCTTCGTCGAGTTCCCGTCGGGCAAGGGCCGCGTCTGGTTGATGACGGCGGGCTGGCACCCGATCGACAGTCAACTCGCGCGGTCTTCCAAATTTCCGCCGCTGATGTTTCGCATGTTGGAACAGGCGTCGGGAGCGGTCTCGCGGCCCGAAAGCGTTCCGGTCGGAAGCTCGATTCCATGGCCAAAGTCATCGGGCGAGGCCGCGTCGCACGGGACGGTCCGTCTGCCGGATGGCCGCGCGGTGACGGACCTTCCGCTCGACACGGCCTTCGTGGAGACCGGGCAACCGGGGTTGTATGGCCTCGAAGTCGAAGGCCGTTCGGACACGGTGGCGGTGAATCTGGCGGCCGATGAAAGTCGAACGGCTCCGCTGCCGATGGAGCAGTTGGAGAGTCTCGGCGTGCGATTCGGAACGGCGGAGCGCCCCGAGGACTTGCGCCGCGCGAAGGACCGCGAACGACAGTTGCAGTTGGTGGAACTCGAACAGACGCAGAAGCTGTGGCGCTGGGGATTGCTCGCCGTGATCGGGTTGCTGCTGATTGAGACCTGGCTCGCGGGACGACGAGTCGCCGGGTGATAGCCGTGCCGACGTCAGGGACGATGGATGGAGACGGGCCAGCCTCAGGCTGGCTTCACGAAGGAGCAGCGATGTCCACCGAGCCTCGACCGCTGATGTCGGCCCATCTCGTCGGCGTGTGTGGCGCGGGGATGAAGGCACTCGCGGAGTTGCTCGAGGAATTCGGTTGGCATCTGTCCGGCTCGGACCTCGCGCCCGCCACAGCGGCGATTGAGTCACTCGCGCGGCGCGGCTTGAGGTTTCATCAGGGTCACTCGGCGGCGCATGTGCCGCTCGATGTCGAGTGCCTCGTCTACAGTCCGGCCATCGGTGCGGAGAATCCGGAGCGAATCGAAGCCGCGCGGCGCGGTGTGCCTCAGTGGTCGTACAGCCAGATGGTCGGCCGGTTGATGCAGACTCGAACCGGCGTCTGCATCGCGGGGACTCATGGAAAGAGCACGACGACGGCGATGGTCGGTTGGGTGCTGACTCATGCGGGGCGCGATCCGTCGGTGCTGGTGGGGGCGGAGTTGGGGGACGGACTGCTGGGAGAAGAAGAACCCCTCACCCTAACCCTCTCCCCGCAGAGCCGGGGCGAGGGGACAAGAAACGTGGAGCGACTAGCGATGCTCTCTCAAGCTCATCGCAGCGGATGGGCGGGGGCGGGTGAGTTGTTTGTTGTCGAGAGCTGTGAGTTCCAGCGGAGCTTTCTCGATTTCCATCCTCGGTACGCCGCGATCCTGAACGTGGAGCCGGACCACTTCGATTGTTTTGCCGATCTTCCCGCGGTGGTTCAGGCGTTCGATGAGTTCGCGCAGCAAGTTTCTCCCGACGGAGTGCTGGTGGTTCGAGGCGACTGCCACGCGGCTCTCGACAGCGTGCGACGGGCACGGGCGAAGGTCGTCACGTTTGGTGCGGCTTCCCACTGCGAGTGGCAGGCGGACGAGATCCGTCACGCACCCGAGGGAGTGCAGTTCCGAGTCGTCTGCCGGGGACAAGCGCGCGGTGCGGTCGAGTTGAATCTGCACGGAAACCACAACGTGCTGAACGGTCTGGCAGCGGTGGCCGTTTGTACCGAGATTGGATTGTCGACAGAGGAGGCCATCGCCGGACTGAGATCGTTTCCGGGAATTCGTCGGCGGTTTGAGGTTGTGGGCGAGTGGAACGGGATCACGCTGATCAACGACTATGCACACCATCCGACCGCGGTGCGAGCCACCTTGAAGACAGCGCGGGACGTGTACCGATCGCGGCGCATCTGGTGTGCCTTCCAACCGCATCAGGTTTCTCGCACGCTGGCCCTGATGGACGAGTTCTCGGAAAGCTTCGACGAATCGGATGAAGTTCTCATCGCGCCGGTGTTCGCGGCGCGAGAGCAGGTGACCGATGAACCGGTTCTCGCGTCGCGGGAACTGGTCCGTCGCATCGCCCTGCGCGGCGTGTCGGTGCGGTTCGTCGAGTCCCTTGACCGGATCGTGACAACCGTAGAGGATGCCGCCCGCCCCGGCGACTTGTTGATCGCGATGGGTGCTGGCGATATCGAATGGATTCCCCATGAGCTTTCCCGACGAATTTGCTGACATTCTGAAGCGGGACGAACCGCTGGCCCCCTATACCTGGTTGAAGGTCGGCGGCCCCGCACAGTTCTTTCTCGAACCGCGCAGCGTGGACGAGTTGATTCGTGCGGTGAAGACCTGCTGCAACGAAGAGATCCCCGTTCGCGTGCTGGGTGGCGGGTCGAACCTTGTCGTGCGCGATGAGGGTGTCAGCGGTGTGGTGCTGCGACTGAATCACCCCGCATTTGCCGAAGTGAAGATCGATGGCACGCGCGTCACGGCCGGAGGCGGTGCGTTGCTGTCGCACGTCATCTCCGAAACGGTTCGCTCGGGACTGGCCGGGTTCGAAAACCTCTCCGGAATTCCGGGGACCATCGGCGGCGCATTGCACGGCAACGTGGGTGGCCGTCACGGTGAGATCGCGCAGTTCGTGCGCAGCGTCACTGTGTTGACGGCGACCGGCGAGACGCTGGTCCGGACCGAGGATGAGCTGTCGTTCGACTACCGCCAGAGCAACCTCGACGAACTGCTGGTGCTGGAGGCCGAGTTCGAGTTGCAGCGGGATGACCCGGATCAAATCGCGCAGAGGTTGAAGAAGATCTGGATCGCGAAGAAGGCGTCGCAGCCGCTCAGTTCTCAGACGGTCGGCTGCATCTTCAAGAACCCGCGCGGACAGCGCGCCGGCCAGTTGATCGAGCAGGCCGGGTTGAAGGGAACTCGCATCGGCGGGGCCGAGATCAACGACCGTCACGCCAACTTCATCGTCACGCACGAAGGGGCCTCGTCCAGCGATGTGCTGCGGCTGATGGACCTCGTCCGTTCCAAGGTGACGGAGCAGTTCGGAGTCCCTCTGGAGCCAGAAGTCAAAATCTGGTAGTAAGCCCGCGCGTTGGGCCACGTTTTCAGCCGCTGACTGCGGTTTCGTCTCAACTCAGGGAGGAGATGAGATGTCGATGACTTCGTTTTGGTGCGGTTGTTCGCTGTTCGTTGCCATGCTGGGAGCTGAGAACCCGGCCGTTGATGGTCCGCCGTTGAAGGTGGCTTCGCCCTCGACGGCGACATCCAGGCAGAAGCACTACATCGTGCAGATCAAGTTGATCGAGGTCGATGAGCAGGGCCGCGAGACGGTGCTCGGTTCGCCACAGGTCAAGACCACCGGCGGGAACGCCGGCCTGTCGATCGACCATGCCGATGGCCGCCACTTTGACTTCACGATCAATCTGCGCAAGGGCGGGGGACCGAACGCTGCTCCCCGGGATCTCACACCGGGCGCGTTGCCCGGCGATACCGGAGACGAATCAGTCGAGCGGCGACTCGATCAAAAGATCACGCTGCAGGCCGTGCAACTGTCTCGCAAGGACGTGCTGCGCGAGGTGGCTCAGCAGGCGGGAATCAACATCGCAATCGACCCGGAAAGCGCGAAGTCGGTGAAGGTTCAACTGGAGACGCCGATCGACTTCAAGGCGGACGGCGAATCGGTGATCGAGGTTCTCGACCGGATCGTGCAACCGCTGAAGCTGGGGTACGCGGTGAAGCACGAAGTGGTGCTGATCGCCGTCGCCGAGAAGCTGCTTCCCGATCCGGAGGAGTACTCGGTCAAGACCTACGAAGTGGCGGACCTCGTCGGGCCAAAGGCCGGGACCGGCGAAACCAAGTCCGACTTCGGGCCGCTCATTCAACGGATCAAGACAACCATTCAATCCGAGACGTGGGATCGCAAGGGCGGCTCGGCAACGATCCGGCCGTTCAACTCAACGTCCTCGCTGGTCGTGCGGCAGACGTCGGCGGGCCACATCGCCGTCGAACGGTTGCTCGAAAAGCTGCGACAGGAGCGACCGAAGGTCATCGGTGAATAGGGTTGAGGGTCGAGGGTTGAGGGTTGATCGACAGAGAAGACGCTTTCGCGACTGCGCTTTTCTGACCATCAACCATCGACTCTAGACCGTCAACACCTCGGAAAGGACTTGGCAACGATGCTCGAACACAAAACCTGGCGAGTGGCTGTACTGGCAGGCGGCGATTCCGACGAACGAACGATCAGCCTGCAAAGCGGGGCGGCGGTTCAGCAGGCTCTGACGGCGCGAGGCCACATGGCGCTGCACCTCGATCCGTCCGTCGTGGACCTCGCCGGTGTCGACTGGCGGCAGTTCGATGTGGCGTTCCTCGCGCTGCATGGTCAGTTCGGTGAGGACGGCCAGGTTCAACAGATTCTCGATGAGGCGGGCATCCCGTTCACGGGGAGTAATGCGGCGGCCTCGCGGCTGGCGTTCAGCAAGTCTGCGGCGAAAGAACGCTTCCTTCAGTTCGGCGTGCCGACACCGGCCTATTCGCTTCTGCATTACACCGACGATGCGAGCCGCATCCGCAGCGTGACCGAAGAGGTTGGCTACCCGCTCGTGGTGAAGCCCGATTGCCAGGGATCGAGCCTCGGCATCAGCATCGTGAAGTCGGCCGCCGAACTTTCGCAGGCGATCAAGCTCTGTTTTCAGTTCGACAGTTTCGCCGTGATCGAAGCGGCCATCATCGGTACCGAGTGGACCGTCGGCTTGCTCGACGAACTGGTGCTGCCACCCATTCTCATCGAAACGGAGCGTGAGTTCTTCGACTGGCACGCCAAGTACGAAGACGATTCCACCCGCTACGTGTTCGACTTCCCGTTGCCTCGCGCTGTGATCACCTCGATTGAAGAGGCGGCTCGCGGCGCATGCCGTTCGCTGGGAACGGCCGGCTTGATGCGAGTCGATTTGCGACTCGATGAGACTCTGCATCCTTGGGTGCTGGAGGTCAACACGGTCCCCGGCTTCACCAGTCACAGTCTGGTCCCGAAGGCGGCCGCGCGGCTGGGGATCGAGTTTGGCGATTTGTGCGAACGAGCGATCCGCGCGTGTCTGCCCGATCCGCTGCCTCACCCGCACATCTTGCCGAGGCCGACTATCCGGCAGACCTTCGACGGCAGATAAGGGACGACGGACAAGCGGCATCGACTGCCGGTTCGGTTCGTTCCGATGAAGGATCAGCGACGCCGCTTTCGCTCCCGCTGTAGGGTCGCATCGCGTCGCGAGCCTCCGTCGAAATCGAATGCCTCATGGTGCCTGATTCGTCTCCTGGTGACGACGTTTCCTCTGTGGGATCGTCCAGCGTGTCCGAGCAGCCGATGGCGCCGCCCTGGGTCCACGCGGTCTTTCGGCCCGCACGTCTGGCGAAGCTGGCTCTGCTTGTCGGCGTCATCGCGCTGTTGCCGTATCTCATTCAGCGTCTGCCGAGCCTCGCCTCTCGACCCGAGTACCGACTGGCGACGAAGCAGATTCGCATCGTTCCCACACCGGAGAGTCCCGTTCCAGCCAACCTCTTGGATCAGGTGCGCGAACAAGCCAGGCTGCCGCGTGAACTCTCGCTGCTCGACGACAAGCTGGCCGCCGATTTGGCGCGAGCCTTCGCCCGGCATCCGTGGATCGCGAAGGTGGTCTCCGTCCGCAAGTCGCATCCCGCCACCGTGACGGTTGAGGTCAAGTACCGCGAGCCGGTCGGCATGGTGCAGGTGAAGGGGGGCCGCTTTCCCATCGATGCGTCAGGTGTGGTGCTGCCTCCGGGCGACTTTACGGCGGCGGACTTGAAACGTTATCCCACCATTCAGGGGATGACGCCTCCAAGCTCCATTCGACCGGGAGTGGCTTGGAAGGATTCGTCACTGCTGGCGGCGGCCCGACTCGCCGAACTGCTCGCTCCCAAATGGACCGACCTCAAGTTGGAGTCGATCGTTGTCCCGAATCGCTCGGAGCCGGCCATCGACTCGTCGAAGATCGTGCTCGAACTGCGGGCGAGCGGCGGATCGAAGATCATTTGGGGTCGAGCACCCGGAACGGAACATCCCGGCGAGCTGACGACGGTCCAGAAGATCGGACGACTGGAGAAATATCTGACCGAGTTCGGCGGCTTCGATCGTCCGAACGGGCCCTATGAAATCGACATTCGGCACTGGCAGGAAATCTCTCGCCGCCCGCTGTCGTCGGGGCAAGCCAACTCGCGCGGCAACAGCAACCGAACACGCCGGTGAGCGTTGTTTCAAAAGCATCCGGCCCACTCGACCGATCTTGTAGGGTGGGACCAGCGGCGCTTCGCTGCGCCGGCCCACCACCAGGCGAACAACGCACTCCACGACAGTGAGAGATGGTGGGCCGGCGCTCGAAGCGAGCTTGTCCCACCCTACATTTTTGGGGTCACGGCTCAGAGCAGCGTCTCCAGCAGCATCCGAATCTTGCGGAGTTCGAGTGATCGATCATTGCCTTTGAGCAGGGACGGAAGAATCTCGACCGAGAGGGCTCGCGCGTAGTTGTAGCGGCGCAACTGGCCAATGATCCGGCTGTAATCGATCTCACCCAGGCCGACAGCCACCTGCAATTCCGAGGGGAGCGTGTCGCGCAGGTGCGTGTGGTAGACATACGGAAAGATCTGATCGTGCGACTGGCTGGAGAACCGGCTGCAAATGTAATAGCTCGGGTCGTAGGTGATGCCCAAGCCCGGTACGGCCTGACACAGTTCGACCGCCGTTTGGGGATCCTCGGTCAGAAACCCCGTCTGCGTCTTGAGTGACAGCCGGATCCCCGAGAAGTTGGCGGCGGCGAGCCGACTGCGAAGTCGATCGATCTCCTCGTTGAACGGCGTTCCGACGGGAGCGGCCGGCAGCGTGATTTGCGTGATCTTGAGCATCTTGGCGAGACGACAGAGGCCGTCGAATACCTCCTGCGAGGCATCGTCACTGACGCAGAGTCCGACGGGAGTCAGCCTCGTCATTTCGCGATACTGAATCGCGAACCGGTCCGGCGCGGCGGCCACTTGTGATGGCTTCAGATGCTCGGACTTCTCGTCCATCCACAGTTCGATCTTGTCATAACCCAGGTCGGCCAACTGTTGACAGGCTTCGGACAGACTCTTGTCCTCGAAACAGCGCGATGAGGCGGCGACGAACACTGTTCACACTCCCTTGCATCCAATGGAACTCTTTCCGGAGGGACCAACGAATCAGGCGAACCTGATTTCGTGCTCCGGGGCAAATGTCTCGTGATCGACCGCGGACAACACAACTCCCAATCAGCCAGCGACTTGTTGCGTCTGGATTGCAGCGAACCCGGCTGCGGGAGCGGGTGGTAAGTTAATCCGATTGGGCAGATTCTGCAACAACCGTCAGTTGTTCTTGTGGCAAGGATTTTGGCGAACCTGCGGAATGTTCGCATTCTTCCGGTGAAAACGCCGATACATGGAGACGAAGAGGATGGGTCAGAGCGACCATCGAGCGAGCCGCCTTTCGGGGAATGTCACATGCAGATCAGATCGAATTGGGGATTGATGGTCGTTGTCACCGTTGCTGCCGCAATGGGATGTTCACAATCCCGGACGACGATTCGCGGGCAGTCGCCGGCGGCACCAGTCGCCGCCGCGGGTTGGGAGGGGCAGGGACCGATCATTGGTTCTGCGCCGGGATATGGTCAGTTCGTGCATGGCGATCATAAGCCGGGCCACGGTAACAACAAAGACGCCTTCAAAGCCAAGCACAGCCATCACGACTTCAACATCGCCCCCGGGTTTCACGACAACAATTTCGGCTATGAGGGCGGATACTACGCCGGACCGGAGGGTTACTACACCGAACACGATCGCACCTACACGGTGGGCGGCGGTGGATGTCCCCACTGCCAGAATGGTCAAGCCTGCCCGAGCGACGGATGTCCTCATTGCGGACACGGCCATCGGGGAATGGGAGGAACTCTCGGACACGGTCCCAATGGCTTCCCGACTCACTACCAGACGTATCGCTACGACTGGCCTCAGAACCAGGTCTACCCCACCGGTCCTGTTCCGGCCGGAATGGTGCAGTACCCGTACTACTCCTTCCGAGGTCCGACGGACTTCTTCATGAAGTAAGACTGGCCCGAGTCGTGATCGTTTTCCAATTGCTCAGCCCACGCGATCTCGCGTGGGCTGTCGGCATTCACGGACGTGCTCAATGCAACCGCATGACCTAACTCCCGGATCTCTCACGTCTCGATGAGTTGCGATGACAAGGTGCTGCATTGAAGCCTGACGCGCAAGCGAAGAATCTGCTGCAACATCCCTTCGCTTGCGCGTCAGGCTTCAATGGGACCGCGAAGAATCCGCGCTAACGCGTTCGGCAAGAACTGCCGTTTACAAATCTGGCGGCGATGATTGGCTCGTGGAGAGACCGCCATTTGATCGCTCAATTCCCCCTGACCTTAATTTGGAGCGACTGGAGAGGATTTCTGGTCAAGCGTCTGTCAAGCCTTGCCGATGATAACGATTAGCACGATTGCGCAGAGGATGCGTCGTGTCTGTCGCACATCTCCAGTCTCGGCATTCCACAGGTTAAGCATGGACGCAAGCAACCCTCGATCGGAACGAACGGCTCGCCGCCCGATGATCCTGGCGATCCAGAGTCTCTCCGTGGCGACAGCCTCTTCGCTGTTGTTGTGGACGGCGGGGGGAGGCTTCGATGGGCCGCTCCCCAAGCTGGCCTCGGCCGGAACCAAACTGGAGAAGCCCGCGAACCCCTCGGCGTCGGGAATCTCAGCCGAGGTCCAGGAGCGGAAGGTCAAGCTGAACTACTTCCTCAGCACGCCGTGGGAGAAAGTTCTCAAAGACGTGGCCGAGGCAACCGGCTCGCAGTTGATTGCGGATCGAGTTCCGAAGGGCCGCTTTAGCCGCCGCGATGCCACCGAATACACGCGGCACGACGCGGTGCGCATCATCAACAAGGACATTGAGCCTTTGGGTTTTCGGGTGATTGAAAAGGGCGACTTCCTGGTCGTGATCGACCTGCCGTCGCAGCGACCGCGTTATCAACCGGTCGTCGTGTCGAAGGAAAATGGCGAAGAGAAAGTCGTCGATCCCAACCAGGCGTCGCCGTCTCCCTTCGAGCGTCGAGTCGAGTCGATCACGGCGCGAGATAGTTCGTCGAGCGAGCCGGCACAGTCCGACTCGCCACGCCGCCCGATCCGCAAGCCGGTGAGACAGGTCTCGCACGACGATCCCGAGGCGGACACGAACGAACCGGCACCGCGACGAGTCACGACCGCCGAGGCTACTGCTCCCGCGAGACTCGACGAGGAGCCAATGGCCGGCGGTTCGCAGGTCGTCTTCCGCCCGAGGAATCGAACGGTCGTCGATCTGTCGAAGCAGATCTATCGCACGCTCAAAGCGCGGGCCCAACTGGTCTCGCACGGACCCAATGGTCTGCCGGCCTTCCGCATCAGTTCGGTGACTGCTGCAGCGAAGGACGGAGGCAAAGCCGCAGGGAAGTCACACGCCGGGGCAAGTTTCACAATTGCCATCGACGAAGCGGGCGACGAGTTGTTGATTGAAGGCCGGAAGACCGAGACCGATGCGATGCTGAAGCTGCTCCGCACGCTCGACCGCCCGTTCGACGTCGAGGATCCGATTCAAGTCACGGCGAGCACGAAATACGTCTGTCAGATCGCCCATCAACTGCCCGCCGAAATCGAACGGCTGCGCGCGGCGAATCAGCAGGGCGATCAGCCACGTGCGGCCAGCGATCTGGGTGAACTTGAGACTGGTTCCAAGCCCCGCACGACGCGCTCGGTCGTTCCGCCATCCATCGGTGATGCGATCGGCGGTCTCAAGGGCGAAGTGACGATTCAGTCGGTCGATGATCTGGGAGTGCTGATCATCCGCGGCAATGAGAAGGATGTTGAGCAGGTGATGAAGGTCATTCGTGAGTTGGAGAAACTCAGCGAAGCGACCGCGCCCAAGGTGCATCTGCTCTACTTGAAGAACGTCGATGCCGAGTCACTCGCCGAATTGTTGACGACCGTCTACGAGAAGCTGACCAAGTTTCCCAATATGGCGACGCAGCCGCGTCAGAGTGCCGCGATTCTGCCGGTCACCAAACCGAATTCGCTGCTCATCATCGCTCCCGAGGCGGATTTGCAGTCGATCCTCGAACTCGCCGAAGAACTCGACCGACCCGTCGATCCGCTGACCGAGTTCCAGGTCTTCCATTTGAAGACGGCCATCGCATTGCAGGTGGAGGAACTCATCACGAAGTTCTACGAGGAACGCAAGAACCTCGGTGCGAAGATTCTGGTGACCTCCGACGGCCGCTCCAATTCCGTCATCGTGCGGGCACAACCCCGCGACCTCGACGAGATTTCGGAGTTGATCAAGAAGCTGGATCGCGAGTTCAGCGAAGCGATCAGTCAAATCAAGATCTTTCCGCTGAAGAGCGCGATCGCGACGGAATTGGCCGCCGTGATGAACGCCGCGATTCAGAGTGTGATTGCTCCTCCAACCTCAAGTTCGGGCGGCGGTGGTGGTCAGCAGGGTGCCTTGCAGGGACTGAATCCCGGCCAGGTCGATGAGCAGTTCAAGAGCGTGAAATCGACCGTGCTGGAATGGAAGATGGGTGATCAGCTCTTGAAGTCGGGGATGCTGGCCGACATCCGGATCACGCCCGATTCACGAGCCAACGCGCTGATCGTGTCGGCTTCCGAGCAGAGCATGGAATTGATCACCGAGCTGATCAAACAGCTCGACAAGCCGACGTCGACGGTCTCCGAAATCAAGGTCTTCACACTGGCCAATGCCGACGCGGAATTGATGGTCACGCAGCTCAACACCCTGTTCAACGGCGGCCAGACTCAGGGGGGAGCGGGCAACCGACAGAACCAGCAGTTGGGACTGGCACTGGCCGGGGCCGATGATGCCAGCGCCAGTCTGGTGCCGCTCAAGTTCTCGGTCGACAAGCGGACGAACAGCATCGTCGCGACCGGCTCCGCCGACGCGCTGAAGGTTGTCGAAGCCATTCTGCTCCGTCTCGATGAGAGCGATCTGCGGGCGCGCAAAGTAGAAGTGTTGCGTCTGCAAAACAGCCCAGCCACACAAGTCGCGACCGAAATCAACCAGTTCTTCACGTCTCAGCGAGACCTCACGCAAAACGATCCCAACCTGATCAGCTCGATCGAGCAACTGGAACGCGACGTGATCGTCGTGGCCGATACGGCGACGAACAGCCTGATCATCAGCGCGACGCCCCGCTACTTTGATGAGATCAAGAAGATGGTCTCCAAACTGGACGAGGCCCCGCGCCAGGTCATCATCCAGGCCCTGCTCGTCGAAGTGGAACTGGCCAACACCGACGAGTTCGGGATCGAGTTGGGCTTTCAGGATTCGGTGTTGTTCAATCGAAGCCTCGTCAGCAATGTCCAGTCGTTTACCACGCAGACCACTCAAACCCAAACGAGTACGACATCATTAACGCAAAAGCTTTCGCAAGAGGGAGCCCCTGGATTCAACTTCAATAATCCGAGTCTTCCGTTGGGAAATAACACGTCTAGGGACGCTTCCAATCCGCGCGAGATCGGCACTCAGGGGCTGTCCAACTTCTCACTCGGTCGCGTCAACGGTGATCTTGGCTTCGGCGGTCTCGTCCTTTCGGCCGGCTCCGATTCCGTCAATGCCCTGCTCCGTGCTCTCTCCGCACACCGGCGCATCCAGATTCTCAGTCGCCCGCAAATCCGGGCACTCGACAATCAGCAAGCCGAGATCTTTAGCGGACAAAAAATCCCGACGATCACCGGCTTCACGACGGTGGCCGCCACGGGAGTGAATATTCCTACAGTGACAACGAATGATGTTGGTATCGGTTTGACCTGTATTCCCCGAGTGACGTCAGAGGGACAAGTTTTCATGCAGGTCTTTGCGCAGCGCAGTCAGTATCGAAACGAAGGTGTGCCACTTTCGACGGACGCGGCGGGAAATACGATCGAGTCGCCGATTCTGGATATCAGTCGCGCAAATACCACGATCAGCGTGCAAACCGGCCAGACCGTGGTCATTGGCGGGTTGATCAGCACTCGCGACGAAGCATTCACGAACAAGGTTCCGTTCCTCGCCGATATTCCCCTGGTCGGGACCTTGTTCCGTTACGACTCGCGCAGCACTCGACGTGTGGAACTGTTGGTCTTCCTCACTCCGCGCGTCATCGGTGGTCCGATGGACGAGGAGTCAATCAAAGAGGTCGAGATGGGACGCCTGCACTACATCGAGAGTGAAGCCGAAGAAATTCACGGCCCACTGCGAGCGCTGCCCCCGCCCGATCAAGTCTTCGACGAAAACGGAACACCGTGGTGCCCACCGGGCAAGCTGGTTCCTGGCAGCACCGGTCCCTCGTTGCAGTCCTCGCCTCAGATGCCACCTCCGCCCTTACCGAAACTCAACGAGTCCAGCACGAACTCTCCGGTCATTCACGATCCGGCCGTCAGCCCGGTGGGTGCCTCCCAGTTGCGATACACCGAGGAAGACGACCAGCCCTCGAAAATCCAGCAGGCCAAGGCCGAAACCATCTCGTCAAAACCTCGCAGTCAGACCAAACCGCCTGCCAAGTCCGGATTCAAGGGTTGGAACAGTCGGAACTGACGAACGAGCAACTCCGCACTGAGTTCCGAGTACTCAGTACCGGGTTGCGATCCACAGCACATCGACCATGCCTACGAAGCCCAAATCGGCGGGAGTCTCTCTCATGTCACTTGCCTTGCGAACGATGACCGGTCTTGTGTGCTGTTGCGTGTTGCTGACCTCGGTCGGCTGCGCCACATTGCAGCTTCCCTTCGGCAAGGAGCGGATGCCAAGGGCATCCGCTCGCAATCCCGTCATGCAGATTGTCTGCATTTGGCAACCCTCTGAGGGGCGCGATCCGAACGGGATACCGTGCCGCGGTTTTGCGGGGCAGATTTTGTTTCTGGCCGGTCGCAGTTCCCTGCCGGTGCAGGTCGATGGCGATGTGCGGATCTACTTGTTCGACGATCAAGGAACTGTCGAAGAGCAAACGAAGCCCATCCACCAATATGACTTCGACTCGCTCTCGTGGGCACCGCATCTGACGAATGGAACGCTTGGCCCAACATACAGTGTGTTCGTTCCGTACACGCGTCGCGGCACCTATGAGGCCAACTGTGCTTTGCGAGTTCGTCTGAAAACGGGCGACGAGGTGGCTGTCTTCTCGGACTTGGCATCCATTCCGTTGGGCGGTCGTACGAAGGCGACCAAAGACTCTGCGGATCAGGTTCCTTCCGTCGAAGAGGCGAAAGCCACGACCGACGCCGTTTCGCAGACAATGCGGCGCACGACAACGATCTCGCGGGATGGCGAGACTGTCAAACCGAACGAGAAGAGCGGTCGTTCTCAGGCCGAATCGATGGCCGCCCGTGCCGAAGAAGCCTCGGGACGCGTGCAGCTCGCCAACTACGAAGTGGGGGCCGAATCGACCGATCCCGGTGCGCAGCGCATCGAACAGCTCGAACAACTCGTCCAGCAACTGCTCGAACAACAGAACGGTCAGAAGAAGGGAACGGCTCGACGAGAGGAACCGAATCCCGCCGCGTCGACTGTTCCCGTCGAATCGCTGGAACGGAACCGGCATCGCCTGACGAACCGGGGTGCGGGTGAGGCAGCGACGGATTCGGGTCGCACGGACCGTCCGGCCTCACGCCGCGGCGACGACTCCGAGTCCACCGACACCACTGCAGTGCCGTCACCACTGACATCGGACAACCACGCCCGGCACCCGCTCAGTGACTTCGAGGTTGAAGACGCCCCTCCACCGATCCGAACCGCAGTAAAGCCGCGCCACAAATCGATGCCGAACCATCCCCTTGCCGCGCTCGATGAAGAACTGTCGCGCGAGGACACGTTCGTGCAACAGGCCAGGAAACCGCAGTCGCAACCCATCGTACGGACTCGCGAGGAATCCTCCCCGACCACGCGCACCATCCGTGCCAGCGAACAGTCCGAGTACCGCGAACGATCCTGGAGCGATGCGTTCGAGCCCATCGACACCGAAGCCATGGAAACAACCTCGCTCGAAGCCGACGCGTCCCGCCGACAACGCCTCCGCGCGGCGCGATAACGTGAGGCCGGTTGCCCGCTCGCACTTCGCAGCCGCGCGACTTGCGAGGCCGTCGCCGCGCCACGTACCATTTCCGGCCTTCCTCAGCTCGATGGGAACTGACGACAGGCCGTCGCTCGATGCGCTTCATTCACGCCGCCGACATCCATCTCGACAGTCCCTTGCGGGGACTGGAGGCGTACCCCGGCGCACCGGCCGAGCGGTTGCGGATCGCCACGCGACAGGCGTTCGATCGCGTGGTGGATCTCTGCCTGGAGGAGCGGGTCGATTTTCTGATCGTCGCGGGCGATCTGTTCGACACCGAGGTGAAGGATTTTCATTCGGCACTCGCGGCGGCGGAGCAATTGCGGCGGTTGTACAAAGCCAGCATCCCCGTCTACCTGATCCTCGGTAATCACGACTCGCTTGAGGAGGCGACTCGCCACGTGCCGTGGCCTGCGAATGTGACTCTCTTCGACCACAAGCGGCCCCAGACCGTGCGGCATCCGACGCTGCCGGTGGCTCTGCATGGGATGAGTTATCCGAAGCGCGAAGTGACCGAGAATCTCGTCCCCGGCTATCCCGCGCCCATCGCGGGCTGCTTCAACATCGGGTTGCTCCACACGAATGTGGGGGGCGGGGATGTACATCTAAACTATGCACCGTGCTCGCTCGAGGAACTCGTGGCGAAGGGCTACGAGTACTGGGCGCTGGGCCATGTCCACGGCTTCAAGATCTTGAACAAGTGGCCTCACGTCATTTACTCGGGAAACACGCAAGGGCGCAGCGTGAGCGAGATCGGTTCCAAGGGTTGCCTGTTGGTCACGGTCGATGAACGCGCCAATGGCGGCGAAGTGCGCGAGGTCGAGTTTCGCGAGACCGATCTCGTCCGCTGGTTTTGCGAGACGATCCCGCTGCAACCGAACGACGATGAGGATGCGCTGCTCGACGCGACGCGAAACCGGTTGCGTGAGATCGTCTCCGCGGCAGACGGTCGGCTCGCGGCGGTGCGGCTGGAATTCACTGGCCATTGCGCGGTGCATGCCCAGCTCGCCAAAGACGCCTCGCGCCAGCAGCTCGTGGCGAACCTGCGGGCGCTCGCGTCCGACTTCGGTGACGACGTCTGGATCGAGAAGATCAAGTTCCACACGCAATCGCCGCTCGATCTGGATGCCCTGCGCGAGCGACAGGACTTGATCGGTCAATTGCTGCGCGACATCGGTTCGCTCGCCAGGAACCCGCAGTCGCTGCGGGAGCTTTCCGAAACGAAGGATCTTGCCGCGAAGGCTGCCGCCGAGTTGACTCAGGCCGCCGACGGCGATGACTTGTTCGATCTGAATGATCCCGATCGTCAGGTTGGCTGGCTCCGCGATGCCGAGGCACTGCTGCTGAGCCATCTCGTTCAAGAGAGCGGGAGCCAGTCGTGAAGATTCGGCAACTGCACATCAACCGCTTCGGCCACTTCAACGAGTGCGATCTCGTTTTCCCCGGTGACGGATTGCAGGTCATCTACGGACCGAACGAAGCCGGCAAAACGACGCTGCTGGAATTCCTGCGCGGGTTGCTGTTCGACTTCCCCGCGCGCACTCCCTACGACTTCGGTGGACAGGGCGAGATGGCGGGCGTCGCGACGCTGGAACTGCGCGACGGCCGAGCCGTCGAACTGCGACGCCGCAAGGGAAACAAGGACAAGGTGGCGATCAAGCTCGATGGCCAGCCGACCGATCTCGACGATGCCGGCTGGCTGCGGCTGCTCGATCACGCGGACCGCGGCTTGTTCGAGTCGGTCTTCGCGTTCGGACTCGATCAACTCAGCCAGGGCGAGGCGAGCCTGAAGCACGAGAGCCTGCAATCGGCCCTGTTCGGCGGCAGCCTCGGCGGAACCAGCAGCCCGGACAAGGTGGTCGCCGAATTGACTCGTCAGGCGGACGAACTGTTCAAGAAGGGGGGCTCGAAGCCCGCGATCAACTCCCTGCTGGCCGAACTCAAACGCCTGGCGAAGGAGATCAAGGATCGCTCGCTTCGTCCCGAGAAGTACCACGAGGCCGAAGCGGCGGTGACCAAGGCCGGCGAACACGCCCAGCGCTTGCATCAGCAGGTCGATCAGTTGCGGCGCGAACACTCGAAGATCGAGAAGCGGGCCCGTGCGTGGCCGAAGTGGAATGAGTTGCAGCAGCGGCGCGGCGAACGAGCGGGCCTTCGGCCCGGCGCAGAGACAACTGGCGTGGCCGACGCTGCCAGCGTCGACTCGGATGCTGGCAGCATCCGCCACGAGAAGGCACTTGTTTCTGCTTCGACCCTCAGTCTCCGAGAAAACATCCCCGCCGATGCGCGGCAGCGGTATCAGACCCTCAGCAAGGAATTGAAGTCGCTCGCCGACGAACAGGCGAAGCGAACGGTCGAGGTCGAGCAGGCCGAGCGAGGCCTCGCTGCGCTGAAGCTCGATCCGGGCGCAGTCTCGTATCGGGCCGAAATCAAGTCGTGCCTCGAACTGCGACAGTCATTCATCGAGGCCAGGGAACAGCTTCCCGAACGGCAGCGGCTGCGCGAGGCGATGCGGCTGCTGATCGACCGTGAGTTGGCCGAACTGCGTCCCGGCTGGAGCCACGAGGATTTGCGAGCCTTCTCGGTCGACGTGGCGACACGCACCGCGATCGACCGCCTGAGCGACGACCACCGCGAGCGAACGACCGCTCACACCAAGCTCACCGCCCAGCGCGACGGCGATGCCGCGAATCTCGAACGGGCGCGAGACGATCTGGCCGAGATCGGCGCACCGCGGGATGTCACAGCCATCGCGACCGTGCTCGCCGACGAAGCCGACTTCGTCGCGAACCGCAAGCAGGCGGACAGCACGCGCGGCGAGTTGGCGAAGCTGGAACGCAGGCTCGCGACGCAATGCCGCAAGCTCGCGCCGCCGCTTCCCGCCGCGCCGCCCGCTCCCCACGAGTTGCCCGTGCCACGAACCGAGACCGTCGCCGAGTTCGAGACTCAATTCGCCGATCTGCGCGAGCGACTGCGCATCGAACGAACCTCGGCCGAAGAGGACGACGCCGAGCGGCGCGAGATCGACAAAACACTCGCCACCGCGATGTCGAGCCACGTCGTTCCCAGCCTCGGCGAACGTGACGCGGCTCGCGAACGACGCGATCTCGGTTGGAAGCTCGTCCGCCAGAAGCACGTCGCGGGCGAACAGGTCGATGCCGCGATCGCTGCCTGGCTGGAGGGTGAGGCCGCCCCCTCATTGCCCGATGGTTATGAGCGAGCCGTTCGCGTCGCCGACGACATCGCCGACCAGATCTATGACAACGCGAACGAGGTCGCCCAGCGCGAGGGCCTGCGCCGACAGCTCGCCGCGCTGGCCATGCGGCTCGACCAGAAGCGACAACGCATCGTGGAGCTCGAACGGCAGCAGGCCGAGTTGCAAACGAAGTGGCTCGCGCTCTGGCAGCCGTGCGGTTTCGAGCCGCTCGACCCCGACGCGATGCTCGGCTGGCTCAACGATCACGAGGCCGCGTGTGCGACGCTCGCCCAGCGCGACGAACTGACTGAAGAATTGTCGCGGCTTGGCGAGCGAATCACCTCGTTCGAGCAGCGGCTCCGCGCCTTCTGTAGTCCGGTCGCTCCGCCGACCGGACACGCCGCGTCCAAATCCGCCGGCGACGACATCGCCGTCCTGCTGACGTCAGCCAAGCAGTCGGTCGATGACGCGAAGGACCAGCAGCGGCGGACGGGTGAGTTGCAGAAAGAGGTTCGGCGGCTCGACAAGCAACTCGCGAAGTACGACGACGAGTTGCAAACTCTCGCCATGCGCGAGACGGCGGCGCACGCCGAGTGGCAGGCGCTACTAAGCCGTCTCAATCTGCCCGCTGGCTGGGACGCGGACCTGGCCCGCGAAGTGATCGACAAGTTGAGCGCGACGCGCGTCCGCCTCGATGCCCTCCCCGGCGAAGAGTCCCGCATCAGCGCGATGCAGTCGCGCATCGAGGAGTTTGACCAGCGAGTTCAGTCGCTGTGTGAGGCACTCGAATCCGGCATGCTTCGCGACCCGCCCGAACTCGCCATCGAGAAGCTGGCCGAGCAAGTCGAGCGGGCGGTCGAGGCTCAGCGGAAGCACGACGACCTGTCGCAGAAACTGTCTGCCGCGCGCGAGCAATGGAAGTCGCTGAACGATCGACACCGCCAGCAAGACTCGGAGCGAGTCCGCTTGTTCGCGCTGGCCGCAGCGTCAACCGAGCCGGAGTTTCTCGAAGTCGTCTCGCGCGCCGAGAAGGTCGTCCGGCTGGATGGCGAGATCGGACAGCTTGCCCGCGAGATCGAACTGATTCGCGCGGGCGACGACCCCGACGAGTTTGAAGCCTCGCTCGTTCACAGCGAGCGATCGGTCCTCGAAG
Organism: Planctomycetota bacterium; assembly: GCA_038040225.1. Taxonomy (GTDB): domain Bacteria; phylum Planctomycetota; class Planctomycetia; order Planctomycetales; family Planctomycetaceae; genus Schlesneria. The sequence goes on from JBBPIS010000045.1 coordinate 24,005, forward strand.
GGGAACAACGCGATCTCGGCGAGCAGCTTCGCCAGCAGGAGCAACTCAAACGCGAGGCCGATGAAGCGGTCGGAGCGGCGCGAAAGGAACTGGCTCAACTCGATGGCTCGGGAGCCGTGGCGATCCTCACCGAGGAACTCTCCCGCAAGCGGTCGTTGCTGGCGGCCGAGGTCGATCGCTACATGCCGCTGGTTTACGCGCGCCATCTGCTCAACGACGCCGTCAGCCGCTTCGAGAAGGAGAACCAGCCCGAGATGATTGCGACGGTCTCACGATTGCTCGAACAGATGACGGGCGGGAAGTACGTCAAATTTGATCGATCGAGCGGCGGCAAACAGAACGTCCTCATTTGTCGAGCCGACGGCGTGGAGAGAACGCCCGACCAACTGAGCACCGGCACGCGCGAGCAACTTTATCTGGCAATCCGCCTTGCCTACGTCCTGCACTACTGCCAGCAGAACCAACCGCTGCCGATCGTCATCGACGATGTGCTGGTCAACTTCGACGAAGAGCGGACTCGGCAGACCCTCTCCGCGCTGGCCGACGTTTCAAAATCGGCTCAGGTGCTGTTCTTCACCTGCCATCCCCACATGGTGGCCCTCGCCCGCGAAGCCGTGCCGGGCTTGAACCCCATCGAACTCCCCGGCAATCAGCCGTAGCACATGCTGCCAGCTTGTGTGTGTGAGTGAAAACTCCCAATCAGGGGTCGCACGTTTCGACTATCGCATCGAACCTTGTCGGTTCTCTCATTGTCCGTGTTGCGGATAGAGTACGTCTTGGATTCCTGTCCGGGAGTTGACCCGAGGATCAGGGGTCCGGCGTTTACGTCCCGCTTGGCGATGAGTCACGGGCAGGTAAGAAACCTGTCCCCACGAGACAATGGTTCATGTCCGACGCTGCGGAAATTGAAGAGGCTCTGACGCGGACCATGATGGTCGATCGGCAGCGGTTGCGCCGGATGTGGGAGGGAGTGCAGGCGGCTCGGCGCAAGCAACAGCCGCACGACCGGAACCTCGCCAATTTCCAGGTGGAGTTGGCGAAGTCGTGTCAGCGCCGCGAACAGCGAGTGAATGGGAGGCCGGTCCCGAAATACGACGAGATCCTGCCGGTCTGTCAGCGGCGCGAGGAGATCGCCGCAGCGATTCGCGATCACCGCGTGGTCGTCGTCTGCGGCGAGACCGGTTCGGGGAAGTCGACGCAACTGCCGAAAATCTGTCTCGATCTGGGGCGCGGCGTCGACGGGCTGATCGGTCACACACAACCGCGCCGGATTGCGGCTCGATCTGTCGCCGCCAGGATCGCCGAGGAGTTGGGCGTTGCGGTGGGGCGCGAGGTCGGCTTCAAAGTCCGCTTCACCGACGCGACCTCGCCGCAGACGTATATCAAGCTGATGACCGACGGCATCCTGCTCGCCGAGAATCAACACGACCGGTGGCTCGATCAGTACGACACGATCATCGTCGATGAGGCTCACGAGCGGTCGCTCAACATCGACTTCCTGCTCGGCAATCTGCACCGGCTGGTGCTGAAGCGGCGCGAGTTGAAGGTCATCATCACCTCGGCCACCATCGACGCGCAGCGGTTTGCCGACCACTTCCGGTCCGTCGCGGGAGTCGTCCCGGTGATTGAGGTGTCGGGCCGGACGTACCCGGTCGACATCCTCTATCGCCCGCCGTCTGCGGACGAAGACGGGAACGAGCCCGACCTGCAAGAAGCGGTCGCCGAGGCCGTGGCCGAAGTCACGTCGTATGGTCCCGGCGATGTGCTCGTCTTCATGCCAACCGAGCGGGAGATTCACGAAGCGTCCAAGACATTGAGAGGCCGCACGTTTGGAGGCTCCAAGGTCGATCTGCTGCCGCTCTACGCCAGGCTCTCCGCTACCGAGCAGCAGCGTGTCTTTCAGACTTCCTCCACACGACGCATCGTGATCGCGACCAACGTCGCCGAGTCATCGCTCACCGTGCCGGGCATTCGCTACGTGGTCGATACCGGTACCGCCCGCATCAGTCGGTACTCGCCCAAATCGAAGTTGCAGCGGCTGCCGATTGAAGCGGTCTCGCGCGCGTCGGCCGATCAGCGTGCGGGCCGCTGCGGTCGCATCGGGCCGGGTATCTGCGTCCGCCTCTACTCGGAAGAGGACTATAAAAGCCGCGAGCGATTCACGCCGCCCGAAATCCTGCGGTCGAACCTGGCCGACGTGATCCTGCAAACGAAGACCTACGGATTGGGAGCAATCGAGGAGTTTCCGTTCCTTGAACCGCCGAAGCCCGAGTCGATACGAGACGGCTACAAGACGTTGTTTGAACTCGGCGCGGTGAACGATCGTCACGAGTTGACCGACCTCGGCCGGAAGCTCGCGCGGCTGCCGGTCGATCCGCGCATCGCCCGCATCGTCTGGGCGGCTCGCGAAGAGCACTGCCTCGCCGAAGTCCTCATCATCGCGTCGGCGCTGGAAATTCAAGACCCGCGCGAACGACCGCTCGAAAAGCAGCAGCAGGCCGACGAAGCCCACAAACGCTTCTCCGATGAGGAGTCTGATTTCCTGAGCTACCTCAAACTGTGGGACTTCTTCCACGACCTGAAGAGCAAGCTCTCGCACAGCCAGCTCCGCAAAGCGTGCCTGCAAAACTTTTTGTCGTGGACGCGGATGCGCGAGTGGGTCGAGGTGCATGCGGAGCTGATGGAGATCGTGCGCGAAAGCCTGTCGAGCGCGGAACTCGGAGCGCGGAGCGCGGAGCAAAAAGGCCAGCGCATCGAAGCTTCTGCCCGCTCCGCACTCCGCGCTCCGAGTTCCGCGCTCGCCGAAAGAACCCCTCCCCCTAACCCTCTCCCCTCCAAGGCAAGGGGCGAGGGGACAAGCGTCGTCTCCAACGAGTGGACGCGGCGCAACGACTTCGGGGCCATTCATCGATCGCTGCTCACGGGGTTCCTGTCGAGCATTGCCTTGAAGACGGAGACCAATGAGTATCAGGCGGCGGGCGGTCAGAAGGGCTTTCTATGGCCGGGCTCCGGGTTGGCGAGCAAGAAGGTGAAGTGGATCGTCGCGGCCGAACTGATCGAGACGACGCGGCGGTTCCTGCGCACGGTCGCCCGCATCGACCCGAACTGGATCGAACCGCTCGCCGGTCACCTGCTGACGCGGACCTACACCGAGCCGCATTGGGACGCCGAGGCCCTCGCCGTGATGGCCCATGAAAAGGTCTCGCTGTTCGGACTGCTCATCGTCCCGCGCCGGCAGGTTCGTTTCGGTCGCATCGACCCCGCCAAGTCGCGCGAGCTGTTCCTGTGGCAGGGGCTGGTGCATGGCGAGTGGGGCGTGGGGCAGGCTGCCAGCCTGCCCGTGTCGAGTGACAATGCCGAGCAGGCTGAAAACCTGTCCAGTAATCGTGCCCTGCGAAAACCAACGACCGCGATGCCGGATTTCCTCGTCGCCAACCGCGAGTTGGTGAAGCGGCTCGACGAATTGGAGTCGCGCTCTCGCAAGGGCAACCTGCTGCGGGATGTCGATGCGCAGTTCGACTTCTATGCCGCGCGAATTCCTCCCGAGATTCTGGATGGCGTCCACCTCACGCAGTGGCTGCGAACGGCGTCGGTGGAGGAGCGGAAACGGCTCGTCATGACCGACGCGGACGTGCTGGAAGAGGGAGCGGTCCCCTCGACGAAGGAGGCGTATCCCGATGCGGTGCAGATGCGCGGGCTGTCGCTGCCGCTGGCGTACCGACTCGATCCTGGCGGGGCCGAGGACGGCGTGACCGTGACCGTGCCGCAGGAGGGTTTGAACCAACTCGATGGCGAACGGCTGGGCTGGCTCGTGCCGGGACTGATTGAAGAGAAGATCGTCACGCTGCTGAAGACGCTGCCGAAGGAGCTGCGTCGTTCGCTCGTGCCGATCCCCGACACGGCCGCGCGCGTGGCGCAGGTCATTCAGTTTGGACAAGGCTCTGTGGCCGAAGCGGTCGCCCATGCGGTCGAACAGGTGACGGGTGTCGTCGTCCCGCGCGATGAGCTGCGCGACGACCGGCTGCCGTACTTCCTGCGCATGAAAATTCGCGTGACGGATGCCAATGGCAAGACGCTCGCCGCCGGACGCGATCTGGTCACGCTGCGTCAGGAACTGGGTGGAGCCGCCGCCAGCAGCTTCTCGTCGATCGACGAACCGCGCTGGAGTCGCGACGGCATCACCTCGTGGGACTTCGGCACGCTTCCACCCGTGGTCGATGTGAACCGAAGCGGCATCGTGCTGAAGGGGCATCCGACGCTGATCGACAACGGGATCGAAACCGTCTCGCTCCGTCTGGTTGATGCGTCCGCGCGGGCACTGCACGAACTGCGGTTTGGCGTCCGGCGGTTGGTCTGTCTTGCCGCCGCGAGGGAACTCAAACAGCAGGTCGACAACCTGCCGCAACTCAACAACTGGATCCTGCTGGCGAAGACGTTTCCTCAGCCGTTCCCGTTCCGCCAGCAGGTCGCCGAGTTGATCGCCGATCGCGCGTACCTTCCCGATGCCAAACTGCCACGATCGGAACAAGAGTTCCGCGAGTGCCTGCGAGCGGGCAAGCTGCGGCTGGGTGTTGCGGCGGGAGAGGTCTCGCATCTGCTCGGGCCGCTGTTCGTGAACTTCTCCGAGATCCGAAAGACGTGGGAGAAGACGGCCTCACCGCAGTGGCAGCCGACGCGGCTGGATGTGCATGCCCAACTCGGGCAGCTCTTCGCGCCGGGCTTTCTGGTGCGAACGCCGTGGGCCTGGCTGCAACAGTTTCCGAGGTACTCCAAGGGGATCGTGCTGCGATTGCAGAAGCTGACCAGCGGCGCTGGGCCTCGGGATCAACAGCAGTTACCGTCGGTCGTCCCCCGCTGGCAGCGAGGCATCGAACGATTGAAGCAGCATCGTGCGAGACAGCTCTACGATCCGGAACTCGAAGCGTACCGCTGGATGACCGAGGAATACCGCGTCTCGATCTTCGCCCAGGAACTCGGCACGGCGGTCCCCGCGTCCGAAAAGCGACTCGACCAGCAGTGGTCCAAAGTGGCGGAGTGACTGTGGACAATCCAGTGCAAAGTGAAAAGTGAGAATTGAAAAGTGAGAAGTGACAAGGGAGGAGGCATGTGGGCAGACCTCCGTCCTTCATTTTGCACTTCGCACTTTTCACTTTACACTTCTCACTCGTCTTTCAGTTCGACTCACACACTGTGCTGCCCGGCATCAAGTTTCACCGCCGCCCCTTTGATTCGAGTGACATCGCCAAATGATCGTGACCATCGACGGACCGGCCGGGACGGGCAAGAGCACCGTGGCGAGAATCCTCGCCCAGCGGCTGGGCTTTGAGTTTCTCAACACGGGTGCGATGTATCGGGCCGTCGCGTACGTGTGCCTGCAACGCGAGATCGAACTGGGCGACGGGGAGTCCGTCGGGCATGTGCCGTCGCAGATCGAAATCGTCTTTGCCAACAACCGGCTGTTGCTCGACGGACACGACGTGACGGAGGCAATTCATGGACAGGAGGTGACGCAGGGCGCATCGCTCGTCGCGGCGAACCCGACCGTGCGAGTCCACCTTGTCGAACTCCAGCGAGCCGCCGCGCGCGGAACGGATCTCGTCACCGAAGGCCGCGATCAGGGAACGGTCGTCTTCCCGAATGCCGAATGCAAATTCTTCCTCACCGCGTCGGCCGAAGAGCGCGCGCTGCGCCGCCAGATCGAACTGCAAGCGAAGGGGGAGATCATTCCGCTCGACGACCTGCTCGCACAGCAGGCGGTGCGAGATGAACGAGACCAGACGCGAGCCTGCTCGCCACTCGTGCCCGCGCCGGATGCCGCCGTGATCGACACGACGCACATGACCTTGGATTCCGTGGCCGCTCATCTGGAGACGCTCGTCCGCCAGCGGATTGAGTCGCGTGACCACTGAGTCGCGCGGTAGCAAGTATGTTGCCCAACGAGGTCAGGCACTCAGTGTGAGGTCTACGACTCAGACAAGTTCCTGGATTGGCGTTCCGTGGTAGAGGACCGGAACGGGGCGGCCTTCGTGCAGGAAGACTCGGTCGGTCGCAACGCCGAGTTGGCGATAGATCGTGGCGAGGACGTCGTTGTAGTGAATCGGTCGGTCCTGCGGGATCTCTGCCCGGGCGTTGCTGGTGCCGAGGACTTGTCCGGTCTTCAAGCCGCCGCCGGTCAGCACGACCGAGAAGACGTCGCTCCAGTGATCGCGGCCGGCGTCCTTGTTGATCTTCGGGGTGCGGCCGAACTCGGACACGATGGCGACCAGCGTTGTGTCCAACAGACCCCGCTCGGTGAGGTCGTCCAGCAGCGTCGAAACCGCCTGATCGAGGCGCGGCAGCAGCGTGTTCTTCATCGACGTGAAGTTGCCGACGTGCGTGTCCCAGTCCTGATTGTCGGAGAAGTTGACGAGCGTGAACGGTACCCCCGCCTCGGCCAGTCGTCGGGCGAGCAACGCTCGCTGGCCGATCTTGTGGCTGCCGTAACGCTGGCGTGTTTCCAGTGTCTCCTGCGAGAGATCGAAGGCGTCTCGCGTCACGGGATGGCCGACCATGTCGAGGGCCGTGCGGCGGAACTGGTCGAGGCCGGTCATCGTGCCGCTGGCATCGGACTCGCGCGAGATGTTGTCCAACCGCTGCAACAGGCCCTGCCGATCCTGAAAGCGGCCGACGTCGATGGTCGGCGACATCACCAGGTACGGCGGCAGTTGAAACGGTGAGGTAGCGTCGGTCGGGACGGGACCGGACTCGAACGGATCGAAGGCCATGCCGAGGAAGTGGGCTCCCGCGTACCGGACCCGATCGCCGAGTTGCCCCTTGTCCGGGACGCACACATACGCCGGCAGGCCGGGTCGGCTGGGGCCGCGCAGTTTCGCGACGAACGAGCCGACCGACGGCTGATTGTTGCGGTTCTTCGTGGTGACGTTGGCTCCCGGATAGTCGTAGCCGGTCAGTACCCAATGAATCGCCGCCTCATGACTGGGCGTCCCGTGATGCACGCTGCGGAGGACGTTGAACCGGTCGGTCCTCGCCGCCAGTCGAGGCAGATGCTCGCAGACGCGATATCCCGGCAGCGTCGTCGCGATGGAATCGAACTCGCCGCGATATTCGCTGGGAGCCGTCGGCTTCATGTCCCACGTGTCGAGTTGCGAGCAGCCTCCTTGCAGCAGGATCACAATCGCCCGCTTGGCCGGTGCCTCTCCCGACGCCGCCTGCACCAATGAGTTGAGGCCCGCTGAATCGAGTCCCACAGCCAAGCTGCCGATGGCGACACCGCCGACTCGCAGCATGTTCCGCCGCGTTATCCCGTCACACAGACGGTGCTGATTGGTAAGCAGGTCAAGCACGAGGATGCCTCACAAGGTTCCGTCTCAAACCCAAGTCTAGCTCACGCCGGAGCCGCCGTCCGACCGCAGCCGGGAAGGCGTCGCATGTTAGCTTTGTCGGACGACGGACAGCAAGGCGATTACTGATTCTTGAGGGAGTCGACGGCACGGGGGCTGCTACTCCAGATTCATCTCTTTCAGCACGCGCTCGAAGCGGCCCCAACTGACCGGTTTGGTGGGGATGGCGGCCGAGCGTTTATCCAGAGCCAGGTCGAGCATGTACATCGTCTCGACATAGCGCGTCCTCTGACCGGCCGTTCGCAGACGAACCAACTCGGCTTGCTCGACCTTGAATCGCCGAGCCAACTCCATCAGCGTGAGGACTCTGGCCCCGTCCGCGTTGTGTTCGACTTCGACTCCGCGACACAGCGTCCAGTCTTCAAACAGGGCCAGGTCCGCCACGGCAATCAGCAGAATCGTGATCGGCTGATGCTGGGCCAGCCCCGCCGGCTCGCAACACGGAGCCATCACGAACAGATCATGCTCGAAGGGTTCATTCCCCACGCGATCGCACACGAAGTTCGTCAGCGTTTCGAGCAGATACGAACCCTCGGCATCGACCATCGAAATCAGCGTGTGCCGGGGAGTCACGTGAAAGGCACGTTGCAGGAACACCGCCGCCAAATGCCCGTTGGGGACGACTCGATTCAGTTCCCCCTGCCCCAGCGAACGGATGCGGAGCACGCGCGGCACTTTCTTGCGGCTCGCCCCGTCGCTGGCGGGAACCTCGCCGACTTCCACGAGATGCTGAGCGATGATGATCGTCTCCCGCGCATCGCCGCGCTGGATGCTTTGCCGCTCGCGCCTGCGCTTCCAATGCGACACGCACCACGCCGAGACAGCTCCGATCAACAATCCGAAAATCGCGACCGAGCCGCGGCTGGTCAACTCGTCCCACAGCTTGTCCATCCTGGTTCTCGCTCATGCACAGAATTGCCGAAGCACGCCCGTTCCACCAACCCATCTTGGTTCTCGCAGAGGCGAGCCGCAAGCAGACACGTCGAGTAAGGTGTAGGGCCGGTTCCACCGGCCGCTGAACAACACCGAACAATCATCGAAGAGGCCGGTCGAACCGGCCCTACTAGACTGGCGGGGTTAGAAATGTTCGGAGGTTCAACATTGAAGGTTGCGCCAATGCACATTACGCTCTCTTTCGTCTCTCACCTTCTAAGCCCCTCTCGCGTGGCTAAACCTTTGCCTCAGTGAGTAACCAACGATGTCCGACAGTGGCAAGCAACGACGACTGAGTCGAATCATCTCGCCTGACAGCCGTCGCACCGTCATCGTCCCGTTGGACGACAGCCTCATCTGCGGCCCCATTTGGCGACTGGCTCCGTTGCGAATTACCGTCGATGAAATTGCAATGGAACAGCCCGACGCGATTTTGGGGTTTCGTGGCCTCGTTCGATGCAATGCGGCTGCGCTAACCTCAATCCCTTACATATTGAATCTTTGCGCAAGCACTACCAAAGGTGAATACACGCGAAAGTTCGTCATCGGTTGTGTTGAGGAGGCCGTAGCGATGGACATGCAGGCCGTCGCTGTCCACGTGAACATCTCTAGCCGATTTGAACGCGAAATGCTGACCATTCTCGGGCGTATTGGCGCTGACTGCTCCAAATTCGGTATGCCCTTAATGGCAATCATGTATGCTCGCTCCGAACGTGGCGCAGACGACCAAACATACGAATATGCCGACCTTGCAGCATCTTCTCCGGAAGAGTACGCAGCGATTCTCGCCCACGCCGTTCGAATCGGCGTTGAACTCGGCGCCGACATCGTGAAGACGCAGTTCAGCGGTACGATTGACTCGTTTCGACGTGTCGTCGAAGCCGCCGCGCCGATTCCTGTTGTTGTCGCGGGAGGCCCGCCCATCACGGCCGAGGCTATGCTCCAACGCGCATCCGACGTTCTCACGGCCGGGGCGGCGGGGGTGAGTTTCGCGAGAAACGTATTCGCGAGGCGCAAACCCGGCGCTGCTGTCCGGGCCTTGAAGGCGGTCGTACACGGACAGCTTTCGGTCAGAGAAGTGATGTCCCAATTTGAGCACCAACTCAGTCTCTGCCCTGAAGTTTGAAAATCTTCGCATGTTCTTTCGGAAAATAATTCACGCATCGGCGCACCCATGTACCGCCTCAACAATCTGTTGCCTCTGGCTGGCGCTGTAATACCTGCCATTTACACGGCTCAAAAGAACTCCAGCGTCCCAAACACGGCGGTGAATCGCTTTGTTTTCGGTCTAATCTGGGGCCTTGTCGTCGTCTATTTCAGCGCGGTAACGATTCACGCACCTCTACTACACAAGAACGTCCCCTGGATTCAAAACACGCTGCAATCAGAGATGGAGTTGCTGGTATACATATTCGTCGTAGGGTTCGGAGGTTTAGCTTTATCGCACTTACTGTTTCGATTTTGCGCTAAGGAGTTGACGGCGTATCCACGAATTCAAGCGGCGGCGATCTGTTTGATCGTCATTGTCTCAGTCGGATTAGCGATGCATGTGCTCTTGATCGACAACCAATTCCCAATCGAAAATGACGTCCCATGAACACCACACTCGTTCTCTTGCCATTCTTTGTCTATCTTGGGGCAATCACCTGCGACCTGCTTTATCAAGCTCTCCTTAGGAGGCGCACGGGTGCGGCGATTTCGGCACGAGAGGAGGCACTTGGACCGAGAGGCTACGGCACTCTGACAATTGCAATGACCTTGGCAGCCAGCAATCTTGGACCGGCAGATACGCTTGCTCTTTCGGAGCAAGGCGCAAAATATGGTGTTTTCTTCCTCATGTTTCCACTTTGTGCTGCTCTCCAGCATATATTTTCCGGATTTCTTTTTGCCGGCCGCCTACAGGAAATACAAAATGAAAACATGACCATTGGCGACGTTCTCTTCCACTCATTCGGACGCGGTACACAATTTCTAGCCGGGCTTGTGACTGTTGCTCAAGCGTTAGCGTTCACCGGTGTTCTAGCCTTGGCGGGTGGACAGATTCTGAACGCGTTTCTTGGTTGGTCACTTCCTTGGGCAATCCTTGCTACCGCGTTGTTCGTCGCAGCCTACACCGGCGTTGGAGGAATGGCGGCTGTCGTATCAAGTGATCGCATCCAAATGGGTTTCCTCACATTTGCTGGAGCGATTGCAGGCGTCGCGGCCATATCACTCTTAGTTTCCAACACTTCAATCATAGAACCGGAGTGGTTGTGGAATCCCGACAAAACGGAATTCTCAGTGCGAATGATGCTGAGCCTTGCCTGTGGCTACTTTCTCGGTGAGGCATTGCTGCCCATGTATTCGATTCGTGCAATGATGGCCGCTTCCCCAAGCTCGGCTAAGCGCGCCTTCGTGATCGGCGGATGCTTCATGGCGGTGTGGTACGCGACAATGATTGTCGTCGGTATTTCATCTCACTTGCTTAGTGAACCACAAACCGGAACGAGCTTGTTGTTCGTCAATGTCTTGGCGTCAATCACATCGATTGCATGGTTGAGATCGCTGCTCGCTGGTGTCGCAATGGTGGGTCTGCTCGCCCTCACCCATTCGACGCTTGATTCAGTACTCAACGCAGGCGCATCATCGCTTGCGAAGGATGTGCTCGGAGCATACGTTAAACTGTCGGACGAGTCTCTGCGTAGCTATATGCGTAGCGGTGTATTCATAATTGCGATAATTGGAACAGTGTTTAGCATCATCAAGCAGGATCTGATTGACATTCTCATGATTGGATACTCGGTGTGGGTACCCACGATCGTATTTCCTCTCGGATTCGTTCTTGTTTGGTCGAAGACACCCAAATCTAAGAATAGTGCCGTATGGGGTATTGCGGGTGGTTTAGTGGGCTATTTTGTAGCAGACAGAATACCCGCATTTGTCCTGCCGCCAATGCTGGTCGGGTTCATCGCAAATGCTTTCGCGTTTGTCGTGTCAGAGTACTTTGCCCAGCCCGGAAAGCCCGATAACGTCGGTGCAGGATAAAGTTGGTCACCCGAGAAATAGGTCAACCCATCTCACAGGTGAGTGGCCGTCAACGTCATCACGACCGTTTGCCGTCCGTGCATTATTGCCCTCGCCAATCATCGCTAAGGATGCTCGCGAGTTCAGGCCAGTGAGTACGTGACGAATCGGATTTCACACGGATTGCCGAGCCTCGCTGAGGCGTCAACCGATGCTGGAGCATGAAAAATTGCTCACGCAGTGGAATTGTTTTGACTTTTGGTGGGATTGTTGGCACAACATTGCTCGTTCATGTCTCATGGAAGCCGTTCTGCGGCACTTCAATCGCCAATTCTGCGACATCTAACTCGTTCTGGATGAAATCAAACGCATTCCGGACGACCTCAAACGCATTCCGGATGACCTCAAACGCATTCCGGATGACCTCAATCGCATTCTGTGTGACATCAAACGCATTCTGTTCTTCATCAAACGCAGTCCGAGGGACCTCAAACGCAGTCGGGGGAACCTCAGACGGGTTTTCACGGACCTCAAGTGGACGCTGGCTTTAGCGGGTGCCGTTGGTGCCCGATTTATCTGTTTCTCTCGCGCTTGTAGGAGAGGCCATCATGCCATTGACAGACCTTGGTTCGTATGTGCCGACGATGGATGAGGTTGCGTTGCATTGGACGGACGTGAACGTCGAATTGGGAGGGGCTCCCGCGACCGACTTGAAGCTGGAGGGAGGATTCAGCCGGGCCGATCTGATTATCGCACGGGATGTCTTGGACGCCCTGAACATTTCCATCGAGGACTTGGAGAACGGGCGTGAGATTGCGGCGGCCAATCGCGACAATTTGAAGGGGACGCTGCGGCAGAAACTCGGTCAGTTTCGCGGGATGCTGCGGGCACTGCTTCCCAAGTCGAAGTATGCCGCCGCCGCTCCGATTCTGCCGGCGTTTGGGGCGGACGAGTCGAAGTTCCTTGGCCCGTTTGATGACGCCGCCAGCCTGTGGCTGCGGATCAACGCCGACGCCACGCTGCCGGGGTTCACGCCCCCGCTGGTCATTGCCGGTTTGACGCAGGCGCTGTTTGCGGCGGAACTGGCGACGACGCGGACCGCGTTCGCCGCCATCCGGGCGGCCGAAAACGATCTGAATGTCGCCCGCAAGGAACGCGGAGCACTGCTCGACCCGGCGCGCGAGCGGATCGTCCAGTACCGCTCGGCGGTCGAGGGGCTGTTTGGCACCGATCATCCGCTGACGCAGTCGCTCCCGGCCCTCTCCCCCGCGCCGGGTAGCACCCCTGACGAGAGCGTCCTGTCGGGGAACTGGAACCCGGCGACGGGTCAGGCCGACTTCACCTGGACCACCTCAGACAACCCGAACTTGCAGGACTATCAATTGCGCATGTCGCCCGGCCCATCCTATGACGCGGCCACCGCCACGGTCGTCGACACCGTCTCACCGGGTACGCTGAGCCTCAGCACCACCGCCGGCCTCGAAAGCCCCGGCGACGTCGCCTCGTTCAAAATCTTCGTCCGCCTCACCACCAGCAACGAAGCGGGGAGTAACACCGTCACGATCACACGGCCATAGCAGCCCGTCCAACAAGGCGTGCCACTGCTGTGTCAGCCGTGCGAGTTGGTAGCGACTCAGGAAAACACGGCTGACACAGCCGTGACGAAGAACTCACCGACGCGAAGGCCGCTCTGTTGTGACCGTTGGCCGGACGGGGTGAGTTCGGGTCGGGGAGGAGGTGGCAACCACGAAGGCACAAAGACACGAAGGGGGAAAGCCAATTCCTTTGTGTCTTCGTGGTTGTCGTTCCGCCTCGATTCGGGCGGACAAGTCGCGTGCCACGGCTGTGTCAGCCGTGCGAGTGGTGACGACGCGGGAAGACACGGCTGACACAGCCGTGGCACTCGGGCGATCGCTGATTGGGGGGTTGCTCTTGAATCCGCGCGTTGGCACTGGAGAATCCGGCGGTCCGAATTCCACCGCGTGAAATGTCCGGGAGAGAATCCCTTTCCGGTTCACGAAGTCGGTGGCACGGACGAGGGTGTCTTGATGTCGTTTCCGTGGCAAGGTCCGTCGGTCGGGTGGGAGGCGGTGCCGTTGGGGACCGATGGCTCGCGGGCCGTGTGGGGTTGGTTCAAGCCGCCTCACGCACCGAACTCCGTGGCGCTGCAGGTGCCGCCCGAGGTCTGGTCGAGGGGGGACTCATCGCAGCCGATCACGGTTCGACTGCTGGCGGCAGCGGCGGGGGTGACGGTCCTTTTGGGTTGGACCATCGGCGGTCAGTTCTATCCGCTGGACGAGCGGACGGCGCCGTTCATCGACGTTCCACTCGCGCCTCCGCCGGCGGGTGTCGATCCGTCGATCATCCTGTGGAGTGGTGAGGCCGAGACGATGCCGATGGCGGCACCGATGCCGGAGTACTCCCCGTTCCCGGCGGCGACCGGGGCGAGTGACCTGTTGCCGGGAGAAGATCCCGGGCCGTTGTTCGAGACGATCGTATCGCTCTGGGGGGCCATTCAGCACATCGAGACCGATGTCCGGCGAGTCCGCGGCCAGCTCGAACAGGCGACGAACAAACTGTCGTCGCTCAACCGCGACCTGAAACCGGAAGAGCAGCTCGCGGCGGATACCCTCGACAAGAAGGACTGGATGGACGCCCGCCGCTGGATGCGCGATTCGTCCGCGGTTCTGTCGAAGTCGATCAAGCAGATCGACGTGGGAATCATCAGCGGTGCCGGACAGCGACACCGGTTCGTGGACATCATCCAACAGTACGTCGAGCCACGGATTCCGTTCCCCGGCCTGAAGCAGTCGGTGATCGACTTTGAAATGCATCATCGCTCGGTGAAGAACGTCTTGATGGCGGCTCAGACGGCACTGGCCAAGGGGAGCGCCGATGGCGAGCGACGAGCGAACGCCGTCCTCCAGCGAATCGCCGCAAAGACGCGACAGCGCCGAAACAATGCCCGCGGCTCAAACGCCTGATCGCCGGTGAACCGCAGTTCAAGATTTAATCTTGAAATTTAACCGCTTCCGTGGAAAGAATGTCGTCCAAATCCAGTCCTGCGAAATGCCCGTGAAAGAAACAGTCGCCGATTTACGAAGAAGGTCGTACGGTTCGGGAGAACAACGATGTCGTTTCACTTGCATGCCCCGTCCACGGGGTGGGAGCCGGTGTCATTGGCAACGGATGCGTCGCGAGTGGTGTGGGGGTGGTTCAAGCCGCCTCAGGCACCCAACTCCGTGGCCTTGCAGGTGCCGCCGGAGGTCTGGCAGCCGGTGAGCCCGGTGCCGCCGATCACGGTCCGTCAACTCCAGGCGGCGACGGGAGTGCCGGCCCTTTTGGGGTGGACCATCGCCGGCCAGTTCATTCCGCTGGACGAACGGACGGCTCCCTTCATCGACGTTCCACTCGCGGCTCCGCCCGACGGCGTCGATCCCCTGATCATCCTGTGGTGCAACCTGGCCGCACTGGCCCCGATCTCGGCGGCAATGCCTGTGGCCGCTGTGATTCCGGCCATGGCCGTGGTGAGCGATCTCTTGCCGGGGGAAGATCCCGGACCCATGTTCGACGCGATCGCGTCTCACTGGGCGGCCATTCAGCGCATGGAAGGGGACATCCGACGGATCCGTTCCCAACTCGCCCACTCGATTCACAAGCTGTTCTCCCTCAACCGCGACCTGGGGCCTGAAGAAAAGATCGTGGCAGACAACATCGACAAGAAAGAATTCAATGATGCCCGCCGCTGGATGCGTGATGCCCTGGCGGCGCTGTCGAGATCGATCAAGCAGATCGATATCGGGATGATGAGTGGCGCGGGGAAGCAGAACCGGTTCGAGGACATCTTTCAAAGGTACGTGCAGCCGCGGATTCCATTTGCCGGGCTGAAACAAGCCGTGACCGAATTTGAGATGCACCATCGGACGGCGAAGAACGTCATCCAGACGGCTCAGTCGGCGCTGTCCAAGGGGACCGCGGATGCCGAGCGACGCGCGACCACCGTCCTGCAACGGATTGCCGCCAAGGTTCGCCAGCAGCGCAACAAGGCCCGCGGAAAAATCATCTGAACGTTGGCAGAGACCGCAATCGCGCGGGTCACTCCCACTCGATCGTGCTCGGCGGTTTGGAGCTGATGTCGTAGACGACGCGGTTGACTCCGCGCACCTCGTTGATGATGCGGGTCGAGATCGCTTGCAGCACGTCGTAGGGCATCGGATACCAGTCGGCCGTCATGAAGTCGTCGGTTTGGACGGCCCTGACGGCGATCACTTCTTCGTAGGTGCGGTAGTCGCCCATCACGCCGACGCTTTGCACGGGAAGCAGGACCGCGAACGCCTGCTGAATCTTGCGGTAGAGGCCCGCTCGGCGCAGCTCCTCCAGCACGATAGCGTCGGCCTCGCGGAGTTTGTCCAACCGTTCGGCCGTCAGGTCGCCGAGGCATCTCACGCCGAGGCCCGGGCCGGGAAAGGGATGTCGCCAGACGAGTTCGTCGGTCAGGCCCAGCTCCAATCCCATGCGGCGGACTTCGTCTTTGAACAGGTCACGCAGCGGCTCGATCAATTCGAAGCCGAGTTCTTCCGGCAGGCCGCCCACGTTGTGATGCGCCTTGATCGTCGCAGCCGGTCCGTCGACGTTGGCTCCCGATTCGATCACGTCCGGATAAAGCGTGCCCTGCGCGAGGAAGTGTGCGTCGGGGATCGACTCGGCCTCTTTGCGGAAGACTTCGATGAAAACGCGGCCGATGATTTTTCGCTTCTGCTGCGGATCGGTGACACCCGCCAACTCATCGAGGAACCGATCCCGGGCATCGACGACGTGCAGGTCCGTTTTAAAGTGGTTTTGAAACCGGTCGCGGACCTTGTCCGACTCCCCCTTGCGCAGCAGACCGTTGTCCACGAAGATGCACGACAACTGCGAGCCGATCGCCTTGTAGAGGATCGCCGCGACGACCGACGAATCGACGCCGCCCGACAGTCCGCAGATGACCCGCTTGCTGCCGACTCGCGCCCGGATCGATGTGACCTCGCGCTCGATGAGTGAGCTGAGCTTCCAAGTTCCCCGGCAGCCGCAGACGTTCTTGACGAAGTTGGCGAGCAGTTGGCCGCCGTGTTCGGTGTGAGTCACCTCGGGATGAAACTGCAGTGCGTAGATCGTCTTCGTCCGGTGTTTGAAGGCGGCGAAGGGACACGTCGTCGTATGCATCAACGGCACGAACTGTCCGGTGGCGTCCAGAACCTGGTCGCCGTGACTCATCCACACGGTCATCTTGGGCGGCAGGCCGTCGAAGAGTGGATCGGCCTGCGTGATGTGACATTCCGTCCGGCCGAATTCGCGCTTCGTCCCCGGCTTGACCTGACCGCCGAGGACATGACCAATCAGATGCAGACCGTAGCAGATGCCGAGAATCGGGATGCCCAACTCGAACAGTTCCGGATCGACGTGCGGAGCGTTCTCTTCATAGACGCTGGCGGGACCGCCGGACAGGATCAGGCCCTTCGGCTTCAGTTCGCGGATTCGATCGAGCGGCAAATCGTGTCGCACGAGTTGGCAGAAAACATTCCGATCTCGCACGCGGCGGGCGATGAGTTGTGCGGTTTGTCCTCCAAAATCGAGAACCAGAATGAGTTCCTCCTGATGCGGATCGACGAAGCCTGGGTTCAAGCTGGGAATGGAAGTGGAAACGGTTGCAGACATTCAAGTGGCCAGTGTTGGAGTAAACCGGATCGCGCAGGTGGCGAACAGGGGGAAGGGGTCGATTCTAACGTCAGCCCGGCGGGAAACAATTGTCAGGATGACGCAGACCGCCTCGTTGACAGCGGTTGTTCGGCATCGGTACAAACGTTTGCACAAGCTGGTTCAACTTGGTGGTTTGATGCGGTGGGATCCGCTCAGCAGACAGTCGCCGTCAGGGATGGGGAGACGCGCAAGGCTGTCGTTCGAGGGGAAGTGTCTCCAATATCGAGGAAACTCAAGAAATGTCGCGTCTTGCCAGATTTGCATTGTTGTTGGCGTGTACCGTCGGAGTGGGATTCCCGTCGTCGAGTGAGGCGGGTGTGATCCCATGGGCCTGCTATTCCACGTTCGGTCCGGTGGTAAGCATGCAAGGATCCTATTACACACCGTACTACACGGGCTACAGACCGTACTTCATGGGTTACTCCGGATACGTGGGGGCGAATTATCAGCCTGCCGCTTATTCGTATGGGTACGCGACGAACGGCTGTTGCAGTGGTCAGCAGTCGTCGTATTACTCTCAGGCTCAGAGTGGTTGCGGCTGTTCGCCATGTGGTTCAAGCTGCGGTTACGGCTGTTCGGGAGGTGGTTGTGCCTCGGGAAATTGCACGGTCAATTCGGCACCGAATGGTAGTCTGAGCCCCGTCGCCGATCCCTCGAATTACTCCAGCGGAATCGAATCTCGGCTGGAGGCGATCGAGAAGCATCTGAAAATCGTCCCACCACGTGAGCACACCAGAACGCCCCCCAGCACCTACGACGCTGATCGGTTCGGTCCTTCACGAGGACGCACACGGGGCCCCGACGAATTGGACGATGCCACGTCGATTCCACCACGCAGTGGGACCGGAACCGGAATACGACGCAGAGAACCGGGTTCAGGGCCTGACGACGGAACCTTCTCGAAGCCCGACGTTAGAAATCCGGCTCAAGAGAAGACGAACGATCCTGACGATGGTTTTTTCCGTGGGAATCCCGCTCCTCCCAGCAGCAAGGACGGAGCCTCGTCCGGCTCGTTCGGGACACAGAAGGTCAACACCGAAAAGGCCAACACGGAGGGGGCGAATGTTCCGAAGCCGGGCGACGCCGATTTGGTGATCCCCGAGAAGAAACCCGCGCCGACCGGGACCGCCGTCGAGGAAAACAAAGGACCGCAGACGTTGCGACTCGACAGCCGCATCACTTCCAGGGCGGTCTCACCACGCGAACGGCAGACGATTGTGGTCGGCTTCGCAAAGCCGGTCACCGCCCGGGCGATGACTCCCGCTCGTGACTCAATCTGGGCTGGCAATCCGCGAACCGCGGACCTGGCTCAGCATCGTTGATCGTCTTGTCTTTCAGAGCGGGCGGACCGAATGACGCCGGTACAATTCGCGACGCATTGGAAAGGGTGCGAGGCTTCCGCCTCGCACCCTTTTTTCGGTCGTGGGTCAGTTTGACGAAGAACCGAACGTGAGCGGCACGCCACTCAACCCGAGAAAAATCCTTCACCACACGAGGTCCACCCCATGCTGCTCATTCGACGATCTGTCTGCCTGACACTGTCTGCGACCACACTCTGCGGCCTGTTGTTCGCATCGAGCACTCGCGCCGCGGAGTTCGATGCGGCGAAGCTGCAGAAGCTCGAAGCCGCCCTGCAAAAGTATGTCGACACCCGCGTCGTGGCGGGCGTCGTGGCGACAGTCGGTTCCAAGAATGGCATCGCGTTCCAAACGGCCGTCGGTGACATGAATGTGGAAGAAAAGAAGGCGATGCCGCCCGATGCCCTCTTCCGCATCGCGTCGATGACCAAGCCGATCACCGCGATGGGGCTGATGCTGCTCGCCGAAGAAGGGAAGCTGTCGATTGACGATCCCGTTGAGAAGCATCTGCCGGTCTTCAAGGGCCAGATGCTGATCGCCTCGCGCGACGAACAGGCCAAGATGACGACGCTCAAGAAGCCATCGCGTCCGATCACGCTGCGCGATCTGGCGTCGCACACGTCCGGTTTGCCGGGCGGCTTTCCCGAGGGAATCAGCGACCTGTACTTCAAGCGGAATCTGTCGCTCGCGGAGGCGGTCTGCGTCAGTTCGCAGCGGCCTTTGGATTTCGAGCCGGGATCGAAATGGGCCTACTGCAACGCGGGCATCGACACACTCGGTCGAGTCATCGAAGTCGCTTCGGGTCAGTCCTACGAGTCGTTTCTCGCCCAGCGGATCTTCGAGCCGCTCGGCATGAAGGACACCTCGTTTTATCCCACCGACGAGCAGCTTCAGCGATTGGCCGGGCTGTATGGCAGCAAGGACGGCAAGCTCGAATTCATCGGCTATCAGTTGCTCGGTCCGACGAAGGGAGCACGACATCCGATTCCCGCGGGCGGTCTCTATTCGACGGCAGGCGACCTCGCGAAGTTGTATCGAGTCCTCCTGAATCGCGGATCACTCGGCGCGACGAGGATCATTTCGGAACAGGGTCTTGCCGAAATGACAAAGGTGCAGACGGGAGACCTCAAGACCGGCTTTACCGACGGCATGGGCTTCGGCCTCGGCTTCGCAGTGACTCGCAAATCCGAAGGCGTTCACGAAATGCTTTCGGCCGGCTCGTTCGGCCACGGCGGCGCGTTTGGCACTCAGGGTTGGATCGACCCGCACCAGGACTTGTTCGTGATTCTGCTCTTCCAGCGTGTCGGTCTTCCCAACGCCGACGGTTCCGACATCCGACGCGACTTGCAAAAGCTGGCCGTCGACGCCCTGAAAAAGTAGCCCGCACTCTTAGGCACGGTCACAAGGGCCTGCCGCAACTGCTTGGGGTACAAGCAACTGCGGCAGGCGTTTTTCAATGTCACAGTGAAATGTGACAATGTCTGTGACAACGAATGTCATTTCTCGGACTGTCCCAAGTCTGGCTTCTCGATTCCCGGCGTCTCCGGTGGTGGTGTGTGTCGTTCGGTCATACCGGACGACTGAAAAAAACTGTCGATCTCTTTGCCGTGCCGATGCGACTCAGCATCCTTCAGATGGTAGTAGTGTTGGATCATACGGCTCTCTTGGTGACCTAGCCAAGCCATCACCACTTGCATCGGGATGTTTCTGTCCACGCACAACGAACAAAAATAGTGTCGAAAGCTGTGCAGGCGACCGTCGCCGACTCCGGCCTCGTCGTCATTAGTCGGGAATTGCGCTTGGAGTGGTTTGAGGACTTCGCAGATGAGCGCCTTCCGCGCTCGATAGTACTTCAAACGGCCCCCATCGGGTCCACGGAAAACATAGCCATCGGGATGCCTTGAAAGCTGAGCCAACTGAGCCGAGAGAGGTGTCAAAAGAGGCAAGGACCGACCTTTGCCGCTCTTGGTCGTCTGACGTTTCCTATTGCGTGGCTGTTTCCCGGTGCTCTCGTCGATCAACCGGATCATCGGCTGAATCGCATTGAGCTGGAGGTTGCTCCAGCGAAGGTCCACCAATTCGCCGATCCGAAGACCCGTCGTGGCCAATGCGACGATGACCGCTTCCAGCCATTTGAGATCCTCTCTCCTATGGCAGTGTGTACACATTGCGACGACTTGTGCGTGAGTGTAGCAGTACGTTGTAGTCCCTTGAGGCTTGGCGAGTGGCAAATCAATTGCGCGGTCCGGCGAGAGTAGCTTCTTCTTGATGAGCCACCCGACCGTCTGCTTCAGTGTTGTCAGTTCGAGGTAAAAAGTTCCATATTCGACCTTATGTACTATTTCGGCGGCATATTTGTTGAGCAGGTCAGCGGTGACTTCATTCCAGTCTTTCACTCCTTTACGATGTGCGAACGGGATGAACTTACCGAAAATGCTCCGGTATCGCTTTCGGGTTGATTCTTTAGTCCCTCCCGTGGCCCGCGGCCGACTCAAGAATTCAAAGTACAGATCACGGCCGTCTTCCAGCCTAATCGCATCGCATGTTTTGGGAGGATGATCCTCTGCCTTTGCGAGGCCCATTTCGATGGCGATTTTTCCATCCAGTTCACGTAATTCCCGCAGAGCTTCATTCCGATCTGCGGTTTGAATCGAATGGCGTCCAGCGTTAGTCGGATTCGACCGACCATCGGCTTGGAAAAAACGACCACGGCGAACGAGTATCCACGAAAAGTAGCGACAGACAATCTTGTCGCCCGATCGACGTCGAGCCATGATTTAGGCTCCTTCCTTGGGCCCGCGCGGCTTCTTCCACCTTGGCGATGGGCCTGGCGCGCGAGCCACGTTGCTAACGCTGCTCGACGGCAGCGCATCAATTGCCGAGTCGGTATCAACAGCAGCGGCGCATTGCCCGACAAATGGTTGCAATGCATTTCGCGGAATCAGCACGCGTCCCCTTGGACCAAAAGGCTGTTCGTGGGGGAGCTTTCCCGTCCGCAAATAGCGCCGGACGGTCGCTATCGAGAGAGTACTCAGCTCAGCAAATTGCTCAGGAGTTACGTAATCCTGGAGATGCAATGTAAAAGATGACATGGATGTCGCTTCTGACCGAGCAGAGCCGACATCCAGCCAGTCGACGAGTGGCACAGGTGACGACCGATTGCCACCCGCACTCTCTTCTCAAACCAAAATAACGCAGGCGCCACCGGCGCAGCGTTGGATCAGTTGTCACTGATGCACGACAGTCAGGGGTAACTCAATTTCCACAAATTCCTTGAAGCGATCCCGAATGATCTGAATCTGATCATTTGTTGGCCTATTTCTGTCTGAAAACAAATCTCCGATCTCCTGATTCGATCTGCCATGTTGAATTGCCTCCCATAGATCCAACATGAAGGAGGAGTCAAATGTTGTTGGTGACCCGTCGCCACTCTTGCCTATGAAGTCTCGACGATGGTCCTCGCCGTACGGGTTGGACATCAAGACGCTCTCTGGAACAGGGCGTCTGCTATTTGCTTGAAACCGCCGTCGGACGCCCGCTGTTAGGCAAGCGACATGAGAAGACAGCAGTTGGCTCATGTGAATCGGAGCCATCAGACGCCACCAGAGCTCGTAGTCAAAGGGATATCCAGTGACGAGCTCGAATGCCTGCCGATATTGTGCGAAGACTGTCGAAACTCCGTTCTTCTGTCGCTCGGCGATCTGCTGAAACTGTTCTGGTTTTCTGTCATCGTAACCGCCGTCCCTCCATCCCTCCCTCGCATCCCAAATCTCAAGATACTCCTCGAAGTTCTCTTTTCTGAGGCGACGGGTCGGCAAATCGAGTTTTGCCTTCCATGCCTTGACCAGTTGCCCCATATCTTTCTGGATCGTGCGTTGAGACGCCTCCACATGCACGTACCAAAATGGCTGCTCGAAGACCGAAGCGAAAACGGGGCTTGCAATCTGGCTGAAGGACTGCAAAGTTAGTGCTCGTCGATTCTCTCGATCCTCCGGTAGCTCGTCGCCATGCGGGGACGGTTCCGAAGCCGCTGCAAACAAGTCGGCAAGCGATTTTAGATCAGGATCGGGGAGCGTCCGGACCAATGCTGCCACAAGCGTGAACAGAGTGACTGGCTGGACGCTTCCCATCGCCATTGTTGGTGACTTGGGATCACTATCGAGTTGCTCAAACTGAGTTTTGGGATCTGGGGGACAAGAAGTGACACCGATAGCTGACAGAATTATGGAGGCAATCCGGTCAAGCTGTTGCACTGTCGCATCTGCACCCGATTCATTTCGGTAGAAGCGGGCCGCCTCTCTCCAGAAGACCACGTAATACGGATGTCGACGAGTTACCTCCCAGCGAATCTTAGGGGGCAGTTCCAACAGCTGACCGTGAGGTCGTGCCCAGATCTCTACGGCAGCATCCCCGACTTCATCGTGATCGGCTGTGGTCAAAGCTCAGTCCCCCCCGATGATCTTCTTGTCGCGATCACCCTCGAACACGACAGCGTTTTGACCAGGCTCATGTAGTGTTGTTTCGCTCACCGGTGCAGCGGCAAGCCAGCGACGGGCAATCAGTTGTCCGAGCAGTTGCTTGAACTCTTGAACTGCGGCGTCAAATGCGGCTGAGTTGTCGGAATTGTCATGTGTCATTGTCTCGCATCTTTGAAAGGATTAGCAATGCTGGCAGACGGCTCGGCATCCGGCCCAGCCGTCTGCTTGATGATTGCCTTTGCTGGGCGACTTCGTCGCATCGTGCGACTTCAATCACGACCTCGGTCGCATCAGGTTTTCATCAGATCCCGCTCGATCAGCCTGCTCATTAGCGGTGTCACATGCGGCAGCAGGAGTGATTGAATGGCCGGCTCACAGTCTTCGTACTTTTGGAAATAGATTTTGGCGTCGGCGTGCAGTTGCTCCGGATCATGTTCGACGGCCAAGTAGTCATCGACATCCCAGTGGACAACGCCCATTCCGCGCGGCACGTCCAACGCTGCCATGATCGCCTGGCTGGAGCCTTCTCGTCCGGAACCAATAGGATAGTCCACGCTGTGCAGCACCGGTCCCAGCAGGATCGATCTGTTCAGCAGTCCACTGTCACCCAAATTACGAATTTGTCGGTTGGCTTTTGCGATGACGGGCTCGGCGTGTTCACAGACATGGCTGATGCGTAGGGCGATCTCCTGCAGAAACTGTGTCATGCGGGACAAGTTCCAACTCATCATTCCTCCTCTCCTGAATCTTCATCCGTTTTGCTCTGATTACGTGCGGCATCGCGCTCGTGTCTTGTCTCAGACCAGGCGGTCTTCAGTGCGGTGAGCACCCGGTCAGTCAAAATGCTGAGCAGGCGAGCCAGTGCATCGCGCAGCTCAGGATCATGGTCTAGTTGTTCGACATCACCATTTGTCTCGGACAATTCATCACTCCACTGTGCAGAAGGGGTTCGGTGTGACACACAGTCATCACGAATCCCGGCGATTGACAGGCCGACAATGAATTCCTCATTGCGACCCAAGTTCAGGCATTTCCACCGGCGTAGGTTTTGAAATCTCCCTTCATTTTGTTTCGCAGGAATCAATGTCCTCGCCGCGCGCGACGTTGTTCCCGGTGCCTTTGAGTTTGCGGTCGATGTGAGCGACGCTGACGGTCAAGTGAAAGCGCTCGATACCGAGCAGAGACGACATTGCTATTCACACAACCGGAGGATGATTGCTCATCTCGATTTGCCGCCGTGAGGACGTGACTTGGCAGGTTGGATGTCAGTCCGTTCCGGATGGCATCCAACCAAGCGTGGGATAACACAGCGTGCCCTTCAGAAAAAAACGCAGGGGCCTGCTTGGAGTTAGAAGCACCCCGTCAATCAGCGTGTCAGAACTGAGGCAACGATGGCCCCTCGACACGACAATTCGCTGACCAGTGGTCAGCAGAGCAGTGATACGGTTGAACACCCACAGTGCGAACCGGCGAAGCTCGCATCCTGCGAGGCAACCACTGCAAAAATCTCGTTGCGGCATCGACACCAGAACACTAAAGAGTCCTTGTGGCAAACAATCTGCAGCTAGACACGCGCGCCGCGATCGATAGAATCGTGGCCCTGCAATGTTGTGGCACGCGTTCGGGTCACATTGTGCATGTACAGTTGAAACACAATTACCGAAAGGCAAATCAAATCCAGAGGCCGACCGACTTGTTGCGGCCTCGTTGAAAATCTGAATGACGCGCGTGCGTCAAGATCTGCTTCCCGCAAATACCGCCAGTTGGGTCGAAAGACCCTTGCAAACAGAAGCAGCCTTGGACC
>JBBPIS010000046.1:0-48524 GCA_038040225.1 Planctomycetota bacterium
ACTCCTGCCCGTCCGCACTTCAACACCAAAGCCGGACGGGCAGGAGTGCCCATCCTACGGAGACCGCATCATGCCGACCAACGCGTCACTCGAAGCACCCAGCGAGCGCGAATCGCGCCGCCTGTTTCTCCAACAGCTCGCCGCTGCCAGCACCGCTGCGTTGATGGCCGGCGAACCGAGGCTGCTGTCGGCCGCTCCATCGGGTGAAAAGATCGAACATCCGAAAGCAACCGCCGACGCCTGCATCCTGCTCTGGATGGGAGGCGGCATGGGTGCGCCGGACACGTGGGATCCGAAGACCTATCTGCCATTCGAGGTCGGGCTGCCGATCGATCGCGTCCTCAGCACGTTTCCCGCGATCGACACGGTGGTCGATCACATCAAGATTTCGCAGGGACTCGAACAGGTCGCGAAGATCATGGACCGCGCGACGCTGATCCGCTCGCATGTGCAGCCGGACCTGGGGAGCATCCTGCACTCGCGGCATCAGTATCACTGGCACACCGGCTACGTGCCGCCTCAGACGGTCGCGTGCCCGCATCTCGGAGCGTGGATGGCGCGCGTCCTCGGCCCGCGCAACCCCGTCATCCCGCCGTTCATCAACATCGGGCAACGACTCGAAGGAGTCGGCGAGCAGGAAGAACTGAAGGCCTTCACGACGGCCGGCTTCTTCGGTTCCGAATTCGGGCCGATGAACCTGCCGTTCGCCGAAGAGGCCGCTCAATCGGTGAAACCACCGAAGGGGATGGTCCCCGACCGTTTCGAGAACCGCTACAAGCTCTATCAAAAACTGATCGACCGCACGCTGCAGCGCGAAGTCCTCAGCGATCACCAGCGCGAGTCGATGGTCCGCGCAATGGACAAGGCTCACCGATTGCTCAGCTCGCCCGAGCGAACCGCCTTCGACATCTCACAGGAACCGAAGGAGAGCTACGAGAAGTATGACACCGGCCGCTTCGGTCGAGGTTGTCTGCTCGCGCGGCGACTTGTCGAATCGGGGGCGCGCTTCGTCGAAGTGACCACCGAGTACGTGCCGTTCGTGAACTGGGACACGCACGCCAACGGACACACGACGCTCGCCGACATGAAGAAGCAGATCGACCGGCCGATCGCGCAGCTCGTCCTCGATCTGGAAGCGCGCGGGCTGCTGAACCGGACGCTCGTCATCATCGCCAGCGAATTCAGCCGCGACATGATGATCGAGGGCAAACCCGGCTCGAACGCCAACGATCAAACGACCGAGAAGGTCGATGCTTTCAAGGAACTGAAGCATTACGGCCTGCACCGCCACTTCACGGGAGGCTCCTCCGTCGTGATGTTCGGCGGCGGGATGAAGCGCGGCTTTCTCTACGGCAAGACAAATCCCGAACGCCCCTGCGTCGCCATCGAGAACCCCGTCAGCGTGCCCGACCTCCACGCAACGATCTTCACCGCAATGGGAATCAGCCCCAAAACCGCCTTCGATGTCGAGAAGCGGCCCTTCTACGCCACCGAAGACGGCACGGGCAAAGCCGTGACGGACCTGTTCGCTTGATTGCAGAGAGTGAGAAGTGGCCAGTGAAAAGTGAGAAGTGCAAAGTGTGGGAACACCCGTTCTTGAGACACTTTGCACTTCTCACTGGCCATTTCTCACTTTTCACTCTCTGCCAATCCGCTCACGATCCGCTGCCCGCTCGGTCGATGGTCCGCTCCCTGATCCGAACCGCATCCCCCGCCGTTGTGCTGCCCGTCTCAAGCCACTCGGCAACCTGCCACCCGCCAATTCACCACCCCCAAACACGAGGATCATCATGGACAACGAATTTGCCGGATCACCGAAGACCTGGCCGCCGCTGGGGATGCCGACCGGCAGCGTTCGCGCGCTCCTGACGCTGATCGTCGTCGCGGTGGTCGTGACGAAGATGGGCTTCCACCGCCCGCTCGATACGATCTGGATCGAGACCCTGCTCATCGCCCTCGCGCACTACTTCACGTCGCGCCGGTTTGTGTCTCTGTCGCCCGAGGTGATGCGGCGGCTGGAAGACGATGGCTCGATCGATCGCGAGCGGCATCCGCTCTACCTGCCGAAGAACACGATCCGGTTCGCCATCATCGCCGCATTCGTCGGCTTGGGAGTTCACCTGTATCGCGAAGAGCGGCTGTTCGAGAAAGAAACGATCGCGCTGCTGAGCATGGTCTTCGCCTACCTGCTGGGAGCGATCGTGGGAGGCATCTCGAACTGGTTCAACCGCCGCCGCAGTCAGCCTCCGTCAGGAACGTGGGGCGACATTAAGGCCCTGATCGTGCTAGCCGCGATCCTGATCGTCGCCGTCGTCGAAATCCTCGGCCAAGGTGCGGTGCTAGATCCCCTCGTCGAACGCATCGCCCTCGGCCTGACGCTGTTCTACTTCGGGTCGAGGTAGCAACCTTCTTGTGTGCCACTGACGGCAGCTTTGAGTCGCCAGTGCTGACGAAGAACACTGGCGAGCGAAGCTGCACTCCCGGGTTTCTCTGTTGAAGTGGTTCTACAGCCGAACGACCAAAATCACCGGGTTGCAGCCAGCGACGTTGATTTCAAATTCGACCCGGTCGGCAACTCCGGTGCATTTTTTTGTTATCCGGCGATTCTTGTTGGCGCCCTCCATTTTTCGAAGACGCATGATCGTCGACATTTCGATCCGTTTTCGTAAACCGATTGCTCGACGCCTTGAAGATACCAGTCAGGCAATTCAGATATTGCACTGCCCAGCGTCATTTGCGAGTTCGCAAATAGTTGTGGTCATCCACGAACGTTCGACGCGATTCGTGTTGCGTGGCGATGCATATTTTCGTCTTACTAGTTCGGTTTTTTGACCCAAGCATTCTTCCAGCGACAACAAGGAGAGCGGCTCACTTCGTTTTCCTAGATTGTAATGAGCCCATAGTGTGCTCCAAAGGCCCGGCAGCAAAACCGCCGAACTAAGAAAAAGGAAGCACTGAAGCTGCCAATGACCATTGCCTATCAAATATGCTTGCATGCAAAGTTCTTCTTCAGGATCCATATCATAGCCAAGGATCAGATGATTCAAGTCATGCTTTGCAAAGCCGGGAATCAGTTTCAACCCTTTACGATCCAACATTCTTGCTAAATCGTGACCCACGGTATGCTCAGGAAGAGATCGCATGTACTCCAACTTTTGTTTATAGGGCTTGCTAGGAAAAAGAAACTGCAATGGTTTTACGACTAAGCAAATCTTTAGGTATTTAGTCAAATTGCCAAGGAGCATTCTTGAGTAAGAGATCTTGCTTTCGGTTGGTAAATCGTACATCTCGAAAGTCTCCATACATCGGAAAGTGAGTGAGAGTTGAGAGACTCCAGTTGAATGAGCCCCAGCGGGTAAGCCGGATAACGACCGAGGTAACCGGGCGGCGGACAGAAACCTTGGAATATGGAAAACGCGCCAACCGCCGCTCGGGTTGACCGCCTTGTTAGGCATTTCGTCCGCGCGATCGCCTATTTGCGATTGACGCAGTTGCGCTAAGCCAGTCGAGCGTGATGAGAGGTACGATCACCAAAAGGTCAACCCGAATCAACGGGTCGCCGGGTCGCGCGATCGAGTGAAGATGAATCTCATATGACATCCAGCACCCTGTGGCAACGAGGGCAGCAATGAACCCGAACAGAAGTCCGCGGCGAGCGCGCGGAATGATCCAAGGGGCAAAAACGGCCGTCGCGGCAAGGCAAAGCACGACGAGTAAAAAACGAATCGGCCATTCCATCGTTGAACTCTTTGCCTAACGTTCGAGCTAAGGGGGCGCCAGCGGCAGGCCACCA
The DNA here is from genome assembly GCA_038040225.1 of Planctomycetota bacterium. Taxonomy (GTDB): domain Bacteria; phylum Planctomycetota; class Planctomycetia; order Planctomycetales; family Planctomycetaceae; genus Schlesneria. The sequence goes on from JBBPIS010000046.1 coordinate 3,794, forward strand.
GGCCCGGGCCGGTGAAAATGTACCGCGTACCACCGGCCCGGGCCTGGTGGCCTGCCGTTGGTGCTCCCCTTGAGCGAGGGGTTCGGGCGCTCTGTGCGCAGGCGGTGGCCTTTTGTTTTGTGCCATGAGAAGCACTCGGGCAGGTTCAGCGGTTCAGCGAACGGAGCCAGCGCTGAAGTGGGGGTTCTCAATGATGCCGAAGCGATTGCCAAAGGGGTCTTGGACTGCGGCCACCTTGATGCCCTCGCCCACGGAGGTGACGGCTTCGAGCGCAGTGGCTCCCAAGGTAATGAGCTTTTCGAACGCATCCTCAGCGTTGCTGACTCCCCAGAGCGGCTGCGGTCCAGAGGTCCCCGGCTCACCATCCGGTACAAGCCCGAGTTCAAAGCCGCCAACCGCGAAGCCGACGTAAAAGGGTTGGTCAAAGTACGGTTCCTGGCCGAGCAACTTGGTGTACCAAGCCTTCGCGCGGGCGAGATCAGTGACGGGATAGATTGCAGTACGCAGGCCGAGGATCATGGATGTAGCTCCGAGTGGAGTTCGACGATACCGCGAAGCGCCGCTGGCGTGGCCTTGAGCGCCCTAACAGTGAATTGACCCGCATGCAGGCTAACTCGGCCAAGCTGTTGATGCGGGTCTTCGCTTCACGCGACGCAACATGTCGTGTGCCAAACGGTTTGTCAACGACGGAGTTGAGCCCACAGTTGCATTGGATACCGAGTTATCCCGCGCGCGGGATAACCCTGATATCCCTGCGTGCGGGCTAACTCTGTTATCCGCGCAGGGAAACTCTGATGTGATGACGAGGGGTCGGCTACGTCAATCAGTGACCCGGACGCTCCGAAGCGTCCGGGTCATTTTGCGGGGACGACCGTCAGTTTGATAAGGGGCGTGCAGGGGCCGGGCATGCCGATGCGGATGTCGCTGCGCCAGGTTTGAGCGATCGTGATGCCGTAGGTGCCGGGATAGATTTCCGGGGCGAGCTTGATCGGGACTTCGACCACGCCCGTCTTGCCGTCTTCGCTTGGTTTGATCATCAGATTCTGAGGCGTCGTCAGGACGCAGGCGACTCCGGCCGTCGCGATGTTCACGACGATCGGCATCTCCTTCCCGTCGCCCGCGCCGAGGACTTTGACCCGGATCGTCGCGTTGCCTCCCGCTGTAATCGTGATCTCGGGCGCGATCGCTTCCAGCCAGGGGCCTTGCGATTTCGCGACGGCGACTCGCGATTGAGGACTGACACGGAAGAAGCCGGTGTCGCTGGTGTAGAAGAGTGAGAGGGGGAACGACGGGCGTTCGAGGGCGTGGGGCGGGCTGCCAGCCTGCCCTTCCACCGCTGCGTTTGCAGGTGATGTGGCTGTGTTTGAGACATGGGCAGGCTGGCAGCCCGCCCCACGACAACGCCCCACGATGCGAAACGGGAAGCACGTGCCCGGCACGGCGTCGGCCGGAGCGGTGATCGTGACGAACACTTTCAGTTGGTACGTGTTGTACGGTCGCACCCCTTTGCCGCCGAGAGACGTGGCCGGGCTGCTGGTCCATCCGGCGGGAAGACCCTCGACCGAGACTTCGATGTCGTCGTCGCAACCGGCGAAGCGGTCGATGCGGACCAGCACGCAGGCCGTTGATCCCGGTCCCCAGACAGGCACGCCGTCGGGAAAGTGCGACAGCCGGAAGTCGGGCCGAGCCTCCTCCACCGACAGGCGATAGATCGTGCGCGGGCCGCTCGCACCGGTTTGCTCGGTCACCTTGACGAAGAACTCGCCCGCCGCCGGAGCCGTGAACATCAGCTTGCTGTCGGCGGTTTTAAAGTCGTGATAACTCTCGTAGTTGGGATCGAAGGCCTCGTCGTCGTTCTCACCGAGCAGTTTGCCAGTCACATCATAGACCTGGATCAGCGTGTCGATGGGTGAGCGGATGAAGCGGTGCGCGATCGTCTCAAACCAGACCTTTTGATTGGCTTCCAGTTTGACGCGATACCAGTCGGCATCGTTCGGCTGGTGGAAGCGGGCGTTGACGGTGATCGGCCATTTCAACTCGGCGGCGGCGGTTCGCTCGTCGTTCGGTTCCGCTTCGATGATCTCGGGCAGGTCGCCCACAACGAGCGGCACATCGAGACCCGAGTGGCTTCCGTCTTGAAGGGTGACGTGATGCAATGGATAGGCGGGGTCATTCGCCTCGATTGTAGGATGGGCACTCTTGCCCGTCCCGTCCGGGCTCGCCGCTGGAAGAGGACGGGCAAGAGTGCCCATCCTACAAAGCACGCCTGCGACATTGGCGCCGAGCAGTTCGATCTGCGGATCGGTGCCGCGTTGGTGGCCTGCCGGGAAGGCACCCGTGATGTACGGCACTTCGCCCAGCGTCAGACGATACGCCGCCTCGGGGAAGCCGCCGTAGTTCAGAAGCTGCACGCGAACGAAGTAGTCTCCGTCGGCGGGGAGCGTGTGCTCGATGAGCGGATCGTAACCGATCGTGTCTTCGGCCGCAGCGAGCGTCCGGCCGTTGGCGTCGAGCAGTTCGAGGCTGAAGTCGGCGATGCCGAAGTTCTTGTACTGGCCATGTACATCGATGGCATGCGCCGCGATGGCCGCGACCAGTTTCTGACCCGCCTTGCCGGCGAACTTGAACACGTCGAGATCAGCGGCCGGATTGATGCGACCGTTCATCACCAGCGGGATCGTTACCACCTCGGGTTTTACCGTGTCGTTGTTCGGCTCGACCTCAATCCGCTCGGGCAGACTGCCGACGACGAAGTAGGCGAAGTTGGTCAGACCGCTCCGTTCGTTGAGGACTCTCAACCAACGACGACCCAACGGCGCGTCGGCCGCGATGTCGAGCGTTGCCTCGAGCGTGCGACCGTCGATCGACTTGAGCTCCTTCACCGTGATGCCGCCCGGTCCGTCGATCACGATGTCTTTGGGAGACGACAGCCCTTGTTCGAGACCTTTGAACTCGACCCTCACCGAGGTGCCGCGCTGCCCGCCGTTGGGGAAGATCGTGTCGAGGCGGCACTCTTCGTAGTGGGGCGCCATCGGCTGGGCGAAGGCAGGGAGTGAGAAGTGACCAGTGAGAAGTGAGAAGTGCAAAATGAAGAGGAACCGGCGAGGGAAGACCCATCGCGGCTGTCGACCTTCACTTCGCACTTGCCACTTCTCACTTCGCACTTTTCACTCACCTTCCGTCAGGCAAAGACTTCGTCGATCGGCCGGCCACCGTTGTTGATTTGGATCGGGCGGCCGTCGTTGGAGATGTATTCCTTGGTGTCGTCGATCCCCATCAGCTTGAAGATCGTGGCGGCGTAGTCGAGTGTTGAGTTCTCTCGGCCGACGACCCGCTCGCACTTGGAATCGGTCGCGCCGACGATGTTACCCATGCGGATGCCCGCGCCGCTGAAGCCGATGGCGTTGGTGAGATGCCAGTGATCGCGACCCGCCGCACCGTTGACGCGCGGCGTGCGGCCGAACTCACCCGCGCACAGGACGACGGTGTTGCTCAGCATCCCTCGCTCGGACAGATCTGTGAGCAGGGCCGACCACGCCTTGTCGAGTGTCGGCAGCAGTGGGTCTTTCAACCGGATGAAGTTCTTGTCGTGAGTGTCATAGCCGCCGAAATCGACCGCGACGAAGCGGACTCCCGCTTCGACCAGCCGCCGCGCGAGGAGCGTCGCCTGACCTTCGCGCGTCCGGCCGTAACGGTCTCGCAGCGCGTCCGGCTCGGCACTCAGATCGAACGCCTGCTTGGCGACGGGTGACGTGATGAGGTCATACGCCTGACGATAGAACTCGCCTCGGTCGGCCACGGCCCCGGGCGACTTGTCGATCTGGCGCTGCCAATCGTCGAGACGGTCGAGGATGCGGCGGCGGCGTTCGGTTCGCTCGGCCCCCACCTGCGACGGGATCGACACGTCATCGACCGAGAAGTCCTTGTCCTGCGGGTTCCGCTTGACCATCAGCGGGTTGTAAGCCGAACCGAGATAGCCGCCGCCCGAATAGCCCATCGGGTTCGGCGCGCACTGCACATACGGCGGCAGGCCGTTCTTCCAACCGAGTTCCTTCGACACGACCGAGCCAAAGCAGGGATAGACCGTCGAGCCGACGGGTGCTCCGTTCACGTCGGGCACCTGCGGATAGCCGGTCAGCATCCAGTGAGTCGCCTCGGAATGTTGCGTCCCGCCGTGGACGATGGTCCGGACCTGACAAACCTTGTCCATCTGCTGACTCATCAAAGGCAGATGCTCGCAGACGGAAAGGCCGGGGAGATTGGACGCGATCGGCTTGAACTCGCCCCGATACTCGACGGGTGCCTCGGGCTTCATGTCGAGCGTGTCGATGTTGCTCAGCCCGCCGCTGGTCCAGAGCAGGATGAAGTTCGTGTCCTTGCGAGCGACGGCCGGCTGAGCCTGCTCGGCCTGAAGCAGCTTCGGCAGTGACATGCCAAACAGACCGAGGCTGCCGACCTGCAACCACGCTCGGCGCGAAAGACCCTCGCAATTTCGGGACGGTTGAGTGAGTTGAAACATGGTTTGGTCCTGTGGTTGGGTTGATCGCATTTCAAGGGACGTCAGGGACCGAAACGACGAAAGGGAAGGACGAACTGCAAAACGGTTATCGGTCGGATTCGTTCCTTCGGTCGTTTATGTCCTTTCAGTCCCTTCAGATGCGATCCAGACAGCAATCGTTCAGTCATCTGCTAATGGTTGAACACAAACTCCGAACAATTGAGCAGCGCCCATAGCACGTCCTGCCAGGCTTCGTCGCGAGAGCCTCCGCCGGTGAGAGCCTCGCGCACGGATTGGCGTTCGTGATCGGTGGGGCGTCTGGCGAGTGCGGTCAGGTACAGCTCTTCGATGATTTCGTCATCCGTGCGGTTGGCCTTGAGTCTCTCCGACAAGCGGCCGGTCGGCGCGACGATTTTCTCGTGCAGGGCGGTGCTGTTGGCGAGGTGCAATGCTTGGGACAGATCGGGGGTCGAACCTCGCGAACAATCGCACGGACTGTTCCGCTGGGGCTTTCCAAACGTGGTCAGGAAGAGCGACGTGATCGTCGGGTCGGGGAGGGCGATCGCGCGCGTGCCGGCGGGCTGGCCATCGAACTTCTCGGTGCTGCCGGTGACCTGGTTGATGGCGTCGAGCAACACTTCAGCCGACTGGCGGCGGGGGACTCGATGCGTGAAGAGTTGCCCGTCGGCGTCTCGCTGGGGATGGAGTTCCGGAGCGAGTTGGTACACGCGCGAGTTGCAGATCGTGCGGAGCAGGTGCTTCGAATCGAAGTGATGTTCCGTGAAGTCCTTGGCCAGTGCATCGAGCAGGCCCGGCAAGGATGCGGGGTTGGTGGCTCGCATGTCATCGACCGGCTCGACCAGACCGGGGCCGAACAGCGCAGCCCAATAGCGGTTGGCGAAGTTTCGGGCGAAGAACGGGTTGTCGGGGCGGGTCATCCAGTCGGCGAGTCGCTGACGCGGATCGACTGTGTGTTCAGAAGGAGAAGGCGAGGCGGAAGAACCGGGGGACTCACGTCCCCCGCTCAGAAGGACGTTGACTTCACCGAAGACTCGCGGGGCGACGGTCATCAGAGGCTTGCGGTTGGGGTTCTCTTTGGACGAGGGGCGGATGCTCTTCGGGCCGCCAAACTTCGATCCCTGGGCACCGCTGTCCTTCGTCTCCAGTTTCGAGAAGAACGCGGCCAGGCCGTAGTAGTCTTCCTGGGTCCAGACTTCGTTCGGGTGGTGATGGCACTTCGTGCATTGCAGCCTCACGCCGAGAAAGACCTGCGATGTGGTTTCGGCGAGGTCTTCGACTTTCTCGTCGATGAAGTAGTAGGCGACGGGGCCGTTCGTGAAGAGATTGCCCTGCGCGGTGAGCAGTTCGCGCGTCATGACATCCAGCGGCTTGTTGTCTCGCACCGACTGCCGGATCCAGCCGTTGAAGCTGGCCAAACCCTTGTCGCCGACGTAACGACGATGGGCTCGCAGCAAGTCGCCCCAGCGGAGCGACCAATAATCCACGTACTCGGGCCGCGTCAGCAGTTCGTCGATCAGGCGGGAACGCTTGGTGGTCGAAGAATCCTCCAAGAACTTTCGCGTCTCATCGGCAGTTGGCAGCGTGCCGATCAGGTCGAGGAAGACTCGCCGCAGAAACGTGGGATCGTCGGCCAGCGGAGCCGGTTGGACGCCGAGTCGCTTCCATTCGACGGCGGCGATCTCGTCGAGTAGGTTTTGACTCGGGAATTCAAAGGTGGATGCGGGGCCGAACGGGATCGAGACGCTGACCGACGCGACCTGTCCGAGATATTTCACGGCCACCGATGTCTTGCCCGGTCGCTGCGCGGTCACGACGCCCGCGCGGGAGATCTCGGCAATCGTCTTGTCGCGCACGTCGTAGAGTGCCCACGGAGTCACGTCGCGCGATGAGCCATCGGCGAACGTGGCGGTGACTTTCAGCGGAGTTCCCTCGCGACGGCTCGGTTCGACAGGAGCCTCACCCGCCCGGGGGAACGGGATGAGTAACTCAGGCGGTTCAACGGTCAGTTTGAGTCCGGTGAGATCGTCTTCGCGCGGGCCGGGCATTCCGGCGGCGAACCACTCGCGCAGGATCGCGGCCACCTCCGAGTCGGCCGTGATGCGGCGACCGCCTCCATGCGGCATCGCCCCCATCGGCTTGAGCAGCAGCAAACTCTGTTCGGGTGCCGACACATTGACTCGTCGCCCGCGTGAAGCCTTGGTCAGAACATCGTGATCGAATGCGGCATCAAACCCCAGCAGAGACAACTGCAAACCGCCGCGGCCCAAAAACGAACCGTGACAAACACCCGAATTGCATCCGGCCTTAGTCAGTGCTGGCACAACATCACGAGTAAATCGAAGAGGCAGTGGTCGTGGTTGGCCTCCCGAAGTCAGCCGCTGCTGAGTCGGATCGGCTGCGTCCAGTCTCTGACCGGACGCGAGGACGGCCATCGCCATCATCGCCAGGCACACCCAAGACGATTTCACAGAGCGTTGCCCGATGACGGTCATTGCAACCATGAGTGACACCAAGGGAGGGAACATCTAACCGGCGGGTTGGTCTCGAATTCAATATCCGAGGGTGAGCGGTCAAGACTCTAACCGATCAGCCACCCTCTGTCATCGGTCAGTCCCGATGCAAGACTTTGGGATTGAAGCAACGCCTTGATCGCAACCCACCACCAGCCGGACCAGATGCCATAGCCGATCACCGACAAATGGAGGGCGACCGCCACCCAGAAGATCGCGCGGAACGAGACCTTCAGCGTCTTGTGGCGGAAGATTCGGCTGCCGAGATACGCTCCCGGCCAGCCTCCCGCAAAAGCCAGCAGATGGAGCGTCCGTTCGCTGATCCGCGGCTTCACCTTCACTGCCCGTCGCTTGTCGATGCCGTACAACACAAACGCCGCGGCACTGCAAACCACCGTCAACAGCAGATAGATCGCGAACGACGCTGGCAGGCTGACCCCTTTGCGAATGAAGGCCAGGGCCAGGAGCACGGTCGCACCGGTCAACCAGAGAACCGAACCGATCGTGAACCAGCGTCTGGCTCGCGTCAGCGGATTCAGCCATTCCAGCCAGGTGCGTTGACGAGCCACAACAGTCTCCAAACCCGAAGTACGAAATCCGAACGGACAGAACCATGACACGATCAGAACGGACAACTCGGACCGCTTCGAGTGAGACGAAGATCATCCGTCACGTCATGAGCGGACGCCACTCGCTTCGCCAACTTTCGAGTTTCATCCACACGGTCGAGGTTCTTTCTGCTCTTCTTCTTCCAAGAGAATTCTCTAGCAACAGTCGTATTAGAGGGACGGAAAAACTGTGGATTGTCGAATCGAGGCGATTCACAAACAGAAGCGGCTCCGGACGTTGGCCATTGTTCTCCACAATTGCCTGCTGTGGAAAGGCCGTTGACGAGGTCGGGACGCGCGGTGGACGAAGGGCTTGTTCGTGGGTCGGTTCTCACGAGCGATGCGAGGTGAAACCGGAACACTGTGGACAACGGGACTCGATCAGCGGGGTGGGTCGACACGTTATGCACAGTCTTCCCGCTTCAGTTCGGCCAGGCGTTTTCTCAGTTTTTGCACCTGCTGCCGGAGCGTCGGCGTTTGAGGCAGCAATTCCCTAAGACGACTGAGACTGTGCGAGACCGTGGTGTGACTTCTCTCGCCGAAGTAGCCGCCGATGAATTCGAGCGGCCGGCCGGTCAGCTCCTTCGCCAGGAACATCGCACACTGACGCGGGATGATCAGTCCCTGATGTCGCGAACGGGAACGGAGGTCGCTCGGTTGGACACCGAACTCGTGCGCGACGACGGTGGCGATGGCGTCCAGCGACAGGGAGACGGTGTGAGTCTCCTGCGACAGCAATCGCTCGAGGAACGGGATGTCGACGACCGCCTGTTGCGTGTGACAGGCTTCGGCGAGATGGTCGATCGAACGGGAGATGTCTCGGGGCGAGAAGGCCCAGCGTTCGGCGAGCCACTCGATGGATTTGGCGACAGGCTGACAGAGCGGCAGGTGTCTGGCCTGGGCCAGTCGTGCAATCAGTTCGCGTCGTGCTTCCAGTCCCGGCCACGGGAGCGTGGCACACAGGCCGCCGTGACAGCGACTGACCCAGCGTTGTGAGAAGTCTCTCAATTCGCCGGGCAGCTTGCGGCTGGTCACCAGGACTCGCGGGCCGTCGCCGTGAGAGTGATCGATCAGTGACAGGAGTGACTCTTGTCGAACCGGTTCTCCTTCGAGTTCGTGCAAGTCTTCACAGACCAACAGATCAAGCGAACCGAACAACTCCAGCAGCTCTGTCAGCGATTGCAGTTCGTCGGCGAGGGCGAGCAAGTCGGTCAGTTCCACGGCCGTGGCGATGATGTAGCGCAGTTTCGGCTGCCGACGGAGGCATTCCAGAATCGCCTGCCGTGCGAGCAGCGACTTGCCGCTTCCCTCGGGGCCGGACAGAAACGTCAGGCCATTGGAAAAGGCGGCCGTTCGTTTGCCGTGAGCCGTCACACGCGACAGCGCCGCGCGGGCGAAGGCGTGTTCGGGGAGCGGCACGAACAATTCGGCAGCGGTCACAGCCGCGTGGCTGCGCGCCACAAGCACATCGAACATTGAGAACCGACCTTCATGAGTCGAGTTCGCAAGCGTCCGTTTGCGGGTCACCTTCCTTGAGATGCAGTCAAAGTCGAGGCGGGATGATAGCGGTGGTCATCTCGAATTGCGAAGCCGCGCGACGACGGACGCGATTCGTTCCGCAGCGGCGTCGACCTCGTCCCGAGTATTCAGGAGACTCAGCGAAAACCGCACGGCCGACCGATACAAATCGGGAGTCAAACCCATCGCGAGCAGGATCGGAGCCGGCTCGGCGGAGCCACTGGCGCAGGTGCTGCCCAGCGAACAACAGACCCCTTCCAGATCGAGCGCGACCAGCAGGGCCTCGCCATCGACGCCGGGGAAGGAGATGTTCAGCGTGTTGGGCAGCCGCAGTGCCCCCTCACCATTCACGACTGCCGGGGGACAGCGTTCGATCAGCGCCGCCTGCAACCGGTCCCGCAGTGCGGAGACGGTCCGAGTCCGCTCCTCGCGCGTGTCGTCCCAAAGTTCGAGGGCCTTCGCCATCCCGGCGACGAGCGCCACCGGTTCGGTGCCGGGGCGTCGCTCGAATTCCTGATGGCCTCCCCGCAGGAGCGGCATCAGTCGAGTCCCGTCTCGCACCAGCAGTCCGCCGACACCGCGTGGCCCGTGAAACTTGTGAGCACCGAAGCTGAGTGTCGTCGCACCCAGATCGTGAAAGTGGACTGCGATCTTTCCGACGGCCTGGACTCCATCGAGATGCAGTGGCACGCCGCGTGAGTGACAGGCCTCCGCGAGCGGCATCACGTCTTGAATCACTCCCGTTTCGTTGTGGGCGAGAATCACGGCAGCCAGCCGGGTGTCGGTCGGCATGTCGACAGACGTGAGTCTCCCGCAACGATCGACGGCAAACTTGTGCAGGCTCCAGGCGCGCATGGTCGGCGCGGTGCAGACCTCCAGACACGACGGATGTTCACCGGGCGAAATCGCGATGGAACCGGACAGTCCGTGGGTGAGACCTCGGATCGCGAGGTTGTTCGCTTCCGTCCCACCGCTGGTAAAGATCAACTCCTTCGGGGTGGCTCCCAGCCAGCCGGCAATCTGTTCGCGACTCTCCTCCAAGACTTGGCGGGCCTGGCGGCCGGCTCGATGCGGACTGCCGGGGTTGCCGTAACAGTCCCGCATCACGCGCGCCACGACCTCGACCACTTCGGACAGCGGTGACGTGGTCGCGTTGTTGTCGAGATAGATTAAGGAAGACATGCGGGCATGGTAACAGCTTCGATGTGCTACTCGAAGATTGACAGGTGGACCATGTTTACCGCGAGCGGGTGGATCTCAGTGAATGGTCCCGAGAGCCTACAGTAGATCAGATCGATGATTCCGGGCCTTCTGCAAAGCCTCCAGCCACCACGCCGATAGATTCACAATCGACAAGGACTGCGAATCTTTGGCATGCGGGGCCGTTCGCAGGAACTCCCGCGACGTTCGTTCGCCGCGCGAAATTGGTATCACTCGGAAATCCAATACAGCCCGTCCGTGGTGATTGCGATTGCGTTGCCGACTCGGTTCGGCATGATCTACGTCAACGGGTTCGTGGCGGATTGCAAACCGACCACGCTGAAATCGACACCGGAGAGAAGGGGCGTTCCAAGTTCCGCTCTCCCGTGCGGTCCGCCTCACGAACATGGAGTCAGAAGAATGCTCGCTAAGCCGGGTCTGGAACCATTCGATCGTGCGGTTTTGAAATTGTTGCTGACACTGCCAACCGGATGGTCCGACATCTTCGAGACGCTATCGCCAACAGAACAAGACGCACTCCGAAAACTAGTTGCGGTGGGGTTCGCCGAATGTCGGCTGGACTTGGAATTGCGGAGCACACGTTGGTGGGGATGGTCTCGTCGGGTCGACCACCTGTTATATTCCGTCAGCGGGTACGAATGGGCTCAAAACATACACCATATCGCTTGCCGTGATGCCGGCTTGCTCAGAAATGGGAAATTGGTTGGTGCGACACAATTCCTATTTGGCCCGCAGGTATTTGATTTCCGGCTGAGTTCCGAAGGGGAATTGGCGAGAGACGACATTCAAAAGAATCGAGATGTTGGTTTCGTTCTCGACTGGGCACGAACTGGACGACCGCAGTTCAAATACAATCGGTTTGTGTGGGAACACCACGAACAACGGCGGAACGGTTCAGGTGTTCAAGCCGTCGCCATTGCACAGACGGTGCCTGGTGCAAAGGGCGTCTACATCTCATACAAGTGCGGCGACGACACCGAAGCGGGTCGCGAACACGAAGCCTTCGTCGACCGACTGGACACCTCACTGCGAACTGCCGGACACAATGTCCGCCGAGACAAGCGGGACATCGGTTACAAGGATTCGATCCATGAGTTCATGGACGAACTCGGGCGTGGCCATTGCATCGTCGTGGTGCTCAACAACGAGTACCTGCGTTCACGGTTCTGCATGTACGAACTCGTCCAGATTTACCGAAAAGACGACTTCCGCAAACGAATCGTCCCCATGGTGCTACCCGACGTGACCGGCCTGACTCCGATGCAGCGTTTGAAGATCGTGAAGTTCTGGGGCGAGCAGCGAGATCAACACCAGCAAGAATTAGCACTCAACCTCGGTGACATCAGTCACGAAGGCGTCGCGGACTTCGACCGCGTCCGTCAAATTGCGCAGAATTGCGATGCGGCATTGAGTCACATCTTCGACATGAACTGCCTCAACCAAGGTCAACTCGAAGCCAACGACTTCCAGTTAGTGAAGGAGGAAATCAAAAGGGGAATGGAGCAACTTTCCACCCAAGCAAGGAGGCCGTGACTGGTCGATGGTTCGACTGCATCTTCGACGGTTGTCTCTCGTGCCCAAGGCACGACTTGGTTCGTCACCGGGAATCCAACGGCGGACTTGATTGATGACCAGACGTGTCTGATCGTCACAACAGGTTGCTAGCCAGTTCGGCGAGTTCGCTGCGCTCGCCCTTTTCCAGCGTGACGTGGGCGTACAGCGGCTGGCCGACCATGCGGTTGATGAGGTAGCTCATCCCGTTTGACAGCGAGTCGAGATACGGGTGGTCGATTTGCTGGATGTCACCGGTGAAGACGATCTTGGTCCCTTCGCCCGCGCGGGTGATGATCGTTTTGATTTCGTGCGGCGTCAGATTTTGAGCCTCATCCACGATGAAGAAGACCCGCTGGAGACTGCGACCGCGGATGTAGGCCAGCGGTGTGACTTCCAGATGGTTGGCCTGAAGCAGATCCTGGACCTTGGGTGCTCCCGACAGATCGCCCAGCGGATGCCGCATGACGGCCATGTTGTCGTAGAGCGGCTGCATGTAGGGGTCGAGTTTGGCTCCGATATCGCCGGGCAGGAAGCCGAGATCGCGATTACTCAGCGGCACGGCGGGCCGGGCCAGCAGAATCTGTCGGTAGCGCGAGCGGCATTCCATCGCCGCAGCCAGCGCCAGCAGCGTCTTTCCCGAGCCAGCCTTGCCCGTCAGAGAGACGAGTTTCAGGTTGTCGTTGAGCAACGCGCGCAGGGCGAACGACTGCTCGGCGTTCCGCGGCGCGATGCCTGACGCGGACAGGCGGTCGATGCGGACGAAGGCCTTCTCGTCGGGGTTGTAAGTGGCGAGGACGGACTTCGAGCCGTTGCGCAGGATGAAGTTCTCATTTGCCATCGGATGAGACACGCACGGCAGGTCAGCGGCCGGGACGTGACCGCCGTTCGCGTAGAACTGATTCACGACGTCAGACGGCAGATCGCCGATCAGCCGTTTGCCGGTGTAGATCTTGTCGAAACTCTCGACCTTGTCGCTGCTGTAGTCCTGCGCGGTGAGGCCGAACGACTTGGCCTTCATCCGCAGGTTGGTGTCCTTGGTGACCAGGATCACGGCCCGCGGCGCTTCGCTCTGTTGCAGCGTGAGGGCGACGTTGAGAATGCGATGGTCGGGTGAGTCGTTCAGAAACGCGTGCCGCATCCGATCGCCCTGGTCCGCTTCGAGAACCACTCGAATCGACCCGAGTCCGTCGCCGAGTGATGTTCCCTCGGCAGACAGGACGTCGCCCGTCAGTTCATCCACTCGACGCAGGAACGACCGCGCCTGAAAGTGGATGTCGTCGTTTCCCTTTTTGAAGCGGTCCAGTTCTTCGAGGACCGTGATCGGAATGGCGACATCGTGTTCGTGAAAGTTCTGCAGGCATCCGGCATCGTGCAGGATGACATTGGTATCGATGACGAACAACTTGGAACGAGCGCGCGGTGATTCCAACGACATGCGATCCTCCTTGATGAGCGACAGAAAACGATCAGCCGCGCCGGAGTCCGATCCGGCGGGCGGCACACTATCCGCGAAACGAATCGCGGGTCAACGACCGTACGAGTCGGGATGACCTCGTGCGGGAAGTTCTCTTCGATTCTTAACCGGCATTTCTCATCAGACATCGAAGCCTGAAGCGCAAGCGAAGGAGTGTTGGCACTGACCTTCGCTTGCGCTTCAGGCTTTGATTGAACAGGTGACGCTAAAAACGACGGCAGCCCGATCCCCTTCCGGGAGCCGGGCTGTCGTACCGAGTTGTGTGGTCGGTGTTCGAGCATCAAGTGTTGCTCAATTGGGATCGTACAGTGGGCCCGCGATGCGGATGGGGCGAATATCGACTCGAATGTTCAGGACAGTGTAATCATCTCCGCCGAAGGCCTCCGTATACCACGCGACGCTGTCGTCGTCGCGCGTGAACTTGAACTCAAAGCCGTCCACCGATTGCTTGCGAGCCGCCGCACCATCGAAGGCCAGGCCGATCGCCTCGCCGTGGATGCTCTCCATCAGCTTGCACATCAAATCGACGACGGTCGTGTTGCCGAGGATGTCGTTGCAGAACAGCGGCCGTTTGAGTTCCGGTCGAAAGTTGGGTGACTTCGGGTCGATTTTCTCGTCCTCCAGTTTTTCGTCGGACGGGATGACGTCGAGTGTCTTGAGGTCGAAGCGGTCTCCCCGGTCGAGGTACGTCAGGCGGACATTTTTGAGATTGAAGCCCTTCGCGTCGGGATCGTGTTCGGCCCGCGACAGGTCCATCACGAGAGCCCCCTTGTAACCGATGACCTTCACGTCCTTGCCGTTCTTCACGATGACGGCCGAGTTCTCGTCCACACCGATGCCGTACTTGAAGCCCTGATCGTGCATCGCGACCAGCGTCCGGGCAAAACGTCCGCGCACGAGGCAATGCTGATCGACGAACCATTCCCCGTCGAGGAAGCCCAGCCCCTTGTCGATCTCCTTCCCGAAGCGCACTCCGCGCAGCATGGTCTCCAGCACCGAGTCGGCATCGCGGTACATGACGCGGCTCATCACGGCCGCGCCGGCACTGGTTCCGGCGATGACTCCACCCTTCCGGTACACGTCCCAGATGGCTTCGAGCATCGGCGTGTGTCCGCCCTCGGGGGTGTAGAGAGCCTTGACGATGCGATCCTGCTCGCCACCGATCAGGAAGATGCCGGTCGAACCCCGGACCTCCGCGACCAGTTCGGGATCGGCCACCGCCTCTTGAGGCGACGTCGGCACCTTGCGCCAAGCCACCGGTACGAGGAAGGCGTCGGCACCCGCCTTGTTCAGGGCCGAAATCACCAACCCGCCGTTTCGCACGGGATCGCCGTTGGCCGTGGGAAAGACCGCGATGCGCGAGCCCGGCCCGCCCGCGAGTTCGACAATGCTGTCCCAGTACTCGCGTTGATCGAAGCGTTCGGAGCCGCCGATGATGACGAGCGACCCGGTGGTGACGACTTCCTGCGCCGCTGGCACTCGTGCGGGAGGGGGCTCTCCGGCCGAGAGGGTGGTGGTCGTCATCCAGACGGCCCCCACCAGAGCCAGACCGGCAATCACAACTCGACGCATGGCACTCATCCTTGAGGATCCGGCCCGACCGACTCCGTTCGGGCGACGACTATATGCGACATCCGCGCGAAATCGGCAAGGGCAGTTGGTCGGCCGCCGCCTCGCGAGCCGTCGCTCGCAGCACGTTGCCGACATCAAAGCCCCCATTTCGATGGCAGATTGTTGCGCGAAAACACGGTCTTCACGAAATGGAAAGACAGTCGCGAACAATTCTCGTACCGAGGGGCGTTGATGTCGAGTGTCGTGCAAACTTGACAGAGGTCGGTCCGGCGAAGAACACGCGGCGAATGCGATCGCTCGACCGGGGTGATCAAACAATAGCGGCCGAGTCGCACGCTGACGACTCGGCCGCTGAATGACTTCATTCACCGAACACCTTGGTCCGGCCCGATGCTTGGTCTCTGTTGATCTGTTGAGGGGAGTTGGGACAAACGTGTCTTTCCTGCGCTCACAATCCCGGCAAGTCTCGTTTGTTCCGGCTTCGGTTTCCCGACGACTGGCCACTCATCACCAAACGATGTCGGCTGCGGGAGCGGGTGGGATCGGTGCGTACTGAGCCGACATGGGAGCGTAATAGGCTGGCAGTGCGTGGACTCCCCCAAAGCCCTGGACTCCGTAGGAGCCGACGCCTTGGAACGGCATCGTTGGACCAGTCGCTCCGTAAACCGGAGCGGAGTCGTAGACGGGATCGAAACCCATCGACGGGCCGTAACCGACGGAGCCTGGTCCAGACCAGGCGGGTTGGAAGCACGAGGGGCGGCCACACATCGGAGCCGAGCAACCCCACATCGGCATCGAACAACCGGGCCCGGAACACGCCGACGTCATCATCGGCGGTGAGACGTAAATCGGACCCGAACAACTCGGGCCACTGCACGACATCATCGGAATGTGACAGCCCCGGGGAGCCGAACACCCGAACGACGGACCCCAGCAGCCTGGTCCCGAACAGCTCGGTCCCGCGCAGCTCGATCGGAACATCCGCAGATGCCGGAAGCCGGCGGTCGCCTCGTAACCCAACGAACCCAAACTCACCACGGCCGTCAGCACGGCCACTCGCATTGCAAACGTCTTCATCGCACGGTCCCTCCCAAAGTCTCAGATCAAACACGCACCAGTGCAGTGTCGAATCGAGACTACTCAGGCTGGAAGCGCTCGCAACGGCGATCTGGCCCGGACAGGGCAACTCGTCGCAGCCGATCGACAAGTCTGCCGGTCGTAGCGATTGCACGGAGGTCGCGGCACACGCCGCCCGCCCGGGCTACGACGGCGGACCTTCGGGTGACGAGCCGTGTGGAACCCAGCGGACGCTCGCTCCCTGTTCGGCCGCCTCGCGGACGGACTCCAGCGTGGGGGGCTGATTCGTACCGAGCGGTATTTCGGCCGAACTGCGTTTTTTGCCGACACGATACACCTTGTTGGGATCGGTCTTGTCGCGCGAGGCGAGCCAGAAGCGAATCCAGCTCTTGGCGATTTGCGTGTCGCGAGGAATCGCCAGCGAGGCCAGAAACAGAACGATCCCGCCGAACAAACTGCCCCAGACGAGCAGCGGCCTCGTCGGCTGATCGACCACTCCCAGGATGATGAATGCGCACGAGGCCGCACCCACGACGACGACGAATGCCGTCGCCAGCCATGTCACCGCCTGTCGGCCCGGTTCGGGATTTCGTCGAATGGCCATCGGTCGCTCCACGCCAACGTCCTGCTGCCTCGATCTGCCACGGCGGGGATTCTAATCCGGCAACCGGCGAGACCCAAGTCGGACGTTCGTGTCGGCCGAATGCGCTGCGATTCGCAGCCTTCGTCCACCGCGACTATAATCCCCGCCCTCACTCACGATTGCCCACCACGAAGGTCGCCCGATGCCGCGCGTTGGTTTGTTCATCCCCTGCTACGTCGATCAGCTTTACCCGCAGGTCGGTCTCGCCACGTTGGAACTGCTCGAACGATACGGTTGTGAAGTTGAGTTTCCTCCTGCGCAAACCTGCTGCGGCCAGCCGATGGCGAACACCGGCTGCACCAACGACGCGAAGCCGCTCGCCGAGAAGTTCCTCGCGATCTTCAAGGACTACGAGTACGTCGTCTGTCCGTCGGGAAGCTGCACCGCGATGGTGACGCATCATTACGAAGAGCTGCTCCACGGCTCGGAGGATTACGAGCGGCTGCGTAAGAAGACGTTCGAGCTGTGCGAATTCCTGGTCGATGTGCTGAAGGTGACGAAGGTCGAGGGCCGCTTTCCGTACAAGGTCGGCCTCCACAACAGTTGCCACGGCCTGCGCGAACTTCGTCTCGGCTCGGGCAGTGAGCGCATGGTTCCCGCGTTCAACAAGGCAGGCCAATTGCTGTCGGGGTTGGAGGGAATCGAACTCGTCCCGCTGAAGAGGCCCGACGAATGCTGCGGCTTCGGCGGCACGTTCGCGGTCGCCGAAGAGGCGGTCTCCTGCATGATGGGCCTCGACCGCATCCACGACCACGAACAGGCGGGAGCCGAAGTCATGACGGCTGGCGACATGTCATGCCTGATGCACATGTACGGCCTGATCCACAGACAAAAAACCCCGATTCAAGTCATGCATGTCGCCGAGATTCTGGCGGGAAGACAACCGGGTTGATGCGGCTCAGTCGGGGACTGTTGCCTGCCACGAGTGACTTGTACGATGGCAATCGTTCCGATCCGAAGGAGGACAGACCATGACCACGCTGACGATTCCATCGCTTTGCACCGCTGAAGAGTTTCTGCTCCGTGCAGACCTCGACGGACCGGTTGAACTCGTCAAAGGAAAGGTGATTGAGATGCCGCCACCGATGCCGAGACATGCTCAAGTTTGCTCCAAGATTGCCCGACTACTCGGAAACTTCGCCGACGATCAACTTGGCCATGTCCTGACGAACGACGCCTGCATTATCACGCAGCGTGGTCCGGACACCGTGCGCGGGGCGGATGTCTGTTACATCAGCTACGCCAAAGTCCCGAAAGGGCCGCTGCCAGACGGTTATCTGCCCGCTCAACCCGATCTTGTCGTCGAAGTTCGTTCTCCTTCGGATCGCTGGCTGGACATCACGAAGAAAGTTTTGGAATACGTTGATGCGGGCGTGACGGTCATTTGCGTCGTCGATCCCACCACCGAGACCGCTCGCATCTACCGCTCCGACCGCGACGAAGAGCAACTCCAGAATGGCGCTCTCGTCCGCTTCGAGGATGTCCTGCCGGGATTCTCTGTCCCGCTGAAGCAACTGTTTGAGTGACTCTCACCGCCGAGCCTGCCGCATGTCCACCACTGCCGTTTCCCACCACGAACACCCCGAGAACGCGACCGCCTTTGTGGCAAATGACGCCCGCGCGCACTGGCACGATCAGTCGTTGTGGTTTGTCCGCTCGAAGCGGGACAAGGCCGCATCGACTCTGCCTGAGTGGGAGGAGTTGCGGGCGCGAGCTTCCGCCATCAAGCAGCACACGATGTCGCGGCTCGGCGATTACCTCGAACAGTTCGAGCGGAACGCCACGAAACTGGGGGCCGTCGTCCACTGGGCGCGGACGCCGGCCGAGCACAATCAGATCGTGCTGTCGATCCTGCAGCAGCATGGCGTGAAGAAGCTGGTGAAGAGCAAGTCGATGCTCACCGAGGAGTGTCATCTCAACCCGTTCCTCGAACGGAACGGGATCGAGGTCACCGACACGGACCTCGGCGAATGGATCGTGCAGCTTCTCGGACAGCCGCCGTCGCACATCGTGATGCCGGCGATTCACATCAAGCGGGAGGAGATTGGCGAACTGTTTCACAAGCACATCGGCACCGCGAAGGGGGCGACCGATCCGCCGTATCTGGTCGATGCCGCGCGCGATGAGTTGCGACGCAGGTTCGTGCAGGCCGACGCGGGGATCACCGGCGTGAACTTCGCCATCGCCGAGACCGGCGGCTTCGTCGTCTGCACCAACGAGGGGAACGCGGATCTCGGCGTGAGTCTCCCCAAACTTCACATCGCCTGCATGGGGATCGAGAAACTGATCCCGCGCGCCGCCGATCTGGGCGTCTTCCTGCGACTGCTCGCTCGTTCGGCGACCGGCCAGCCGATCACCACGTACTCGTCCCACTTCCACGGTCCGCTGGCGGGGGGCGAGCTGCACATCGTCCTCGTCGATGATGGCCGCAGCGATATTCTTGGCTCGCCCGAGTTCCGCCGGTCGCTCAACTGCATCCGCTGCGGCGCGTGCATGAACACGTGTCCGGTCTATCGGCGCAGCGGAGGCCACAGCTACGAGACGACCGTGCCGGGACCGATCGGCTCGATCCTTGCTCCGTCTCGTGATGCGAAGGCTCACAAAAGTCTGCCATTCGCGTGCAGCCTGTGCGGCTCGTGCAGCGACGTCTGTCCTGTGAAGATCGATCTACACACGCAACTGCTCACCTGGCGGCGCGAGATCGCCGTGAGAGGCCTGCTGCCGTGGCGGAAACGCCTCAGCATGAAATTCGCGAGAGTTCTGCTCGGCAACACGTGGCTCTTCACGACAGCCGGCCGCATCGGCCGCTGGCTCCTCCCGAAGCTGCCACGATTCCTCGTCTACAACCGCCTCAACCCTTGGGGCAAGCAGCGCGAGTTGCCTCCCATGCCGAAGCAGAGTTTCCGCGAGCTGTATCGCCAGCGCAAACGTCCGTAGCCCGGGCTGCCAGCCTGGGGGTTTCTCGTTCTCAGTCGAATCGACTGGTTGCCGAACTTGTCTCGTCAGCTGTGGCAACCATCGTTAGAGTGAACGGCGAGGAGACACGCCCATGACCACCAGCATGACATTGAATGGCCGAGTTCACGGCCGAACGATCGAGTTCGACGAACCGCTGCCATGCGGTGAGGGAGAGCGTGTGCTCGTGACACTGATCCCCGTCACGGTAGCCAATTCCACCGAGCCACTTCCGCCGGGTGAGGGTTTGCGGAGGGCGTTTGGAATCCTTTCCCAGGAAGAGGGAGAGGACTTGGACCGCTTCATTGAGGCGAGCCGTTTGGACAGTTGCAACGATCGGGGCAGCGAACAGACATGAGCCACCTGATCGACACCAACATCTGCTCGGCCTACTTGAAGGGGTCTGCTCGCATTCAGAACAAGTTCATGCAGCACGGGGGAGGCCTGTCGGCTTCAGTCATCACTGTCGCCGAGCTGAAGGTTTGGCAGCTTCGATCATCACTCGGCGTGGCGAAGTCGCGGGCCATCGCCGAGATGTATCAGGACATGCAGGTTCTCGACGTTGGTCAGGAAGTTGCCATTCGATACGCCGAGATTCGAGCGAGTCTGCTGGACGCAGGCCGTACAGTTCCCGTTCTCGATCTGTTGATCGCTGCTACAGCACTGACACACAACTTGGTTCTCGTGACCCACAACGTGAAGGACTTTGCTCCCGTCCCAGATTTGATCGTCATCGACTGGCTGGAGCCCTAATTCGTTTGGCCTGTCGATGTACGCCTCGATTTGGAGTGAGACTCGTCTCGGCAAGCGAACTGTCCGCTGGTAGAGTCTTGTCACTCGCAGACCGAAGATTTCTCAGGCATCATCGGCAGGGACGCTTATGACCATCTCCACCCATCGCACGCTGCCTCCCGAATTGCGGGAGATTCAGATCAGGACCGAAGAGATCGCGCGCGGCTACGGCCTCGACTTCTTCGAGACCATCTTCGAGATGCTCGATCTCGAAGAGTTGTGCATGTTCGCGGCTTACGGCGGCTTCCCCGTGCGCTATCCGCACTGGCGGTTCGGGGCCGAGTACGACGAGCTGATCAAGACTCACATGTACGGCCTGCAGCGCATCTACGAGATGGTCATCAACACCGACCCGTGCTACGCCTACCTGCTCAATACGAACCTGCTCGTCGATCAGAAGCTGGTCATCGCCCACGTCTACGGTCACTGCGACTTTTTCAAGAACAACGCGTGGTTCTCGCAGACGAATCGGAAGATGCTCGACCAGATGGCGAACCACGCCACGCGGATCAGCCAGTACGTTGATCGCCACGGCTACGACAAGGTCGAAGAGTTCATCGACGCCTGCCTGTCGCTGGAAGACCTGATCGATATGCACTCGATGCACATCAAGCGTGCCCCCGACGTGCAGCCGCTCCCGCACGCCGCGCTGCTCCGCGAGGACGACTTCGAGTACATGCAATCCGGCCGCCTGCCGTCCAAGGGCTACATGGACTCGTTCATCAATCCGCCCGAGGTGCTCGAACAGGAAGCGCGCGACAAGAAGCAGAAGGAGGAAGATCGCGAGAAGAAACGCTCCTTCCCGGACGAGCCGCAGCGTGACGTGCTGCTCTTCCTGCTGGAACACGCTCCGCTGCGCGACTGGCAGCACGACATCCTGGCCATCATCCGCGATGAGGCCTACTACTTCGCGCCGCAGGGTCAGACGAAGATCATGAACGAGGGCTGGGCCAGCTACTGGCACACGACGATCATGACCAAGCACAGCCTGAATGACTCGGAGGTGATCGACTACGCCGATCACCACAGCGGCACGGTCGCGATGAGTCCCCAGCGGATCAACCCGTACAAAATCGGGATCGAACTCTACCGCGACATCGAAGAGCGCTGGAACAAGGGCCAGTTCGGACCCGAGTGGAACGAGTGCGACGATCCCCGCGCGAAGGCCAAGTGGGACAAGAAACTCGGCCTCGGACGGCAGAAGATTTTCGAGGTCCGCCGCATCCACAACGACGTCACGTTCATCGATACCTTCCTGACGCCCGAGTTCTGCGCGAAGCACAAGATGTTCTCGTTCGCCTTCAACGAGAGCAGCGAGAACTACGAAGTCGCCTCGCGCCAGTTCGAGCAGATCAAAATGCAGCTTCTGAACAGCCTGACCAACCACAGCCGGCCGTTTATCTATGTGCAGGACGCCAACTTTCGCAACCGCGGCGAGCTGTACCTGCTCCACAAATTCATGGGGATCGAGTTGAAGCAGGACTACGCGCAGGACTCGCTCCGCAACCTGCACAAGCTCTGGCAGCGCCCGGTCCACATCGAAACGGTCATCGACGACAAACCCGCCGTGATCTCCTTCGACGGCACGAGCCACACGACGAAGGCGAAGTGAGTGATGAGTGAACCGTCGAACGAACCGGAAACGAGTCACGATTCACCGGGAGACGCCAACTCAGCAACGCCGGTTCGCCGTTCGCGGTCGGGCATCGCCGGAGTGGTCTGCTCGATCCTCGACGATGTGGGATGGATTGGCTGAGTGGCTGGTGTCGAGTCTTCGAGCCCCCTGCACGGTCGTCGATCTCACTCTGCTGGGGGCGGGTGAAGACGCCCGATCCCAGACACGCCGCCTTCGCCGACGTGGTTGATCGCGTTCGCACGATTCGCAATTTGGTCCATCGTGGGTCATTTGATGTTCTGGGCGATCACCGATAGCGTTCCTGCGGAAGCGATTGCCAAGATCAACCCAAACCGTTGGAAGCACCACCCGTGAACCACCATCAAAATTCGATCAACGATTTCTGCTCCGGTGACGAACCCGGAGTGCGAAAGGTCTCGCCGCAACGGGCCATGTCCCCATGGGCGTTGAGTTATTGCATGATGGTCATCGGCTGTGGCTCGGCAGTCCAAGATGACAAAACGCCGACCGCTCAAACGGGTGTTTCGGCGGTGGCAGACGACACGCCGAAAAGTCCCTCAACAGAAGTGAACAGTCCGACGAAGGCGGAAGTGGAGCCACGAAAAGAAGTGGAGCCACGAAAAAAGGTCAACGTGGTGCCGCCGACCGCGGAGCAAATTGAACGCTGGACTCCGGCACCGTTTGAGCGCGTCCAATTGCTGGCGATTCGTGAGTGGGAGAAGACGAGCTTCACGAGATGCCTGGCACCGATTGCGGACGGTCAACACTTCATTGTGGCCGGTTCCCGCGTCGTGCTCTGGTCGGTCACAAAAGAGGAGCCCGAACACGTTTTTCTGGAGTTGACCCCGGCCGACCAGGAGCGAGTGATTCTCTCGATGGCCGTGTCTCCGGATGGAAAGTGGTTCGCAGTTGGCGATTCCAAGGGAATGGCCCGGATTTGGAGTCTCGACGATCGAAAGGAAATCGTCGCCAAGAAGCTCGGCTCGAACGGAATCCAATGCCTGGCGATTTCACCCGACGGGGAAGAGATCGCCGCCATTTCGTATGACAAAGAGGTGACGACGTGGAGCGCCGCGGCGCTCGAACGGCAAAACAAGTTTTCGGTCAACACCAGTGGTGTCGAGCGGATCGAATACGCCGCGTCAAAGAGACTCGCGGTCGCCGGAGAATCCACATCGCTGTGGAACACGGACACCGGCAAGATCGTTCAAGAGCTGTCGCCAGGCCGATACAACTTCGCGCTGGGACGATCGCCCGATGCCACGCGATTCCTCTTCGGCAGCAAGGAGTCATTGCGGATTTGGAACATCGCGGAATCCAAGCAGGAGGCCGAAATCACCCAAAGTGTGTCCGGCAGCGAGTTGCTTGCTTTCTCACCCGACGGAAAATTCCTGGCAACCACCAACGGTCGATCAATCCAATTGTGGAATCTCGCCGAGCGTCGGGCTGTTCAAGTGATCGACAGTTTCGGCTGGCCCATCGTCGGCGTGAACTGGCTACCCAAGACCAACTTGCTGGTCGTGGCATCAGACATCGGATGCACGCGAATTTGGGGGACGGCCAGCCAGGGAGAGTCGCTCGGATTGAAGCCGCTGCACGCGGTCGTCGCGATGCCCCCGGCCGATTCCACCGCCCCCGCGACGCCCGCCCAAACGGAGC
Source organism: Planctomycetota bacterium (assembly GCA_038040225.1). Classification (GTDB taxonomy): domain Bacteria; phylum Planctomycetota; class Planctomycetia; order Planctomycetales; family Planctomycetaceae; genus Schlesneria. The sequence goes on from JBBPIS010000046.1 coordinate 27,532, forward strand.
AAGTGATCGACTTGCGGACGTTTCCGAGGCTGCCTGGCAGTAAACCGAGCAGCGTGGGGAAGGGTGATTTTCATTGCGAGGCTTCGGTGACCACCAGCGAAGCGAATTCGTTCTACCGCTACTTTCTGGAGAAAGATGGCTGGATCGCGGCGGAAACCCCCTCGGCAAATCCCGCGGCCACGGAGTACCTCAAGAACGGATTCATGGTCTCGGTCCAGTGCTTTGATGCCGGAGACGGCAAGATCAATGTCATGGTGAATCATGCCGGCAATTACGATCTGCGCCGGACCCCCAAGTTTGACGCGGCCCCCACCGAGACCGTGTACGAAGCCGCGAATACCGTGGCTTATCGCACCAAGTCGGAACTCGTGCGAATCGAGACGGCGTTGTTGCGCAAACTCCATGCCGCCGGTTGGACCGGCTATTCCAGGCTCAACAGCTCGCACGGCGAGCAACCGGACGCACGCGATTTGAATTTCCTCCGCAATGGAACCACGTTGCGAGTTTCGATGGGCAAATTCCCAGCCGACCCTTCCGGCTACACCATTCAATATTCGCTGTTTTTCAACAACGCCTCGGTGCCGATTCCTCCTGACTCGGGATTCGCCGAGTTTGATGGTTCGACCAAGCCATTACTGGTGGCGACGACCAAGCTGACGCTGGATCAAGCGCGCGAGTTCTACGACAAGGAACTGACCTCTCAAGGCTGGCTCATTCGTGAGTTGGGTCGAACATCGAAGGACGACAACAGTTGGCTGTCCTATGTCGGCGGCCAGAGCGATTTGACCATCCGTCTCACCAAGTTGCCGGATGGCCGAACGCTGATTCGTGTTGGGGACTCGGTCGGTTCCCTGTGGGAGGCTTCTCAGAAGAAGGAAGAGCCAGCAGGTGCGAACGCCGCCGTGGGTCTGGAAGCGGTGGACTTTCCGGTTTTGAAGGTTCCGCATTCGGTGAAGCTCGATGCCATCGAGAAGACCATTGAAGTGACTGTCGAGAAGTCGACACTAGCCGCTGCCGCCGAACAATTCACCAAAGCGTTGGGGATGCTGGACTGGAAGCCGGAGGAGGGCGGAATTCGTGACGAAGACTACACGCTGCTGAGGTTCCGCAAGGGGAAACAGGAAATCTCGCTGCGAGCACGCCCGAAAGCTGGCAACGCCGTGGTTCAATTTGAAGGCGACGGTTTGGCCTGGACCAAGGAACTGCCGACCGGCAAGCAAGTCGTTTCCTACGAAACGTGGTTGCGTCAGAACAAGCTACCAGCAGGACTGGACGTGCTCGACCGATACGAAGCCGAAATGCGCGCGATCAACGCGCCTCGTGCCGGCCAGTGATTGAGTCTGTGAACGGCATCGCTCCGATCTCTAATGGATGATTTCTCAGGTTCAGTACTTCCAAATTCGTGGCGGACGCTGCCAGCGTCCGTCAACAAACTCCGGCAATGAGTCACGCCGACGCTGGCAGCGTCGGCCACGATGACGCGAACTTGGAAGTACTGAGGTTGAGTTCGGATGAAATTCACGAGCCGGGAGAAACGGAGTCGAGCTCTGCCGGGAAGCAATCTGCCGAGATTTCCTTCGACGGATCGAGCCACACGACGAAGGCGAAGTGAGCGATGAACGAACCAACGAACGAACCGAAAATGAGTCACGAATCGCCGGGAGACACCGACTTGACGATGCCCGCTCGCCATTCGAAGTCGGGCCTCGCGTCAGTCATCTGTTCATCGCTGGGCTGTCTCGGATGGATCGGCCTTGTGCTGTTTCTCGATCCCTGCGATCAGGGCGAGCAGTTGGCGCGGTTCTTCGCGGTTCTGGTCAATATGATTCTGATCGGGGTGATTGGCGGATCGGCCACGATTCTGTTGTTTGTTGGTCTGGCGCTGTCGCGCAAGGCAACGCGGCAGGGGGACTCCAAGCTCGGCCGCGTTGGCAGAATCGCGTCGAAGGTGGGGTTGGTCATTGGCGGGCTGGTGTTGCTGATGAACCTGCCGTCGATCTTGATGTCGCTGCATTGAGGAATCGCCCAAGGCGAGTTGTCGCAGTCAGTGTGAGCATCTCCCGATCCATCCCCGCAGGGCCGCCGCAATGGGACAAGCGAAGCCGACAGGCACCTCAACCGACAGCGGCTCGAACCAGGCTTCCAGCGCCGTGATTGATCGGCAGGTGTTTCAACTGCGGGTGTTGGTGTTGGTCATCGTGGGCCTCGGATTTTTGGGTGGCCTCGCCATTGGGCGTGTCGGCGTGCGACAGACTTGGGAGGCGTGGCAGTCGTCGAACTGGGCACGCGTCACGGGCATCATCACTGCGGCTGACACCGCGTTCGCCACACAGACGCACATGGTGGACAAGCGGGAAGGCCAAACGGTCCGTGGACAGCGGGAAGTGAAGACCGAAGTCTGGAGTCCCCGGCTGACATACTCGTTTGAGATCGATGGACGAAAGTACGAAGGGCATCGCATCGCGGTCGCCGACGTGCCGAGCGACACGCATTCCGATGCGACCGACGTGGTGAAGCGCTATGCCGTGGACACGCCCGTCACGGTGTATGTCCATCCCACCGACCCGACGCTGTCGGTTCTCGAACCCGGCATCACGTTTGGTGCCGTCGGCCCAATTATCATCGGCGCCGTCCTCTGCTTTTGCATGATCTGCATGGCGTGTTGGGCCATGTCGAAGACACTCGTCTCGTTGGTCGACGGCTTCAGCAAACCACCCGGTTCGTACTTCGTGGGCGAAGACGGACGGCTGGTGTCGGTGAAGCGAAAGAGTAAACGGCAGAAGGAACAAGAACGGAAGGACTCGCGCGGCTCAACGTGAGGCGAGTGAGGTTGATGCCGCTCAGTCCTCGGACTCGCGCAGTTCGATCACCCACTTGTCGCCGTTCTTGTCGTTCTTCCGTTCCTGATACGTCCCCATCCAGACTCCGGGGCGGTCCTTCTTGGGCCAGACGAGGACGATGCCCTGCAGCGGGAAGTCCTTGGCTTCGATCACCAGTTTTGTTTTGCCATCGCTGAGTTTGGTTACGTCACCGACACGCCGTCCTTTGGCGCTGGGGACGGTGACGGACTTCCCCTTCGAGTCGTCCTTGGAATCGCCCGCCGCTTTGCCTTCACCCTTGTCGTTCTTGCGGAGGCCGGGGAGTCGCTTACCGGGCAGTTCGATCTGTTTGTCGGCCTCGAAGACGCCCTTCTCTTCGATGCGGAACCGGCCTTCGAGGACGATCTCCTTTTCCTCGGTCTCCTTGCCGCCCTTCTCCTTGCGCGTGGCACGGTATTGCCAGACGGTTCCTTCCAGATCGTCGTTGGGTCGCCGAGTCGTCGTACTCTTCTCGATGCGCGACTTGATCGCCGGCTGGGCGTCGGCCAGGCCCGCTCCGAGCAGCAAGCAGCCCAACAGGACAATCACCCAGCGAAAGTACGTGGTCTGTTTCATCGGGAGTCTCCAGTGCCGCAAGTGGAACGAGCGACAATTGTGTCTTTGGTTCCGCACGATCAGATCGTGAGCATTCGGCCGCAATAAGAACACCCGACCAGACAATTCGGATCGAATGGATTTGCCCGCCATGCTCCAGTTCTCACGTGATCGAGCATAGAATGCGAAGGTCGATCTGCTTGAGCCGACTGTTCCGACGCGATGAAGGATTGCCGATGTCCCTGAGTCTCGATCTTGCCTCCGCTCTGACCCCGCTGATCGGGCAGACGTTTGTGCCCGCGAAGACCGTCAAGGTGTCCGACAATAGTGGCGTGACGCTGTCGGCCGATCTGCTGAGTGTCGAATCGCTGGGCGTCTCGTGCGAGGAACTGCGGCTCGACGTGCCGTCGCTCGGCGCGAGTACCTTGGACCTGCTCAAACAGTGGGGCGACGGGCTATGCAAGCGGATCACGTACCTGCTCGAAAACCTCGGGCCGCTGGAGTACGACGCGCAGGGGAACCAGGTGCTGATCCGATCGACTCCGCCGGACCAGGCGGCTCCCGGCACGACGAAGTATTACGAGATCCAACTCTCCTCTCACGGAGCCGGTCGGTTCTCGCTCAGGCGCTACCGCAACGATGCCTCCAACCCCGGCCGCATTCCCGTCCCGATCCAGGTGACGCACGAGCAGCTCGCCAAACTGGTCAACGATCTGACGGCGACGGTCCCCGCGCAGCCGTGAAGACCGCCGAAGGAATTTGGAGTCAACCATGTCGTCCCGAGACCTGTTCGTCGTGCTCATCAGAGTCCTCGGACTCTATGTTCTCTCCGGAAATGCGCTGTACCACTGGGCCACGATCCTGGCGGCGCGAATGGTCGATTCCACTCCTGCGGATCGTGATACGTTCACGATGCAGTTGGTGTTCGCCCTGTCGCACACCGTGGTCGGCCTGTACTTCTTGATCTGCGCGGAGCAGATTGCTCGATTCGCTGAAGTGTCACCCAGACCATCCGCAAGGGACGAATCTGATGAGAGTCGGCGGCCTGGTGACGAGCCAACGACCTGACGGCGACAATCCTCGCGCAGTCGTGATCGGCGATGCGGCAGCAGCATGGCGTGGCTTTCGAGATGGGATTTATGCCGCTCATTCAATCTTCGGATTCCCCGGTCGTTCTGCGACTGAACCGCGATCTGGCGCGGACGATCAAGCGCGGGCATCCGTGGGTGTATGCCGACGCGCTGCGCGAGTTGCCTCGCGCGAGCAGCGGCTCGCCGGCGGTGTTGCTCGACAATCGAAAGGGGCAGCCGGTGGCGGTCGGCTTCTACGATCCGGCCTCTCCGCTGGCGTTTCGGGTCTGTGACGCCGACGGCGACACGAAGCTCGACGATCGTTGGGTCGAGCGTCGTTTGCGAGACGCACTCGCGCTGCGACGCGGCTTGTTCGACGAGGGGACGACCGGCTTTCGGCTGCTCAACGGCGAAGGGGACGGTGTGCCGGGACTGGTGGTCGATGTCTATGGTGACGCGGCGGTGATGAAGCTCGATGGGGCCGGGCCGTGCGGATTCTGGGACGCGCCCGGTATCGCGGCTTGGCTGGCCGAATCGCTGACTCTCAAGTCTGTCTACGAACGGCGGAAGGAACGCGGCAGCGAAGGCCGTGCGTTGGTTGGCCCTCCGCCGAAGGAGCCGGTTCACTTTCTGGAGTACGGGCTGAAGTTCACGGCCGACATTGTGAAAGGGCAGAAGACGGGGTTCTTTCTCGATCAGCGAGACAATCGTCACACGATTCGGCAGCTCGCGCGAGGCCGCTCGGTTCTGAATCTGTTCGCGTACACGGGAGGCTTCTCGGTCGCGGCGGGTTGCGGCGGCGCGAAGCAGGTGACGACGGTCGATCTCGCCAAGCCGGCCATCGACGTGGCGGTCGAACACTGGCGGCTCAACGAACTGCCCGAGGCGGCTCACGAAGCGGTCGCGACCGACGCCTTCGAGTTTCTGGATGAGACGGCTCGTTCGCGCCGGCGCTGGGATATCGTCGTCGTCGATCCGCCGTCGTTCGCTCCGAATCAGGAGTCGGTCTCGAAAGCCAAGGCCGCGTACCAGACGTTGATCGCCGGCGGATCGCGCGTTACGGCGAAGGGAGGTTTGCTGGCGGCGGCCTCCTGTTCAAGTCACATCGACCTGCCGATGTTTCTCGCGCTGTGCGAGGAGGGTGTGTCGGAAGCCCGTCGCCGCGCGACGGTGCTCGGCATCCACGGGCAACCCGCCGATCATCCCACGCCGCTCGTGTTGCCCGAGTTTCGGTATCTGAAGTTCGTGCTGATGAGAGTCGAGTGACCGGAACGTGGATGCATTAAACGAAACAGGCTTCGCGTTCGTGAACGCGAAGCCTGTTTCAATCTCAAATCACCGTTGTCCAGTCTTCCAGTTCAAAGGCCCGAACGCAGGCGAACTCCGTCAGTCACGATAGTCAACGCACACTCTTCCGCGGCCCGAGGTGACGATGACTTCGTACTTGCCATAGTCGAAACAAACCCGGTCACCGCAGCGCGTCACCTTGACGCAGGGGCAGCCGCATTCAGGGACGCAAATCTGGACGTTGACGCAGGGTGTCGGGCAGCAGGCGGTCTTGCAGGCACAAGGATCAGGGACTTGCACGATGATTGGCACGGCACAGGGAGCGATGTTGCGCTCGGCCCGATACCGCACGTTCTGGTAGAGCTCGACTGTGGCGGGCATCACGGGCATGCCCGTGACCGGACCGCTGTACTGTACTTCGGGAACCTGTGACAGCGGCGCTGGCATCGGCAGATCGACCTGGGTCAACAGCGTCGGGCTTTTCTGCAACAGGCTGATCAGGCGGACGGGCTGTCGTTCCGCACCATTCGATGCGTTGGCCATGACGGCCATTCCCAACAGGGCACAAGCAACAAACTTTCTCATCGTCGTTCTCCTTGAGAGGTGGGAGCATTCACGTCACTGTGAGATGCTTCCAACCACACTTCAAAATTTCCAAAGGCCGTCTCGGCTGACCTCCGTGGTCAACCGCCTCAGCCTGACAGTGAACATAGATCACGAGTTGTCATCGTCAGGGAACGGCTCGGCGTTTTCTGCCGGAAGTCACCAGTTCCCCGTTCATGGCTAGCAGGTACGAATAATAGGTGGACCCTGCCGAGACAAGGGCCGGGCCGGAAATTCTTCCCAGTCAGCCCAGAATTGCGGAAAGTTCGTTGCGTGGGAGTCGTCTGATTCGTCGTGGGGTTGAGCAGGACGATGGCTGTTCGACAACAGGGTCATTGCGAACGTGAGCCGACGAAACCATAATCCCGAGCAACCGTCGAGTCGCCAGAAAATCTCCGCTGCCCCATTTTTCCGAGTGAGACGACTGTTCCAACCGAAGGAGAGTTCGAGATGTTGAGTTTCGGAAACAACGGTCGTTGCAAAGTGGCATCACGGTTGGCAACACGCGGGATGGCGGTTGTCGGGTTGGTCGTGGCCTCGGTGGTCGTTGGTTGTGGAGGGGGCGGAAAGCCCGCCGTACAGCCAACTGCTGAGAAAGAAGCTCCCGCAAAGAAGACGACAACCAAATCGAATGAGCCGAGCCGCTCTGTGGATGACGGCGCGGTGGCCTCGAAATCTTCAACGGGCAGCACCGGCAGTGGCGGTGTCCGAAAGAGCAGCCGCGGTATTCCGTACGACGCCTTCTTCGATGACCCATTGGCCGAGGTCAACAACACGGCAGCGGTTCCAATGCCGTCGAACGCCGCCAAGACCGACACAGCGGCGACCGAGCCAACCGCGAAACCTGCGACCGATGGTGCCCAGCCAACTGCGGGCGGCGGCACGGCGTGGGCCGACATCATTTCCATTGACGTTGTGCAGGCCGAGACGAAGAGGCTTCTCAATCACTTGAACTCCGTCATGCAGAAACCGGGGGATTTCAACAAGGATCCCAAGGAGATCGGCTGGGAGGGAGCCCAGTTGGCGGGACTGGCGGGCGTCGCCCTCGAACACGGCGAAGCGGCCAATTGGAAGAAGAACGCCCACTACGTTCGTGATTTCGGTTCCGACTTGTCGAAAACCGCCGTGGGACCCGGCAAGGAGTTCTACGAAAAGTCGAAGGTGGCCTATGAGAAAATGACATCGGTCTTCGGTGGTTCGATCCCGGCTGATGCGGGCGAAGTGGCTGCGAAACGACCCTTCCACGAGACGGCCGACCGGACGGGACTGATGAAGCGGATCGAAAAGGCGAGGGACTGGCTGCGGTTGAACATCAACACCGAAGCCAAGCTCAAGTCTGAGTCGGATGCCATTCTGCACGAGGCCATGATCATCGCGACGTATGGTAAGATCATCGCCACTGAAGGTTATACGAGCGCGGATGAAGAGGACTACAAAAAGTACGCCGAGGCGCTCATCGGTGGGGCGCAGGAAGCGGTCTCGGCCGCGAAGGATCAGAGCTTTCAGAAGTTCACCGATGCCTTGAACAAGGTCAACAAGTCCTGCGGTGACTGTCACCTCAACTACGGCAACGGTTGATGGCGGTGGCAGGCCGGACCTCGCACGAACGATCAGAATCGTTGTCACTTCTCCGAATGAGCAGCCCACCCATGAAGACGAATGTCATTTTCTCCACCCGCGTCGCGGTTCTCGTGATGGTTCTCGTCCTGTTGGGTGCCGGCCCGCGTGCGGCGTTGGCCGACGTGTTCGAATTGAAGACCGGCAACAAGATCGAAGGGGACGTGCTCAAGCAGCAGGGAGACGTGTTGTTCGTCGACATCGGCATCGAGGTCGTGAAGATTCCGCTGTCGCAGATCAAGACGCGCGCGGCGTCGAAGGAATCGGCGAACGTTCCGCTGGAGGTGCAGAAGCACAAGCTCTATCGCACGGCCGAACTGCCTCGCCGGAGTGTGAAGGATTTGACCGAGAAATTTGGCGAAGGGGTGGTGCTGATTCAAACTCCCGGCGGCCTCGGGTCGGGATTCATCGTCAATGAGAACGGCTTCTGCGTGACGAACTGCCACGTGATCGAGAAGGAGACGCGCATCTCGGCCACCATTTTCCATCGCGGTGCCCAGGGCGAGTTCAATCGCCGCCGGGTGGACGACGTGCGGATCGTCGCCTTGAATCCGTTCTTCGATCTGGCTCTGTTGCAGATCCCGGCGCAGAAGGATCTGGCGTTCAAGCCGGTGTTTCTGGCGGCTGAAGAAGACCTGCAAGAGGGGGACGAAGTCTTCGCGATCGGCAACCCGCTGGGGTTGGAGCGGTCTGTATCGCAGGGGATCATCGGGACGAAGAACCGCAATTTCAAAGGGCAGGTCTACATCCAGACAACGGCCGAGATCAATCCCGGCAACAGTGGCGGACCGCTGTTCAACTCGCGCGGTGAGGTGATCGGCGTCACGAACATGAAGCTGATGTTTGCGGAAGGACTCGGGTTTGCGATTCCGTCTCCGTATTTGAAGTTGTTCCTCGACAATCACGAAGCGTTTGCGTTCGACCGCAACAACCCGAACTCCGGCTTCCGGTATCTCGATCCGCCGCGTCGCAAGACCGCCGGCGCGATGCCCGAATGATTCGCGCGACGTCCTCGAAACCAAACGGATTGGTGTCGAGTATTCAGTTCACGGCGCACTCACCATGTGAGCGGTGATTCGCGCGAAAGAGAGCCGGGAACTGAGCAGGATTGTCTCGGGAAAGCGAACTCGCCAAGATATGCCTCGAATCGGCCACGCGCTGGCTGCGTTTCACCTCTGTCACGGAACCGTTGGGCACACGACGGCGAATCGTTGGTTCCGTTTCCCCTCGCAAGACCTTTCGATTAGGGACTGGATTCATGAGACGACTGTGGTTTGGGACCGCTGCTGTAATGTTGTGCCTGGTGCAGGCGTTGGCTGGTTGGCAGATCGCCCGCGCGGACGAAAACGCCATCGGCGAAAAGCTGTTGCCGAAGGACACGCTGTTGTTCTTCACGATCCCCGATGTGTCCGGCTTCAAGGAACAGTTTGACAAGTCGAGTACCGGAGCGCTGTTCCGCGATGCCGAGTTCAAGCCGTTTCTCGATGACGTCAAGAAGAAGATCGAGGAGCTGTCGCAGAAGGTTCAGGACGAGTTGGGTGTGTCGATTGACGATCTGCTCGAACTGCCGGACGGTGAGATCACGTTTGCCGTGATGGAGAAGCCGGCGCGAAAATTGTCGGTGGTCCTGATGGTGGACTATGGCGACAGCAAGGAGACGGTCGGCAAACTCCTCAAGAAGATGCACGAAGCCCTCGAAAGCGAAGCCGAGCACTCGAAGGAGGACGTGGACGATGTGGAGGTCAACGTCTTCACGTTCAAAGATTCTCCGCCGGAGAATCCGTTCAAGACGCTGGCCTACTTCAACGACACTTCGTACCTCGTGTTCAGTTCGGAAGTTGCCGCGCTCAAGGAAGTGCTGGACCGTTGGGAGGGAGACAGCGACGACACGCTGGCCACCAACGATGTCTTCAAATACTGCATGGATCGCTGCAAGGACGAGTCGGGCGAACCGACGATGAAGTTCTTCGTCAATCCGATCGGCCTGGTTCAGGCCGGGCTCAACATGGCTCAGGCTTTTCAGCCGCAGATCGGGATGGCGGCTCCGTTCCTGCCGATGCTGGGCCTCGACAAATTGAAGGGCTGGGGCGGCGCATCGTATGTGAATACCGGCGACTTCGACTCCGTCACCAAGTCGTTCGTCTATGCCGATTCGCCGACGGGCGTGCTGAACGTGTTTCAGTTCCCCGCCACGGAGATCGCTCCCCCCAAGTGGGTCTCGTCGGGCGTCAGCATGTACTTCGGCGGCAACTGGAATGTCGCCGGGGCCTATCAGGCGATCGAGGGATTGGTGGACATGTTCCAGGGCCGCGGAGCCTTGGCGCGGTTGATGGACCAGGCGGCGAACGCCGGTCCCGGGATCCATCCGAAAAAGGACGTGCTCGATTTGCTCGACGGCAAGTTCCACGTCGTGCAGGGTATTGAAAAGGGAGACGGCGATGAGCCGCTGACTCAAAAGTTCTTTGTGGCTCTCGCCGTGAAAGACGGAGCCAAGGCGAAGAAGCTGCTGGCGACGGTGGCGAAGTCAGACGGATCGCCGGTTGAGTCGCGCGAGTTCAACGGTGAAACCATTTACGAAGTCGATGTGCCTGGGGGCGATCAGAAGGTGTCGTTCGCGGTGACCGAGGGACATCTGGTCGTGACGAATGACACGGCGATGCTCGAAGGAATGCTGCGAGGGACCAGCAGTGGAACACCGCTGGCGGACTCGGCCGCCTACAAGAAGATTGCGAAGCACTTCCCGGCGAAGGCCTCGATGATCTCGTTCCAGAAGTCCGACGCGCAGCTCAAGGCGCTGTATGAGATGATGAAGAACGCCGAGAACCAGGAGTTCCTCGAAGGGATCGACCTGCAGAAGCTGCCTCCGTTCGAGGTCTTGCAGAAATACCTGCGGGCCAGCGGTTCATACACCGTTCCCGACAAGAAGGGGGCCGTGATGATCGGCTTCCAGTTGAAAGAGGGCGACAAGTAACGGTCCTGCCGTTGGTGGAAGCTCGTGGCGTGGAAGCCCGGTGCCGGTTGGCCCCGGGCTTCCGTCATATCAGGCAAGGCGAAACCTTCCCGGCAGGGTGGGGTTCAATCCCCACTTGCTCGTCGTTGCCCGTGGGGTTACGGTTTGAAGTCAGGTGCTGGCTCGAACCGCTGACATTAGCGGCAACTCCTCCCTGAATCTCTTGAAGAGGAATGACCATGTTGAAACGCTCGCGATTGGTTTACGGTGCGGCCCTGGCCGCGATGCTGGGAGGCGGGGCGGTCGCCTTCGCACAGGAGGCGGCTCCCGAGGCCGATGCCCTGTTCACAAAGCTGGACAAGAACAGCGATGGCAAGCTGACGAAAGACGAAGTCCCCGAAGAGCAGGCTCGCTTCTTCGAGCGGCTCGTCCGGCTCGGCGACAAGGACAAAGATGGGGTACTGACGAAGGACGAGTTCCAACAGGCGAACAAGCCTGAAGAGAAGCCGAATGTCCCGCTCGGCCCGGGCGGCGGTGAAGGCGGTCGAGGTGGTGATCCTCGCCAGCGATTCGAGATGATGGACCGCAACAAGGATGGCAAGGTTACGTTGGACGAGGTACCCGAACAGCTCCGCGAGCGAATGAAGCCGCTCTTCGATCGCCTGGGCAAGACGGAGTTGACGGCTGACGACTTCGCCAAGTTCCCCGGTCCAGGTGCCCTCGGTGGACAGCGTCCCGATCCGAAAGAGAGTTTCAAGCAGTTCGACAAGAACGGTGACGGCAAGCTCACCAAGGACGAGCTTCCCGAACCGCTGCGGGAACGCATCGGGCAGGTCTTTGAACGACTCGGCAAGACCGAGCTGACTCAGGAAGAATGGGTCGAGGCCGCCGGTCGATTCATGGCTCAGCAGGGTGGTGGGCCCGGAGGACAGCGGCCCGAGCCGGGCGCTCTGTTCAAGCAACTCGATGCCAACGGTGATGGCAAATTGACCAAGGACGAACTGCCCGCCGAAGCGCGAGAACGATTCGCACCACTCTTCGAGCGGCTCGGGAAGAACGAGTTGACTCAAGAGGACTTTGCTCAGATTGGTCAGCGCCCTCAAGGAGGCCAGCCGAATCGACCGGGTCAAAATCCCGAAGGTCGCCGTCCCGAGGGTGCGGCTGCTCCGGAAGGGGCTCGCCGAACGGATCAGCCTCGCGCCGAAGGTGGCCGTCCAGCGTTGGGCAACCCCGAAGAAATGTTCGGTCGCCTCGACGCGAACGGCGACGGCAAAGTCACGGTGGAAGAGGCTCCCGAACGAGCCAAGCCGATGGTGACGCAGGCTCTCCGCCGCGCTGGCAAAGACACGAACGGATCGCTGACGAAGGAAGAGTTCGTCAAAAACTTGCCGACTCCGCCACGAGGAGCGGAAGGCCGTGGCCGTCCGGAAGGTGATCGTGGTCCTGAGGGTGACCGACGCCCCGAAGGTGATCGAGGACCGGAAGCTCGCCGACCAGAAGGTGAGCGACGCGAAGGTGACCGTGCTCCAGAAGCACGCCGCGTCGAAGGTGATCGCCGGCCGGATGGCGATCGTGCCCCCGAAGGCCGCCGTCCTGACGGTGAACGCCGTGAGGGAGACCGTGGTCCGGAAGCCCGTCGTCCTGAAGGGGATCGCCCCCCCGAAGGCAGACGCCCCGAAGGGGACCGCAGACCGGAAGGTGATCGTCGTCCCGAGGCACGAGGCCCGGAAGGGCGCGGCCCCGGGGGAGACCGTCGTCAGGATGGACCGCGCGGACCGATACTCGTTCGCAAACTCGACAAAAACAACGACGGTCGCATCTCGAAGGACGAGTTGGCCAAGCTGGCGGACCTGTTCGATGAACTCGACACCAATCACGATGGACAGCTCGATCCGGCTGAGTTGATCGGTGGCCCGATGGGTCCGCCACGCGATGGCGACCGTCGACCGGAAGGTGACCGTGGCGCGGATGGACGTCGGCCGGAAGGTGACCGCCGCCCCGAGGGTGATCGCGGTCCCGATGCTCGCCGTCCCGAGGGCGAACGTCGTGAGCCCGTTCGTTCCGAGCGACCTCGCGGTGATGGTGAAGGCCGCCGTCCGGAGCGGGATCGCGAACCACCGCGCGATGGTGAGAAGCCGCGCGACTGAGAATGACCCGCTGACGCGACCCTGGTCGTGTTCTCAACAGGCCCCGTCCGAGATCGCTCGGACGGGGCCTTCTTATTTCGTGATTCGAGGATCTCACCGGCAAGCCGTTGAGTAACTCAATCCTCCACCCGTTCGTCAGCTTGCGCACTTGCGAAAGTCTGTTTTCTCTCAGCCGGACAGCCTGTGTGGTTGCTGTGACGCCGATCTCTCGACGACCGTGTTCATCATCGTTTGAACGACGGTGGGACACGCAAACCAAGGGCCGCGTGATTCCTCGATTTGGCTTCAACTCTCCCAAGGCATGCGGATCTGAAACAGGGTGTGGGATGCCTTGTTTGAATTGATCGCCATCGTGTCACCAGAGCCATTGCTCCCTCATCGAAGTCTCGCGCAGAATCAAAAGTGAGAATTCTCCCAAGCCCGCGTGGCCTGCTTTGACATCCCCAAACACCAAGGCTAGGATTCGCCCTCCCTGACGGGTCTGTCATCCCTTGTGGAACGCACCGTGGCCAATGGCGACGATGATCGCGATGGCCGGAGTGCATTGGCGAGGGGTTACGTTCTGGCAGCGCGAGTCACTTCGATCAGTCTTCAGATGGCTCTTCCTCCGAGTTGTGGCTGGTGGTTGGACAAGCGGATTGGAACCTCCCCGTGGTTCACCATTGCGGGGGTGGTGTTGGGCTTCACGATCTCGATGTTGGAGTTGTTGCGGCTCGCCAAAGACAGCGACAATTCGGGGAAGTGAGTTCTTGCAGAGTAGGTTTGTTGAGGGTTGGCTTGGTCGGCATTGAGAAGCGTCATGCAGTCTTTGGGTCGTCAGCTTGCAGTCTTCACCATTGGCATGATTCTGTACGTGTTGTTGACGTCGGGGTTGTCGTTTGCCGTTGCGGGATGGAGGGGCGTGGAGGGGCTGGTGTATGCCTCGCTGCTCTGTCTGATCCCCGGTTGGATGACGGTTTTCGTGGGCGATATTCTCAAGCATCGTGAGTCGTCGGCTTATATCGTTTTGGTGGGCACCGGCTTTCGGATGTTGTTTGTGTTGGCGGGGATGGTGGCGGTCAAGTCGCTGCGTCCCGATCTCGGGTTTCGCGAATTCACTGTCTGGCTGATTGTCAGTTATCTTGTGGCACTCGCTCTGGAAACGTGGGCCGTTCTGGTGCCTGCGGCGAGTCGCAATCCTGTGGCCGATTGAACAGCGGATTGGGTAGCCATGGCGGCGGGTTCTGACCCATTTCATCACGTGCGAGACACCAGCACCTGGGAGATTCCCGGGTTTGTCTTGGAGATGCTCGGCCGCAACAGCCAGTTCGCCATGCCGTCGCCGCTGACGAAATACATGGTGCTGCAGGTCGTGGCTGTCGTGCTGGCCTTCGTCATTTTCCGCGGCCTTGCCACGCGAGTCGCTGGCGGTCGGCCGGTCAAGGGGCTGTGGTGGAACTTCTGGGAGTCTCTGGCTCTCTTCATTCGAGATGAAGTTGTTCGTCCGTCGATCGGCATTCCTCACCACCACGGCGATCAGGATCACGGCAATCATGCGGAAGGTGGCCAGGAGCATGGCCACGCTCTCGCTCCGGTACACTCGGTCGCCGCGGATCATTCACACGATGGCCACGCACTCGGCGCGGGCCACGCCACGGCTGACGCCGCGCTGGGGCATCCCGCCGACAAGTATCTGCCGTTTGTGTGGAGCGTGTTCTTCTACATTCTGTTCTGTAATTTGCTGGGGGCCATCCCGTTCCTCGGTTCTCCGACAGCCGACATCAATGTGACGGGCGTCCTGGCCGTGGTGACGTTTGCTCATGTGGTTTTCTTCGGCACGCAGCAGTCGGGGTTCGTCGGCTTCTGGAAGTCGCTGGTCCCCGGGATGGAATTGCCTCCCCTGATTGCCGTCGTGCTGCTGCCGGTGATTTGGGTGATTGAAGCGTTCGGTTTGCTGATCAAGCACGGCGTTCTGGCCGTGCGGTTGTTCGCCAACATTCTGGCGGGTCACACGGTTTTGGGTGTGTTCCTCGGCTTCATCGCGGTGGCGAACGGTCCCATTTGGGGAATCGTCATGCCGGCGAGCATCTTCGGGCAAGTGGCGATTGGCATGTTGGAATTGTTCGTCGCTTTTCTGCAGGCCTATGTGTTTTCGTTACTGGCGTCGTTGTTCATCAGTGCGGCCGTGAATCCGCACTAATGTGATTGGTGGTCAAGCGGCTTTGCTGTTCCCTGCTGACAACTCAGTGGGGTTTCCCAGGGTTTCAGGTGAGGAGAGTCCAAGTGAGTCAGAATCTGCGGTTGATGGTGTACGGAATCGGTGTGGTGTTGGTCTTCTCGGTGCCGGCGTTCGCGCAAGGGAGTGGGGGTGGAGGTGGAGTCCACTTCTCGGGTGCCATCGGCGCGGCACTGACGATCATTGGTGCAGGCTATGGTATCGGTCGCATCGGACAGGCGGCGGTCGAAGGGATGGCACGGCAGCCGGAAGTTGCCGCCAAGATCCAAACGGCAATGATCATCGCTGCGGCGCTGATCGAGGGTGCGACGTTCTTCGCGCTGATCATCTGCATGGGCAGCAACAGCGACTACAGGCCGTTCATGCTGGAACTCCCGAAATAGTCGAGCGTTATTCAGGCTGTGTCACCGAGTCCTGACAGGTTCAACTCCATGTCTTGTCGTTTGTTTCGCTGGTTTGGAATTGCAGTTGTCTGCCTGAGCCTCACTGCGATGGCTCCGGTGATGGCGTCGGCTGCCGCGGCACCGCACGAGGGTGATGTTCCGGCGGTGGAGCATCATCCGACCGGCTTGCCGATGTCGTGGACCAGGGATCTCGCGCTGTTCTCGTTGGTGACCTTTGTGGTCTACCTGGCGGTGCTGCGAGTCGGTGCCTGGGGTCCGCTGCGTGCCGGATTGACCGAACGAGAGCGACGGATTCGGCAGGACATTGCGGATGCGGAGGCCAACCGGCTGAAGTCCGAAAGAATGTTGAAGGAGCACGAGGCGCGGCTGGCCAAGGTCCAGGAGGAGGTTCGTGAAATTCTGGCCGAGGCGCGGCGCGATGCCGAGCACGCCAAGCTGGAGATCGCCACGATCGCTCAGAAAGAAGCCGAGGCCACCAAGCAGCGGGCGATCGCCGAGATCGTGCGGTCGAAGGACCAGGCGCTGGCGGAGTTGTTCGACTTTGTCTCGAACAACGTCCTCAAGGCCACCGAGCAGGTGATCGGTCGTAGTTTGACGGGCACCGACCACGAGCGGCTCGTCAAAGAGTCGCTGTCGCAGTTGAACGTCCGTCGGAACTGAGTTTGTTTGTCAGTAGGAAGCAGTCGTCGTGGAAGTCCAGATTCAAACTCGAATCCCGAGCGTGATGGAAGACCCGAGCGCCCAGTCGGTCGCCAAGGTCTATGCCGTCGCGTATCTCGATTCGGCGGGCGGCTCGGGTGGTGAGGCGGCTGTGGAAGAATTGGTTTCGTTTGTGGATGACGTGCTGACGCCGCAAACCCAGTTCGACCAATTGTTGCGCGGATCGGCACTCGGCCGCGACGACAAGAATCTGTTGATCGACCGGGTCGTGGGGACGCGGGCCACTCCGCTGTTCGCCAACTTTTTGCGAGTCCTCGCCAAGCACGGACGGTTGGATTTGTTGCAGGGGATTCGGCGGCAGTCAGAGATCGAACAGGAGCGACGTGCGGGCAAGAAGCGTGTCGGCGTGAGTAGCGCCACTGAGCTTTCCGCCGAGTCGCTGGCATCGATCAAGTCGTCGTTGACGGCTTCGTTGGGGTTGGAACCCATTTTGGAAACGAGGATCGATCCGTCGCTGATCGGCGGCGTGGTCATCCGGGTGGGAGACACCGTGTATGACGGCTCCCTCAAAACACAGGTCAAGCAACTTCGCGTTCGATTGCGCGAGAGGTGTCTGAATGAAATTCAACGCGGGCGAGATCGCTTCAGTCATCCAGAAGGAAATTGAAGACTTCCGCGGCCAGCTTCAAACCAGTGAAGTCGGTCGTGTCGTGGAAGTGGGTGACGGGATTGCGAGAGTTTACGGCCTGGCTTCGGCCATGGCTGGTGAAATGGTCGAATTCTCCAGCGGCGTTCGCGGCCAGGTGTTCAACCTGGAAGAGAACTCCGTCGGCGTGATCATTCTCGGCGACTACCTCAAGATCGCCGAAGGGGACGAGGTCAAGACGACCGGCAAGCTGTTGTCGGTGCCCGTCGGCGAAGCACTCCTCGGTCGCGTGGTCGATCCGCTGGGCAACGCCCTCGACGGCAAAGGCCCGGTCATCACAAACGAGTTGCGTCCGCTCGAAACGGTTGCGCCGGGTGTGTCCGGTCGTCAGCCGGTCAAGCAGCCGCTCCAAACGGGGATCAAGGCTGTCGATTCGATGACTCCAATCGGTCGCGGCCAGCGGGAACTGATCATCGGCGACCGCAAGACGGGCAAAACGGCTGTCGCCATCGATGCGATCATCAATCAAAAGGGTGGCGACGTCATCTGCGTGTATGTGTCGTGCGGCCAGCGCGCCAGTTCGACCGCCGCAATCGTGGAGGCTCTCACCAAAGCGGGCGCGATGGACTACACGATCGTCGTGGGGGCCTTCGCCAGCGATCCGGCTCCGTTGCAATACATCGCCCCCTACGCGGGAGCCGCCATCGCCGAGTACTTCATGTATCAGGGCAAGCACACGCTGGTCGTGTACGACGATCTGACCCGCCAAGCCACCGCCTACCGCCAGTTGTCGCTGCTCATGCGACGTCCCCCTGGTCGTGAGGCTTATCCCGGCGACGTTTTCTACTGCCACAGCCGTCTGCTCGAACGAGCGGCCAAGCTGAGCGACGAACTCGGTGGCGGTTCGATGACCGCACTGCCAATCATCGAGACGCTCGAAGGTGAAGTTTCGGCGTACATCCCAACCAACGTGATCTCGATCACCGATGGCCAGATCTATCTCGAACCCGACCTGTTCTTCAAGGGCGTTCGTCCGGCCATCAACGTCGGTATTTCGGTGTCTCGCGTGGGTGGTAACGCCCAAACAAAGGCCATGAAGAAAGTCGCCGGTAGTCTGCGACTGGACCTTGCCGCGTTCCGCGAGTTGGAGGCGTTCGCTCAGCTCGGTACGGAACTGGACAAGGCGACACAGCAACAACTCGACCGTGGCCGCCGCATGGTTGAGTTGCTGAAGCAGCCACAGTTCCAACCGCTGGGCATGGCCGATCAGGTCATGAGTATTTACGGCGGATCGAAGGGTTACTTCGACAAGGTGCCCGTCCCGCGAGTGCAGGAAGCCGAGCAGCACATGCTTCAGTTCATGCGCGACGAGAAGAGCGAAGTCCGGGATGCCATCATCACGGGTGGAGCACTCGATGATAAGACCGAAGCGTTGCTGAAGTCCGCGTTGGAGCAATGGCGTACCCGTTGGGAAACCACGGTCGCCAAGTAGGTGCTGGTTCGATAAAGCGGTTGATCGGTGACGGTGGTGGGGATTCCAGACGAAGTCTTGTTGGGTGTATGTGATTCATGGCCAAAGCACGAGCGATCGTCAAACGGTTGAAGGCTGTTCGCAACGTCCGCAAGATCACGCGGACGATGGAACTGGTCGCGACCGCTCGTTTCAAAAAGGCGATGGACCGCGCGACGCAGGCCGCCGCGTACACTCGCAAAATCTCAGAGATCGTTGCCGACCTGTCCGAAGCATTGCAGGATTCTGGGGCGTTGCAGGGTTCCGGCTCGTCGGTTTCGCACCCGTTGCTCCAACAGCGTGAGTCCGAGAAGAAGAGCATCCTGCTGGTCGTGACCTCGAATCGCGGCTTGTGCGGTGGCTACAACGCCGCCGTCCTGCGGCACACTCAACAGCGGATACGGCAGGCTCGGGCCGACGGCGTGCAACTCGATGTGGAAGTGTCGGGCAAGCGCGGGATCGGTTTTTTCAAGTTTCAGAAATTGCCGACAACTGCGACTTACACTCACTTTGAAGATCGGGTTGCGTTCCACGAAGTTGACGCTCTGGCGAAGCGGTACGCCGAGCAGTTCATTCGGGGTGAGATCGACCGCCTGGATGTGGCCTACACGCGGTTTGTGTCGATGTCGCGCCAGGTGGCGGTGGTGGAGACGCTTCTCCCGATCGGGAAACTGAGCGGAGCGGAACCGAAAAGCGGCAAGACCAAGACCGAATACGAGTTCCTGCCGTCCCCGCAGGAGATTCTCGAAGAGATCGTCCCCGCCTCGTTCAAGGCGCGGTTATTCAAGTGCTTCCTGGATGCGGCGGTCAGCGAACAGATCTCCCGCATGGTGGCCATGAAGAGCGCGACCGAAAACGCGGACGGCATGATTCGAGTGCTTCGCGCCCAGTACAACCGAGCCAGACAATCGCAGATCACCTCGGAACTCAGCGAAATCATTGGTGGAGCCGCCGCGCTGGAGTAACGAGTCGGGAACAGTTGTTCATCAGTTTTGTGTGACAGAGTGGCCACGAGACCATTCGAAAGAAGAGACCTTAAGTCATGACCACAGCCACCGCCAACATTGGCCATGTAACGCAGATCATCGGTTCGACGTTCGATGCCGAGTTCGACGGAGCTCACCTGCCGGCAATCTACAACGCCGTGAAGATTGAGACCGAGATCAAGGGACTCAAGATCAAAGTCACCGGTGAAGTGCAGCAGCACCTCGGCGGTGGACGCGTTCGCTGCGTGGCCCTCGGTTCGACCGACGGCATGGTCCGCGGCATGGACGTGCTCGACACGGGCGGCCCCGTGACCGTGCCCGTTGGCAAGGGAACGCTCGGCCGCGTGTTCAACGTGCTGGGCGATCCCATTGATGGTCGCGGCGATGTGCCGCACGAGGAACGCTGGTCGATTCACCGTGATCCTCCCAAGTTGGAAGACCTCAGTTCCAAAACCGAGTTGTTTGAAACCGGCATCAAGGTCATCGACCTGCTCGTGCCGTTCGTGCGCGGTGGTAAAGCGGGTCTGTTTGGCGGTGCCGGTTTGGGTAAGACAGTCATCCTCACCGAGTTGATCGCCCGTATTGCGGCGGCACACGGTGGCTATTCGGTGTTCGCGGGAGTCGGTGAAAGAACCCGTGAAGGAAACGACCTCTGGCTCGAAATGCAGGAGGCCGAAATTGGCGACACGGGCCGCCACGTCATCGAGCAGACCGCGATGGTGTTCGGTCAGATGAACGAACCGCCCGGTGCCCGGCTTCGCGTGGCGTTGACCGCGCTGACGATGGCCGAGTGGTTCCGGGATGCAACGGGGGCCGACACGCTGCTGTTCGTGGACAACATCTTCCGATTCTCGCAGGCCGGTTCCGAAGTGTCGGCCCTTCTCGGACGCATGCCGTCCGCCGTGGGTTATCAACCGACACTCGGTACGGAACTGGGTGCGTTGCAGGAGCGAATCACCTCGACGAATCGCGGGGCCATCACTTCGGTGCAGGCCGTGTACGTCCCCGCCGATGATCCGACCGACCCCGCTCCGGCGACCGCGTTCGCTCACCTCGACGCGTTCCTCTACCTCGAACGCCGCATCGCAGAGAAGGGCCTCTATCCGGCCATCGATCCACTCTCGTCATCGTCTCGAATCCTCGACCCGCTGGTTGTGGGCGAGCGTCACTACAAGATCGCCCGCCGTGTGCAGCAGATTCTTCAGCGGTATCGCGAACTCCAGGACATCATCGCGATTCTCGGGATCGACGAGTTGAGCGAAGAGGACAAGCTGGTCGTGCATCGGGCTCGCCGCATCGAGCGATTCCTGTCGCAGCCGTTCCTCGTGGCGGAAGCGTTCACCGGGAAGAAGGGCAAGATCACGTCTCGCGAAGAAACGATCGTCAGCTTCGAGGAACTGTGCGACGGCAAGTGGGATCACCTGCCCGAGTCCGCGTTCCTGTACGTCGGTGGTATTCAAGAAGCGGCCGAACAGGCTGAGAGAA